>JBAZTM010000068.1:0-20161 GCA_041661925.1 Gemmatimonadaceae bacterium
CACCGACAAGCGAGGGGATCCGCGACTTGGCGCCAGCCTTGAGGCCACCCATCAGGCCACCACCGCCAGCCGCTCCCTTCATTCCGGCACCGACGGCACCTTGCAGGGCGTTGCCCGCCATACCTGCTGCGTAACCCGTCGCGGCACCCTTGAGGCCGGTCCCGACATCGTAGCCGATCCCGCCCTCGCCTTCACGGTCGAAGCCGCGCAGACCGCCAATCCCGGCGCTGATGAGCGGGCCGATACCGGGCAACATCGCGAGCGCGGTCTGGGCGGCTGGGATGGCGCTCTTGTTCCGGTCGTAGACGCCCGCGATACCGCCGCGCTTCTTGCCGAGTTGCGAGTAGCCGGAGCCAGAGAGGCGCGCGTCCACTTCCGCCTTCGGGATGCCCTTCCCCGTGGTGAGGTCGGTCGCGATCCCCTTCGAGTCCACGCGGAACCCGAGGTCGGGATAGCTCTGGCCCTTCTGGATACGTGCCATGTACTCCTCCGAAGGTTCTAATCTAACTCAACTCAGGATGCCGTTCGCCTTGAGTGCTAGGTCGTGCGCGACAACCTTATTATAGAGCGCCGTCATATTCGCATCGCTGTCCAAGCCAAAGGCGCCTGTCACGTACGCATTGAGCGCGCCGCCAGAGGCGTAGGCCGTCTGCGCCGCCGCCCCGTTGCAGCCAAAGCCCGTTGTCACCGTCAGCGAGCCCTTCGCCACGCAGTTGAGCGTGTTGGCCGCGACGTAGAAGGCATCATTTCCCGAGCGACCCTTCAGCGTCACGTCGCCGGTCGTCCCGTAGCCCATCAGCGTGGCACCCGACACCGTACTGGCGAACTGCGACGAGAGCGTTTGCGTGAACGCCGATGGGGTGGCGTAGGCCGTGA
The DNA here is from genome assembly GCA_041661925.1 of Gemmatimonadaceae bacterium. Taxonomy (GTDB): domain Bacteria; phylum Gemmatimonadota; class Gemmatimonadetes; order Gemmatimonadales; family Gemmatimonadaceae; genus PNKL01. Next base: position 877 of record JBAZTM010000068.1, read on the forward strand.
GCGAGCCCAAGGCCGTGCTGTACGTGATGCCCGCAATGAGCGCGGTGCCGGTGATCGTCGGGCTGACGCTCATGACGACCGTCGTCCCGGTCCCCGTCACCGTCGCGCTGGCCAGCGCCTTCGATGCGTTGGTGACCACCGGCAGACTGGCACTCAGGGCCGAGAGGACCGGCGCGGCGCTGAACGTCGTCACGCCGCTGATCGTCACCGGACCGTAGAAGTACGACGCGCCCGTAACCGTGACGGCGGTCGCCGCGGAGGCCGTCGCGCTGTCGTACGCCGTCGCGCCCCACACGTTCACGGTGCCCGCCGAGCCGGCGCCGCGGTGGTGCGTGTAGAACAGCATCGAGTAGCTGCTGGTGTTGATGACCCCGCCAATCGTGCAGGAGCACCGATACCAGCCGTCGGGATACGCCGCGACGGCGAGATTGGTCAGCGTACCGGACGTGACCGACACCGCCGGGACACCCGCCGTCCACTGGATATTGAGAATCCCAAGGAACGCCGCCGCCGTGTTGTTGTAGATCGTCAGTTCGTGCTGCGAGAGCGACCCCTGCTTCACGTAGATCGCGATCTCCTTGCTGCCGCTCGTCGTCCACGGCACGGCATGGAGGATGTTCGCGTCCGTCGCGCCGCCCGTCAGCAACGCCGCCGTCGGCGTCCCCACCGGCGAGTTCACCACGGCCGACGTGATCGTGACGCTATTCAGCGTCCAGCTCGCATTGCTGTACGTGTTCGGCCAGGTGATGATGTTCGGCGTGCTGCTCGTCGCCGTCACCGTAATGCTGGTGAACGCGTTGGCCGCGCCGCTCGCCGTGAGCATCGGGCGGAACCACTCCGTGCCGTCGCTCTGAATGACGACCGAATCGTCCGGCGCGTCCAGCGTGCGGTTCGCCACGCCGTCAATCGTGCCGACGAGCGTAATGGCGTTCACCGAGTCGTCGGACTTCTTGATCGTCACCGGACGGCCGGACGCGAGGTGCGGCGCGAGGAGCGTCACGTTGAACGCGCCTGCGCTGGCATCGCAGACCAGCATCCCGTCGTCGGGTTGCAGGATCGCCGTCGTCGTCAGCTTCCGCATGATAAACGTCGGCATCGCCTGCTGGATGCGCGCCAACTCGACATTCAGCCACGCGGGGTCGTACGTCGTCGGCGACTTGCGGCGCGAGAAGGCGGCGGAGAGGAATCGCTGGGTCATCTGTCCTCAGCACCCGCACGCGAGCTATCCGCGACAAACTCCACGCGCTGCACGATCCATTGCGCGGTAGCCGTGGTGGGTGTGGCCGTGACCTGAATCCCCCGCGCCTGCAACACATCCATGCCGAACAGCACGCGGTTGGTCCCGTCGCTCGAGGTTGGCGGGCTCATCGCCGTGCACTCCGTGGTGCTCGACGTGTACGGCGTCTGGACCGTCACGGTCAGCGGTTGCGTGCCCTGCTGGATGATGGTCCCCACGTCCGTGGCGTTCCACACGACGTTGGCAGAGTAGCCCAGCCGTGGGGTCGTAATCGAGAGCGTCGGGACGACGGTATTGTCCTTCCAGTTGGCAGCGGACAACAGCGACATCAGGAAGACGCTCTGCGTCGCACCACCCGTACTGAACGCGGCCAGCACCGACGCCCCCGTGGAGTCCTTCATTTGCGCCAAGCTGTCGAACGTGGTAAGCCCTGAGGCCGTGCCCGCGATCCACCGCCCGACGTACGTCCCCGAGACCGCGTCAAACGCATAGAGCGTCGTCGGGCCGAGCGGCGGGTTATTGCTCGCGTTCGAGGACCAGCCGCCCAAGAGGACCACGTTCAGTTGCGGCACAACCGCAGAGATCCCCGCCAACGCCGTAGCCGCCGGAGACGCGATCAACGCCGGGGTCGTGTCCATGACCCCCCGGAGCTGCTTCCACAACTCCTGCACCGGCCCTGTCCCCGAGAACGCGCACGGGCGGCCGATGAAATCGACGAAGTAGATCGTATCCGCGAACTGGCACACCGAGGCCGGGGCCTTGGTTCCTACGGACCCGCTGACCATATCCGCGCTCGCCGACGTGGCAAAGTTCGCGCCCGGCGCGCCGGTCAAGGCCCCAATGGACCGCTCACGGAAGTAGTAGAGGTAGTTGTTCGTGGCCCAGAGGGCGTAGATCGGTTCGGCGGACTGCTCGATGAGGTTCCAGAAGTTGGCGTACCCCGTCTGCACGTATCCCACGTTCGGCTCGAAGGGCTCGCTCCAGACGAGCCCGACGCCCGCCTCCACGCTCGACCCGCCAGGGACCGTCTTGGCGATGAAGAACAGCGTCCCCGAGTAGACCGTCGGCGCACCCTGCGCGGTCCACGACCCACCGGCCCCGTCGATGTCGATGTAGGTACCGGTAATCGGCGTACTACCGAGGTTCGTTCCGCGCCACGGACGGTTGACGCCATCTGAGACGATCAGTTCGTCCGCGAACGAGGTCATGTAGAACCGCGCCGTCGGGGCTGCGGCGTTGCTGATCGTCACGCCGACCGGCGTAACGTCCGTCGAGGTCACGTACGCGGTGCCGGAGAGGCGGTAGAGCTTGCCGTTCGTCAGGAAGAAGCGGTAGACCGTGCCGTCGAGCGCGGTCATCGTGAACAGACACGAGGCTTGGCCGGCGGTGATGCTGTAGGTCGGCGTGCTGATGACGAAGCCCGGACGCGCGTACGCCCCGGACCCTTGCGCGGCGTCCGGGATGTAGAGGTTTACCGCGTCTTGCAGGGTGTCGGGACGGTCGTCGAGGGGATCATTCGTGCTGTAGACTCCCTTCCACGGTCCCGAGCCCTGTACGGTCTGCGTCATGCCGGGTCATACCAGCCCACGGGTGAGACTTACTCGGTGATGAACGGTTCCAGCGCGTCCAAGTCTTCGGGCGCGATCTGGATATTCTCCAACTGCTTGAACGTCACGGGCTCGACACCTTCGAGCGTTATCTTCGCCTCCATCAGTTCCGCGAACCCCGCGTTGAAACGATCGGCGTCGGCGAGGACGATCTGGTCCGTGCCTTCCACCTTGACCATCTCCCCCGCGTCGTCCCGCTGGGCGCAGGCTTCAACCAGCGTCATGCGGCTGGCTTCGAGGTCCGCGAGCGCACCCATCCCGATCCGTAGCGCCTTGCGGAGCCGGTTGGCGGGGAGCATAAAGACGTTCCGGTTCCGCTGGATGCGGTGGATGGCCCCCTCGGGGAACCGGGGATAGCCGAAGGCGAGAGCCAGTTGCGCGTTCGTGATCGTGAGCGACATATCCGAGGTTCCCTCTGGGTGAAGTGGTTACGTTGCCTTGGCGGAATGGATATTGATGTAGCCGACCTGATCGCCGACCAGTACCTTGATATTGCCCACCACGTTGTTCGTGGCCGTGGTCTTGGCCGTGGTCTTTTCGGCGGGTTCGGCATTGTCCGCAAAGTTCACGAAGTACGTGGCTCCCTTCGCCGCAGAGCAGCGGAACTTAATCATGGCGTTGATGCCACCGCTCGCGACTTCCCAGTTGGCCATTGCCGTGTCGGCGGCTTGCACGTCCGTCACGTTCGCTTGGAAACTCAAGAACTGTGCGGCGGCGACCGCTCCGCTATTGAACGTCGCGCCGTCGATCACCGTTTTGAAGGTGCCCGCGAAGATGCCCGTGCCTGCGGCTCCCGCTGCGGTGAGGACCGTGGCGCCCGTTGAGACGTAGGCGATCGCTTGGTGCGCGAACATACTCGCGCAGGTCGAGCCACTGTCCATATACGGGAACGATCCGAACCCGAGCACTTCGGCCACACCGGTCGTGTGCAGCTCGCGATAGTCGGTGTAGACCTGCGCGGGGGTAGCCCCGACCGTGCCGCTGAAGGAAATCCAGCCGGAGGCACGGGTCGGATTGACGCTCGCCCCACGGATGGCGTTGGTGTTGTTCGCCAGTGTGATCCCTTCCAAGTTGATGACCGAAATCGCCGGGTTTGTCCCCGTAAACGAAAGCGATCCGCCAAGCGTGGTCGTGGTCGTGTTCGGCCCCACGCCCACCACCACCGTTCCCGCCCGATTCATCAGCGACACGTCGTTCGTCGTGCCGTAGCCCATGATCGCCGCACCGCTCACCGTCGAGGCGAAGGCGTTGAGCGCCGTGGCCGCGAGCGCGCTTGGGGTGGCAAGTGCCGTGCTCGATACGATCTTGGTCGAGAACGTCGCCTGCGTCACGCCCGTCAGCGCGCCCGTGATCGCCAGCGCCCCGGGGAACGTGTAGGACCCCGTGTACGGGATGTCCGCCCCGAACGTGTTCTGCGACGCCGATCCGTCCACGCCCGCCGCCGTCACGTCGCCACCCCCGCCGCCGCTCCCCGCGTCCTCCGTGAGCACCTTCACGGCTGCCGAGCCGGACGTGTGCGTGTAGACCGCGTAGAGGTCGTAGGCGCAGGACGCCAGGGGGATGATAAAGTCCCCGTCCCCCGTGATCGCCGTATCGGCTGCGTTCGTCGCGCCGGTGCTGGCGGTGAGGTACGCGATGCTGGTGAGGCTCTGCGCCTGTCCCGGCGCGGCGCGGTTGGTCTTGAGGACGACGGAGCCGGTCCACGACGCACCGAGGAACGTCACGCGCCAGCCCGCCGGACCCGCGCCCTGCGCGGTGGCGACGAGCAGGACGTCGGCGGTAGCGGTCAGGGGAACTTGCGAAAGAATCGTTGCCATAGTGCTATCCCCCGCCCGTGGCGAGAGTCACAAGTGAAAGACTAGACGGAGACCGCTTTCTCAATAACCAGCACCTTCGGGTAGCGCAGAAACTTCGCCGTCGTGAGTGCCGCCGCTGAAAACTCGCCGTACCACTCATGGGGCGCGCAGACGTCCGCGAGGGTGGGGAACTTCGTCGCCAGCGCGTTCCACGTCCACGCCTTGCTCCCGTCGTAGTAGACGGTCGCGCCCTTCGGAATAGCATCGCCCGGCTGGCCGTGGCACACCGACTCGCCCGTCGCCAGCACGCCCACGACGTACGCTGTAGACGATGGTGCGGACTCGTCCAGTTGCTTTGTAGCTTCCTTCACGGCGACCAGTCCGTCCTCGCCGCCGGTGCGTACGATGCTGTAGAGCGTCGAGTATGCCATTAGACGTTGAGCGTGAGTTTGGGGCCGAATAGCCACGCCGGATGGTCGGGGATCCCCGTCACCGCGTGGGCGCATTCGTGGCGGATCAGGTCGTTATTGACCCGGTACGCCCGGTTGAGGCAGAGCGTCCCGAAAGCATCCCCTGCGATCTGGTTGGGCGGCAGTACCTTGCCCCACCCGCTTGCGTGAGGGTCAGGGAAGTGCGGGTACAGCCGCACGGTCACGCGGAAGTCTGGCGATTGCACCGCGTCAGGCCGTGCCGCACGGACCCGCTGCACGACTTCGGCGTAGAGCCGCGCGTACTTCGGGTCGGTATCAATCACCCCGTCCTCCCACCGCACGACGGGGCGGGAGAACCAGCGGGCAAACAGGCGACGGAGCCAGTGCATCTAGCCCCCCGCCAGCACGCGCATCGCGGCCAGCGACGTCGCCGGTCCCGGTACGTAGACGATACTGCGGATGGCGAGGTTGGCGGGGGATGCTCCCGTCTGGATTGTTCCGATGTACAGCCGTGCCGGAAGTACCGAAAAGGCGGCGTCGATTGCCCGTGCGGTGCCGGCCGCCGCGACTTCCTCTGCAGCCCCATTGATAGACTGCCCGAGCGTGGCTGTGATATTCCCGCCACTCACAGCGAACACGTTCCGCAGTTCTGCCCTATCCCCGAACGAATCGGCAGTAGCAACAGCGGAGATCGAGGTTCCGGCGGCCACAGTAGTCTGACCATTCCACTTCCCTCCGGTATACCGATAGACACTAAACGCGGTATTCGTGCCACTCGCTGTTCCCAGTAGAAACGCAGTCGCCACAGTTGCGCCAACGTTGAGGTCAATCAGGTCCACATACCACGTCCCCGCTTCCGGATTGCGGGACCAGCCAAAGCTCCAGAGGTCCGCCGCACGGGTCACGGCGGCGGTCGTGGTACCGATGGGCGACGAGGGGACCGCGCCGGTTTCGTTCTGGCAGAAGTCCACGTCGATGACATCGCCCGACGTGACCAGCCGGATGCCGAACTGGCTATTCGCCAGCGTTTGCGTCTTGAACAGTTGTGTGTACGCCGCCGTCAGCGTGACCGTCGTCCACGTCGAGCCGTTGTCCAGCGTGATGTCGATATTGCCCGTGCCGGTGATGCGCTTGGCGACGAACGAACCTGCGTAGGCCGCAGAGCCATGCACCAGCGCCGCCGCACGAATGACCGTGCCATTGGCTCCCGTCGCCGTCAATCGTGAGCCAGAGAGGGCCACACCATCAGCGCCCGTGGTGGCCGCGACCGTGACATCCGTCGCCGTCCACGCGACGTTGGTGAGGTCGCGGCCATACGTCAGCAGGTTCGTGGCCGCGCCTTCGCGGAGGGTGGTCAGGACAGAACCGATGTAATGCCCGTTGCGAAGGACGTTCGTCGCGGCCGACTGCCACACGCCGTCCGCGTCCCGATACAGCGCGGTCGAGGCGCGGGTAAATGTCATCCCCATGAGGCTGGTATTCGCCCCCGGCGTGTACAGGAACGCCGCCCCCGCCTCCGACCCGATACGCCGGAGGCGGCGCTGCGTCACGAACTGGGCGTAAGGCATCTTAGTACACGTCCGCTTCCAACTTCACCTGAAACTTCTGGAACGCGGCGGGCGTGCTCCCCGTGTTGTCGATCAGGACGCCGTAGAGGCAGTCGTCGCCGTCCGTGCATCGGAACTCGAGGTTGCCCGTCCAGACGGCGTTGGCTTCGGTGCTGCCCGACCCCGCGCCGCTCGTCATCGTCGCGAACACGATGCTCCCGACCTCGTACATCGCGTTGCCGAACGCACGCACTTCCGCCACGTTGTCGCCCGAGATCACGACGGCGCGCAAGCGGTAGAGCTGCAACGTCATCGCGGAGAGGAACGTCTTGAGGTTCGTACTGATGATCGCCTTGACGATGTAGCCGCCACCACCAGGGAACCGCGCGACGGGGAAGACGAGGGCGGGCGTGAACGTCCCCGCGCTGTCCGACACGACGTCGCCCGCCGTGTACGCTGTCGTGTTGTTGGGGCGCGTGAAGCCGACCGTGCCGGAGCCCCGAAGTGCCGGGACCCCGGACGCGCCGACGACCAAGTGAGGAACTGCCATGTTTCAATCCTCCAAGAGAAGGTCGCCGGTGTGGCTTAGACTTCGAAGTACGTCAGGTCGAATTCATAACTGGGTACGTTCGCGGCTGGCGTGATGCCCCAGAGGTTCATCCAGAGCGAAGACTGCGGCGCCACGACGACGGCGGGGCACGCCACGACCAGATCGGCCGGCGCGGTCGCGCGAGCCGCGGCAAGCGGCGCGGTGCCGTTCGCGATGCCGTCGTCCCCGAAGATGAACGACCACGAGTCGTACTGGACGTTGACGCCCGTCGCGATGGAACCGACGTAGGCGATGCGCCGCGTGCCGACCGCGGCGGCCACGGTGCCCGCACCCGCCGAGAAGAAGGTCACCGTGGCGAACGTCGAGGCCGCGCCGGGGCCGTTGAGCAGGTTCACGGGCGTCACGGCGAGGGCTGATCCGGTCAGGGCGACGTTGCCCGTCTCCGTGATGAACTCGAAGCGTGTCACAAGACCGCCAGTCGGCGCCGTCGCGGTCTGGATCAGCTTGAGGCGGTCCAGATAGATATTGGGTCCGCCCTCGGCGTTCCCGTTGTAGATCGAAAAGAGGCCATTCGCCGTCGCGCTGTACGCCGTCTTGTTGGCGTAGGCGATGGCGGTGCCGGGCGTCGGGTTCGTGGCCGCGAACGCCTTGCCCTGACCGGCGAGCATCTGGCGGCGGGAGAGGAGCGCGACGGAACCGTTGGGCGTGGTCAGTGTCTGGATCGGCATAGCAGGTTACTCCGGAAAGGGTGAACTACGGTCCTGCACTTATGTTGCGGGGCCTGAGCTGTCCCAGTTGTAGAGCCAGCCCCCGCCCGACGTGAGCGAGACCACGAGCGCGAACGTCTGCCCGTTCCCCGGCGCTTCGATGAGGAAGCCGCCCAGCGGGAGCGTGTCGCTGACGATGCCCCGGTCAGAGGCCGACCCATTGAGCGTGACGCGACGATACGGGACCGGCGTAAAGGGGGTTCCGTTCGTGTCCACCTGCGGGCCGTAGATGCGCGCGACGAGCGAAAACCCGTCGCCCGTGGCGCCCAAGTCCGGCACCCACTGAATCGTTTTCACACTCACACGACTTGAGGACGCATCGCCGAGGAACAGCGTCTTGCCGTTGTCATCGTTCGCCGTCAGGTACGCGGCCTTGCCGATATTGCGAGGGGTAGCGTTGGTTGGCATTTCGTGGTCTCTCCGCTAAGTGTGTTTCAGGGTGTCCGCTACGTGGTCAAATCGCGCTGCCGCCGCCAATCCCGATAATCGCCAGATCGCGGCCCGTGATGGTTTCGAGCGCGCCACCGTTGGCGAAGGCCGTCTTCCACACCAGCATCCACTCCGGGAACCGCGCGTTGTACTTCGCCGCGTAGCGGTCTGCCAGCGGCTGGTTCCGCATCCCGGACTCGGCGTAGTCCCAGACGGCCTTGTAGACGATCAGGAGCCGGGCGTTGACCGGCAGGAGCGCGGGCTGGTTCGTGGAACTGATATCCAGCACCGGCGCGATGCCGCGCCAGTAGAGTGTGCCCGCGTACGTGCCGTTATTCGGGATGCGAATCTGAGTCCCCTCGTTCAGGTAGTCCCAGCCTTCCCGCCACGGGGAGTCCGGGATCGCATCGAGCGAGGGGTAGATCATCGTCTTGCCCATCGGGAACAGCGGGTTGCCGTTCACGTCGTTCCCGAAGGTGAAAATCTTATTATCCGACGTTGAACAGGTGGGCGTGCTGGCCGCCGCCGCCTTGCTGTAGAGCGTCCACGGCGCACGGCTCGCGATGTCCGCGATGACCTCGTTCTGCGCGTCCGCGAGGTACTGGTACTTGGTCGCGTCCGTCAGCGCATCGCCGGACGCAGGGCGTCCGGCGTAGGTGTTGAAGCGGCTGAGCAGGTCTGCACTCGCGAACGTGGCGGGCATCGGTTAGCGCGTGCCTCCGGCGATCCACTCAGGTTCGGGAGCGGGCTCGGGGGTGCGCTTCTGACGCCCCTTGGCCAGCGCCGCCTTCTGGGCCGCGCTCATCTCCCGCTTGCCGCTCGACTTCTTCGGCTTGTCCGCGCTCGGCACGATCACGTCGTCCCCCGCCTTCGCGAAGAACGCGCGCATCTGCTCCTGCATCTCCACGACCTGCCGGCGCAGCGCGTCCGTCTCGCCCTCGTGCGCACGCATCTGCTCGGGCGTCGGGATCTCGAAGCTGCCGGACGCGGCCGAAATCAGGCGCTCCAAGAGTTCGTCCTTTTCGTCCGAGAAGCCCAGCAGCCACTGGTGCCCCGTCTTCGCCGCCTGCGGGATGCGCGGGCTCTTGGGCGGCTTCCCGGCGATGGCGCGGACGCGGTAGTCCACGAGCCCGCCAATCGTAGGCACCGGCAGTTCGTGGGCCAATGCCGCGGTGATCGCGCGCTGGAAGTAGTCCTCCTCGGCCTTCCGCCAGTCGATCTCCATCGCCTGGTAGTCGATCTCGAAGTGGTTGCCGTCGAGTGAGCCCAAGCGCCGGTTGATGTACGTCGCGTCGGGGTACCACGGCGCGAGCCAGCCCTTGTACATCCGGCCGCGAATCATCGAATCGGCGCAGACGGGTTGCAGCTCGCCCACGAGGCCGGGCAGGTCGGCGCCATTGGCGGCGCGTTCGACGTAGCCCCACCACGCGCGGCCATCGGGGAACCCCGCGGCGGCGTTGCGGTGCTGGTCGAGGAACACGGCCAGTCGCTTGTTCTGCGTCGGGTCCGTGGTCGCCATGATGCGGACGGCCTGCGCGGTGGGCGTGAAGGGTTTCCAGTCAGCCATGGGTCAGTCCTCTTCGGGGGAAGGGGCGACCTCGGGAGCCGCCGGTTCGTCTACTGGCACGTCGTCAGGCACGATCAGGATCGGGGCTTCGAGTTCGAGCATGACCGCATCGACGCCATCCACGGCCGACGCCGTGACGGGTTCGATCGGGTGGCCCGACTCATCGAAGTACAGCATCCGGCCGGTCATCTTGCCGTCCACGGCCTCTGGGACTTGGGCGTGCGCCATTCTCAGGACTCCGGAAGCACGGCGGGCACGCGGCCCGTCGCGATGTAATGGTCTTCCCACTGGTCCGCCGCGTTGGCTTCGGCGGCCGTGGCGGGGCGGAAGTCGCCCCCGTTCTCGCTCTTGCGGAGATGCGTGCCGATGAACTCGGCGTTGGGCTCCATGCGCGCCTTGAACCACTTCACGAACTCGGTGCGGAAGACCGTCTCCGCTTCCGCTTCCTCTGCCTTGATGTCCGCTACGGCCTTGTCCTTGTTGCGGAGCCGATCCAGCGCACCGCCCAACTGCCGGAACTTGTCCCGTTCGGCCAAGACACGGATTACGCGTTCATCGAGCGTAGCAAACGGCAGGTCGCCCGGGTTCGGGACGTCCGTCGGGAGGTTCTCTGCCTTGAGGACGGCCTTCTCGCGCAGTGAGTACTTCATCGGCGTCCCGCCCTCATCGCCTTGCACGCACCAGTAGGGACGCGCAAGGCACCGATACTCGCGCCACATCGCGTACTGATACGTCGTGACGTGCATCATGCGCCCGAACTGCTTTTCGGGCGACATCAGCCACCACGGGTTCTCGTCCAACATTTCGACCCACGTCGGGTCAGCCTCTTGGACCAAGGCGGCTGGCGTCATTGTGTAGATGACCCAGCGCGCGGACCCGCGGATCGGGTAGCCGGACGCCTTGTCGATGCTCTCGGGGAACATCCGCGGTTGCAACCACTGCATCTGGTCCGAGACGGGCCAGAGTTCGCGGAGGCGGCGGACCCATTCCTTTGGTGCGCGTGGTTCCGCCTTGACCTTGTCGAGCGGGGACGCCTTGACGCGCGGCGACGCCACGGCCGACCCGCTGGGGTCTACGATCTGGTGCTCAGGTACCCACAGCGGATCGGCCATGTAGTCTCTCTCGGTGAAGAATCGTGGTTACTGCGTGATCGCGGTCCCAGCCGGATTGCCGATCTGGTAGGCGCCGTAGGTGCCGCCCAGCGTCGGGTCGTCGTAGTAGTTCGTGTCGTTGGACACCGTACCACCTGACCCGCCCTGCAACGCATCCGTGCCCGCCGTCCAGAGCGAGGCTCCGGCCTGCACCGTCACGTAGCCGAGCGCGGCGAATCCGGCCGCTGGGCACAGACTGGTGATGGTCCCGAGCGCGGCCTTCGCCGCCGCCTCCGTGGCGTACGCCATCGCCGCCGACGTCGTGGCCCACGTTACCGTGGCCGTCGAGCCGTCGTGCGTCAGGAGCGCAATGCCCCAGAGCGTGGCGGTGATGGTCGCCGCCGTGCCGGTGTTGAAGGACGTGTTGTCGGCGAGCGTGTACCAGAGCCCCGCCGCCTGATAGTCGATCGGTTCCGTGTTCTTGATGTCGAAGTTCGTGTCAATCGCGAACGTGGCGTTGCCGTAGCCGCGATTGCGACTGTAGTTGACTTCGGCGTTGAAGTTGATGAGCAGGTCGCGGATCGCCCCGCCGTTGTTCAGGACGGGCGCCGTCGTGCTCGATGCGATCCCGGACTGCGGCGGTCCCGGAGGACCGGCGTTATCAACCGACTTGGAAATCTTGATCGTCATTGTGAGTGTCCTCAGATGTTCGTGAGGGGCGGGACCAGCCGAAGTGCCAGTCCCGCCGCCTCACAATGACTCACTGCTCGGTGAGCGCCGAAGCGTAGCCGACGCCTGCCCGGTTGTTGCAGATGCGCATGAAGAAGAAGTCGAACGCCGACGCCCACGCGCTGCGGTCCTGCACCTTGTCGATGGAGAAGATGCCGGGGCCTGCGTCGTAGTCGGGCTTGTCGCTCAGGTACTTGCGGCCGACGCACTGATCGTTCCAGCCGATGAAGAAGCCCGGCAGGGCGAGTTGCGAGGTCATGTACTTGAAGCCCTTGGTGCCGAAATCGGCGTCCCAATCGAAGTTCGAGCCTTCCCACCGGATCGCCGCGCGCTCGCCCGCGATGATGTCGCGCCGGACGCCCTGCGAGTAGATGGCCTTGTTCATCTTCACGCCACCCTTGTTCCACAGGCCGTTCGCCATCGCTTCCTGCGTGGCCCAGCTCATGCGGCCGCCGGCGGTGTTGGCGTAGCCTGCCTGCCAGTTCGTCGCACTCGACGTCGCGAGGCCATGGAGCGAGGCGCTGGTCAGGATGTCCAGCCAGCCCGGCTGCCAGCGGTTCTGGTCCGTCGCGGTCAGCGTCGCATCCGTCACGGCGTTGGCGTAGACGATCAGGTCACCCACGGTCGGCGTCATCGTGCCGTTGCTCGTGAGGTCGATGGTGCCCACGCCCGCCGTACCCGGCGACGCGGTGATGACCCCGAACTCGACCAGCGAACCGGAGCGGATGAAGGCGATGCCCTCGCCGACGCGGAACAGGTTGGAGAGGTACGTGTCCTGTGCCGTGGTGCCACCGGCGACGGTCGTGGAGCCGAAGGCGTTCTTGATGGTCAGCGACGTGTGCGTGGTGCCGCTCGATCCCGTCGCTTCGACAACGGCCATGGTGCCGGTCGAGAAGCCGTAGGAACTCACGCCGATCTTGTTGGCGAGGATTTCGATGGCCTTGATCGACTGGTACTGCGTCTGCCGCTGGATGCTGGCCGCACGGGCGCGGGTGTCGAGCGCCTTGGCGAGGCCGGTGTAGAAGAACCGCTTGTTGAACTGGCTGATGGACAGCGTGCCGTGCGTCGGGGCCGCCGTCGCGCCGACGTCCTCGTACCCGCCGTCCGGGATGAACGCGCCGCCGTAGGCGAGGTTCACGTCGAGGAGCAGCCGCATCTCGTTGCCGGACGCTTCGATCATCTCGTCCGGGTACTCGTCCAGCCAGTTGTACTCCTCGGTCACGCGCTTGAGCGCGACCTGCACGTCCGTGTTCGTCTTCTTGTAGAGGTCCGCAAGAGTCGAAACGGTCGTGATCGATCCAGTTTGCGCGGTTGCCACAACACACCTTGCCCGCTAGGGCAAGTCTCTAGGTCTAGGGGTTCGCTGGGGCGTCCGCGATGGGGCTGAGGCCCATGCGCATCCGCATCTTCCAGTCGGTGATGTCAGGACGGTTCGGGTTGAGCTTGGGATTGCTCACTTTCGTCCCGGTGCCCGGGCGCTGGATCGCAGCGCGTGTCGTCGCGGGTCGTGTCGGGGTGGTGGCGGCCAATCGGGCGGCGTTCTCTGCGCTGGCGGTCGCGGCACTGGATCGTGTCGCTGTCTCACGCTGGCGTAGCTGTGCCCGGGCCGTGAACCACGGGTGCATCTTCGGATAGTCGATAATAGGACTGCCGACCGGAACGCGCAAGGTAGCCGCTTCCTGCGCGCTCGCGGGCCGGTAGATGGATTCCGCGAACTGGCCGAACACCTGCTCGGCCTCGGCCAAGTCCTCGGGCGGGAGCGTCACGCCAAACGCGGCCGTGATCGCCTTGCCCATCTCGGACACGGCGCCGGTGATCGCCTGCGTGCGGTTGGCCCCTTCCTGCCCCGCGCGGTCCACGCCCTGCATGGTCGAGCGGAACGTGCCACGGGCGCGGAGCTCGGCGTCCCGCGTGAGGACGTCGAGTTCGCGCAGCATCAGCGCACGGGCGCGCGGGTCGGTCGCGAGTTCGGCGAGCGCGGCGGGGTAGCCGTCTTCCGTCTTCGCGCCGTCCTCGGCCAGAATCTCGAGGAACTTCTTGCCCACGGACTGCAACACAGCGGCGTTGGCTTCGAGCTGCTCCATCCGCTCGAACCCGCCCACCTTCTGGAAGCGGTCCACGGTGCGCGAGTACTCGCCGATCTGGCGCCCCAAGTGGTCCGCGCGCTGCAACTGGTCCCTGAGCCGCGGCAACGCCTCGACGCTGACGATCGCCCCTTCGCCGGGAATCTCCTCGATCCCCTCGAACGCGACCTCCTGCCCGTCCGCCTGGTACTTGAACGGGATGGCCGCGGTCTCGGGCTCCGGCGTCTCGATGCCGTCCGGTGCGGGTGTTTCTGGCGCGGGCGCGGCGTTGGGGTCCGCTGGCGCCGCGGCTTCGTCGTCGAGGAACGGGTCGTTCGCGGGCGTCTCGCTGAACGGGTCGGCCCCGGTCTCTGCGGGCTCGGCCCCGCCCAAGAACTCGGCTTCCATCCGTGGCGATACCCGCGCGCCGGATGTCGAGACGGGGGCGGCGGTGCTGTGCCCGCCGGTGCTCGCTGGCGCGTTGGTGCCGCCTCCCGTAGAGGGCTCGGACGCAGCAGGGGACGCGGACGGCGCGGGGGTCGATGAGGACGGTTCAGGGCGAGCGGCGGTCGTCATGTGCGGGAGCCTCTAGGGAGTAGGGTCGAGCGGGAACGCATCGTTACTTGCTCGCGTGGGTCATGCCGCACGCGCAGTCGTGGTGATACTTCGCCATCTTCATGTGGATCTTCGCTGCTCGGCGGGTGCCCGAGAGCCCCTTCTCCAAGTGGCGCCGGACCTGCTCATGGTGGTAGTCGGCGCCTTTGGCATCCACGACGCCGACCTCGGCGCTCGGCGTGCCGGGCGAGCCGCTCTTGGGCGTCATGTCGGGCTTGGGCGCCTTGGCCTTGAGCGCGGCGCGTAGTTTCGGGTTCATGCGGTAACCTCCCCTTCACTCTGGCCCGGTGCCGGTTTCGGTGACTTCTGCCCCGGTTGTGTCTTCGGGGGTTCCTTGCCTTGCGGTGGTTGCTGCTGCGCCTGCGCGGCCTGTGCCGCGGCCTGACGCGCGACGTTGTACGCCTGAATAGCCTCGCCCTGCCACAACGGGTGCGCGGCGGCGAACTTCACGGAGTCGATCAGCTTGCGGATGCGACGGCGCCGCAGGTCCGCGACCTCGGGCTCGGTGTCCGTCGGCAACGGCGCGAACGGGCTCCATACGGGAGGAACGGGCGGCATCTGGGGCTGGGGTGGAACCGGCGCGCCGGCGGCCTGCGCCTGTTGCGCCTGCGCCTGCCACGCCTGCATCTGCGGCGCCATCGCGGCCTGTGCCTGCTGCTGCATCTGGACCTGTTGCTGCTTCTGTTCCATCCAGCCTTCGGGCGGCCCGTCGAGCCACGCGGCGACCTGACGCTCCACCCGCTGCTGGCTCGGGTCGTCCGGCGTGCCGAGACTCGCGGCGATGGCGTTCCGCACGATGTCCTGCGCGTCCCCCGGGTTGAGGAAGCGCATCTGCGTGGCCGTGAACGCGGCGTTGATCTTCTCCTGCTGGCTCTGCATCGTGCCCGTACCGGGCTGAATCCCGACGTCCGAGACGAGCGCGAAGTCGGCCCCCGTCCACCACTCCTGCTTGTAGGCGCCGTCCTCCCCGACGTAACGGATGAGCTGCGGGGCGCGGAAGTACGCCATTGCGAGTTGGACCTTGATGCGACAGTGCCGGGCGTAGGCTTCGAGGTGGGCCTGATTGAACCGGCTCATGCTGATGTTGCTCTGTCGGATGGCCAACTGCCGCGCCACGCCGCTGACTTCCTGCTGGTCGTTGGAGCCTTGCGCCGGCGCCGAGGACGACGCCGCAAGGTCCATCGTGTTGTCGAGGTAGCTGATGAAGTTGAGGAAGTTGGCCGGGAAGTCGGGCTGCGGTTCCCACGTCGGGATGTCGTCCTTGCTCAGGATCGGCACCGAGTCCTGTGTCGCCCGCGAGTTCTGCACTTGGAACCCCGCCACTGGCGACTTCGACGGCGTGAACGAGGCCGGGTGCAGCTTCCGGTCGGTCATCGTCGCGTAGCCCGAAACGAGCTGCGACTTCACTTCGCTCGACCCCGCAATGCGCCCGATCAGCGGGAGTCCCGTGGGGTCGCGGTAGATCGTGTCCTGAATCAGCCGGACTTGCACGATGGGCAGGTCCATTTCGCGCAGGTCCGTGGCGTTCGCCTTGCCTGCGGCACTGTTCCCCTGCACCGCCGACGCCGGGACCGTGACCTCGGCTGAGAGCGTTTCCCGCTCCAAGACGAACCCGCCGAGCGCGCCCGTGACGTAGAGGCTCGCGCCACGCGGGTAGTCGGGGCAGGACTTCTTGCACCAGCGATACCAGAACATCATGCGCTCGTCGTTCGAGCCGCCCTTCTGGTTGGCTTCCTTGTCGGCCCCCAGCCCCAGCTTCCAGCGGGACCGCAACGCGGCCGGTAAGAGCACGAGGAACCGCGTGGGCTGCCAGTCCAAGAGCGCGACCTGATCGGCCTCGTTGAGCGCGGCAATCGCCTTCCAGCGGCGCTTCGCGGCCCCGAGGGTGCAGTAGCCGAGCCGGATATAGGCGTCGGCCGAGTGGACGTCCTTGTCCTCGGGGAAGACGCGGATATGCTCGCGGTAGCAGATGTCCACCTGAATCTTCGGTTGCCACACCTGCTCAGCCTCGGACGGGTTCTGCGTGAACTGTCGCACGCCCGGCGCGTCCGGCTGCTCGGGGTTCGGTGTCTCGGGCGTGACGTAGCGGAGGATGTAGTCCGTCGTCGGCATCATCGCGCCACTCGTCGGGTCTTGCGCGACGAGCGGGTTGGCGGGGTCCGTGGCGAGTGGGTGCGCCTTGATCTGCAACGGGACGTACCCGCCCCCCTGCTGGTCCACCCAATACTCCTGATACGCCGTCGAGCGGTACGTCGCGGAGTCGAGCGACCGGAAGAACAACGCATTGTCGTTGGTCCCCGCCTCGCCGCCGTCGATTTCCAGCCAGCGTTGCGCCATCTCCGCCGCGCGTTCCGCTTCCTCGGAATCGTTGACCGGCTTCGGCAACGGCTTCGGCGGGTCGGCCATCAGCGTCTCGACGGCCTTGTTGCACAGGTCCTGCGCCTTGTTCGGCACCGCCGCCAGCGTCAGGGACGAGACGCCAGGGGGGAGCACCGCGCGGAACGAGCTCTGGTCCTGATTCTGTTCGAGGCGGCTGAACGGGTACCCCGCCCAGACTCTGGCCCAGTGGATGTCCTGCTCGAGCCGGTTGATGGCGAGCCGTTCCTGACGCAGGTTCAGGTTGTTGACGGCCTGATAGACCGTCGTGTCGTCCTGTTCGAGCAGGTCGCCGAACCCTTCAATGGGCTCCGCGCCGGTCAAGTCCTGCTGCTCGGGGCCGTCCATCGCGGGCTTGGTCGGCTTGGGCTCGACGCTCGTCACGCCACGGAAGCCGTCCTGCACGCCACCCCGGACGGGGCCGCTGATGTCCTGCTGCATATCGAACGCGGCCATGCCAGCCGGTGGGCTCGCGTTACTTCGGGCGGTCGCCATCAGAACTCGACTCCCTCACTCGCGGATACGCCGTACAGGACCTTCTCAAGGATATCGCGCTCGGCCATCGCGTCGGGGTCGCCCCGTTCAGCTTTGGCGCGCTGCTCGGCAATGAAGCGATTGACGTACAGCATCGCGCCGGGATCGCTCCCCCACCGCTCGTACGCGGCTTGGAGGATCAGATCGGGCTCGGCGGGTTCCGTCGCGACCGTGGCGGGAACACCAGCACCGGCGGCACTGCGCTCGACCAGCGACTGGTACCGGGCGAGCAAGTCTTGGTAGGCGGCTTGGTGGCGCGTCTCAGCGGACTCTCGGGCGGCTTCAGCGGACGCGGCACGGTCGCGGTAGACGGCGACGATCTCCTCATGCGCGGCGCGGCTGATCCAGCCCTTCATACGGGCGCCCCACGGCCACAGTCAAGGCAGACGTCGCGCTCGCCACGGATGGCGTAGGCTTCCCCACCGCAATCGGGGCAGACGTGGGGGTGCGCGGGGGTCGTCGGTGCGCGGGTCGGCGCGAAGGCGCGGTCGAAGTTGCGCTCCCATTCGGCCTGCGAAACGGTGCGCGGCCGTACCGTGTCCCCTTTACTCATGGTCGGGCGATCCTCACCGAAATGTGCGTCGTGGAACATGTGCCGCAGATTGCAACACCGCCACGGTAGCACGAACCGTTGCAAAACGCAAGAGTGCTACCATTTGCCCGGCGGTGGCGTGTCGCTGGCCCATTCCCCCTCACGGTGCTGCACCCCGCCCAGCCCCATGTCGCGCTCGAACGCGGCCTCGGGCGTCAGCTCGATGGGCTGCTTCTTGGCGTAGTCCCAGCGCACGGCGCGGTCGTCCTGCTTGACGGCGGCCTCGGGGACCGACGACACCACGTCACGCGGGCGTATCCAGTTCCAGTACACGACGGCGTCGGCCTTGTCCGGCGAGCGACCGAGCCGCTTCTTGACCTCGAGCTTGGATTCGACCCAGACGACACCGTTCTTGGGCTCCCATCTGGGCATGGTCAATTCGCGGAACAGTTCAGGGTCGTTGGGCAGTTGGACCGTGCCGAGCCGCAAGTCCTCGCGCAACTGCCACCACATCTGGCCGCGCAGGTTCCGGTGCTCGTTCGCGTCCGGCGCCCACGTTCGCGTGCTCCCGTCCGGCAGGCGTTGCGCGCCGTCTACGGGCGAGTCCCCACCGTTGAGCGCATGGATCTCGGGGCCGAGCCGTTCCCGTAGTTCGTTGACGCACGCCGCGCCAACGCCGATCGGGTCCACCGCCACCATGTTGGCCGGGATGCCCTCGCGGCGCGCTTCCGTGGCCACGTCGCGGCCCAGTTGCGTAGCGTTGTTGCAGGGGAACTCCTCAACCTCGATCAGCACCGGACCCGCGCCCCGGGCGATGGCCGCCTTGTCCCCATTCTCGGACTGTGCCACGTCCACGCCCAGCGCCTTCGGGCCACGGGGAAGCGTGCGGCTGGCCGCGGCTTGGCACCACATCAACTGGATCAGCGCGTCCACGGCCTGCGCCGGCGAGATGCCCCGGGCGCGGGAGTCGTACATCGCGCTCCCCGGCCCCCAGCGCCCACGGAGCTTCAGCAGCGACTTGCGCGTCACCGCACCCGGCACCACTTCGCGGTCCAATACGACGTTGGGATGGTCGTAACCCGAGATACGGACGTGCCGGACGCCGGGCTCCACACAGAAGACGTGGAGCGTATCAAGCTGGCTATCCGGGTTGCCGAGCGCCAAGCGGACGTTGTGCGTGCCCGTCGCGGTGTTGGCGAGCGCGGCCATGACCGACGGGTCGATACCTGGCGTCTCCTCCGTCACTTGGAGCATATGCTGGGCGTGGAACCCCTGCGCCCGGGTCGCGGACTGCGCCCCCGCGTCGATGCCGCAGGCGTAGCCCCAGATGGCCCAGACCTCGCTCTCGCCCTGCCCCTCGCGCATCCGGACGCGGAGCTTGACCGTGGACGCTTGCGGGTAGCGGGCGTGGAAG
>JBAZTM010000069.1:0-20058 GCA_041661925.1 Gemmatimonadaceae bacterium
CCGACACCCTCCGCGCCCTCATCACGCGCATGGAGGCGACGGAGCGGGAGCGGGACTTCGAGCGCCGCAGGTACGACTCGGCGGCGGCGGCTCTTGACGCGACGTGTCTGCGTGAGGAGCAGGAGCGCGCCGAACTAGTGCAGGTGAAGCGCGAGCGGAACCGCGCTGAGGACACGCTACTGATGCTCGCGAACATCGTGCCCGCTGACGTGGAGAAAGCGACCGAGGCGGTCAACGCACTGTACGCCGCCGCCCGTGAAGCCGCGAAGGAGAGGAGCGAGGGATGAGCGAGCCGGTGTTCCAGATTCTCGACGTGAATGGGGTCGAGGTGCGGGTGGCGATATCGCCCGGCATGTCGGTGCGCGCGGTCACGCTCGAACTCGAAGGCGCAGGCAGCGAGTCGTGGGGTGCTTGGCGCGCGACATCGACGCTGCACTGGCGTAGGGAGGCGAGCGATGAGTGACGAGAGAGAGGTAGCGCATGGGATTCACGGCAGAATCATCGAGTTCGACAGTCGCGCGGAGATCACGAAGGCGGCAGGCAAGCCGCTCAAGGTGGTCTTCGAGGTCGCGGCCAAGCACGAGGCGGAAGTCCTCGGCATCGAGGGCGAGCCGGTCACGCTGCGGATAGAAACGGAACAGACCGAGATTGCCGTCACCTACCGCGATGCGGAGGGCGAGCATCGACGGCAGACCGCGCTTGAGGGCGTGGGCGCTGACGAGGCGGTCGACACCGACACGGGCGAAGTGCTGCCGCCCGAGGACGCGGAAGCCGCGAGCGAACCGGCCGCCGAGGAAGTGCCGTTCGAGCCGCTGGACGAGGACGAGAAGCCCGACGCCGACGCGGAGGACTGGGTAGACCCGCTTGCGCTGGACCCCATCGCAGCGCCGCAGCAGCTCTACGCGACCGAGGCGAGCCTGCTTTGGAAGAAGGCGCAAGGGTCGGGCGACTACACGTATCACCAGCCCGGCGGGACGGACGCCTACCGCTTGCAACGCCAGATCGGCGAGTGGGTGCTGACGGTGCCGCCTGGTGGCGACAACGGAGTGCACGCTGCGCAGGTGCTCGGCACGGTGGCGGGGCTGACGTTCGCCACGCAGCCGAGCTACGGCGTCGGGGTCTGGCGCGCGTGGGCGAACGACGAGGCCAGCGCGCAGGTGCAGGAAGTCGCCTCCCTCTCGGACAGCGAGCGCGAGACGGGACGGCGAGCCGTGAAGGGTGGCAAGGGCGCGCAGGGGTCGAGCTTCGACCCGGCCTGCCCGACGCTGGAAGAGGCGATAGCGGACGGCACGCGGGCGGTCGACGCGGGGTAGCTCTCGCTCGATGTGAGCGCGCAAGGAGAAGGGCCGGGGATTCCCCGGCCCTTCGGTCGCTCGCGAACGGCTGGCGGCTTATGAGCCGTCGCCGTAGCCGTAGCCGGAGCCGGAGCCGTCGCCGTCGCCGTAGCCGTAGCCGTAGCCGTAGCCGTAGCCGTAGCCGTAGCCGGAGCCGGAGCCGGAGCCGTAGCCGTAGCCGGAGCCGGAGCCGTCGCCGTAGCCGTAGCCGTCGCCGTCGCCGGTCACTGATTGCGCAGCTTCTCCAAGACTACCTACAAGCGAGCGGCCCATGATGTCACCTCGCAGTCGAGAGTTGCCACCACCGCGAGCGCGTGGAAGCGCATTGTGCCCGAGCGGTCGAGGACCGTCTTGCTGGTGGGGCCGGTCACGAGTTCGCCGAGTCCCTTGGTGGTGCCCCACACGCGGATGACGCTGGCGTCGCGCAACACGCAGTTGTCGCCGTCCTGCTCGTAGTAGCCGACCGCCACCCAGCCGCGTTGCAGGATGACGATGCGGATAGGACTGTCGCAGGGAACCTTCTTCACGTACTCGGTGCCGTCCACGGTGATGCTGTTCTTACTCACGGTGATGCCCTTTCTCTCGGTCGAGCCTGCCCGTACCTTACCTGAACGCTACCTGTGCGCGAGGCGCCCATGTCAGCGGCCCGCCTTGGCGAGCGCGGCGCGGGCTACCTGCGTGATGTAGTCGAGCCGCGTCTGTGCGTACTTGGCGGGGTTGTAGTACCCGGCAGCACCGTGTTCGGTGATGCACTCTTGCAGCGCGTCGAGCATGAGCGGCACGGCCTCAGGGTCGATGCCCGCGCAAGCGTTCACGCAGGCGACGATGCGGGCGGCGTTGGCGAACCGCTCCGCGTCGGGGCGGTCGCTCGTCCATACATCCGCCACCTTCGCGAGGTCCGGCCCGGCTATCAGGTTGCGGAAACTCTCCTGCGGGTGCGTCCACGGTTCCGGTGTGTGCTTCGCTCGCGCTTCCCAGCCCGTGCACTCGTCGCCGCCCGGCGTGAATGACTCACACCCTCGGCAGTTGTCGCAGCTTCGCGTTTCCATCACGTCTCTCCTTTCGCTCGGGGTCCGGCTCG
The DNA here is from genome assembly GCA_041661925.1 of Gemmatimonadaceae bacterium. Lineage (GTDB taxonomy): Bacteria > Gemmatimonadota > Gemmatimonadetes > Gemmatimonadales > Gemmatimonadaceae > PNKL01. The sequence continues at coordinate 2,416 of JBAZTM010000069.1, forward strand.
GCGTCCGGCCCTCCATGCAGCCCACGCGCGGTGTCGTGGGCTGGTAGCAGGGTCGGCTAGAGCCAGCGCTGTTTGAGCGCGTATCCGTTGCCGAACAGGACCGACGACAGCGAGTAGACAAGGTGGAATCCCATATCCATGCCGCACCCGTCCACCCTCACGCCGTCATCAGACGTGAGCGGCCAGTCCAGCGCACGGGCGGCGTACCCGGCCAGCCACTCCGGGCCGGGCTTGCGCAGCGCGTATACCTTGATGTGGCGGCTCATGCCGGAGCGGGACGCACTGGCGATGCTGGTATACAGCGTGTCCACGCCGCGCAGGATCGCGCGCAGGCGGTCGATAGCGTCTTGCCGCCCGATTTCCGCCACGACGTAGGCGGGCACGCCAGCGGGCGGCGTCATACGCCGCGACCACGCCGCCATTGGGTCGACCTCGAACACCGCGCCCGTCTTCCGGTTCGTGACCTCGTACCACGTCGCCCCGTAGTCACCGGCCACGGCCCGGCTGATGCGCCACGGGCTGTCTGTCCAATCGGCGCGCTTGATGATGCGCGGCAGACGGTGCGGATTCTTGCGCTTCTCTCGTGTCGGTGCTGGCATCGGTAACACTCCCTTCGGTCGTTGGGCGCTCCTGCGCTCCATGACGCCCAGCGGCCCCGCCGCTGGGCGCGAGCAGGGCAGGCGCTAGCTGATGCCGTGCGTAGCAGCGAATCGGGGCGCATCGCAGTCCTCTTCGAGCCACGCCCAGCCCTCGCGCACGAACGAATACCGCGACTGATTGGCGATGCTGGCCGCGTCCGGCCCGAGCGGGGGATCTACCGCGACGGCGAGGCCGCCGTGCGATGGAGTGCCGACGAAGAACACGCCACCGCTCACGCTCTCGCAGTAGTCGCGCCGTCCCCACGGCGTGTGAATAGGCGGATACCCGATACTGGCCGTTGTGTCGCTCATGCTGTCGCTCCTTTCGTCGTAAGCGGTCCCGCTGACCGCTTCGACCAACCCACGCGCGTGGCGCGGGCTGGGCGAAACCTAGCGGCGCGCGTACCGAGGAACGAAACAATCGCCAAGCTGGCCGGTGGCGCGGTCGATGTGGCGATTGATGCCGAACACGTCATGCGCGAAGTCGGCATCATCAGCAGCGAGCAGACCGTCCAAGTCCAGCGGCATCCCGTTCGCGTGGCAGGCGGTAACGTCCATCAGCGCGTCCACGAGGGGATAGATTGCGCCGACGCGGACCGCGAGGTCACGGGCGCGCTCTGCTATGCGCTCAATAGCGACATGCTCTTGCGGTGTGACCTCGAAGCTGACCTCCTGTGTCATGATTCCCGCTCCCTTCGTCATGCGGACCACCCCGGCCCGCGTCGCCTATACGATACCCTATCGTGTCGCTGTTGTGGTGCACTTGAGCAGGTAATCCGCCAGTGGTAGCAAACAGCCCGGTGAGTGGCTGTATACGCCCGGTGAGTGGTATTGACTCGCCGCGCCGGTAGGGGGAAAGTGGGTCGCGGTGGGGTCCGCAAAGCCGCGCGTTCGGCAGGGGTGCAGACACCGCCGGGACACCTTCTCTGGGCGCGGACCCTACCATCCGTAGCCGGGCGCGAGGGGTAGTCCCGGCGATACCTTCTCGGTAGGGGGTAGGGTATGCCATGGGTCAGGATTGATGAGTCGATGCCGGACCACCCGAGGACGCTCGCGCTGATGGGTTCCGGGCGCAACGCGGGGGCGGATTTCGGCTTTCTGGTAGCTATGATTTGCTACTCAAGTCGGGTCGGTAGTGATGGTTTCGTACCGCAAAGTGCCCTAGTTCGGTGTGCAAGTTGGCGCACTGATAGCAGGCAAGTTGGCAGAACGGCGGCCAGATTGGCGAGCGTCGGATACCTTGAGCCAGCCAACATACGGGGTCAAGTTGGCTGGCAGATTCACAAGTTCTCAGAGTATCAGCGCACGAAGGATGAGCGCGATAAGCTGGGGAAAGTCCGGGCCGAGGCCGGGGCGAAGGGGGGCCGCACGACAGCAGCAAATGCTGCAAGCAAACGCTCCAGCAAACGCTTGCAGCAAACTTCTAGCAACGGCTCAAGCACAGACATACAGACAGAGACAGTACAAGGTCTGGTCCTACCGGACCAGACCAGACCTTGTACGTCTGAGAGATTGGAACGAAGCGACGCGCGCGAGATCGTCGACGACGCGGGAGCGGTCGCCGACTCGCGCCAGCAAGCGGAGAGCGGGCAGGAGCGTACAGGGCAGCTCGCATCGGTGGCGGAGATCGCGCGCGCCACAGTCGGCCGGTTGACCCAGCAGCCGGGCGGGTTCGACCCGTGCGACAGCGAGGCGGCGGAAGCATGAGCGGCGGCGTGGTGGCAGCGCGGTACGTGGACCGGCGTGCGTGTCCCACGTGCGGAGCGCTGGTCGAGCGCTACGTCAGCGAGGACCGCGACGGCAACGTCGAACATCGGCCAGCGTGGGTGCCACTCGTGGTGGTGCCGTGGGCGGCGAGTCCGCACCCGGACGCGACAGCGTATCGGGACAAGCGCGGAGGGCTTACGTGGCTGGTGCGAATCGACTACTGGTGTCAGACGTGCAAGCGAGACGTGCTGAGCGGCGACACACGGGCGTATACGGCCCGTCTACCCGCTTATGCGGTGGTGGACGCCGAAACGGGGGGCCAAGGGCTTAGGGAGGCGATAGTGAAACGGTTCACAAGCGGAGGCGAGGGTGAGGTTGTGAAAGGATTCACAAGCGGTGTGGAAGAATCTGGAAGCGCGGAGACTTCGGGCGAGCTGGAAGATTGTGGAAAGCCGACACCGCAAGCGCTCGCCTCACCGCTTGTCTTCGCTCCCTAGCGCCTCATGCCCGGCGGTCAGCGTCCCGAAGTCTACGCCGCAAGCGACCCTGACGAGCCGCTGATTGAGCGTGAGGACGACGAATCGCCCGCCATCGAAGCGGCGTACCAGTTCACGGCGGCGGACGTGGCGCGCATCGGCTCCAACACGCGCCAGCGCCGTCAGGTGGTCGCCTACTGGCTCGCGACTCCTTCCGCCGCGCGCTGCACCAAGAGCGCGCTTGCGGTTGCCCTCGGCGTGTCGAGAGGCACCATCGTTGCTGACGCGCAGCGCCACGACGTGCGCGACTTCGCGCGTCACACGGTGCTCGCGGGCTTCGGGGCGCTCATGCTGGCGTCTGCTCGCGCCGGGCTGGTGCGGGTCGCGCAGGACGCTGCGAGCGGAGATCGTGAGGCGCTGGCGTGGCTGCTGGGACGGCTGGGGGAGGTGGGGCTGACGCACGCGGTGGCGGGGTCCGGCTCCCGTGCGGTCGAAGAGGCGGCGGCGGCCGAGGGTGCGCGCGAGCACGGCGGGCTGGGCGTGATGACGGACGCGGCCGAGGTCGAGCGACTCAACGAGGCGCTGCGCTCGTGCGGACTGCCCGAGGTGCGCGGCAGCGCGGCTGGGGGGGAGTGATGGCGGGCGGCCCCCCGTGGTCCCCGCCGACTTCGCTCACGCTTAGATGACCCCCATCGAGCGTCCGCCTGACACCTGCGCTCACCCACTCGGCCCTCCACGCTTCCGCCATTCACCGACGATTCGCTACCACTCACCGACGCGGTGCTTGACGCCTCTTGCGAGCGCGGTGGTAGACTCGACCTCGGCGGGGAGCCAGCGGCGAAGTGCGCTCTCGGGGACGAGAAGTCGCGGCCGCAAGTGGGTGCCAAGGGCGGTCGGGATGGCCTCCGGCAGTCCATCAGGGTACTCGAACCCGCCACCTACGACGACGAGGGAGGACACGTGGCAGCCAGCATCACCCGAACGGACTTCCTGCGCAGCGCACTCGCTGCCGTCTCGGCGGTCTTCCTGCCCGCGCCGCCATTGACGGCAACGCCTACCGAATCCCGATGACGACCGAGGGGAGTGCCTGATGGACGCTTTCGCCGACCTCTACACGAAGGGGAGCACCTGATGGGCGTTCACATGGACGGCACCTTCGAGGCTTCCGACGACGGCGGGCAAGTCGAGCTGTACCAGCGCCAGCACGGTGACCTCGTGGCTGTCGCGCTGCTCTACCCGGAGCCGCACGAGACGCAGCCGCAGACGCTTGCTCGTGCCGCGCAGCTCGCCCGAGTCCTCAACGGGGCGCGCGAGATCGTCGGGAAGCTGTCGTGACGCCGCGCCTGACGCTCGCCTACGCCGTGCTGGTGCTCGGCTGCATCTCGCTCGGCGTGGCTGTCGGACTGCTCGCTCGCTGACGTGAGCGAGGCATGTCGGCCAGCACGTCGGCCGGGGTCGGGTGGGTCGGCGTGGTGCTCGCCATGCTCATCAGCAACAACCTCGGCAGTACTCTCGGGTTCACCATCCTGCACGGCTTCTTCGGGTGGCTCTACGTCTTCTACGCTGCCTTCACCTACCCGCAACTGCGGTGGTGACCGTGGCGACCGTCCACTCCGGCGCTGACTGCCCGCGCCACCTGCCACGCCCGCTGTGCATCACGGACCGTCGCGGCGAGAATGGCGAGGACTACCCGGACCTGTACTTCACCTGCCGAAGATTCGCCGTGATGTGCGACCCGAGGCAGCGCGCGACGGTCTTCTGCCAAGACGAGGTGCCGTCCTCCCCGTGGCCTGACGCCGTGATGGTGCCGGGGCGCGACAAGTTCTCGGCCGAGGAGTGTGCGGAGTTGCTGGCAGGCGTGGCACCGGGCGCAGGGTGGCGACGGTGAGCCGGAAGTCCGCGCACGACCTGCTCTCAGCCTATGGCGCGGTCTGGTGCATGAGGCTGGGATGCGTCGTCGCCAATACCGAGTGCGAGATGTTCGGGGTCGGCATCGCGGATGCAGTGGGCTTCGGCATCGTGTCCGGGCGTAAGCGCGGCATCGTGGTCGAAGCCAAGACCAGCCGCTCCGACTTCCTCCGCGACAAGAAGAAGTGGCATCGCCGTTACGGCGCAGCGTCCGACGCGAACTTCGGATTCAGCGACCACTACTACATCGCCCCGGACGGGCTGCTCAAGCCCGATGAGATGCCGGACGGCTGGGGGCTGCTGGTCATGGGCGACGGCGACGCCTACCCGCGAATCGCCAAGCGCGCGACCTACACCAAGCCCGATGACAGCTGGTGGGCGCACCACTTCGCGACCACGGCCAAGATGCTGTGCGCTTCGTGGCTGCATCACGAGCACGGCGGACTTGGTTTCATCCCGACCGTCATCATCCCCGGCGGCCCCGATGACCTTGCCAAGGCGCTGGCCCCACTGAAGGACACGGACAGGTCGGCCCACGGCTCGACCGAGGTCTATCCGCAACTCGAACTCGCGCTGGGCTACGTCCCAGGCCCTTGACACACCCGCCTGACGCGCTCTACGCTGCCCCCAAGTCCGCGCGTCATGAGGGGGCGGGGTGCTTTCATGCGAGTTCTGCCACGAGGGCGTGCACGCAGACCACTGCCCGGTCGCCTCGGGCTATCTCGTCCGAGTGACCCTTCGCACGACTCACGTGGGCCGCGAACTCGTGCACGTGGAGGCTCCCGGCAACGTGACTGTGGACTTCGAGGCACCCGAACTGCGGCTGTCGTGGCCCACGCGGCTCGGCCGGATGACGGCCAAGCGCGGGGCCGACGTGTTGGAAGGCCGCAACGACGCGCTGCTCTGGCGCTTGAGCCTGCGCCCGACCTCGGATGCCGTGGCACTCGTCATCGGACCGAGGTGAACGCATCGTGAGCTACGCTTCCAACATCTCCGGGGCGCTTCGGCAGCCCACCGCTTCCTACAGTCCCGGCCCTCAACGGCTTCCGGGGCAGCGCACGCCGCAGATGGGCAGCGTGACAGGCGGTGTCCCGAGCGGTGGCGGCGGCGCTGGCGCACCGGCCCCCGGCTTCGCTCCGCAGCCTGCTCGGCCGCAGTGGCAACCGCCTGCGCCGATGGGGCGCATGGTCGGACTAGGCTCCGGCGTCCCGCAGAACCCGCAGCGGCCAGCGGGCGCGATAGGCTGGTCGACTGTTCCACAGCCTGCTGCTCCGAGCCACACCCTGCTCGATGTGCGGCGCTACTTCCCCGGCGCGCTCCGTGGCGGTGGCACGATGTACGCGGGCGGCACGCCGAACTTCGACGAGCGTACCGGCCAGCCCGTAGGTGGCGGGCGTGAGCAGTGGAGCGAGGGCGGCGGCGCAGGCTATCAGGTCGCACCGGCACCGGCCGTGGGACTCGCGCCGCCCCAGCATGTCGGCTACGTCCCGCCCGCGCAGGCTCCGATGGTGGGCGGCGGTGGCGGGCTTGGGCCGGTCAATCCGCTCGCGCAAGCACTTCTCGGCGGAGGCGACGGAGGGGCTGCGCAGCGCGCGGCCCTCGCACAGTGGCGGGCGATGCGGGGCTACTAGCGTGCCCGCAGCAGTTCCCAACCTCGTCACGCAAGAAGACGTACTCGACGGCTACATCCGGCTGCTGCACGCCGCCGGGGCCGACGCGCTCCCCACTTCCGCTCTCGCCGCAGCGCTTGCCGAGGAATGGCGGCGCATCTGCGACCCCGCGAGCGGCTTCCTGTACTTCTGGCGCTGGTACGGCTGGATGTACCTCAAGAAGAAGAACGGCGGCTGGAAGCGCGCCTGCCCGGATGGCGAGCCGAAGGTCGAGGATAACGGCCGCACGTGGGAGTGGCAGTTCGCGGTCTGCCGTCAGTTGTGCGTGGAGCGCGAGATTCTGCTCATCCTCAAGGCGCGCCAGCTCGGGTGGTCGCACCTGCGCAGCAACTTCGTCATCTGGTGGGCCATCACCAAGCCGGAGCAGCGCATCGCGTGCGTCGCCAACAAGATGCAGACCTCGGAGACGAATCAGCGGCGCGCGAAGGCCGTCTACCAGCGGCTCCCGGCGTGGATTCGCGAGAAGGTGCCGCTGACCAACCCGGCCGTGTCGCACACGGAGTTCGGCAACGGGTCCATCATCACGCCGTACTCGGGCGACCCTGACGCGCTTCGTACGGAGGGCGCGGGCCTGCTCGATGTCGACGAGATCGGCCAGATCGAACAGCTCGACGCCTTCTTCGCCGCCGCGCGCTCGGTCGCCGCCGAGGGCGGCACCATCGTCATGGCCGGGACGGCCAAGGACAACGGCGTCGAGGCGTGGGTGCGCGAGAGCGCCGCTGGCCGCATCATCGACGAGATAGTCGTGGACGGGCTGGACGGCTCTCCGCACACGATCACGGTGCACGAGGGCGAGAACGACATGGACTTCATGTTCCTGCCCTACTTCATCGTGCCGACCCGCGACTCCGAGTGGATGGAGAAGGAGAAGCGGCTGTTTCGTGGCAACCTGGCGGCTCTCATGCGCGAGCATCCGGGCACGTGGCAGGAGGCGTTCACCGCTGTCGGCTCGGGCTTCTTCGACTCCATCGCGCTTGGCCGCGCGGTGCACGCCGCACTCGACCTCTTCGAGTCGCGCGACCGTCGCGGCAGGCTTGAGATGCCCGGCGGTCCGGCGACCGCTCGCTTCATCCCCGACCCGTTCGGCAACGTGGTCATTCACGCGACCGAAAAGGAGTTCGAGGAAATCCTTGCCACGAAGCGGCCGTGGGCGATATTCGCCGACTGCGCGGGCGAGAACAAGTCCGGCGACTTCCACGCCGCCTGTGCCGTGCAGGTGGGCAGAGTGCCCGACACCGTGCACGAGCAGGGCGCGGTCGACCCGCACCGACAGGTCATCACGATTCACGGCTACATGGACTCCGACGAGTTCGCCTTCCAACTCGCGGCGCTGGGCTACCTGCTGGGCCGCGCGCTGCTGGCCGTCGAGGTCAACGGCGTCGGCACCGCCGTCATCATGGAGCTGCGCCGCCTGCGCTACCCGAACCTGTACCGCCGCCGCACGTCGACCACCACCAAGGGCGACAAGGCGACCTCCGAGATAGGCTGGTTCACCACGGGCGGGCGCACCGGCAACAAGCCGGTCATGTACGGCGAGCTTGAGCGCCTGCTGCGCAATCAGTGGATTGAGATTCGCGACGCCGAGACTCTGCTTGAGATGGCCGAGGTCACGCAGCACGGCCACAACGGCACCACCATCGGCGCACCCGAGCCGAAGCACGATGACCGGGCCGACGCGCTGGCCGGATGCAGCGTCATCCTGCCGTACGCGAGACACTACCGGCCGCACGAGGCGCACACCGACGAGCGTGCGCCGTTCTACGCGATGGAGGCGGTGCTGGCTCGCGACAAGGCCCGGCGCAAGCCCGCTCGCATCGACGAGATGGGTGCCTACGTCTAGCAGGAGGGGAAAGCTGTGGCGCTCTATGACTTCGCCTGTCCCGAGCACGGGAGGTTCGAGGCGCTGCGTCCGATTGAGCAGGCCGCGTCCGAGATGGAGACGGAGGGCGACTTGCTGCCCGAGCCGTGTCCCACTTGCGCGGTAGCCTCGCCAGCCGTATTCTCCGCACAAGGGGTGACGGTCCGAATCCCGCACTGGTGGGGCAAGGACCGAATCAGGAAAGAGGACGTATGGTGACTCGCGCCGAGCAAGAGGCGAAGGCTGCACCTGCGGTCGCTCCTATCACCCTCACCGCTGCCGAGTGCAAGGGCTACGAGTCCAAGCTGACCGGCGCGCTGAAGTACCGCAGGCGCGACGACCGCGAGAAGCGGTGGAAGGACTACATCGCCAAGCTCGGCCACTCGTGGACGACCGACAAGTCCAAGCCCATCGTCAACCTGATTTCGGCCAAGGTCCGCTCGCAGGCTCCCAAGCTCGCGTTCTCCGAGCCGAACTTCGAGGTCAAGCCCTACGGTCGCGCGCCGAATCCGAACTCCGCTGTCGCCAACGCGGCCATACTGGCGAAGTTCTGGCGGCAGGAGGGCATCGACGAAGTAGCGCGCGAGGTCATGCTGGACTGGCCGCTGATAGGCTTCGGCGTCGGCTTCGTCGGCTTCGAGAAGGCCAACGAGGGCGCGATTCTTGACCAGAAGCGCCGCGTGTTCGGCATGTCAGCGCCGCAGTTCGTCACCGATACCATCGCGAAAGTGACCGGCCGGGGCACGCCGGACGCGCTCACGGCGCGCGAAGAGCTGTCCGTGCGCCAACTGCTGCGCCAGCGCGTGTTCGTGGACCGCGTGTCCCCGCTCGACTTCGTGGTCGACCCGTGCGGCAAGTCGTTCGCGGACTCGACCTTCATGGCGCGGCGGTTGTTCCTGCCGCTGGACCGCGCGCAGCGCATGTTCGGGCGGTTCTGCCCCGAGGCCGAGAGCGTGTCCAACGTCGCCATCTACCGCGACAGCTCCGCCGAGCCGGGCGAAGACCAAGAGGACGGCGAGCTGGCATCCCAGCTTCCCGATTCCGTCAAGCGCGTCGCCGTATGGGAGCTGTTCGACATCACCACGCGGCGCACCGTCTACCTGACCGCGAAAAGCGACATCAAGGTCATCGGCAAGAAGGCGTACGACTGGAAGTCGCCCTATCCGGGCTTCCCGCACGCGACGCTGGCGTGGGACAAGATTCCCGACAAGCCCTACCCCGAAGGACTCATGGCTGCCGGGATGCCGTGCAACAACGAACTCAACGAGCTTCGCAGGCGCGAGATGGCCGAGGCGGGCAAGGCGTTTGGGAAGTACACCGGCCCGGACACAATCTCGCAAGAGACTAAGGACGCGCTGCTCTCGGGCGTCGACGGCGCGTACGTGCCGCTAAGCGACCAAGATGTGCCCATCACGCCATTGCAGCGCACCTCCACGCCGCCCGAGTTCTGGCTGCTCGAAGACCGCATCGTGTCCAACTTGCACGAAGTCACGCTCACCAGCGCGTACGACTCCGGCGGCACGCCCGCCATCACGCAGAAGGCCACGCAGGCGTCCTACTCGCAGGCCGCCTCCGACGCGATGGCCTCCGTGCGCCAGCAGCAGGTCGAGGTGTGGGCCGCCGCCGTCGCCGAGCGGATGCTGTGCATCATCACCACGCTGTTCGACGAGCCGATTCCGCTGGACATCATCAACCAAGACCCGGCCTACATCGACCCCGACGACCCCGTGCTGCCGCAAGACCCCACCGCCATCGACCCGATGACGGGCCTTCCGCTGCCGCCGCAACCGAAGTACGTCCCGGTCGGGACGCCCATCGCGTACGCCTACGTCGGGACCGAGCACGCGGGCTACTGGCAGGTCAAGGTCACGCCGGGCAGCATGGCGGCCAACGCCAAGGCCGTCGAGACTCAGCAGAAGATGGGGCTGTTCAACCTGTTCGTGCAGATTCCCGGCTTCAAGGCCGTCGAGTACGCCAAGATGCTGATGGGCGGGACACCCGGCATCTCGGACCCGAACCTGTATTGGGAGGAAGCCCCGCCCCCGCCCCCGCCCCCGCCGCCCGAGCCGCCGCAAGAGGCGACTAGCCAAGAAGGCATGGGCGGTGGCATGATGCCGATGATGGGGGCGGCTCAGATGGGGTCAGGCAATCCCGAGGCCGACCTTCAAGCAGGCATGATGGGGGCGATGTCCCCTATGACCGGCGAGAACGGTATGGGCGGCGCGATGAACGTGCCGCTCCCACAAGCGTAAGGGAGAGACGCGCACATGCCAGAAGACGCAGGAGCAGCAGGAGCAACCCCGGCCGAAACGGTCGCGGATTCCAGCACCCTAGCGATTATGGAAGCAGCGCTAGAGAACACAGCGGACGACGCGGACTCAGGAACAGCCGCAGCGGAACCCGAAACCGGGCAGGCCGCAGCGGATTCCGACGAGGCAGCGGCCAGTCCCGGCACGACCTCCGAGGGTGACGCAGCAACAGGCGAGGCCGACGAGCAGGCGGGGACACTCCCCGAACTCGAAGGCGTCGACCCCGAGACACTGACCCCGGAGCTGCGAGCGGTCTACGACCGGCTCGTGCAGGAGCGGACCGCCCAGCAGGCGGACTACACTCGCAAGACGCAGGCTCTCGCGGAGCAAAGGCGGGCCGCTGAGTCTCAGACATCCGCTCTTGAGCAGCAGGTGGCGAACATGCAAGCCCAGCTTGCGGCGTTCGCCACGCAGCAGCAGGTGCCCGACCCGACGCAGGGTCCGGCAGACGACTCGTTCCTCTACGCAGGCTTGGGCGACCGAATCGACCCGACCGCCGCGATGGAAGACCCGCAGCTATTCCTGCGCTACCAGCAGCAGGTCGCCACGGTCGAAGCGCGGCGGGCGGCCTTCGAGGTCGCATCCGTCTTCGGCGGCCAGATAGGCGCGCTCACGCAGCAGCTCGAAGCACAGGCAGCAGAGCGCGCGGTCACGGAGGTCGAAACCTTCATGGGCGCGAACGCAGACTTGGAACCGTACCGCGAGCAGATGGCGCACTTCATCGGGACCGGCGCAGCCGCGACCCTTGACGACGCCGCCGCTCTCGTGCGGGCAAGCGCGTTCAGCCACCAGCGGGAAGCGGAAGCTCTCGCGCTGGGCGCGGAGATGGAACGCAAGCGCGCTGCGGCCGTGCAGGCCGCACAAGACCAGTTCAACGTGCCCTCGGCCTCGACAGGCTCGGGCGACGGCCCCAAGTTCACCAAAGACATGTCGCTTCATGACGTGATGCTCGCAGCGGCCGCCGACCTCCCCGAGTAAGAGGGCGCACGAGATGGAACCAAGGCAGGTGAGATAAGACATGGCTACCAACAACCTGACCATCAACGCCTTCGCCGAACTGGCAGCGACCACGATGGACGCGGTTCAGGCGTCCGGCAAGGTTCACGATCAGGTCTACGATGAAGTCGACCCCCTGTGGGCCGTCATGAACAAGGGCAAGAACAAGACGACCGAGAAGGGCGGCGACAACATCCGGCTCCACATCCGTCGCGCCAAGCTCGGCACGGCGAGTTCGTATTCCGGCTGGGACCAGGGTTCGATGTCCCCGACCGACACGCTGGGCTACGTCCTGCTCCCGTGGGCGCAGTACCGCATCCCGGTCGCCATCGACAACGCGACCATCCTCAAGAACCGTGGCAAGGCCGCATGGGTCAAGCTGCTCGCCGACAAGGTGGACGAGGCTGGCTCCGACATCCGCGACCTGATGTGCGGAACGGCTCACGGCATCTACGGCGACGGCACCGGCAACAGCTCCAAGGACTTGACGGGGCTGGGTGCCATCATCACCACCACCGGCACGTATGCGGGCGTCAACCGCTCGACATCGGGCAACGAGTTCTGGCAGGCCGGATTCGTGACCTCCAAGTCCTCGGCTTCTGTCACCTCCGCGATGATTCGCACTGGCATCAACGACTGCCGGGGCGTGTCCTCCAACGGCCAGAAGACCGGACGCGGCGACCTCATCATCATGCCGCAGGACGTGTACGAGAGCTTCTGCGACCTGTACGAGGACAAGGTGCGGATGCAGTCCGACCTCAAGGTCGCCCAGCTCGGCTTCGAGGCCATCAAGTACAACGGCGCGGAGATCATCTTCACCAGCAAGCAGACCGCCAATCAGGTCACGTTCCTGTCGACCTCCACGCTCGGCTTCTCCGTCATGGAGTCTCGCGACTTCGCGTGGACGAGGTTCGAGGACACGACCATCAACGGTCAGGACGGTCAGGTGGCGTGGCTGCACTGGATGGGCAACATGACCTGCAACGAGCCTCGCCGCAACGGCCGCTACACGTCCGTCGCGACCTAGGAAGGGGGCGGAAAACATGCCAGTCACGACCAAGGAAGAGGCCAGTTACGAGTATGTGTACTGCGCCTCCGGGTTCACTCAGTACAAGCCCTACGTGCTCGACCTGGACAGCACCGCCCACGGCTACATCAACGCGGCTCCGGCGACACTCGCCGTGGGCCAGCGCGTCGGTGTGCCGCAGGGCACGACCACGACCGTCGCTGGCTGGTATCCGTTCTGTGTCAAGGGCGCTTGCATCGCGCTCGTGGACGGCACCAGCAACGTCGCCGATGGTGGCTGGATAGAACTCATCAACGCCGGAGTCGCCTTCATCACGGACTCCGACACGACCCGTTCTGCCAACAGCGTTGGCATCGTGCTCGAAGCGCAGGCAACCGATGCTGCGACCGCGACGCACGTGTTCCTGACCGGCGACCCGGTTCAGATCGCAGGTTCGTAAGCGTTTCCGCCTCGGTAGGGGCCGGGCAACCGGCCCCGCCGAGATGGCTCAACAGAAGGGGGCTGCAAGGTGTCTGACGAAGGCAAGCGCCACGTGCACATCGGTGTGCCGAACCCCGGCTTCATCCCCGACCCGTCAGAGGCTATCGTGACGGGCTTGCAGGTGACGCCGCCGACAAGCCGCATCGTGGGCTTCATCCCCGACCCGGCGGACGCGGTTGTGTCTCAGCCGCCTGCCGAGCCTGCCACCAGCGTCACGGCCGACTCGGCGGATACCGTCGTCGCTGCCAATCTCCCCATCGACCCGCACGTCGGGCTGACCGTGGAGGACGGCGCGACGTTCTGCCCCGCGTGCGAGCGCGACTTCGCAGACAAGCAGAACCCCACCAACGCGCTGCGCGGACACATCCGCATGAAGCAGCCCAAGTAACCAGAGAGGCAGGTGAACGGTCATGGCTCGCAAGCTACGTGCTTGTCCCATTCACGAGATCGCTGGGACGACGCCGGGAACCGTCACGGCCAGTCACATCGTCATCACCGACTCGAACAACAAGGTCGACACCCTCGACATCACGACCCCGAAGATAGGCGGCGCCGCAGTCACCGCTACGGCGGCCGAGCTGAACTACTGCGACGTGACCACGCTCGGCACGGCGCAGGCCAGCAAGGCCGTCACCACGGACTCGTCCAACAACCTCGCCAACGCGCCGCAGCTCTCGTGGGCCGCTCGCACGGCGGGCACGACCACGACAGGCTCGCTCATCACCACCGGGTCCACGTGGGTCACCCACGCCACCGCCGGACAGTGTGCGGTCAAGCTGCTCACGGCATCTACGGCGTCCAGCGGCGACTTCGCGTGCGTGCGCTTCCGTGGCCGCGCTGACGGGGCGGGCAACTCCGAGGGCACCAACAGCTCCGCGTCGGCCGGTATCAACAACTACGGCAACCTGTGCGGCGGCTACTTCGCCGGTCAGCCGATGGCCTACACGCAATCCGGCTCCGGCAACATCGTGTGCGGGATGCACTCGGTCATCGACGACACGGCCGATGGCACCTCGTCCGGGCGTCGCTGGTCTTCGTGGATAGACGACCACTCCATCAACAAGGCGGCGGGCGGGCACTACCTGCTCCGCATGTCGGACAACGGCACGGCCGTCAAGGACGGTGCCATCACCATCTACAGCGGCGGCAGGCTGCCGGTCCTGTTCAACTTCGAGGACCAAGGCGCGAACTGCGTCATCGCGGCCTCCGCGTCCGGCACACTCACCAAGACGCACGCCATCGCGGTGCAGACGCCGGACGGCACCCGCTATATCCAAGTCGGAACCATCGCCTAGATGACCGGCGACTTGACACCCATGCTGGTCGCTCGTCGCGACAGCCTGAAAGTCGGGCTGCTGCACGGCATGCAGCGCCTCGAAGGGCTGCACCGCGATCTCGCGGCCCTCACCGAGAGTGTGACCGCCACGAAGGGCGCGCTGGCTGAACTCGACTCGCTGCTGGCGGCGCTGGCAGAAGAGAGGACCGGAAATGACCAAGAAGAAGTCTCAGCCGAACCCCGAGACTGAGGACACGGGCGAAGTCCCGACGCATTGGGAAGACTGTGCGCCGCCGACTCCCGCCCCGGCCAAGAAGCCGAAGGACGGCAAGTAACGTCATGCCACTAGCCAAGGGGAGTAGCCGTGCTGTCATCAGCGAGAACATCCGCGAGATGATGGCCTCCGGGCACCCGCGCAATCAAGCGGTCGCTGCGGCGCTCTCCGAGGCTCGTGGTGGCAAGCGAGACAAGACATCCGCCGCCAAGCGCAGGGCGCTCGCTGCGGCTCTGAGAGGGAAGTGAGCGCTATGGGAGCGATTCAAGGCAGGCTCTCCACAGGCGGTACGGGTGTCGATGTCATAGTCGACGCGGCCGGGCACTTGCAGGTCGACGTACTGTCCGGCACCGTCACCGCATCAGGCGCCGTCACCGTCGCACAGGACTCGTCCGGCAATGCCGACGCCATCCTGACCGACGCCAACAAGCGCGCCGACGTGACCGTGACCGGCCTCAAGGACGCCTCGGGCAACGCTATCGCGTCCGGCGGCGCGCTTGCCACCACGCTTGCGGCGACCGGCTCGCGCATCATCTCGACCGCCGACCTCACCATCGGTACGGCCGGTGTCGCGGTCCCGGCTGGCACCACGCTCATCTACATGGACGTGCCCGCGCTCGACTCCTCGGGCAACACGACGACTGCTCCCGGCTGGTCGCATTCGGTCGACGGCAGCGGAAACGCCGTGTGGGTGAACTTCGCGCTCGAAGACCTCATCAACTCCACGCCGATGCCGCTGACGAGCTACGCGGGGTCGACGCGCTGGGGCTTCCAGCACTGCTACATGAACGCGAACAGCAAAGTCCGCGTCACCACGACGGTCGCACAGACCGCGACCATCTTCGTCGCGTTTCTACGCTGATGTGCGGAGCGCTCACAGAGGTCTACATCGAGGCCGTTGACGGTCCGACAGCGGTCGCAGCGGACCTAGGCATTGTCCAGCAGACAGTCAGCGACGTGTGGCTGCGCAAGGACTGGGGGGACGTGGCCTGATGCCTTCTTGGTGGTATGCAGCAGGCGCGGTCGCACATTGGCGCGGCGTCGTCGCTCCGGGCGCGCAGAGCGTGTATGAGGGCACGTATTGGGACCCGGTAACGCGCACCTACGCCACGGTCACAAGGAGCACCAGCGCCACCATCTACGACCCCGTGCTCCGCCGCATCTTCGACGTTCGCGCTGGCTTCATCCCTCAATGCTGCTGGTCGTGCTCCTACCCCGGCGGTCGCGGCTACGCTCCCGTCATCGAAGAAGCGCGCACCAACGCGCTTGCGTACTCCTACTTCACCTCGCAGGCCGACGTGAACCAGTGGACGATGGACGCCTCCGGCACGGCCACGGTCGGCACGGCGGGCCTCTACACCGGCTCCAAGGGTGTCACGCTGGTCGCCGACGCCTCGGGCAATCGCGCGTTCTGGCGCACGTTCACCTCCACCGCCGTCGCTCGCATGGTGTCCGCGCGCGTCTACACCAACGGCGCGGCCGTGACCTCGGCCGACATGCAGCTTTGCGCGGCGGCAGGTTCCTCCACGCCGGTCGGCACGCTGCTCACGACGACGTTCACCGCACTCGGTGGCGGCTGGTATCGCGCCACGGCTCCCTACACCGGGACCGCCGCGACATGGGCGGCCGGTATCGCGGTCAAGGCCGGAAAGACGGTCTTCGCCGACGCCTTGCAAGAGGAAATCGGCGCCTCCGCCACCTCCTACATCCCGACCACGGCAGCAGCCGCCACCCGCGACGCCTGCGTGGTCACGGAGCCGACGACGGGCTGGAGCGCGGCGGCGGGGACGCTTGTGGCGGTGGCGATGCCCGAAGTGGCCTCAGGCATCGCGCGCGCTCTCGTCGGCATCGCCGGAACGTCCGGGACCAACAATGCGCTCGGATTCGGCATCTCGTCCGCCGGTGCCGCCACCGTGCTCGACTTCGCAGGCGCGAACGGCGGGTGGGTGTCTCCTACGGCCGGGGCTGCTGTGGCCTCGGTCCCGGCGGTCTACGCGGCGACCTACGGCAGCTTGAAGTGTCGCGCCTACAAGAACGGCACCGGCGGTACGGAACTCGACACCGACGACGCGAACGGGATAGCGGCGACAGCGTACCTCGGAGCCAACCGCCTCGGCGTACCGTCGTGCAACGGCCCCATACCCCAGCTCGTCGTCTTTTCGACCGCGCTCACGGCCGCACAGGTGCTCGCGCTCAACAGCCTGCTGTCGGGAATCGCGCCCAGCAGGATACCGGCGCTCATGGCGGCTGGGGTGATTCGGTGATGAGCAATTCGTGGACTCTCGGCACACTCACCTTCGCCATCGACACGTCGACCAACGTGGCGGGGCTGACCGCGCTCAAGGGGTCGGCCCCCACGCGGCTCGACACCATCAACCACACGGCGGGCACGCTCACCGTCGAGTCCGCGCTCGAAGTGCTCGACTACAACGGGTCGGGCAGCGCGCTGCTCACCATCTCGACCGGTGGCTCCCTCAACGTCGCGCCCTCCACCGTCACCCACGGCGCGACCACCGCGCAGCTCGTCGCGCGCACGCGCAACCTGCTCCCCGAGCCGTCCGCTGACCTGTGGGGCAACAGCGACGAGGTGCTGACGGCGCTCAATGAGGGCGTCGGAATGCTGTTCGCCGACCTGAACGCGCTGCCGTCCTCGCTGACGGCCATCGACGTGACCGCGAACACGGCCACCTACGCGCTGCCGGTCAACACCGTGCGCGTGAACTCGCTGTGGTGGAACCCGACATCGGCGCTGCTGACGCCGTATTCCACGATGGAGTACGAGGACTTGGACTACACGCTGCGCTCGTCTGCCTCCACGCCCTTCGGCTACATCTACGACCAGCCGTCCGCGACAGGCGCGCCGCAGGTCATCCTCGTGCCGCCGCCGTCGTCTTCCGCGACCGGCGGGCTGACCGGCACCATCTTCTCGCGTCCGGCCGCACTCACGCTCACGGGCGTCAACCCGACATGGCACGCCGAGTTCCACTACACGCCCTGCTACTGGGCCGCCTGCGCGCTGCTGCT
>JBAZTM010000070.1:0-19854 GCA_041661925.1 Gemmatimonadaceae bacterium
GCGGTACCTGGTGGGCGGTGTCGTGAAGGGGATCGGCGACTACGGCAATTGCGTGGGCATCCCCACCGTGGCCGGTGACGTGATGTTCGACGCGGCGTATGAGGGCAACCCGCTGGTCAACGCGATGTGCGTCGGGCTGCTGCGCGAGGAGGACCTGATCCGGGCGAAGGCCGAAGGAGTCGGCAACCCGATCATCGCCGTGGGCGCGCGCACGGGGCGCGACGGCATTCACGGCGCGTCATTCGCGTCGGAGGACCTGAGCGAGGAGAACGAGGCCAAGCGCCCACGCGTGCAGGTGGGCGACCCGTTCACCGAGAAGCTCCTGCTCGAGGCTTCGCTCGAACTCATCACAAGCGGCCACATCGTGGCCATCCAGGACATGGGCGCGGCGGGGCTCACCTCGTCGTCGGCGGAAATGGCCGAGCGCGGCGAGGTCGGCGTGACCATCGACACGCGCAAGGTGCCTCAGCGCGAACAGGGGATGACGCCCTACGAGATCCTGCTGAGCGAGTCGCAGGAACGCATGCTCGTCGTCGCCAAGCAGGGGCACGAGGATGAGGTCAAGAAGATCCTCACCAAGTGGGACCTGACGGCTGAAGTGATCGGCGAGGTGATCGCCGAGCCGGTCTACCGCGTGACCGAGGGCGACCATGTGGTCGCCGAGTTCCCCGGCGTCCGGCTGGTGACCGACTGCCCACAGTACCATCCGGAAGCCAGTGAGGCCCCCGAGGCCGTGGCGCGCCGTGCGCGCGACGTCCACGCCGTCGCCGAGAAGCCGGAAGAGGCGGATCCGATGTGGACGCTGGAGCGCCTGCTCGAGTCGCCCACGATCGCCAGCAAGCGCTGGATCACCACGCAGTACGATTCGACCGTGCGCACCAGCACCGTCATGGGACCCGGCGAAGGCGACGCGGCCGTGATCCGCATTCGTGGCACGCGTAAGGCGATTGCGCTGAAGACCGATTGCAATGGGCGCTATGTGTACCTCGACCCGCGGGTCGGTGGACGCATTGCCGTCGCCGAGGCCGCACGCAACGTCGCGTGCGTCGGCGCGCGCCCGATGGCCATCACGAATTGCCTCAACTTCGGCAATCCGAAGAAGCCGGAGGTGTTTTTCCAGTTCCGCGAGGCGGTCTTTGGCATGGGCGATGCCTGCCGCACGCTCGGCACGCCGGTGACGGGCGGCAACGTGTCGCTGTACAACGAGAACCCGCTCGGCGCCGTCTACCCCACCCCGGTCATCGGCATGGTGGGCCTCATTGATGATGTGCGCCACGTGACGCGCGCGCCGTTCGCCACGGAGGGGCACGCCATCGTGCTGCTCGGTGACAACACGGCAGAATTGGGCGGCAGCGAATACCTCGCCTGGATTCACGGGGTTGTGGCAGGGGCACCACCGGCCTGCGACCTCGACGGCGAGAAGCGCCTCATTGACGCCCTGCTCGCGGCCATCGGCGGTGGACATGTGGCGACCGCGCATGACTGCTCCGAGGGCGGATTGGCCGTGGCGCTGGCCGAGTGCTGCATCTCCCGCGAGGCCAGGCCGCTCGGTGCGCAGGTGGATCTCTCAGCGTGGTCCGCGTTGCCGTTGCGCGCGCTGCTCTTTGGCGAGGCGCAGGGCCGGGTGGTGCTCTCCACCAGTCATGCCGACGTCGTGCTCGACATCGCCAAGCGGTACGGCGTGCCGGCGGCGATCATCGGCACGGTCCGCAGCGCGAGCGCCGGGTTGGTGATCACGGTGGGCGCGCGCACCATGCGCGCCGACACCGCCCGGCTCGCTTCGGCGTTTCACGGGGCACTGCCCCGCGCCATGCAGCGCGCCGCGGCAGAGGTCGTGGAACGAGACCCCGCGCTGGCCGGAGGGACGCGCTGATGTGTGGCATCTTCGGCATTCGGGGTTGTGAGGAAGCGGCCCGCGTCACGCACCTTGGCCTCTATTCGCTGCAGCACCGTGGGCAGGAATCCGCCGGCATCGTCGCGGTCGCCGAGGACGGCACGGCGAAGACGGTCCGCAAGATGGGACTCGTGTCGGACGGCTTCGAGGAGGAACGCATCGCGCTGCTGCGCGGCTCCATGGCCATCGGGCACACGCGCTACTCCACGGCGGGCACGAGCACCATTGACAACGCGCAACCGGTGTTCGTGCGTTTCCGCGGCGGGCACATCGCGCTGGCGCACAACGGCAACATCACCAACGCGGTCGAGCTGCGCGGCGCGCTCGAGGCGGAGGGATCGATCTTCGCCTCCACCATGGACAGCGAGGTCATCGTCCACCGCATTGCGAAGTCGCGCGCGGTGAAACCCGAGGAGCAGTTGGCCGAGGCGCTGGCCGGAGTGGAAGGCGCCTTCTCGGTCGTGGTCGTGATTGGCACGACGCTGCTCGCGGCGCGCGACCCGCACGGCTGGCGCCCGCTGGCGATCGGCCGCCTCGGAGACGCCTGGGTCTTCGCATCCGAGACCTGCGCGCTGGACATCGTCGGCGCCACCTACGTGCGCGACGTCGCGGCGGGCGAGATCGTGGCCGTGGATGAGCAAGGCATGCGATCGATGCCAGGCCCCGAAACGCCTGTCCTCCATCGTTGCGTCTTCGAGTACATCTATTTTGCGCGCCCCGACAGCCGGGTCTTCGGCGGTTCGGTGGACCGGGCGCGTCGCGCGCTCGGCCGCCAGTTGGCCAAGGAACAGCCGGCGCCCGGCGCGGAGATCGTCTTTGCCGTCCCCGACTCGTCCAACGCGGCGGCACTCGGGTACGCCGAGGCGTCGGGCCTGCAGCTCGAGCACGCGCTTATCCGCAATCACTATGTTGGCCGCACCTTCATCCAGCCCACGCAGGCCGGGCGCGATGCCAAGGTCAAGGTGAAGTACAACGCGGTGCGCGAGGTGCTCGAGGGCAAGAGCGTGGTGATGGTGGACGACTCCATCGTGCGCGGCACCACCACACGCGGGCTGGTGGCGCTGCTGCGCGGCGCCGGCGCTCGTGAAGTGCATATGCGGGTCTCCTCGCCGCCCATCACCGGGCCGTGCTATTACGGCATTGACACGCCGGAGCGCGAGCAGTTGATCGCGGCCAACATGTCCGTCGAGGCGGTTGGCCGCGCCATCGGCGTGGACTCGCTCGGCTATCTCTCGCTCGACGGCATGCTGGCGGCCGTCCCCGACGGACCAGGCGGTTTCTGCCACGCCTGCTTCTCCGGACAATACCCCACGCAGCCCCCCATCGACATCAAGCGGTACCGGGCCGGCGCGTAGCGCGCCGGCTCATCCACATGGAGACGCTGCATCGTGACCCAAAAGGTTTTCTTCTTCGGTGACGGTCGCGCGGAAGGAACGCGCGAATGGAAGGACCTGCTCGGCGGCAAGGGAGCGAACCTCGCCGAAATGACGAACATCGGGATCCCCGTACCACCGGGATTCACCATCTCATGCCCGATGTGCGACGCCTATCTCAAGGACGGCAAGGTCCCCGAGGGCCTGCGCGAGGAAGTCGAGCGCGCCATCACACGTTTGGAAGCGGCCAGCGGACGACGCTTTGGCGATCCGGCCAATCCCCTGCTCGTCTCCGTGCGCAGCGGCGCGCGCGTCTCGATGCCCGGCATGATGGAGACCATCCTCAACCTCGGGTTGAACGATGACACGGTGGCGGGGCTCGCCACGCTGAGCGGCAACCCGCGCTTCGCGTGGGACTCCTATCGCCGCTTCCTCCAGATGTATGGCGACGTCGTGCTCAACGCGCCGAGCCATCACTTCGAGGCGCTCCTGGCGGCCAAGCGGATGGTGGCCGGAGTGGAGACCGATGCCGAGGTGCCCGTCGAGCTGCTTCAGGCGCTGATCGTCGAGTACAAGGCGCTGGTGCGCTCGCACGTGGGACAGACGTTCCCCCTCGACCCGCGTGAGCAGCTGTGGGGCGCCATTGAGGCGGTCTGGCGCTCCTGGATGATCAAGCGCGCGGTGGACTACCGGCGCCAGTACAACATCGCCGAGGCACCCGGGACGGCCGTCAACATCGTCTCGATGGTGTTCGGCAATCTCGGCTCCGACTCCGGCACCGGGGTGGCGTTCACGCGCGATCCGTCCACGGGCGCCAAGCGCTTCTACGGCGAGTTCCTGGTCAACGCCCAGGGTGAGGACGTCGTGGCCGGCATTCGCACGCCGCTCCCCATCGACCAGATGGCGGGGCTGATGCCGGGCCCGCACGCCGAGCTGATGCGCGTACAGGAAACGCTCGAGCGGCACTTCCGCGACATGCAGGACCTCGAGTTCACCGTCGAGCGCGGCAAGCTCTACCTGCTCCAGACGCGCACGGGCAAGCGCACCGTGGGCGCTGCCGTGCGCATTGCGCGCGACATGGTCTCCGAGGGCCTCATCACGCAGCGTGAGGCGGTGCAGCGCGTCCAGCCCATGCAGCTCGATCAGTTGCTGCACCCGGTGATCGACAGCGCCGGCCACTCACCGTTGGCCACCGGCCTGCCGGCGAGCCCTGGCGCCGCCAGCGGCGTGGCCGTCTTTGACGCCGACGTCGCCGAGGCGCACGGCAAGAAGGGCGAGAAGGTCATCCTCGTTCGCGACGAGACGACCCCGGACGACTTTCACGGCATTCTCGCCGCCCGCGCGGTCCTCACCGCCCGCGGCGGCATGACCAGCCACGCCGCCGTGGTGGCGCGCGGCATGGGCAAGTGCGCGGTGGTCGGCTGCACGGCCATCAAGGTGGACGGCAACCACCGCACCTTCACGGTGGGCGAGACGACGGTAAAGGAAGGCGACTGGGTGACGCTCGACGGCGCCACGGGCCATGTGTACGTGGGCGACATTCCCACGCAGCCTAGTGAGGTCATGCGCGTCATGCTCGGCGAGCAGCCGCCCGACGACGCGCCGGTCTACCAGGCGTACAACGAGATCCTCAGCTGGGCCGACGGCGCACGCCGCCTTAAGGTGCGCGCCAACGCCGACACGCCGCACGACGCGCGCCAGGCGCGGCGGTTCGGCGCCGAAGGGATCGGGCTCTGCCGCACCGAGCACATGTTCTTCGAGGGCGACCGCATCACCTCGATGCGCGAGATGATCTGCGCCCATGACGAGGCGGGCCGCCGCCGCGCGCTGGCCAAGCTGCTCCCCATGCAGCGCGCCGACTTCGAGGGAATCTTCGAGGCGATGGACGGCCTGCCGGTCACCATCCGCCTGCTCGACCCGCCGCTGCACGAGTTCCTGCCGCACGGCGGCGAGGAGGCCAAGCTCCTCGCACGCACGCTCGGCGTCACCCGCCAGGAACTGACGCACGTCATCGAGTCGCTCCGCGAGACCAACCCGATGTTGGGACATCGTGGTTGCCGGCTGGGGATCACGTATCCCGAGATCACCGAGATGCAGGCGCGCGCGATTTTTGAGGCCGCCGCACATGTGACCAAGCGCGGGGTGAAGGTGCTGCCGGAGGTGATGGTGCCGCTGGTGGCCACGCATCGTGAGTTCACCAACCAGCGCGCCATCATTGATCGCGTTGCCGCCGAGGTGGCGAGCGAGACCGGTGTGGACGTGCCCTACCTCGCCGGCACGATGATTGAGTTGCCGCGCGCGGCGCTGACGGCAGGCGAAGTGGCCGGAGCCGGCGCGCAGTTCTTCTCGTTCGGAACCAATGACCTGACGCAGACGACTCTGGGACTCAGCCGCGACGACGCCGGACGGTTCGTCCCGTTCTACGTCGAGAAGGGGGTCTTCCCGGACGACCCGTTCCAGGTGCTCGATGTGGTCGGGGTCGGCAAGCTGATCACAATGGCGGTGCGCGATGGCCGCGCCGCCCGTGAGGGACTCAAGGTCGGCATCTGCGGCGAGCACGGCGGCGAGCCGCGCTCAATTCAGTTCTGTCACGAACAAGGCCTCGACTACGTGAGCTGCTCGCCGTTCCGCGTGCCCATTGCCCGGCTGGCCGCCGCGCACGCCGCACTCGAATAAGCGGGCGCAGTTCCCGAGCATTCGCCTCAACGCAGGACGCGCCGGCCCATCTTGGGCCGGCGCGTCCTGCGTTAAAGCCGGCTAACTCGCCAGCGACCGGCTCAGCGCGCGGGCCAGCGCTTCCGCCATCGGCGCAACGGCCGCCTCATCGAAGTCCCCCATCAGCGCGGTCTGCATCCACTGGCGTGCCCGCAGGTAGCCGCTCTCCCAGCTGATGGCATACCCGGCATTCAGCATGCGCGCCGCCAAGTCGGACGTGTCGCGCGCCGAGCCCGCCTGCCAGGTGGCCACCGCGGGTGACGCGTCCGGGCCCGTGACGAGTGGCTCGTGTCCGCTGGCGGCGAGTCGCTCGCGCAACGCACGATCAGCGCGCGCGATGGCGGCGTACCGCGAGGGCCAGTCCGTGGCGTCGATGGCGGTGGCGAGGGCGGCGACGAGCAGCGACGACTGCGTGTACGGCACGCCGTCCCCGTCGAGATAGCGCGACAGATCGAGATACCGCGGGAGCGACCCGTCCCCGCGGGCCGGCGGTTCAGCGCAGCAGACGATGGAAAGGCCGGCGACGGCGCCGAGCGCCTTGCCGCTCACGGTCGTCGCGAGGTCCACACCGTCGAGCACCATCGACACCGTGCCCACGCTCGACGCGGCGTCGAGCGCGAGGCGGGCGCCGGTCACACCGCACACGTCGCGAAGCGCGCCAAGATCGTTGAGCATTCCCGTGCTCGTCTCGTGATGCACCACCCAGATCCATCCGGCATGCACGCGGCGCGCCGCCTTAACCACGCGATCCATGGGCAATGGCGACCCCCACGGTACGCGCAGCGCTTCATGGTCAATGCCGTGCCGGCGTGCATGGTCGATCAGGCGCTCGCCGAACTCGCCATTCGAACAGACCACCGCTGGCGCCCCGTCGCGCGCGATCTGCGCGCCGACGGCGTCATTGGCCAGCGTTCCCGATCCGCTGAAGACGGCCACGTGTCGCGCGCCAATCAGGTTGCCGAGCGACCGGCGAATCAGCGCGAGATCCTCTGCAAACTCGGGCGACCGATGCGAGCGCAGGGGCTCGTCGATGCGTCGACGCACCGCGGCCGACAGCGGCACGGGTCCCGTCAGGAATGTCGCCGGCGCCGTGGTCCGGTCGTTCGTCAGGCCGAGGAACGACCCCGCATGGCTTACGGCGGATTCCCGCGTCAGGTACATCGGCTGGAACGCCGCTTCGTCGGTTCCGACGAGGGGACCGAACGGCACGAACCCCATATGCGTGTACAGTTTCAGCTGCCGCGTCGTGGCGGAGATCACAGCGGTGTTGAGCCCTCGCGCCTCGCACTCCTCCACGACGCGCATCAGCAGCGCACGGAGCACGACGCCGTGCCGGTAGCCGGGCTCCACGGCCAGCAGGCGGATCTCGCACAGCGTGCGGCCCGGCGGCAGGTAACGGTCCACGTCGGGCAGCTTGGCGTCAATTGAAAACGGCCGCCGGTCGCGCAGTGCGAGCATGCCGGCCAGCTTCTCATTGTCCCGCGCGATGATGAACGTCGACTCGTCCTCGAACCGATCGACGAGACGTCCGTCGGCGCGCGGCGCGTGCTGCGGGATCTCGGCGGCGAAGGTCTGGTGGTTCAGGCGCCGGATGTCGTCAAAATCGTCTGCGGTCGCAAGACGGACGGTCAGGGCGGCACTCGATTGGCGCATGCGTCCTCCGGGTGGTGGAGCGTAGGAGGCACAAGGCGTCGTGCGGCCTCCCCGGAATACGTCAGACAGCGTAGTTCGACGTGCGTGCAACGGGGGGCACACCACTGCGCCACGTTGCCGCCGTGGACGGCCGATGTCAAGTCGCGGTTGTGGGGGGGCGCGTGGTTGGTCGTGCGGGGAGAGCATCGCGTTCAGGGCGGCGTTATCTTTAGCTCACGATTCTCACATCACGTCTTGGAGACTTTTGCATATGGATCGCAAGGCAGAAGCGCAGTGGTTCGGCGACCTCAAGTCCGGCAAGGGCACGATGGCGGTGGGCAGTGGCGCCTTCAGCGGACCATACTCGTTCATCAGCCGCTTTGAAGGAAGCAAGGACACGAACCCCGAGGAGCTCCTCGGCGCGGCGCACGCGGCCTGCTTCTCGATGGCGCTCTCTAACACGCTGGCCCAGCGCGGCAAGCCGGTCACGAGCGTCACGACCACTGCCGTGGTGACCGCCGACAAGGGCGCGGCCGGCTTTTCCATCAACAAGATCGCGCTGACGACCCGCGGCGTCGTGCCGGGCCTCAGCGCAGAGGAGTTCAAGGCGGTTGCTGAAGAGACGAAGACCGGCTGCATCGTCTCGCGTGCGCTGGCCGCCGTGCCGATGACGCTCGACGCGGAACTCGCTGGCTAAGCGACCGGCTCGCATCTCGTCAACGCGGCACGGGCTCCCGGCAGGAATGCCGGGAGCCCGTCGCATAGATAGACCGTGCGTGCGTTACGGCTGCACGCTGCACCCCGCCGCCGCCGCACACTTCGGATCCACCGGCGGCAGCTTCAGCCGAGCCGCTTCCTTGTTGAAGGCGGCCAGGTCGGTCTTCCACACCTGTGCCAACCGGTCTGTCTGCACCTTCAGCTGGCCCGATTGAATGCTGAAGATCTCCGGGATGTTCGAGGTGGGACGACCGTCACCGGCGCTCACGGCCCGCAGCAGCGAGGCCAGCCGGTTGTTGATCTTGATTGGGAAGTTCAACGGGTCCTGCCCGCTCTGGTTCTGCACCTGGTACACGTCGTCCTCCACATCGGCCGCGTTGGTCACGAGCCGATCGCCGGCGCCCTTCAAGGCGGCATCATCGGCGCGCTTGATCCGGTCGGCCACCTGCGCCTTGACGTTGCGGATGTCGATCACCGCCTCGTTCGCCTCGCTGACCTTGTCGCGAATTCTGATGGCCATCTCGAACTGCGCCTGCAGGTCGGCGTCGGTGACGTCGGCATTCCACGGATTGCGCCTGACCGACAGCGGTTGGATCTGCGTCTGGCCGTCCACGCGGAGCCGCACGGTGTAAGTGGCGGGCGGCGCGGCCGGCCCCGCCGTCGTCGCGCCCCAGAGGATCATGCCGGGGAACGTCCTGGCGCCCGCGTAGTTGAGGTCCCACGTGAACCGGTGCAGTCCAGCCGTCCTCGGCGGTGGCGCCGTGAAGCCAAAGCGCCGTCCGCCGCCCGCCGGAGCGGCGGCGGTATCCTGTTCAAAGGTGCGAATTACGTTTCCCCGCGCGTCGAGGACGTCGATCACCACCGACTTGGCCGGCGAGCGCAGCCAGTAGTTGATGGTCGCGCCGATGCCCGAGCGATACGCCACCGGCGGCGCAAACAGGTGCGGATCGGTCGATGCGGCGATAGACGCAGTCACCTGGCGCAGCGCCGAGGCGTTGTCGAGCACCCAGAAGCCGCGCCCGTGCGTCGCGATGACCAGCTCGTTCTCCTTCACCAGCAGGTCCGAGACGGGGGCATCGGGCATGTTAAGGCGCAACGACGTCCAGTGCGCGCCGTCATCGTACGAGACGTAGACGCCGTGCTGCGCCGCGGCGTACAGCAGTCCGCGCCGCCATGGGTCCTCGCGCACGGTGTGCACGTAGTCGTCGCCGCGAATGCCGGTGACGATCTGCGTCCACGTCCGGCCATAGTCCGCGGTCCTGAAGATGTACGGCGTCTTGTCGTCCATCAGCGGCCGCCGCACCGACACATAGGCCGCCCCGTCGTTGAATGCCGACGCATCGATCATGCTGACGCGTCCGAACGCGGGCATCGCCTGCGGCGTCACGTTCGTCCACGTCTTGCCGCCGTCGCGCGTGACGTGCATCAGGCCGTCATCGGACCCGGCCCACAGCACGTTGGTATTCTTCTTGCCCGGGCCAAGCGCAAAGATCACCGCGTAGACTTCCGGCCCGTTCATGTCGCCGGTGATCGGGCCGCCCGAGTGCCCCATGGTCTTCGGGTCGTGTCGTGTCAGGTCGCCGCTGATCGCCGTCCACGTCTTGCCGCCGTCCGGCGTCATCCAGACGCGCTGCGACGACACATACATCAGCCGCGGGTCGGCCGGCGAGAAGATGACCGGATACGTCCACTGCCACCGTTCGCGGATCTCCCTCGACGGCTCCCCGGAGTACATCCACGGATACGGATTCACCTCGCGTCCCTGCCCCAGCCGCCGGTCGTACTTGTCGAGGAAGCCGCCGTTGTTGGTGCCGGCAAAATACAGGTCGGGGTTCTTCGGGTCCGGCGCGATATAGCCCGGCTCGCCGCCGCCCGCCGTGTACCAGACCTGCGGCCCGCGCCCCTCCGGCAGTCCCTCGATCTGCCGGCCACGGGCCGGACCAAGATTCCAGTTGAACGGAATGCAGAGCGTGCTGTTGTCCTGCTGCGACCCGCACAGGTGAT
Organism: Gemmatimonadaceae bacterium; assembly: GCA_041661925.1. Lineage (GTDB taxonomy): Bacteria > Gemmatimonadota > Gemmatimonadetes > Gemmatimonadales > Gemmatimonadaceae > PNKL01. The sequence goes on from JBAZTM010000070.1 coordinate 10,336, forward strand.
ATGGAATGTGCGCGGTGGTAGCGATGCGATAAAACTGCTCCGTGGGGAAATCCTCCTCACTCCAGCGCTGACCGCCGTTCATGGACACGGCGCCGCCGCCATCGTTGCCGATCACCAGGTGCTGTGGATCGTCAGGGTCGACCCACAGGTCGTGATGGTCGCCGTGCGTGCCGTTCCCCACCGACACCATGGTCTTGCCCTGGTCGGTCGAGCGGAAGGCACTCGTATTGAGCATGTACAGCGCGTCCGCGTTCTTTGGGTCTGCGGTGACGTGCGTGTAGTAGAAGGCGCGCTGGCGCACGTTGCGGCTGGCGGTCGTGAGCGACCACGTCGCGCCGGCGTCATCTGACTTGAACAGGCCGCCGTTCGCATTTTCCACCAGGGCGTACACGCGGCTCGCGTTGGCCGGCGACACCGCCACGCCGATGCGCCCGATCAGCCCTGCCGGCATGCCCGGATTGCGAGTGATCTCCGTCCATGTTTCGCCGCCGTCCGTGCTCTTGAAGAGCCCGCTCCCCGCGCCGCCAGACGACATCGTGTACTCGGTGCGATACGCCTCCCACAGCGCCGCATACAGGATGTTCGGGTTGTTGCGGTCCACGCTCAGGTCAATCGCCCCCGTGGAGTCGTTGCGGAACAGCACGCGCCGCCACGTCCTGCCGCCGTCGGTGGTCTTATAGACGCCGCGCTCCGGGTTCGGCGCCGAGTGCTTGCCGAAGGCCGCGACCCAGATGATATCGGGATTCGTGGGATGGATGCGGATCTTGGAGATGTTCTCCGACCGTTCGAACCCCACGTGCGTCCACGTCTTCCCGGCGTCCGCGGACTTGTAGACGCCATCGCCGGCCATGATGTTGCCGCGGATGCAGGTCTCGCCCATCCCGATGAAGACCAGGTCGGGATTCGACTCCGACACGGCGACGGCGCCCACCGACGCCGACCGAACCTGCCCGTCGGTGACCGGCGCCCACGTCTCACCGCCATCCGTCGTCTTCCAGAGTCCGCCGCCGACGGCGCCGAAGTACGCCTCCTTCGGACGTCCCTTTACGCCGCTCACCGCGATGGATCGGCCGCCGCGGTCCGGCCCGACATTGCGCCACTTCAGCGCGGCGAACAGCGAGGACTCCGGTCCGACCGCGGGCGGGGGCGTGTGCGACGCGTCGCGAACCGGGACGCGTCCGGACGCCGAAAGGGATAGCGCCGTGACGAACATCGCCGGCACGGCAAGGGATCGCTGGAAACGCGTCATACCTGGATCCTGGGAAGAGTTGGGGGAGCGTCGGAGATGTCGCGAGCGCCGGTCCTGATACGCTTCACGCGACGAGAACGATGGCGTGACTCCGCATCTGCGGCAACCGTGTGTCGGCCTTGGAGCGCGCGGGCATTCCCGACCGCCCCGGCGGGTGCTACACTCCGTCACGACCAATCCGGAGCGCTGTCGTGCAATTCGAGATCATTGGCCTCAATCTGCTCTACGCCGTCGCCGGCGTCGTGCTGATGTTCGTGAGCTACCGTGTCATCGATCGACTGACCCCCGAGGTCAACTTTCCCGCGGAGCTCAGCAAGGGCAACATCGCCGTCGCCATTTTCGTCGCGTCTATCTTCATTTCGATTGCGCTGATCGTCGGCAACGCGCTGAACTGACGCCGTGCACGCCGCGACCTCGTCCATTCGCCGGTCGCTTCGCGGCGCGCTGATCGTGGGCGTCGTCCTGACGCTCGCGCCGGACGGCCGGCCGCTCTGCGCGCAGACGACGGCACCGGACACGTTGCGCGGTGCGGCCAAGCGCCTCGCCCTGCGCAACGCCAGCCGGTACGACGAGACCTTTCGGCGCTACACCAAGCGGTACTTCGGCCCGGGCTTCGACTGGCGGCGCTTCAAGGCGCAGGGGATGGCCGAGAGCGGCCTCGATCCCGAAGCCACCAGCTACGTGGGCGCGCGCGGCATCATGCAGTTGATGCCCGCGACATACAAAGCCATCACCTCCAAGCGACCCGATTTCGGGGCAATCAACGACCCCGAATGGAACATCGCGGCCGGCATCATGCATGACCGCTACCTGTGGAAGCTGTGGTCGAAGTCCATTAGCGAGCCGGAGCGCCCCGCCTTCATGTTCGGGAGCTACAACGCGGGCGAAGGCACCATCAAGCGCGCACGTGCGGCGGCCAAGGGTGCGGTGGGCAGCGACGAGCAGTGGGCGCACATCGAGCAGGTCGCGCCCAAGGTGCCGCGCTGGCGCTACCGCGAGACGCTCGGCTACGTGCGCAAGATCGATCGCTACTACACCGACATCAAGAAGCCGCACTGAGGGTCAGCGCGTCCGCCGCCTTGGCGCAAGCGCTCGCCATCGCGTTCGACGAACCCCACGGCAAACCAGCGGTGCCCGCGAGGGCGCCGCTGGTTCCTTGTCAGTGCGGGGCGGACTCCACGGTCGCGTCCGCATGGAACCGCGACGCGACCTCCGGGGAGACCTCGGCTACCGTTGCCGACTGCAACGCAGACTCACGACCTCATCGCCATTGATCGCCAGGCGACCCAGCTTGCCCGACGCCGAGCGCGCGGCACCGCTGAATCCTGAGAAGTACAACGATTCTCCCTGAACCTCTCCGGCCTTCAGCGAAAACCAGTCGTACGACTTCCGAACGACGGTCGGTCCGCCGGCTCGAGTCTCTTCGAGGCGCTTGCCCTTCACCGCCAGATGGGTCCCATCGTGGAGCACAACGCTCCACACATCGTAGCTCGTCTCGAACGGGCCCTTCGCCAGGTACGCCACTCGTCCGAGCGGGACGATGAGGGAATCACTGGTGTCAACCTGGCCCTCGCGCATTCGGAAGACGAACACGAGTGACGGTTGACTCTTCGTTGGTCGCGGGCCTATCCACTGTCCGCCGGCCGCGTAGTCGGCGGTCAGATTAAATGCGGTCGTCAGGCCGCCCATGACGTCGAGCACGAGACACTCGCCGGGGCGCGGCTCCGGTGGGCTCGCCAGCCGGTCCGCGTTTGGACTGAGCCTCGCAGAGTTCGGGTCCTTCGTGAGCATCCGCGCGACCTGCTGGAGCAAGTGCGACGAACCTCCGCTGGCCATGTTTGCGCGACTTGGTCCGACGCGACCATCGAGGACCAGTTTGCGCAGGATCGGTACGGAGACCTCAGGTGACGCGAAGATGCGGAGCCGGAGCTGCTCGATCTCCGCACGCGAGAGCTTGACCAGAGGCGGGGAATCGTCGCCGACCCGTATGTTTTCCAGATAGTTGAGAAGATCTGCCTCGGAAAGCACAGGCGACTGCCGCGTCTGCGCCTGGAGCTGCGCCGCCAGCACCACGGCGAGCATGGCGAGCAGCCAGCGGCCGCGACGTAGGGCAAGTTTCACTGACGCCTCCCCGTGAAACAGCTTCACCGGTTGCGGTTCAGGGGGCGGCCAGCACGCGCTGGCTTTCCGAGTATATGGCGCGCGGCCACTCCGGGCAATCGCGCGCTCGGCACGCTCCCAACCGTTGGCGTCGCCTGCCGTGTGCTCACTCACACCACTGCGCCGCCGGCCTGCCCGGTCACTCCAGGTTCAGCTGCTCCCATTCGATGCTGTAGTGCCGCAGAATGGAGGCGCGCTCCTCGGCCTCCTGCGGCGCGATGCTCACGTACGGGTGCTGGAACACCACGCGGCGCACGCCGCGGCGCACAAGGGCGCGGGTGCACGCCAGGCAGGGTTCGTGCGTGACGTAGGCTACGGCGATGTGTCCATCGCAAAAGCCAAGCGCATTCTCCTCGGCGTGGCTCGTGTGTAGGCACCGCTGCCCCGGCCGGCACGTGTCGGGCGTGCAGTGCGGCATGCCGGGCAGCGCGCCGTTGAATCCGGCGGAGGCGACGCCGCCGTCCGGACGCAGGAGCACCGCGCCAACCTGCAGGCGACAGCAGGTCCCGAGCCGGCTCAGCTCGGTGGCCATGCGCAGGAAAACCTCGTCCTTCAACGCTCGCCGGTTCATCGCGTCACCTTCCGGGTGGAGGCGCCATGACCGGCGCGTCGGCGCGAAAGATGCGATGCATCGCCCGCCGGGGCAATCGAAGCTCTGGATGCGAATGTGCCCGACGCCCTACAGCGTTGCCGTCGACGCTCCCGAATTCCCCGTCGCAAGCAGGCCATTCAACTGCGCTTCCGTAAGCGTCACCAGCGTGGCCCGTGGATGGCGCTTCACCTCGGTCTTGCCGCCCTCTTCCTTTGACAAATGGCACGCATCAACCGAAAGGAAGCCGACTTTCCTGCACCTCTCGCAGAAGGCCAGGCGCACATCGCCCCACCGCTCCCCAACCTCGGTGTGAGGACGCGCGGGCACGATGCGGTCGACATACAGACCGCCGTCGCTCACGGTGTCTCCGGTCGCCAGCGCTTCGAGATCAGGCACCTCACCCAGCGCCCGCGACGCACAGAACTCGCCGCACGTTTCGCAGTATGGTCGCTCGGCACGCTTCGCGGCGATCAGGGCCCCAGTGAAAAATAGCGTGCCGATGGGAAAGATGTGAATCCATGCCATGCCGTACCCGTCCGAACTCACGCCTTCCGTAGTCGCCCAACTGAGGTTCAGCCATTGGAGAAACGTCATTTCATAAACAGCCATCAAAACGGGCACCACCACCGCCAGGCAGATCAGGGCCGCGAAAAGTCCCGACTTCGCGGCGCTCTCGGGATTCCGGGAGTCAGCGGCGGCTCCTGCGCCGCAGAGCCATCCCATCAGGTACGGCACGCCAAACACCAGCCAGACCATGATGCTCGCCAACACGAGCTTCCCGAACGAGAGACCGCCAGACGACGAAACTCCGCCCGCCGCCGCCAGTGCCATCTTGTCAAACAGCATGATCGCGACCCCGCCCAACGCACCCACGCCCGCCGCAGTGCCGAGCGCAACAAGGCTTCGAAGCGGAAATGCAAGCTGACCCCCACTTGGTACGTAGCTAGACACGGAGGACCCTCCCAGCGACGAGACACGTCGGCCTGATGTGCGGGGGGACACGCCGGCTCACTTGGTGACATTCCAGAATGTGGATGCCCGAAGTGTCCGTCAAGCGCGTTGCATCGTGCCTCGACTCGTCCGTCGTCGGCGCGTCGGCCGAGACCGCAAACTCGGGCGCGCCAGACTCAGAGCCTTGCCGTGCGCGTCGGAGGACGATGGTTGCTGGGGCCGGCCTCAACCTGTTGCTGCGTCGCGATGTGCGCGAGTAACATGTGCAGCCTATGTATAAACGCATCGGCGGCGCCCATACGGGCGCCGCCGATGCGTTTCTGAATGCTTCACAGTGGAGGCGGAGGGAGTCGAACCCTCGTCTTGCACAGGATCATCCACAGCGTCTACGTGCGTAGCTCACCGATTGATGTTTCCGGCGGCTGGGTGGTGAGCGCCCGACCGACGGATGAGCCCTCTAGAGTTTCGCGCTGCCGTCGAGGACGTACGGCCACGCTATCCCGGATTTGCGATACCCGGCAGCCCGCCCCGGGAGGGCTGACCATCGGGCACTGCTGGGGTAAAGCCTAAGCTTTACGCAGCAAGAGCGAAGTTGTTGTTCGCAGGTAACGTTTCCCAGGCGGTTTTACGAGGAACCCGAGGACCTCGGCACGCAGCCATGAAGCCACCTACACAATCGAAACCAGGTCGCCCCCTGAACTGACACCTAAATATAGCAGGATCCCTACCGATTTACGATGGGGAGCTCGGATGGGGATTGGGGATTGGGAGCTCGGATGGGGATTATCGATGGGGATTCGCGATCGGGATCGCGATCCGAATCACCAGCGATCATCACCCATTAAAATCCCCAATCCCCATCCGAGCTCCCAATCCCCAATCGTCCCAAGAGCTCCGCATCCCCAATCGCTACCCAACGACCCGATTCCGCCCCTGATTCTTCGCCAGGTACAGCTGCTCATCGGCCCGCTTGAACAGAGCGCCCTTCACATCGCTGCCGGCACGGTAGATCGCCACGCCCATGCTGACCGTTACGCGGATCGTCACGCCGTTGTGCGGCACCGGCGTCGCTTCGACGGCCTGCCGGAGACGCTCGGCGAGCTCCACCGCGCCGTCGAACGCCGTCTGCGGCAGGATGAGCGCCAGTTCCTCACCGCCGAGCCGGGCACAGATGTCCACCGTGCGCACGCCGTCGCGCAGCACGGCGGAGACCTGCTGGAGCACCGCGTCGCCCGCGTCGTGCCCGTACGTGTCGTTCACTTTCTTGAAGTAGTCGAGGTCGCAGATCACGAGCGCGCACGATCCGCCGAATCGATCCGTCTCGTTGAGCACGCGCTCTATCTGTTCGTCGAAGTGGCGGCGGTTCCACAGCCCCGTCAGCGCGTCGGTGCGCGAGCGCCGACTCGTCTCGGCGAGTTCCCACGACGCCTCAAGAGCATTCACCGCGAGCGCCGACAGCACGCTGCCGTTCCGGATCTCGAGCGCCCGCAGCACACCTGGTTGCGACGCGCCCACCACGAGTGCGCCGATGGCGGCGGTTCCTCGCATCATCGGCAGCACCGCCATCGAACCCGCCACAACGCCGCCATCGTCGTCGCGCAGCAGGCCGCCGCGCTCGTCGAAAAAACGGGCGTCTTCCCAGAATGACGCGCTGCCCTCGATGCAGGCCGTCCCGGCCACCGATCCCGGCGTGACGGTGCCTTCGCGCATCGCCCGCGGCGCGTGTTCGCTGAAGGCCGCCACCCGCCCCGCGCGCTCCGCCGCGTCCCAGCGCAGCAGGATCGCGAACTCGCCGCCCGTCACCTCCACCGCGTACTCGCAGAGCGCGCGCTCGAGGGCGTCCGGCTCGTGGGCGCGTTGCAGGTCGCGCGCGATGCGCAACAGGGCGCGCGTAAAGCGGCTCTGGCGCGCCACTTCGTTGCGTGTCGCGAACAGGCTGGCGAGCCGCCCCACCTGCGCCGCGTGCCGCGGCAGCCAGTCGCGCAGCGCGTCGCGCCCCGTCGTGAACCGGTCAGCCGTCGCGAGTACGATGGCGCCCGCTGGTTCACCCGAGGCAAATCGCACGGGGCAGATGGCGATGCGCGGCTCGTCGTCCCGGCGCTCGAATCCAACCATCTGCTCCGCGGCCGACCACGCCACGAGCGCGCGTTCCGGCAGCGTGCCCCACGCGGCCGCAGCCGGCGGCAGCCCGTCGCCCGACCAGGCCACGATCTCCAGCGCCGCCCTGTCGCCGCCAGCGTGCCTCCACAGCGTCACCTCCGACGCGCCATGTTGCCGAGTCACGTCCACGAGGTACGGCCGCAGTTCCTCCGCCAGCTCTCGCGCGTCGCGCTCCGCCAGCCCGGCGAGATCCTCGCCGCGCAGCACCTGCACCGCGCTGAGTGACGGCCTCGCCGGCATGCCGGGCGAGGGCGTGGACGCGGGCGGCACCTCGGCGGCCTGTCGACGCACCCCAAGCCAGTACCCGGCAAGGGCCCCGGCCGCGACAGCCGCCAGCGCAAGCGCGCCGCTCACGCGCTACGCGCCCAGCTCGAGAATGCGCGAGGCGGCAACGGCCGCCCCAAAGCCGTTGTCGATATTGCACACCACCACGCCGGCCGCGCAGGAGTTGAGCATGGTGAGCAGCGCCGAAAGTCCACGGAAGCTCGCGCCGTATCCGACGCTCGTCGGCACCGCGATGACCGGCACACGCACCATCCCGCCCACCACCGACGGGAGTGCGCCGTCCATGCCGGCCACCACCACCACAACACGCGCCGCGCGCAGCGTCTCCTGCTGCGCGAGGACGCGATGAATGCCCGCCACGCCGACATCCGCCACGCGACGCGACGCGTGGCCGAATGCGCGCAGCGCCACGATGCACTCCTGCGCAACCGGAAGGTCGCCGGTCCCCGCCGTCACGATCAGCGCTCCCGACTCAACGAGCGCCGCTGCATCCGTGCGGCGCAGCAGCACCGTGCGCCCCAGTTCGTCGGCTTCGGCCGCGGGATAGGCTGCGCACAGCGCGTCCCGCATTTCGCCACTGGCTCGCGTGACCAGAAAGCCATCTCCGTGCGCAGCGAGGCGTTCACAGATCTGCAGCGCCTGCTCCGGTGTCTTCCCTTCCCCGAACACGACCTCCGGATACCCCTGACGCAGGGCGCGATGATGGTCGACCTGCGCAAAGGTGAGATCTTCCACCGGCGCCGTGTCGAGCTGCGCCAGCGCGTCGTCCACCGTACGACGCCCCGCCGCCACCTCGCCCAGCAGGCTCCGCACGCGATCGCGCATCATGCGGCCGGCTCCACAAGGTCGGGATGCTCTTCCGTGCCTGTGCCTGCCGTTGGGCGCATCCAGTCGCTCGCGAGATAATCGCGGAAGATCCCCTCTACTTCGTCGAACGACTTCACGGCATGCAACTGCCTGCGCAGCGATGCCGAGTTCGGCAGTCCGCGCACGTACCAGCCGAGGTGCTTCCGGAACTCGATCGCCGCACCCACGGGATCGTGTTCGTACTCCTGCACCATGCGTGCATGATCCAGCGCCGCCTCAAAACGCCCCTGCACGTCAGGGGCGGCCGGCACTGGGGTGCCGTCAATAAGCGCGCGCGCCTCGCGGAAAATCCACGGCTGGCCGAAGGCGCCGCGGCCGATCATGACGCCCGCGCAGCGCGTGTGCTGCCACATGCGCAGGGCATCGGCGGACGTCTTGATGTCGCCGTTGCCCAGCACCGGGATCTCCAGCGCGTCCACCACGCGCGCGATCTCGTCCCAGTTCGCCGCACCCGTGTACATCTGCGTTCGGCTGCGGGCGTGCAGCGCGAGCATCCGCGCGCCGGCATCCTGACAGCGCAGGGCGATCCCCACGGGGTCGCGCATATCCTCGTTCCACCCGCTGCGGATCTTCACCGTCACGGGCAGGTGGGTGGCCCCCGCCACGGCGCGGATGATCGTCTGCACGAGATCCAGGTCCCGCAGGCACCCCGAACCGCCGTTGCGGCGCACTACCTTCTTGACCGGACAGCCGAAGTTGATATCGATGTAGTCAGGCTGGAACAGCTCCGTCACCAGCCGGGACGCATCGGCCATGGAATCCGGCTCGGCGCCAAAGATCTGTACACCGATCGGCCGCTCGTCCGCCCCGAACGCCAGCTTCCCCAAGGTGGCCTGGTTCTCCCGGCGGATCCCCTCGGCCGATAGGAATTCCGTGACCACCACGTCCGCGCCAAAGCGGCGGCAGAGGCGTCGGAATGGGGACTCCGACACCCCCGCCATCGGCGCCAGGAAGACAGGGACGTCCGAAGAAACCTGAAAGGGAAAACGGGGCATCCTGATCAACCTAATTGGAAGCCCAAGTCCGTGCAACAACATGATTTGACTTCACTTGCGACGGAGGTTAGCTTCGCCTCATAACAGTCAATTATCGACGCATCCGGGGTCTTGCATGGAACTGCGTGAATTCTTTTCCGAAGATGCCGTCCAGCTGAACCTGGCCGGCACCACAAAGGACGACGTCCTCAAGGAACTCATCGGCCTGCTCGCGTTGGACGAGAAGAACGAGCAGATGCTTTTCAAGATGCTGAAGCGCC
>JBAZTM010000071.1:0-6422 GCA_041661925.1 Gemmatimonadaceae bacterium
GCTCCACTTGCTCTGCTCGAGCCCGAGCACGCCCTCGCTCGTGACGACATGCGGATACGTGCGGTACAGCCCCGTCGGCTTGTAGGCGCCGTGGAAATCCACGAGCAGGTGCCGCTTGGCCGCCTCCCGCGCGACGCGCTCGTAGAAGTTGACCATCCACTGGTCTTCGCGCTGCATGAAGTCGACCTTGATGCCCTTCACGCCCCAGCGCTCGAACTGGTCGAGCGCCGGTTGCATCTGCAAGTCGAGCGTCTTCCACACGACCCACATGATGAGGCCGACGTGCTTCGCCTGCGCGTGTGCGGCGACAGCGTTCATATCGATGGACGGCACCGTGGCGAGCAGGTTGCCGAGCGGATACCACCCCTCGTCGAGGATGATGTACGGAATGCCCTGCTCCGCGGCGAAGTCGATGTAGTGCTTGTACGTCTCGGTGTTCACGCCCGCCCGGAACGGCACGCCGTACACGTTGTTAGCGTTCCACCAGTCCCACGCCACGAGCCCGGGCCAGATCCACCCGGTGTCGGTCATCGAGGTCTCGGAGGCGAGGCGATACACGAGGTCCGTCTCGAGCAGCGTCTCATCGCGCTCGGCGACCACGAGCGCGCGCCACGGGAATTCACGCGTGCCGCGCGTTTTCGCGAGGTAGCTCTCACGCTCCAGCACCACCTCGTCACGATCACGGCGGAGTTCGACCTTCTTTGGATACGCGGGGAAAAGGCCGCGCAGCGTGTTTGCCGCGTCGTCTCCCGTGAGGTCCATGCCGGGATAGTCAAACAGGTCGGCCTCGGTAATGACCGCCTTCACGCCATCCGGCAGGACGACCATCGCCGGGAGCCCTGAGAAGCGCTTGCCGATCTCGCTGATCTTGACCTGCTTGTACTGCCGCTCCTGGTGTGACTGGAAGCTCGTTTCCTCGGGGAAGTAAACGAGGTGGTCGCCGCCCCACGCCAGCGTGGCATCCTCGGCGGTTACCGTGATCTCGCCCGGCAGCGACGTCGCAAAGCGATACGCCACGCCATCGTCGTAGGCACGTACGATCAGCGCATAACCGCCGGCGAAGTTCACCCGGCGCTCATTAAAGTGATCGCGCACTTCGGCACGTTTTATGCGCACGACGGGCCTCAGTATCTGGTCCACGGCGCGCGTGCTGGTGGCCGACACCACCGGCTTCGCGCCAAGCACCTGGCCGCCGGCGAGCGTCATGCCGATGCGCGACGGCAGGAGAACAGCGCGACCGCGCAATGTCACGCTCCACGTGAGCTGCTCGCCGACGCCGACCGTGACCACGAGCGCGCCGTTCGGCGACGCGACGGTGAGCGGTGAGCCGCCTGCGCGCACCAACGGCACCGCCGCGCCTCCTTTGGCCTGTGCGGGCGCCACGCGTGGCACGCCGAGCGCCGCGCCGGCGAGGACCAACGCTGCGATCGACGTGCGGCGGTTCATTTTGAGCCTCCTGCAGGTGCAAGGCCTCTCGCCGCGAGCATCGCGCCCACCTGCGGGTCGCGTCCGCGGAATGCACGATAGAGTTCGGCCGCGTCGCCCGTGCCGCCGCGCGCGAGAATCATGTCGCGGTACCGCTGGCCGTTGGCGCGCGTCATCCCGCCATGTTCGGTGAACCAGGCAAAGGCGTCCTCGTCGAGCACCTCGCTCCACATGTAGGCGTAGTACGTGGCCGCATAGCCGCCGCCCCAGATGTGCGCGAAGTACGGCGTCCGGTAGCGCGGCGGAACGAGCGGCGTCGCGACGTTGAATCGCTTCAGCGCGTCGGCCTCGAACGCCGGCTTTGCGTCGGGAGCCAGTGTGTGCCACGCCAGGTCGAGCAGCATGGCCTGCACCGTCTCACTCGTCGAGAAACCCATGTTGAACTTCTGCGACTTCTTGAGCTTGGCAACGAGGTCAGCGGGCATCGCGTTCCCCGTCTGGTAGTGCCGGGCGTACCTGCCGAGCACGCTCGGGTCGAGCGCCCAGTGCTCCATGAGCTGCGACGGCAGTTCGACGAAGTCCGTCGCCACGTTGGTGCCGGTCAGCCGCGGGTACTCGACGCGTGAGAGCATAGCGTGCAGCGCGTGTCCGAACTCGTGGAACATGGTCGAGGCTTCGTCGTAGGTCAGCAGCGCCGGCTGGCCCGCCGCCGGCTTGCCGAAGTTCCCCACGTTGTAGATCACCGGCCGCGTCTTGAGGAGGCCGGCGTAGTCCACGAAACTGCCCGACCAGGCGCCGCCGCTCTTGTTGTCACGCTTGAAGAAGTCGCAGTACCAGAGCGCGATGGGCGTGCTGTCAGTATCGAACACCTCGAACACGCGCACGTCGGGGTGGTAGACCGGGAGGTCCTTGCGCTCCGTGAAGGTGAGCCCGAACAGCGCCTTTGACGCATAGAAGACGCCGTCGTTCAGGACGCGATCGAGCTCGAAGTACGGCTTGAGCTGGCTCTCGTCGAGTGCATACTGCTCACGGCGCACCTGCTCGGCGTAGTACTGCCAGTCCCACGGTTCGAGTGTGAAGCCGCCCTTCTGCCGGTCGACGAGCGCCTGCATCGCCGCCGCCTCCTCGGACACCTTGGCGTTGACCGCCGGGACCATGTCGGTGAGCAGCTTGAGCGCCGCCGCCGGCGTCTTGGCCATCTGGTCGTCGAGCACAAACGCGGCAAGGCTCGGGAAGCCGAGCAGCCTGGCGCGTTCGGCCCGCACCGCCGCGAGCCGCAAGACGAGCGAGCGCGTGTCGTTGCTGTCGCCGCGTTCGGCGCGAGTCGTGGAAGCACGGAAGAGCCGCTCGCGGACCGCGCGATTGCTGAGCGAGGCCTGATACGGCTGCTGCGTCGTGTTCTGCAGCGGAAGAACCCACTTGCCCTCGAGCGCTCGCGTTTTGGCGGCGTCCGCCGCTGCGCCGATCTCCGCGTCGCCCATCCCCGCAAGCTCGGCCTTGTCACTGATCACCACGCCGCCGGCCTTGGTGGCGGCGAGCAGGCGGATCTGGAAGTCCGTGCTGAGCGCCGACTCCTCCTCGTTCAGGGCGCGCAGCGCCTCCTTGTCGGTGTCGGACAGCAGTGCCCCCGCTCGCACAAAGTCCCGGTAGTAGCGCTCAACCAAGAACTGCTGGACCGCGTCGAGTCCGAGATTGGCCCGGCCATCATACAGCGTCTTGATGCGGGCGAAGAGCGCGGGATTCATGCGGATCGCATCGGAGTGCGCCGCCAGCTTGGGCGCGATCTCCGTCTGCAATTGCTGCAGGGTGTCGCTCGTGTTCGCCTGCGTGAGGGCCGAGAAGACGGCGTAGGAGCGCGTCAACAGCTGGCCCGACCGCTCGAGCGCCACGATGGTATTGTCGAACGTCGGGCGCGCCGAATCCGCGGCGATCTGCGCAACCTCGGCCAACTGCACGCGCATGCCCTCCTCGATCGCCGGCTGGAAGTGCTCGTTGCGGACTTTGTCGAACGGGGGCGCCTGGTACGGCAGGGAACTCGGAGCGGCGAACGGGTTGTCGGGCGTGAATGTCATGGTTGCCTTGGGGCTGGTGCAGCCGATGAGCGCCAGGCAGAGTGCAAGGGCCGGACGACGGGAAGGCATCGCGGGATTCCGTGAGATGAAAGGAGGTGGGTCCCGGCGAGGGGCTGGGTCACGGGAGCAGAGCAGCATCGGCGACGCTTCACGCGACGCCTCGCCCTGTCTGATCTCCCGAAGTTGCGGGCGCACGGGATCGGCGGCAAGATACCGTGGCTCCGCGGCGACCGCGGCCCTCGTCTGTCCGCAGCCACGGGACACGCACCGTCAACGGTGAAGCAGGCGCTGACGTAGTACGCTCGTGCCAATTCACCCCCATGCAGGGACCCCACTCATGCGTTCACGTGCACTCGCGCTCCTCGCCCTCGTCGCGTCAGCGGCGCTGTCGACCGTCGGCTCGAGCCAGACCCTCGACTCGGCCGCCACGGTCAACATGAAGTGGCGCAACATCGGGCCGGCGAACTTCATGGGCCGGCTGTCCGACGTCGTCGGCATTCCCGGACCCAGCAAGACCGTCTTCGTCGCCGCGGCGGCGGGCGGCGTGTGGAAGTCCACCAATAACGGACAGACCTGGCGCCCGGTCTTCGACGACAAGCGCGTCGCGTCCATGGGCGCCATGGCGATTGCCGCATCGGACACGCAGCAGGTCTGGCTTGGCACAGGCGAGCCGCACTCGCGCAACAGCATCGAGCCGGGCGCCGGCATCTACAAGTCCGTGGACGGCGGCATCACATGGAAGTTCATGGGGCTCGAGAAGACCCAGCACATCGGACGCATCGCCGTGGACCCGCGCAATCCCAACGTGGTCTGGGTTGCGGCGCTGGGCGCGGCATGGAAGAGCAACCCCGAGCGCGGCCTCTACAAGACCACAGACGGCGGCGCCACCTGGGAGCTCGTGAAGTTCATCAGCGACAAGGCTGGCTTCATTGATGTGGCGCTCGATCCGCGCAATCCCGACGTGATTTACGCCGCGGCGTACGAACGTCTGCGGACGCCCTACTCGCTGAAGAGCGGCGGCCCGGGGTCGGCGCTCTACAAGTCGACGGACGGCGGCAAGAGCTGGACGGAGATCACCGGCAACGGCTTCCCCACCGGCCCCAAGGGGCGCATCGGCCTCGCGATCGCCGCCAGCAACCCCGACTACATCTACGCGATGGTCGAGGCGGCGCGCCCGTCGAAGGACGGCAAGTTCACCGCCGAGCGCGTACCGCCCGACAACGGGCTGTATCGGTCCATCGACGCCGGCAAGACGTGGGAGAAGACCAACAACGCCAACGTGCGGCCATTCTACTATTCGCAGGTGCGCGTCGATCCCAAGAATCCCAACCGGGTCTACTTCTCGTCGACGCAGCTGCAGGTCTCGGACGACGGGGGCAAGACGTCCAAGGTGGCAGCGCAGGCCGTCCACGTGGACGACCACGGGTTGTGGATCGACCCGAATGACCCCGAGCGCTTCTTCCTCGCCAATGACGGCGGCGTGGCCATCACGTTCGACAGGGGCGGCAACTTCGTCCAGGGACAGAACCTGTCGCTCGCCCAGTTCTACGAAGCGAGCTTTGACATGGCCGTGCCATACAATGTCTGCTCCGGCGCGCAGGACAACGGCACCTGGTGCGGCCCCAGTCGGCGGAAAAGCGGCGCGGTGAACAACGCCTACTGGTTCACGATTTCAGGCGGCGACGGCTTCTATACGGCGCAGGATCCGACCAACCCCGACATCGCGTTCGGCGAATCGCAGGGCGGCAACGTCTCGCGCGTGAACATCCGGACCGGCGAACGCACCGGTCTGCGCAAGCCATCGTGGCAAGACCAGTACAAGCGGTGGGAGGATTCCATCGCCATCGTGCGCGGCGACATCACCACGCCAGCCACCAAGCAAGTGACGGCGGCGGTGAACGCGCTGAAGGCGAAGCAGAAGGCCGATTCCATTGATCTCGCACTGCGGTTCAACTGGAACTCGCCGTTCCTCCTCTCGCCGCACAACCCGAAGACGTTCTACTTCAGTGGCAACCGCGTGCTGAAGAGCACCAAGCAGGGCGACGATCTCTTCCTGATCTCGCCCGACCTCTCCAAGCAACTCGCGGCGAAGATCGACACGTCCATGAACCTGACCGGCGGCATCACGCTGGATGCAACGGGCGCGGAGACGTACGGGACGGTGGTGACGCTCGCCGAGTCGTATCTCAAGGCAGGGCTGCTGCTGGCGGGCACGGACGATGGCAACGTGTGGAAGTCGCTGAATGACGGCGCGTCGTGGGAAAACCTTACCGGTCGCTTCCCTGGCCTGCCCCACAACGAGATCTACGTCTCGCGCGTCGAGCCCTCGCACTTCGACACGCTGTCGTTCTGGGTGACGTTCGACAATCACCGCAACGGCGACTTCACGCCATACCTGTACGCCACGAACGACGGCGGCAAGACCTTCCGGTCGATAGCGAACAACCTGCCCAAGGACATGCCGGGCGACTTCCTGCACGTAGTGCGGGAGGACGTCACCAATCCGAACCTCCTGTTCGTCGGGTCGTCGGTGGCCGTGTATGCGTCGCTCGACAAGGGCGCCACGTGGGCACGCTTCATGAGCGGCATGCCCACCGTGCCGATCTACGACCTCAAGATCCACCCGCGTGATCGCGAGCTGATCGCGGCCACGCACGGCCGCGGCCTCTGGATTGCCGACATCACGCCGCTGCAGCAGATGGACGCCGCGGTGCTGGCGTCGGCGACGCACCTGTTTGCGCCGCGCACCGCGTTCCAGTGGGGCGAGGCACCGAACCTGATGGCGAGCGGCAACGGCAACGCGCAGATGATGTTCGCGGTGCCGAGCCCGGCGTACGGCGCCGACATCTGGTATCGGATCGGCGCCGGCGCGTCCGGTTCCGCGCGCGTCATCATCACCGGCGCTGCCGGCGACACGCTCGCGAA
>JBAZTM010000071.1:6432-19562 GCA_041661925.1 Gemmatimonadaceae bacterium
CGGTATGCACGCCGGGCGATCCGACCGCCGACACGCTCGCGAACCTGTCGGCGGTCGGATCGCCCGGCGTGCATACCGTCACGTGGAACTTCCGCGCCCCGGCACCACCGGTGGCGGCGGTGCCGCTGTCACCGTCGGAGCGGCGCGACTCGGTGATCAAGGCCACGCGGAGCCCATTGGTGCTCGATTCACTCGCAAAGGCCGGCTACGACAGCACCGCACTCGCGCGAGTGAAACAGTTGTTGAACCCGACGCCCGGCGCCGGCCTCGGTGGTCGTGGTGGTGGCGGCGGCGGTGGTGGCGGCGGTCAGGCCGGTCGCACCGGCATTTCCTGCGAGCGCCCGCTGACGCAGTGGGAGACGTTCTGCGCGCGTCCGGGGGAAGGCTCGATGGCCCGCTCCGGCACGGCGCCGGAACCCGCCGCGGCCTTCCAGCGCGGTCCGGAGCCGGACAACGTCCGCAAGGTCTTCGATCTCATCGGCCTCAAGATGCCGGCAGGCGCCGGCCGCGGCGGGTTCGGCGGATTCGGTGGGGGCAGCGAGGCGGGCTCCGGCTCGTATCTCGTGACGCTCAAGGTTGGAGACAAGACGTACAAGCAGCTGCTCAGGATCGAGCGGGTCAGCGGCGGCGGCACCAATGCCGGATTCCCATTTGGCGAGTACGACGACCGGTAGCACCACGGCGAGTTGTCGCAACGCGCGGGGGATGGCGAGTTCGCCATCCCCCGTCGCGCACCGTCAATCGCTGGCACGACTTCGTACAATGCGCGACCTTCATGCCTGCTGCGCAACCTGCAGGCGACTTCCGTTCCTCACCCTGGCCTTCATATGACGCGCCATTTCATCGCTTCCCTGCGAACCGTTCTCATCGTCGCGCCCTTCAGTCTGTTCGCGCAGGGCACAGCGGTCCCGGCAAAGCCAACCGCCGGGCCTGCCGCCAAACCCGCGGCCGCTGCGCCGGCGAAGCAGGCGGCCAAGCCCGCCGCCGCGACGAAGGCGCCGGCCGACACCACGCCGCGCTCGCCCTTCAACACCGAGGCGTTCGGCGGCTTGCGCGCACGCAACGTCGGCCCGGCCATGACCTCGGGACGCATTGGCGCGCTCGACGTGCACCCGAACAACCCGGCCATCATTTATGTTGGCGCCTCGTCGGGCAACCTGTGGAAGACGGTCAATGGCGGCGCCACCTGGCAGCCCATCATGGATCGCGAGGGGGCGTACTCGATTGGCTGGATCACCATCGACAAGCGCAACCCAAACATCGTCTGGGTGGGAACCGGCGAGAACAACTCGCAGCGTTCCGTGGCTTACGGTGACGGCGTCTACAAGTCCGAGGACAACGGGCGCTCCTGGAAGAACGTCGGCCTCAAGCAGTCCGAGCACATCGGCAAGATCGTGGTCGATCCGACCAACAGCGACATCGTCTACGTCGCCGCGCAAGGTCCGCTCTGGAACGCTGGCGGCGACCGCGGCCTCTACAAGACCACCGACGGCGGCAAGACGTGGGAGCAGGTGCTCAAGATCAGCGAGAACACCGGCGTCTCCGACGTGGAAGTTGATCCGCGCAACCCGAAAGTCGTCATCGCCACCTCGTACCAGCGGCGCCGGCACTTCTTCACGCTGATTAACGGCGGCCCGGAGAGCGCCATTCACCGCAGCACCGACGGCGGCAAGACGTGGGCCAAGGTCACCACCGGACTTCCGGGCGAGGAGCTCGGTCGCATCGGCATCGCCATCTCGCCCGTGAACTCGAACATCGTGTACGCCAACGTCGAGGCCGCCAGCCGCAAGGGCGGTGTCTACCGCTCGAGCGACAACGGCGTGACATGGGAGAAGCGCTCCGACTTCAACCAGGGCTCGATGTACTATGGCCAGATCTGGGCCGACCCGGTGGACGCGGAGCGGATCTACATCCCCGATGTGATGACGCAAGTCTCCGACGACGGCGGGCGTACCCTGCGCGCGTTCGGCCAGCGCAGTATGCACGTGGACAACCACATCATGTGGGTGGACCCGAAGAACACCGACCACGTGCTGATGGGCAATGACGGCGGCCTCTACCGGAGCTGGGACCGCGGCGGCACGTGGGCGTTCTACGAGAACCTGCCGATCACGCAGTTCTACGACGTGGACGTCGACAACGACCTGCCGTTCTACAACATCGCCGGCGGCACGCAGGACAACTACTCGCTCCACGGCCCGTCGCGCACCCGGTCGGACCACGGCATCATGAATCAGGATTGGGTCGTCACGCAGGGCGGCGACGGCTTCGTCTCGCGCATCGACCCGGAAGACCCGAACACCATCTACGCCGAGGCGCAGCACGGCTCCATGGTCCGCGTGGACCGCCGCACCGGCCAGCGCGTTGGCATCCAGCCGTCCACCGAACCGGGCGAAGCGCCGGCGCGATGGAACTGGGATACACCCATCATCATCTCCCCACACAAGCACACGCGGCTCTTCACGGCGTCGCAGCGGCTCTACCGCAGCGAGGACCGCGGCAACACGTGGACCGCGATCTCGCCGGACCTCTCGCGTCAGCTCGAGCGCAATAAACTGCCCCTCATGGGCAAGCTGTGGGGTCCGGACGCCGTCGCCAAGAACCAGTCCACGGCGCTCTACGGCAACATCAGCGCCATCGCCGAGTCGCCGAAGACGGAAGGGCTGTTGTACGTCGGCACCGATGACGGCCTGATCCAGGTGAGCGAGGACGGCGGCAAGAACTGGCGCCGCGTGGACTCACTGCCCGGCGTACCGTCCAACGCCTACATCGCGCGCATCCGGGCGTCGCAGCATGACGCACGCACCGTGTACGCGGCGGTCGAGAACCACCAGAACGGCGACTTCAAGCCGTACCTCGTAAAGAGCGCCGACGCGGGACGGACCTGGACGTCGATCACCGGCGACCTGCCGGCGCGCGGCTCCACGTACGCGTTCGCGGAAGATCATGTCGACCCGAACCTGCTGTTCGCCGGCACCGAGTTCGCCGCGTGGGCCAGCAAGGACGGCGGCAAGCACTGGTTCAAGCTCCCGGGCCTGCCCACCATCGCGGTGCGCGACCTCGTGGTGCAGAAGCGCGAAAACGACCTGGTGATCGCCACTTTCGGTCGCGGCTTCTACGTGATGGACGACTACACCCCGCTGCGCCGCGCTACCGCCGGTTCACTCAAGGCAGCGGGCGTCGAGCCGGTGCGCCGCACCTGGCTGTACATGACGACGCAGGCCTACGGCGGCCGGGGCAAGTCGTTCCAGGGCGAGAACTTCTTCACGGCTGACAACCCGCCGTACGGCGCGGTCATCACCTACTACCTGCCCGAGGCGCTGAAGACGAAGCAGGCCAGGCGCGTCGAAGCGGAGAAGGCCGCCGAGAAGGCGGACAAGCCGATCAGTTATCCATCCAACGCAGAGTTGAAGGCTGAGGCGCTCGCCGAGGCGCCAACAGTGATCATCACGATCAGCGACTCGACGGGCGCGCCCATCCGTACGATGAGTGGCCCGGTCGGCAAGGGTTTTCAGCGCGTGGCGTGGGACCTGCGCCTTGCGGCCATCACGCTCGCACGTCCACGCGCGCCCGGTGGAGAGGGGGCGGGCGAGGGCGGCGGCTTCGGCCCCAGCGGTCCCTACGTGGTGCCGGGACGATACGCGGTCTCCGTCGCGCAGCGCGTGGACGGTGTCGTGACGCCGATCGGCGCGCAACAGAGCATCGAGGTCCTCGCCGATCCGGCCGGGACCGTCACGCTCGCCGAACATGCGGAGCGCGCGAAGTTCATGACGCGCCAGCAGGCGGTGCAGCGCGCGGTGGGCGGTGCGGTCGAGCTGGCCACCGCGACGCAGGCCCGACTGGACGCGATGCTGCGTGCGGCGGACCAGACTCCGGCGGTGCCGGCGTCGGTGCAGGCCGACGTGCGCGCGGCGATCAAGTCGCTGCGGGACATCGTTGAGGCGTTGCGTGGAGACGATGTGCTGCGAGCGCGCAACGAGGCGACGCCGCCGTCCATCAGCGAGCGCGTGAGCGGTATTCCGGGCGACATGGGACGCCATCTGGGCGCGCCGACGTCGACGATGCTGCGCGACCTGGCCATCGCGGAGGAGCAGTTCGGCCCGCAGCGCGCGGCGTTGCGGACGCTGGTGCAGGAGACGATTCCAAAGATCGAAGCCGCGCTGGAAAAGGCGGGCGCCCCGTACACGCCGGGGCGCATTCCCGAACCGGAGCCCGACCGCTAACCCCTGACCCGCGGAGCCCCCCATGAGTTATCACGCCCTCCACCATCGGCGGTGGCGCATCGCCATTGCGCTCACTGCCGTGGTGGCCGCGGTGTACTTCGGCTTCATCCTTCTCGTCGCTTACGCAAAGCCCCTTATGGGCCGGCTGCTCATGCCGGGGCTAAGCGTCGGCATCCTGCTCGGCGCACTCGTCATCGTGGCGGCCTGGGCCACGACGTGGATTTACGTGCGATGGGCGAACAATCACTTTGACCGCGAAATCACGCGGCTGAAGGCCGAGGGCGGCAAGTGATGCCCGCCCTCCTGCTGCAGGCCGCGGCCGCGCCGGTCGCGGCCGCTTCGGCCGCGTCCGTGGATAGCGCCATCGGCAAGCCGAACGTCGTGGCGATGTCGTTCTTCTTTGCGTTCATCACCATCACGCTTGGGATCACCTATTGGGCGGCGCGGCGCACGCGCACCGCCGAACATTTCTATGCGGCGGGCCGCACGGTGAGCGCCGGCCAGAACGGCTTTGCGCTCGCCGGCGACTACATGAGCGCGGCGTCGTTTCTCGGCATCGCGGGGCTTGTCTCGACGTCGGGCTTCGACGGACTCATCTACTCGACGGGCTGGCTCGTCGGCTGGCCGGTGGTGCTGTTTCTCATCGCCGAGCCGCTGCGCAACCTCGGCAAGTACACGTTCGCCGACGTCGTGGCCACGCGCCTGCAGCACACGCCGGTGCGAATGGCCGCCGCGCTCGGCACGCTGACCACGGTGCTGTTCTACCTCATCGCGCAGATGGTGGGGGCGGGCTCGCTCATCAAGCTGATGTTCGGCCTCTCGTACGAGTACGCCGTGATCATCGTGGGCGCGGCGATGATGGCGTACGTGCTGTTCGGCGGCATGCTCGCCACCACGTGGGTGCAGATCGTGAAGGCGGTGCTGCTGCTCGGCGGCGCCTTCCTGCTGGCGTCCATGGTGATGGCGCACTTCCACGGCAGTCCGGCGGCGCTCTTCGCCGCGGCGGCCGAGAAGTACGGCAACGGCGTGCTCGCGCCCGGCAAGCTCGTTACGAACCCGCTCGATACGATCTCGCTCGGGCTCGCCCTGATGTTTGGCACGGCCGGACTGCCGCACATTCTCATGCGCTTCTACACGGTGCCCGACGCGCGCGCCGCGCGGACGTCCGTGTTCTACGCCACCGGACTCATCGCGGGCTTCTACCTGCTGACGTTCATCCTTGGCTTCGGCGCCATGGTGCTCGTGGGGCCCGACGTGATCACGCAGTTCGACAAGGGCGGCAACATGGCCGCGCCGCTGCTCGCCGAGTTCCTCGGAGGCACGCCGTTCCTCGGGTTCATCGCCGCGGTAGCGTTCGCGACCATCCTGGCGGTGGTGGCCGGACTCACGCTCTCCGGTGCCTCGGCGCTCTCACACGACCTCTGGACGAGCCTCGTGCGCAAGGGCGAGGTGCGTCCGGCCGAGGAGATGAAGGTGGCGCGCGCCGCGACGCTGGTTGCCGGCGTGCTGGCGGTGATCCTCGGCATCGCCTTCAAGGGACAGAACGTCGCGTTCATGGTCTCGCTCGCCTTCGCGATCGCGGCGAGCGCCAACTTCCCGGCGCTCGTGCTCTCCATCTTCTGGCGCCGCTGCACCACGTGGGGTGCGGTGGCGTCAATGGTGTTCGGCACCTTCGTCACCGTCGGGCTGATTGCGCTGTCGCCGGTGATCCAGGTGGACATGCTGCATCACAACGCGGCGTGGTTTCCGCTGAAGAACCCGGCGATCGTGACGATTCCCGGCTCGTTCCTGGTCGGAATCGTGGTCTCGCTCCTCACCCGTGACGATCGCGCGTCCGCTGGCTTTGACGAGATGGTCTCGGCGATGACGTCGGGGTCGCGGGCGCACTGAGGGGCGATCCTGGCTTCTTCACCTCGGAGCACACGGAGAACTGCAGAGGGCCACGGAGTACTGCAACTTCTTGGGGGAAAAGCGCGCGCCACGCTGTCATCAGCGTGGCGCGATGTCATTACCCCCAGTAGTGGCAGTACTCCGTGGCCCTCTTGTAGTTCTCCGTGCGCTCCGTGGTGAAGGAGCCCAGCGTGCAACACCTAGACCCCAATCAGCGACCCGTACCCCCTGCCCCGCGCATCCACGGGCCACGAGGTGACCACTTCATCGTCGCGCACGCCGAAGATCACGTCGTTCAGGTGCGTCACGATGCACACATGGTTGGGCACGACGCGCACCAGCTCTCCCACGCGCGGGCGCCAGCTGGAGCCGGACAGGTCGAGAATGCCGTGCTCCTCGCTCATCCGTGACACCACGACCTCGGGGCGATCGAGCAGCGCCCCCCACCCTTCCCCAGTCGCGCCGCGGATCGGCTCGCGGCCCAACGCCTTGGCGCCGGCGTCAATCACGGCCTGTCCGGGCACGCTGGTGCTCACGACCGTGGCGAGCACCGTGAACGCGCAGTTCTCCCATCGGCAGGCGCCGATCTCGGCGGTCGTGCGGTCGTTGTAGACGTACGTTCCCGGGCGGATCTCGGTGAGGCCCGTGATCTCGTGCGAGCGCCACATGGTGGGCGTGGAGCCGCCGCTCACGACCGCCGGGGGGAGCCCCGCCTCCGTGAACGCCTCAATGGCCTGCGCCACGCGGTGACGAAGCCGCTCGAGCGCGGCGTCCTGCGCGGTGACCGGCTCGCGGATGTGCCCGGGGTAGAACGCGATGCCCGAGAACTCCAGCGGCGGGTTGGCGTGCACGTGCTTCGCCAGCGTGATGGCGTCGTCGAGCGAGGGCACGCCCACGCGGTGCATCCCCGCGTCGAACTCCACGGTCACCGCCACCGCGCGGTCGTGGCGCACCGCCGCCGCCGCAAGCTGGTCAATGGCCTCGGCGGAGTCGAGCTGCACGCGCAGCGCGACGTCGTCGCGCACGCTGAAGAGCCGGTCGAGCTTGGCGTGGCCGATCACCGGGTACGCGACAAGCAAGTCGTCGGATGCCTGCTGCATGATGGTGGCCTCGTGCGGTGTGGCGCACGACAACCCGGCGGCGCCGCGCCGCATCTGCTCCCGTCCCACGTACACCGACTTGTGCGTCTTGCTGTGCGGGCGAAGCGAAAGGCCGTGGCCGTCCGCGTACGACTGCATTGCATCGAGATTGGCCCCCATCACGTCGAGGTCGACGAGGGGAACGGGCGTCTCAAGTTGGTCGAAGGTCATCGGTCCTACCGGCGGAGAAGGGTGCTGGCACTCACCACGAAGGCATCGTCGCGACGCGTGCGGCTCGCGCGGCCCTGACATAACTTAGCACGCCATGGAAACCATGAACTATGCCGCCATCCCGACCCCGCGGGGGCCCGAGGAAAAGGAAGACCTCGGCTTTGGCGCCGTCGTGTCGACGGCCAGCCGAAAGCGCCTGCTGAACCCCGACGGGACCTTCAACGTCCGGCGCGTCGGACTGCCGTGGTCGGAGGCGGTGAGCCTCTACCACAGCGCGCTGACGCTGCGCTGGCCCGCCTTCTTCGGCTGGGTGGTGCTGATCTACCTGGGCATCAACGTGCTGTTCGCCGTGCTCTTCCTGCTGTGCGGTGACGCCGCCATCACCGGCCCGGACCCCAGCACGATGGGCGGCGCGTTCGGGCGCGCCTTCTTCTTCTCCGTCGAGACGTTCGCCACCATCGGGTATGGCAACATCAGCCCGAATGGCGCGCCGGCGCTCCTCATCATGACCGGGGAGGCACTGGTCGGCGTGCTCGCGCAGGCGCTCATCACCGGGCTCTTCTTCGCGCGCTTCGCCCGCCCCACGGCGGACATCAACTTCAGCCGGCGCGCGGTGATCGCCCCGTTTCGCGACGGCAAGGCCCTGATGATCCGCATGGCGAACCGGCGCAAGAACGAACTCATCGAACTCAGGGCGTCGCTGTCGTTCTCATTCATGGACGAGAGCGGCCCCGTCCCGGTGCGCCGGTACCGGCCGCTCACGCTCGACCGCGCCGAGGTGACGTTCTTCCCGCTCGCCTGGACGATCGTGCATCCCATCACGCCGGCCAGCCCGCTGTGGGAGCTCGACGCCGCGGCGCTGCACGCGCGGGATTCCGAGATTTTGCTCCTCCTCACGGGGACGGACGATACCTTCGCCACCACGGTGCACGCGCGCACGTCGTACAAGGCCGATGAGATTGACTGGGACCGGCGCTTCAACAACATCTTCAACCCGCCCGGCGCCGACGGCGTGATGTCGCTCGACATCAGCCGGCTCGACGAAACGCAGCCGGTCGCGTAGGCGCCGTATGCCCCGACGGCCGACGGGGGAGGCGACGTTCGCCTCCCCCGTTCGCATCAGTCGGCGACGCGTTTGTCCGTGTGCCGCGCCACCGCGTGGTGCGGCTTGGGGCGCGGCGGCCGCTTGGGCGCGAGGATGGTGCCGCGGCAGCGCCTGGCGCCGCAGCGACAGGCGTAGCGCCGCTCATCCTCCGGCGTTTCCGTGCCATCGCGTTCGTAGCCGTAGTCGTAGAACAGCTCCTCGCCCTTCGCGATCGGCTTGCGCGCGTAGATGAACACGCGGCTCCCCTCGATGACCGCCTCGCAGTTGGGGGCGCACGAGTGGTTGATGAAGCGCGCGTCATTGCCGCCCACGAAGGCGTCAATCACCGTCTGGCGCGACACGGCGAACAGGAATGTGTGGTGCGCCGCCATCGCCTCGTCGATGTACCGGGCATCGGCCTCGGCGTGCGAGATGCGCTCGCCCAGATACTCGATGAGCCGTTCGCCCTTGCGAATGTCGCGGATTGCGAAGGCGCCGCGCCCGGAGACGGCGGAGCGGCGAACCTTGAACGCAGGTGTGGCGGGGGCGGGGCGCGGCGGCATGTGGATTGGAGAGAGGTATCCGTGAAAGCTAAACGAGCGGTGGTGCGTGATGAACCGCCGGGCGGAATGGCGGTGCGTGAAGAGCCTCCGCGCGGAACGGCGGCCGGCGCAGACTGGCGGCGCCTGCCTGCCTGATGCATCGTGCCCTCATGCCACAGTCCAGCGTCAATCCCGCCACGGGCGATGTGCTCGCCGTCATCGCCGACCATACCGAAGCCGACATCGAACGCCTCCTCTCGCGCGCCGCGCTGGCGGCGGCGCGCTGGCGGGCCACCCCGCTCGAGGCGCGCACCGCCATGCTGCGGCGCATGGCCGACCTGCTCGATGAGGAACGTGAGCCCCTCGCGCGCCTTGCCACGCTCGAGATGGGCAAGCCGGTGGCCGCGTCGCGGCAGGAGGTCGCGAAGTGCGCGTTGCTCTGCCGTTACTATGCCGACGAGGCCGCGGCGCTCCTCGCGCCGGAACGTGTCGTGCGCGACGGCCGCGAGGAGGGCGCGGTGCACTTCCTTCCGCTCGGCGTGTTGCTCGCCATCATGCCCTGGAACTTCCCGTACTGGCAGGCCATTCGCGCCGCCGCCCCCGCGCTCGCCGCTGGCAACGTCGTCCTGCTCAAGCACGCCTCCAACGTGCCCCAGTGCGCCCTCGCCATCGAGCGGCTCTTCACGGCGGCCGGCGCGGGTGACGGTGCGGGTGACGGCGCGTTCACCACGCTGCTCATTGCCGGGTCGCGCGCCGGGGGGCTCATCGAGGATCCGCGCGTCGCCGCGGTGACGCTCACCGGTTCAGAGGCCGCCGGCCGCGATGTCGGCGCCCGCGCCGGGCGCGCGGTGAAACCCTGCGTGCTCGAGCTGGGCGGCAGCGATCCCTTCGTCGTGCTCGCTTCTGCCGACGTGGACGCCGCGGCCGCCACCGCCGTGCGCGCGCGCTGCATCAACAACGGCCAGTCGTGCATCGCCGCCAAGCGCTTCATTGTTCACGAGGCGGTCTACGACGCGTTCGCCGAACGCTTCACCGCGGCCATGCGCGCGCTGGTCATCGGCGACCCGCTGCTCGACACCACCGATATCGGGCCGCTCGCGACCGCGTCCATCCGGAGCGAAGTGGACGATCAGGTGCGCCGCACCGTCGCCGCCGGCGCGCGCGTGCTCTGCGGCGGCGTCGTGCCTCCCGGACCCGGCAACACGTATCCTCCCACCGTGCTGGGGAACGTGCCGCGCGACTCGGCGACGGCGCGCGAGGAAGTCTTTGGGCCGGTGGCCCCGCTCTTCCGCGTCGCCGGCGCCGACGAGGCGCTCGCGCTCGCCAATGACACGACCTTCGGGCTTGGCGCATCGGTCTGGACGCGCGACCCCGCGGAGGCCCGGCGCTTCGCCGATGGCATCGAGACCGGCTCCGTGTTCATCAACGCGATGGTGGCCAGCGATCCGCGCTTTCCGTTCGGCGGCGTCAAGGCGAGCGGCATCGGACGCGAACTGGCGCGCGAGGGCATTCGCTCGTTCGTGAACGTCAAGACCGTGCGCGGTACGCCCTAGCGGCGGCGACGCGGCCGCGAGACGGCACGAGCGCGCGGCCGCGCGCCGGTGCTACCGCGGCTTGGTGAAGAAGCGGCGGATGGACCGCCACCAGCGGGACCATCGCGTCGCGCGCCGCTCCTGGCGCGCGAGCTCGCGCGTCAGGTCGCGCCACTCGCGACGCATCGACGCCGCGTCGTGAAAGCGGCGGTCGGGCTCCGGCTCGAGCGCACGGTGCAGCCAGTCGCCGAGTTCGGGCGGGAACCGGCTGAGGTCAATCCGCCCCGCGAGCTGCTGCGCGAGGATGGTGCGCGCGTCACCGCCGCCGAACGGGAGCGCACCGGTCAGCGCAAAGATCACGATGCCGGCCACCGCGAACAGGTCGGCGCCGACCCCCTGCTTCTCGCCGAGCAGCTGCTCGGGGGCCGCGAAAGCGGGCGTGCCGGACGCACTCGCCTTGTCGTCACCCAGCGCGTTCGCGATGCCGAAGTCGGACAGCCGCCACCGCCGGTACCGGTCGATGAGGATGTTCTCCGGCTTGATGTCGCGGTGGATGATCCCGTTGGAGTGCGCGAGGCTGAGGCCGTCGAGCACCGAGTCCACCTGCGGCGCGATCTCGGCGAGCGTTCGCGGCCCCTGGCGCGCCACGAGATCGGCGACCGACCCTTCCTCCTGGACCTCCATCGTGTACCAGGAGACGTCGCCCTTCGAGTCCCAAGAGAAGATAGGAACGATGGCGGGATGCTTGAGCTGCGCGGCGAGCCGCGCCTCGCGACGGAAGCGCGCCACGGCGTCCTCGTTCCGCGCGAACGTCGGGTGGAGCATCTTGAGCGCCACTTCGCGCTCCAGCGACAGGTCGCGCACGCGCCAGACGGAACCGAACTGTCCGGCGCCGAGCGACGCCAGCACTTCGTAATCGTCGCCGGTGGCCCAGCGCAGTCGATCCTCCTCGGAGACGGCGCGGTATTCGCCCGACGACTGGTCCACGCCCACCACCAGCGGCGTGCCCGTGCCGGAGATGCGCTCGATCTGCCGCAGCATCGCCGGCAGGTTGAAGAACCGGTCGCCGGGTTCGGGCGCGAGCGCGCGGTCAATCAGCTCGGCCACGCTCGCCGGGCACTCCGGCCGTACCCACCGCAGGGGCGGTTGGTCCACGCGCGGCGGCAGTTCGCCCGTGAGAATCGCGAAGCACACAGCGCCGAGCTGCCACTGGTCGCTCGCCGGCGTCGGACGCCAAGGCCCTGTCACCAATTCTGGAGGCATCGGCACCCACTGCTCATCGGGATGGACGCCAGCGGGAATCTCCTCACGCGGGACTGCCCATTGCCATCCCAGCAGGTACAGGCGTCCGGCGGGCGTCGTGTAGATGTTGTCGGGCGACACGGCGCCGTGCGTGGTGCCCGTGTCGTGCAGATAGGCGAGCGCCGAGCCCGCGGCGCGAAGCACGCGCAGCACGTACGGAACTGTCTCGGTGCCAATGCGCCGCAACCGCGCGCCAACCGTTTCGCCCGCCACCCAGCGCCGCAGGTAGCCGGGCCCGCGCCGACTCTCGCGATACCGCCGCCAGAAGTGGTACGTCGTGGGGATGTTCGGATGGTTGCGGTGCGCAAGGTGCCGAGCCTCCGCGAACAGCCACGATTCGTGCGCCGGGTCGGGCGCCGTGACCAGCGCCAGCGGACGCCCGAACGCGTCAATCACCTGCATCGCGTGCCGGTGCGGCGTGAACACTCCGTCGTCGCCCCAGCGCCAGCCGGGCGGAAGCTCCCAGCGGTCGAGGTGCGTCGGAATCCCGCCCGATCGCTTCTGCGGCGACGTGGAGAGTGGGGAGCTCATGGCAGCCTGTAATGTGTCAGGACGGTCCCCTTCCGACCAGCCGGATCGTCACGGCCGTGCCCTCGCCCAGTGCGCTCGTCACCTCGATTCCGCCGCCCCATCCCTCGATCAACCGGCGGCTAATGGCGAGTCCGAGTCCGCTGCCGCTGGTGCGCGTGGAGAAGTGCGGTTCGAAAATCCGTGGCAGCACGTCCGACGGAATGCCGTGGCCGTCGTCGCGCACGACGAGGCGCACATGCCCTTCCCCCTTGCCCAGCGACACCCGCACTCGGCGGGCGCCCGCATGGCGCGCATTCTCGAGCACGTTGAGCAGCGCCTCGCGCAGTTCCGGCTCGCGTGCCATCGCCATCACGGACGATCCGGCGCCGTCCACGAGCCACTCCACTTCGCCCGCGCCGATCTGCTCGAGGCGCAACACGTCCGCGACAATCGCCGCCACGTCCACCTCGCCCGGCGGCGCCTGCTCTTCGGGCACCATGCCATAGCGGCTGAAGGCCCGCGCGATTTCGTCGAGCCGGTCGATCTCGGCGAGCATGCGCGTTACGTTCTCGTTGAGCACCGCGTCAAAGTCCACTCGCGCATCGCCGCGCGCACGCCGCAGGTGCTGCATGCCCAGGCGCATCGGCGTGAGCGGATTCTTGATCTCGTGCGCCACCTGCCGCGCCATCTCGCCCCACGCGAGCACGCGCTGGGCGCGCGCCAGTTCGCTGAGGTCA
>JBAZTM010000072.1:0-4598 GCA_041661925.1 Gemmatimonadaceae bacterium
CCACTCGCTGATCTGTTCTTCAAGCACGGGGATGCCTCCTGCGAAGCGCCTTCAGGTGTCCTGCGGCGTGCGCTAAATCGCGTTGAACGGGGTCGCGCGGAGTGCCTTGTTCACGGTCTGCCACTGCCGCTTCAAGATCGCCAGCTCCGCGGCGCCCGCCTTGGTCAGCTGGTAGTACTTCCGTCGCCGACCCGATTCGGACTCGCCCCAGCTGGACTTCACCAGGGCGTCGCGTTCCAGGCGATGGAGAACCGGGTACAGCATGCCGTCCGTCCACTGGAGCTCGCCGCCGGACAACTCGGCCACGCGCTTGATGATGGCGTAACCGTAGCTCTCACCCTCGGCGAGGATGGCGAGCACCAGCGGCGTGGCCGTGGCGGCGACGAGATCCTTGCCGATGTCCATTAGGGACAGAAGCGCAGCAGAAACGGCAGAGACGACAGAAACGACAGAAACGACAGAAACGACAGAAACGACAGAAACGACAGATACATAGAGCTAGTATACATTGTTGTGCTATGTATTGCAAGACTCTCCGCGGAGCGGGCCGCATGCGCGGTCGCCGACTGCCCGATCGGGCTGCATCTTTGCGGGTCGCGCTAAGCCGGTCCCCCCTCGCAGAGAATCTCATGAACAGGAAATCGGTCTGGGCAATTGTCGCGGGCGTGCTCTTCATCATCCTCGTCACCACGATGGTGGACGTCCTGCTTCACGTGGTGCAGGTGTACCCGCCGATGAATCAGCCCCTCGACGACCGACTCTCCGTCCTGGCGACGTCGTATCGCA
Source organism: Gemmatimonadaceae bacterium (assembly GCA_041661925.1). GTDB lineage: Bacteria > Gemmatimonadota > Gemmatimonadetes > Gemmatimonadales > Gemmatimonadaceae > PNKL01. Next base: position 787 of record JBAZTM010000072.1, read on the forward strand.
TCGTCATCGGCGTGGCCGGCGCGTGGCTCACGGCGCGACTGGCCCCTGATCGGCCCATGCGCCATGCGATCATCCTCGGCGCCGTAGGCATCGTGCTCGGCCTCGTCGGCGTCATCGCCACGTGGAACGCCGGACTCGGCCCGCGCTGGTACCCGGTTCTTCTCGTGGTGCTGGCACTCCCGCAGAGCTGGGCTGGCGGCAAATGGTATGTGATGCAGGCCTCGCGACGCGCGTAGCATTGTCATGGCGGGACGCTGCGGGGTCAGGTCCCGCGGCCGAGCAGCTCGCGCTTCTCGGCGTCGGTCAGGCCCAGATCCGCCAGCTCATCACCGGCGCCGAGCGCGTGACGTTCGGCCTTACGGGCGAGCAGCAGCGAGCCCGAGGCCGAACCCGCGCCGGCGAGCATGAACGGCGCGGCGAAGAGGGCGGTGAGCTGCGCGAGGCTCGCATCGGGGCGGCCGAGCTGCGCCAGCCCCACGAGTACGAGGAAGGACGGGAAGAGGGCGAGCATCAGGCCGCCGAGCGCGCCCCAGGCGGCGACGCGGGGGAGGGAGAGTTCCTCGAAGCGGCGACGGCGGCCGGCGATTCCGAGCACGATGGAGTAGAAGATGCCGCCGAAGAAACCCGGCACCGCCATCGCCGGGAGCGGGGCGTCGAAGATCTCGAAGAACAGGTGCCACGGCAGGAACGGAAGGGCGATGCTGGCCACGCCAATACCGATGCCCATGATGGCCCAACCGACGGCCCAGGTGAGTCCCATGCCGATGGCGCCGCGGATGCGTCTGAGCCATTTCTTCATTAGAATCTCCCCGCCCTCTTGGACCCGCCGCCGGGGCGCGCGTGCGACTTTGCATAACAAAGTACGCTGCCGAGCCGCGGACAGCAACCTCCGCCACGCCTTCGAGTCTCCGTCATGGTCGAGTATACGCTGGACACGCTGGGCTGGAACGAATGGTTTGCCGCGCAAGCCGGCCGTTGCGGCGCTCACCACGACAAGGCGCGCGTTGCTGCGGTTGATCGGGACCAGCTCCTGTTGGTCGGAACATCAGGTTTCTTTCGAGGCAAGCTGCCTGGAAAGACGTTGCATGAATCAACGGACGCGTCGCAGCGGCCCTGTGTCGGCGACTGGGTTTGCGTGGAGAAGTCCACGCAGGACCAGTTTGGCGTGGTCCACGCGATTCTCGACCGGCAGACCTGCCTGCGACGCAAGGCGCCCGGCGATCCGGTCCAGTACCAGATGATCGCGGCCAACGTGGACTACGTCGTTGTCGTCCAGTCATGCCACTTCGATTTCAACCTCAAGCGACTGGAACGCTATCTGGTGATGGTGAAGGACGGCGGCGCCACGCCGTTGATCCTGCTGACCAAGGTGGACCTGATGACGGCCGATGCACTGGCCTCCCAGATAGCTGAGATCCGCAACGCGGGCATTACCGAGCCGGCGCTGACGTTGAGCAACGTCACGCACGAGGGCGTCGATGCCCTGAAGCGCATCCTCGCACCGGGAAAGACCTATTGCTTTGTCGGTTCATCCGGCGTCGGCAAGAGCACACTCATCAATGCCCTGCTGGGCCGTGACGCCCTGCAGACGCAGGACGTGAGCGGCAGCGGTGAGGGACGACATACCACGGTCAGGCGAGAGCTCATGCTCCTGGCGAACGGCGCCCTGGTCGTGGATAACCCCGGCATGCGGGAGTTCGGTGTCCTGGGGGCTGACGGCGGACTCGAGGCGAGCTACCCGGAGATTTTCGAGCTCGCGTCGCACTGTCGCTTCAGAGATTGCACGCACACCAATGAACCGGGCTGTGCGGTGTTGGAGGCCGTGGAGGTTGGCCAGATCAGCGCTGACCACTTTGAGAGCTTCGTGCAATTGACGAAAGAGTCGGCGTACTACGAAGCGTCCTACGCCGAGCGACGGAAGAAGGACCGGGAGCGCGGTCGTTTCTTCAAATCGGCAAAGAAGGATCTTCAGTGACATCCCACGGCGGCAAGTTCCGCGGAAAGATGTTCCGCTATCCAGGAAAGGGGGGCTGGCACTTCGTGCCGGTTCCGAACCGGCTTGCCCCTCCCGTGACCCACGGCTGGGGCCGGACGCCGGTGCAGGCGACCGTGAACGGCGTGACCTGGCAGACGAGCGTCTGGCGCGGCAAGGATGGGTGCACGCTGCTTGCCGTGCCCGCCAATGTTCGCGGTGCCAAGGGCGACGGCGACACGATCACGGTGGAACTGCGCTTCGGCTTGTAGTGAAACGAGAGTGGCGCTCCGGCCGAAGCCAGAGCGCCACTCGCCTGCTCTCCTGCACCTTAGTGCAAGTCGAAGCGGTCCGCATTCATTACCTTCGTCCACGCCGCCACGAAGTCCTTCACAAACTTCTCCTTCGCATCGGACTGCGCGTAGATCTCCGCAATGGCGCGAAGCTGCGAGTTCGAGCCAAAGACGAGGTCCGCGCGCGTGGCGGTCCACTTCACGTCGCCCGTGGCGCGGTCGCGCCCTTCAAAGACGTCCGCCGCGTCAGACGTGGCCTTCCACGTCGTTCCGATGTCGAGCAGGTTCACGAAGAAGTCGTTGGTCAGCACTTCGGGACGCGCCGTGAACACACCGTGCTTGGTTGCGCCGTAGTTGGCGTTCAGCGCGCGCATCCCACCCACAAGCACCGTCATCTCGGGCGCGGTGAGCGTCAGCAACTGCGCCCTGTCCACCAGCAGCTCCTCGGCGCTCACTGTGTACGCGGCCTTCTGGTAGTTGCGGAAGCCGTCGGCGACAGGCTCGAGGACGGCGAACGAATCCACGTCCGTCTGCTCCTGCGAGGCATCCGCGCGACCCGGCGTGAACGGCACTTCGATCTTGACCCCGGCCTTCTGGGACGCGGCCTCCACCGCCGCGCACCCGCCAAGCACGATGAGGTCGGCCAACGACACCTTCTTGCCGCCCTTCTGCGCGCCGTTGAATTCCTGCTGGATCTTGCCCAACACCTCGAGCGCCTTGGCGAGCATGGCGGGCTGGTTCCCTTCCCAGCTCCTCTGCGGCGCCAGACGAATGCGCGCGCCGTTCGCCCCGCCGCGCTTGTCGGAGCCGCGGAAGGTCGAGGCCGACGCCCACGCCGTAGCCACGAGCTGCGTGATGGAAAGCCCGGCGCCAAGGAGCTTCTGCTTGAGCGCGGCGATATCCTTGGCGTCAACCAGCGGATGATCCACGGCCGGAATCGGGTCCTGCCAGATGAGTTCTTCCTTTGGCACGAGCGCGCCGAGGTAACGCGCGCGCGGCCCCATGTCACGGTGTGTCAGCTTGAACCAGGCCCGCGCGAAGGCATCGGCGAACTGGTCGGGATGCTTGTGGAAGCGCTCTGAGATCTCGCGGTAGATGGGGTCCACGCGCATCGCCATGTCGGCCGTGGTCATCATCGGCGCGTGGCGCTTGGACGGATCGTGCGCATCCGGCACAAGCGTCTTGGCGGCGGGGTCCGTGGGCGTCCACTGGTGCGCGCCGGCCGGGCTCTTGGTGAGCTCCCACTCGTATCCGAGCAGCATGTCGAAGTAGCCGTTGTCCCACTTGGTCGGGTTCGGCGTCCACGCCCCTTCGAGCCCGCTGGTGGTCGTGTCGTCGCCCTTGCCGCTGCCGAAGGCGTTCTTCCAGCCGAGTCCCTGCTCTTCGATCGGCGCGGCCTCAGGCTCGGGTCCCACGAGTTTCGGGTCGCCGGCGCCGTGCGTCTTGCCGAACGTGTGGCCACCGGCGGTGAGCGCCACGGTCTCCTCGTCGTTCATCGCCATGCGCGCGAATGTCTCGCGGATGTCGCGCGCCGAGCCGAGGGGATC
>JBAZTM010000072.1:4608-19320 GCA_041661925.1 Gemmatimonadaceae bacterium
AGATGAGGCCCATCTGCACGGCCGCGAGCGGATTCTCGAGGTTGCGGTCACCCTCATAGCGCTTATCGCCAAGCCACTCTGCCTCTGCCCCCCAGTAGGTGTCCTCCGCGGGCTCAAAGACATCCGCGCGGCCGCCGCCGAATCCGAAGGGCTTGAGACCCATGGATTCGATGGCGCAATTGCCGGCGAAGACAAACAGGTCGGCCCAGGAGAGCTTGTTGCCGTACTTCTGCTTGATTGGCCACAGCAGGCGGCGCGCCTTGTCGAGATTACCGTTGTCGGGCCAGCTGTTGAGCGGCGCGAAGCGCTGCGCGCCCGAGCCCGCGCCACCGCGACCGTCGCCGATGCGATAGGTGCCGGCGCCGTGCCAGGCCATGCGGATGAAGAGCGGACCGTAATGTCCGTAGTCGGCCGGCCACCAGTCCTGCGAGGTGGTCATCAGCGCAAAGAGGTCCTTCTTGAGGGCCTCGAGGTCGACCTTCTCGAACTCTTGAGAGTAGTTGAAGCCCGTCCCCAGGGGACTGGAGAGGGAGGAGTGCTGGTGGAGGATGCTGAGGTTGAGCTGGTTGGGCCACCAGTCGCGGTTCGATGGGCCCCCGGCCGGCTTGGCCGTGCTGCCCCCGTGCATCACCGGACACTTGCCGTCGGTCTTCTTCGCATTTTCGTCCATGACGTGCTCCGATCGTGGCGCTGTTGAAGGTGCATCTGCTCCTGAACTGAACGCGCGAGGCAGGGGAAACGATCCTGCGTCGTGGTCGGCGGTACCTGATTAATGATAGGGCCGGCGAGCACCGACGGCGCGGTGCAGCCCGACAAACCGCGAGCGCCCCGCACCGATAATCATCGGTGCGGGGCGCTCTCCCTGCTGCGCCGAACTGCGGAGCCGGCGCGGCGACCTACGACTTCTTGCCGCCCTTCTTGTCGTCGTTCTTCTCGTCCTTGCCTTCGCTCTGCTTGGCGCGAACGACGAAGGCGTATCGATAGATCGTCGGATCGTTGCCGATCCGGTAATCCAGCGTAAAGCTGCCGGCCGAGAAGCCCTTGGTGCTGAGGTTGAACATGTAGGTTCCGTCATCCAGGCGGAACAGGTATCCGGGATTCGCCCTGCCCGAGTCGTTGAGCGAGCCGGTCGGGCTCACGCCAATGGCCTTCACCGGCAGCAAGCGAGAGCTGATGTTCCGCCCAGCCGCGTTGCAGACGCGCAGCTTCACGGGGATGGTGCTGCCGGCCTCGACGCCACGGCTGGCCTTGTCGCCGTGATCGTCATCATCGTCGTCATCGTCGCTCTTCGCGGAGCAGACGGTGTAGGTGATCGTGATGCTCGCGATCGCCTGGCTCCCGAAATGGTTCGCGTCGCCGGCGTACGTCGCGGAGGCTGCGCAGCTGGTGCCGCCGTTGATGCAATCACCTGTGTAGACGAGTGACGCGGTGCCGCTCGGGCTCACGCTCGCCGTCGCGGTGTAGGCGGAGCCCGTATACGGGAACGGTCCGCTGCCGAAGCTCACCGTGGTCGTGCTCGGCGCCTTCGCAATCGTGATGGATGCCGTCGCGCTCGATCCCGTGTGATTCGCATCGCCGGCATAGGTGGCCGTCGCGGTGCAGCTGGTGCCGGCGTTCGTGCAATCACCGCTGTAGACGATTGAGGCGATGCCGTTCGGGCTCACGCTTGCCGTGGCGGTAAACGGCGCGCCCGTGTACTGGAATGGACCGTTGCCGAAGCTCACCGCAGTCGCGCTTGGCACCTTCGTGATGGTGATGGTCGCGGTGGCGCTCGATCCCGAATGCGTCGCGTCGCCCGCGTAGGTGGCCTTCGCGGTGCAGGAGGTGCCGGCGTTCGTGCAATCACCGGAGTACGCGATGGTCGCGGTGCCGCCCGGGCTCACGCTGGCGGTGGCGGCGTATGCCGATCCCTTGTAGGGGAACGGACCGCTGCCAAAGCTCACCGTGGTCGTGCTCACGAGCTTCGAACGTGTCGGATCGAGCGGGAACGCATCCACATTGTCCTTGGCGCCGTCCCCGTCGGTGTCCGGGTTCAGCGGGTCCGTACCGAGGACGCGCTCCTGCGCATTCGTCAGGGTGTCGCCGTCCGGGTCCGCCGTGTTGTCATTGACGGAGTCGCATGCGTCACCCACGCCGTCGGCGTCGGCGTCTGCCTGGCTCGCGTTGGCCGTCTGCGGGCAATTGTCGGTCGCGTCGAACACTCCGTCCAGATCGAAGTCGGAGGTGGGATCCGCCGACGCCTTGCCACGAATGCCGAACGTGAAGCCATGCCACCACTCCGGCTTCGGCACCGTCCACGAGAGCGTCGTGATGCTCCCGATGAAGCGGATCGTTCCGTGTCCCTCGGCGCCGTACAGCACCTCACCCGGGTCGGCGCGGAAGGTGCCGTTGCCCCAGTACCCTAGCCCCGTGCTGACGATCTGGAACTGCCGGTCGAAATCGTAGTAGGTCGGTGTGCCGCCACTGCCCAGACTGAGCACAGGCATGATCGGGTCAGAGACGGGCTCCGAGAAGGTGATTTCGTACGTCGAACTGGATCCGCCCTGCAGCTGGATAATGTCGCAGGCGGGCGGCCCATTGAGCACACTGGGGCTGACGTACGGCGCGGAGTTGTTGGCCGTCCAGTAGGCGGTGCCGCACCCGAGTTGGGAACTGTAGAACGAACCCGCCGAGCCGTTGGGATTGCGCACGCGAAGGGTCACGCCGACGGACTGTCCGCCCGGCAGGCTGATGGTGCCGCTCGCGGTACCGGCAGCAGCGTCGGCCGCCGTCCAGTCCACGTAATAGTAGAAGTTCGACGTGTACGGTTCGGGATCGCTCAAATTGGGGACGCCGTCGCCGTCCGAATCCAGCGGCGGTGGCGGCGTGGTCGTCGTCTCGAGGATGAACTTGCCGCCGGCAAGGCCGCCGCCGTCAAAGATGATGAACGTGAGGTTGTGCGTGCCGTTCAGCGAGAGGCCGTACGAGTTCTTCGAGAGGTCGGTGTTCTGCACGCCGACCAGCGTGTTGTCGAGGTAGATCCACGAGCAGTTATCAGCGAGCAGCCGGATCACGAAGGTGCCGTTGCCCTGCACCTGCGTGGTGTACTTGGTCCAGGTCTGTCCGAGCGGTCCTTGGGACACCGGCTTCTGCCCCGGAACGCCCCAGGCGTTGATCCACCCGGCCCCGCTGAACCAGTCGTTCATCCAGTCATGAATCAAGCCGGTGACGGCCGGATGCGGGTTCTGCCAGTTGGCGTTGAGTCCCACCGCCGGCGCCGCCGTGCACTTGGTGGTCGCCCAGTTCGGATCGCCCGTCACCGGGATGATCGGGTCGTAGGTGGTGACCGGCGTCGTGCCGCTGGCATACGATTGCGTGACGTTGCCCACTCGACCAGCAACGAGCGCCGCACCTTCAGCTTCAGGCTGCGTCGGGGTGCGCGGGGCGTCGGCACAGGCGCCAAGCGCCGCGCCTGCAATCACGAGCGAAATGAGACGAACCGGCCAGCGACTGGCAGGGACTCTGGGGGGCATCGGGGGGGACTCCGGATGTCGATGTGAAGCAGGTAGGCTAATCGGCTGCCGTTATCTGGCTGTTATGCCGAATTCCGACCGAGACCTTCCGTGGGCTGTTTGGCCGTCCACCGAGCCCCTTGCTTCTGACGGGTTCTGACGCGAAACTTGGCGCTGCTCAAGTCCAACGCTTGCAAGGTTTTCGCCCCCCAGCCCCCCCAGGCCGAATTGATCCAGACCCAACCTGCCAGCCTTAGGCTGGCCACCGTCGTCACGCTCGGACGGCTCGGATTCGAAGGGCCGGCAGGCACCGAAGCCGCGCGGCTGCTCAGCCAGCCGAAGCGAGTCGCTGTGCTCCTATACATGCTGATGTCGCAGCGCGGCGGTTCGACATCGCGAGACCAGATCATCGGCACGTTCTGGCCCGAGTCCGATTCCTCGCGTGCCCGTAATGCGCTTCGGCAATCGCTGTCGTTTCTCCGCGGCTGTCTCGGCGACGAGGCCCTGATCGGCATCGGCTCGCATGGCGTGGCCGTGGCCGACTCCGTCGCGTGTGACGCACTGCAGTTCGAAGCACTGCTCGACGCGAACCGCAAGGAGGAGGCGCTGGGCCTATACGGCGGCGAGCTGCTCCCCGGGTTCCACAACGGCGGATCGATCGCGTTCACCGAATGGCTGGAGCGGCGACGCCACCATCTCAGCCAACGCGCGGCCAAGGCCGCCTGGGACTTGTCGGCGGAATGCGAAGCGCGCGGCGATTCGCCCGGCGCGGCATTCTGGGGCAAACGCGCACTCGCGCTCTCGCCGTTCAGTGAGTCCGAGGTGCAGCGCCTGCTCAGGCTGCTGGAACGCACGGGCGACTTCGCCGGCGCGATGCGGGCGTTTCACGGATTGCAGCAGTCGCTGGAGTCCGAGTTCGGTACGAAGCCATCGGGCGAGACGACGCAGCTCGCCGCGGCCATCAAGCGGCGGCTTGTCGCGGAAGGACTGCACGTGCCGGCGCTGCTCGGCACACGACGCTCGGGCGCCGACCGCCGCGTTGCGGATCGCCGCAAGATCCGGGCACAGTGGACCGGCGTCGAGCGGCGGTCGGTGCCCGACCGGCGCACTGCGGCTCGGCGCTCAGGGCTCGATCGGCGCGCGATACGAGAGGCCGAGGCGTCCGCGCAACAACCGTAGTGGCCGGCACGCGGCGGGCTCTCCACACCCCCTGATCGGGGTAGCCCAAATGGGCGATAGGCGGGCAGGCATTTTGCGACTATCTTTTGAGAGATCAGCAGCAACTTCTTTCAGGGGCCTGCCATGATTCGCAAGACCGCCGCACTGCTCGCCGTGTCGTTGATCGGCTGGAGTACCCCCACGTTCGCCCAGGTGCCCGACTGGGTGAACCAGGTGCTGGCTGCCGCACAGCTGCCGGTGGTGGCCACCGAGGCGCGGCGCGAAGGCATCGCCAACGCCGAGCTTCGCAAGGTACTCGATGCGTTGTTCAACGCCGGCGTGCCGGCGTATGAGGCGACGACGCTCATCGAGACGGAGCGGCAGGCCCACCGTGAAAACGGGCCAACGGACAACTTTGGTGCGTTCGTCCAGGCCCAACTCGCGGCCGGAAAGCGGGGTCAAGAGCTGGCGGCCGCCATCCGGGCTGAACACGCTCGCCAGGGCAAGGGCAACGCGGCCAAGAAGGAGAAGGGAGAGAAGGACGACGACCGCGGACAGGGCCAGAAACCAGACAACCGCGGGCGTGGTCGCCCGCAGAGCCGCTAGGAGGAAATGACCATGCGAGTCCTCTATCTTGGCCTGGCGGCGCTCCTCGCCGTTTCGGCCTGCGCGAAGAACGACAAGACCGCCGACACGGCCGCTCAGCTCGCGCCGTCGCCAGTCGATCTCGCGCGCAGTGCGGCGCTGACCGCCAACGCCGTTGCCGCCAATCCAGCGGCCGCAGATTCGATCCTCAAGGCGGCCGGACACACGCAGGAGAGTTTCCAGCGGCAGATGTACGAGATCGCGGCCGATTCGGAGATGAGCGCCGCGTACGCGAGCGCCAAGAACCCGTAGACGATCCGGATCGCTCCGCGACGAACGCCCCACCCGCTCCTGACGGGTGGGGCGTTTGTTCGCTCGGGCGCGAGTAGCTCGATCTGGTGCGCGCACCGTTGGCTTCGTCCATTTCAGGGGCGGTTGCACGACGCCAGTCGTTGGACGGACCACGGAGTCCCGCATGTCAGCTACGTCAGAACGGATTACCGACTTCCTTCGCGGCAAGCGCATCGCTGTGGCGGGCGTCTCCCGGGGCGCCGATAGCGCCGCCAACCCAGTCTATCGCAAGCTGCGGAGCGCCGGCTTTGAAGTCTTCCCGGTCAACCCGCATGCGTCGGTCGTCGAGGGCGTCTCGTGCTATCCGGATCTCGAGAGCATACCCGGAACGCTCGACGGCGTCGTCGTCGCCACGCACCCGGATCAGTCCATTGCGATCGTGCGCCAGACCGTCGCTCGAAAGGTGCCGCGCGTCTGGTTTCACCGGTCCTTCGGTCAGGGAAGCGTCTCGGATGCGGCCGTCCGCGAGTGCGAGGCGCATGGCATTGCCTGCATCGTCGGCGGATGCCCGCTCATGTTCTGCGAGCCGGTCGACGTCGGGCATCGCTGCATGCGCTGGTGGCTCGACCGGCGCGGACGCATTCAAGGATAGGCGCCGGAGGGTGCCAATGACCTTCGACTTCGACGACGCGATCGCGCTGCTCGAGCGCACGCCAGCAACGCTTCGTGCGCTGCTCGCCGGGTTGTCCGACGCATGGATCACGGCCAACGAAGGCCCCGAGACCTTCAGCCCGTTCGACAACCTGGGCCACCTCATCCACGGCGAGCGCACCGACTGGATTCCGCGGGCGCGCATCATTCTCGCCCAGGGGACGAACCGGACGTTTGAACCGTACGACCGCTTCGCGCAGGCGCGAGAGAGCGAGGGCAAGTCGGTGGCCACGCTGCTGGACGAGTTCGCGACGCTGCGCGCGGAAAACGTTGCGACGCTGCGCTCGTGGAATCTCTCGGCACGGGAGCTCAGCCTTGAAGGCGAGCATCCGTCGCTCGGGCCGGTCACCCTTCGCCAACTATTGGCCACGTGGGTGGCCCACGACCTCGGCCACCTCGCGCAGACCGCACGCGTCATGGCAAAGCGGCACCGGGAGGCGGTTGGACCGTGGCGCGCCTACCTGCCCATTCTCGATCGCTGAACGGCTCAGCTAGGCTTCGGCGTCCCGCAGGGCGCAGAACTCGCCAACGTGGAGTGGTTGCGTCACCGCGTCAGGGAGCCGGGCGCGCGCGCAGCGATTCGATCTCCTGGAGCATCCCCGCCACCATGGCCTCGACGACGATGCGCCCCTTCTCGCGCGTCGCGAGCGTCGCATCGCCCCACACGCCGCTCGGCGAATAGGTCTTGGCCGTCCCCGGCACGCGTGAGAGGCCGCCCGTCCCCTGCGGCGCATCGTCCTTCACCGCCTTCGACATGTCCACACGCTGCGGATACATGTAGAGCATCATGGACGTCTCGATCTCGTCGGCGTGCGTGCCGCGCGCCTGCTGGCGCACCGTCGCCTCCGCCGCCGCGCCGCCCTGCAGCACGTTCGTGAACGCGAAGATGATGCCGTCGTTCCTGAGCAGCTCCGCGACCGCGGTCAGGGGTCGTATCGTGGAGACACCGGTGTTCAGCACATAGAACCGCCTGGGCCCGTACGCCGCGAGCGACCGAACGATGTCCACAATGAGATCGCGCGCCGTCTCGAAGCGCAGGTGCGTCGAGCCGGGATACTCGACGAACGCCGGATAGAAGTTGTAGTTCACCGTTGGCGCGATGATGACGTTGGATACGGCAAGGACGCGGTCGCGGAAATAGGCGGCGAGCCGCGCGTCGTTGTCGAGTCGCAGCTGCGGGCCGTGCTCCTTCGACTCGGCGCCGAGTGGGATGACGATCACCGCATCAGGCGTGAGGATCCGTTCGGCCTGCTGCCAGGTGAGGTCGCCCAGCACGACTCCTCGGGGGGCGGGCTGTGCTGCCGAAGCGGCTGGCGAGAGCATCGCGCCGAAGAGGGCAACGAAGAGTGTCCGGGCGTGTGGGAGTCGCATGCGAAAGCTCGACGGAGGAGACGTCCGAAGTTACCGCCTGCTCCCCCGCACCGCCCCCTTTCACCGGTTCGCCTGAAACTGCTCGCCCGCGGGGCCGTACGAGTCGGAGTCAGTCCACGCCACGGGAGTCACGCATGAACTCGGCCAAACGCCAAGGACGCATCCTCGGTGTGCTGGTGCTCGTCCAGCTCATCGGCCTCATTCTCCCGTTCGTGATGCTGAAGGCGCTCTACGTGCCGCCGGGCTTTCTCGAGTCGGCGGCGCGGGGCGCCCCGCAGATCCGCTGGTCACTGCTCCTGCTCCTGGCAAACGGCGCGTTGACCACCGGCCTGTCCCTCTACGTGTATCCGCTGCTGCGGGCCAAGACCGAAGGGCTGGCGCGATGGCTCATCGTGGCAGGCGTCGCATGGCTGATCCTGCAGGCCGTGGACAACACGCACGTGCTGTCGATGCTCTCGCTCAGCGAACGGTACGCGGCCGCATCTGGATCTCAGCGCGAACTGTTCGACGAGCTCGGTCTATTGGCCTCCTCGACGCGGCGCACGGCGCATTACACGGTGTTGCTGGCCGTTGGCACCTGGATGCTGCTGTTCTACAGCGCGCTCTGGCGCACGCGGCTGGTGCCTTGGCTGGTCCCCGCCATCGGGGTGGTCGCCGCCACGCTTCACCTCGCCGGTGTCTCCCTGCCCGTCCTGGTCGGCTACCCGAGCCTGATGCTGGTTGCGCCGGGGCTGGCCGTCAGTCACGGCGCGCTCATCATCTGGCTGCTGGCCAAGGGAATCGCGGCGCCGCGAGCGCCGCAGTAGAATTCAGGCAGTGACACGAGTCGCGCGGGCCGCGCCAACGTTGGCCCCTGTCGGACCGTTCACTACATATAGACAAGCGCCCCCCGATCTGACTCTCGTCCCGCGCTCGCGCGCGTGGAGGATAGATGAGTGATCGAGGCAAGAAGGGGCCGCGCGAAGAGCAGCCCGTCAGCCGCCGTGGATTCCTGACCACACTCTCCACCAGCGCGGCGGCCGTCGCTGTCGTGGGCGCCGCCGCTCCTGCCGCCGCGGAGCCGCCGCGCAAGGACGAGTCGGATCCGACGCGCATCGTCCTCAACGTCAACGGCCGCAAGTACCGCCTTGGCGTCGAGCCGCGCGAAACGCTGATCTCCGTGCTGCGCGAGCGGCTCGGGTTGATTGGCGCCAAGCCCGGCTGCGAACGTGGCGAGTGCGGTGCGTGCACCGTGCTGCTGGACGGCACCACCCGCTACTCGTGCATGACGCTGGCCGTCGAAGCGCAGGACAAGCTCATCACGACCATCGAAGGGCTGGCGCAGGGCGAGGAACTGAGTGACCTGCAGAAGGCCTTCATCCACGAAGACGGCTATCAGTGCGGCTTCTGCACGCCAGGCCAGGTGCTGGCGGCGGAGGGGCTGCTGCGAAAGAACCCCAAGCCGACACTCGATGAAATACGTCTGGGCATGAGCGGCAACCTGTGCCGGTGCGGTGCCTACGGTCACATCTTCAAGGCCGTGCAGAAGGCGGCGTCCACTCGGACGAGTGGAGGTGCCCAATGAGAGAGCCCAACATCTACTGGTCGGAGTCCCTTGAGGCCGAGGGGTTGGCGGAGTTCGCGCCAGACGTGACCGACCTGCCGCCGTGGGGCGAGACCACCGTGGTCGGCGCGCCGATCCCTCGCATTGACGGCCACGACCGCGTGGGCGGCACCGCCGTTTACACGCGTGATGTCGCGCTCCCCGGCATGCTGCACTGTGCCATCGTGCGCTCGCCTCATGCGCATGCGATGGTGAAGAAGGTTGACATTGCCGCCGCCAAGGCAATGCCGGGTGTGCATGCAATCATCACCTGCGAGTCGCCCGACGCGAAGATCCCGTGGACCCTGACCAACCGCGGCGCGCTTAGCCAACTGCTGGACCCGCACTGCCGATACGAGGGAGAAGAGGTCGCGGCTATCGCGGCCGAGACGCCGTTGCAGGCCGCTGACGCGGCGCGCGCCGTCGTCGTGGAATACGAGCGGCTTCCCATGGTGGTGGACTACGAAGCCGCCACAAAGCCCGATGCGCCAAAGGTGCACGACGCCGGCAACCAGTTCTCCCCTCCGCGCACGAGTCAACGCGGCGATGTGCAGGCGGCTTTTGCCACGGCCGACGCCGTTGTCGAGCGCACGTTCCACACCCCCTGCGAACTGCACGTGCCGCTTGAAGTGCACGGCTCCGTGGCACAATGGGACAGCGGCAAGCTCGAGGTGTGGGACAGCACGCAGGGCGTCTACGCCGTGCGTGACTCGCTCGCACTTGCCCTGAAGCTGCCGCTGTCGTCGGTGCGCGTGGTCAGCCGCTACATGGGAGGCGGCTTCGGCGCCAAGCTGGAGCTGGGCAAGTACACGGTGATCGCCGCCGTGCTCGCCCGCATCACGGGGCGCGCCGTCAAGTGCGTGCTCACGCGCGAGGAGATGCTCCGCTGCGTCGGCAATCGGCCGGCGAACACCATCACGGTCAAGGCCGGCGGCCGCAGGGACGGCACCCTGGTCGCGCTTGACGCGAACATGCTCGGCGCTGCCGGCGCGTATCCCACGGGCACGACGTCCAGCTACCTGTTCCTCGACCTGTACAGCTGCGCCAACGTGCATGTGATCGAGAGTTCGGTCCTGATCAACGCGGGACAGGCGCGCGCCTTCCGCGCCCCGGGCTATCCGCAGGCGGCATGGGCGCTGGAACAGGTGATGGACGAACTCGCGGCCAAACTGGGGATGGATCCGGTTGCGTTCCGGCTGAAGAACATTCCCGCCGTCAGCCAGTTGCGAAACAACCAGCCGTACACGTCCACCGGCCTCGCCGACTGCCTGAAGAACGGCGCGGACACGTTCGGTTGGGCCGCCGCATCGAAGCGGCCGGCGACGAAGGGGCACCTCAAGCGTGGGGTGGGCATGGCCGCCGGCATGTGGGGCGGCGCGGGATCGCCCAGCGCGACGGCGATCTGCAAGTTGTACGCCGATGGTTCCGCCAACCTGAACTCCGGCGCGGCCGACATCGGCACGGGAACGAAGACGGTGTTTGCCCAGGTCGTCGCCGAGGAACTCGGTGTGCCGGTGGAACGGATCCGCATTGAATACGCCGATACGGCGACCACGCAGTACGCGCCGAGTTCCGGCGGAAGCCAGACGGTGCTCGTCAACACGCCAGCCGTGCGCGCAGCCGCCGCGGACGTCAAGAACCAACTGCTCGCGCTCGCCGCGGACGAACTGAAGAAGGACATCGCGACACTCAGCGTGAAGGACGGCGCCATCGTGGTCGCCGGCGACAGCAAGCCGGTTCCCTTCTCTGCCCTACGCAGCCTTGGCCAGCGCCAGCAGCTGGTGGGGGTCGGGCGCCGCGCCCCGCATCCTGCAGGCAAGGTGGCGCTGCCCTTTGGAGCGCACTTCGCCGAAGTCGAGGTCAACACGCGGACCGGTGAAGTGCGCGTGATCCGCTACGTAGCGGCCCAGGACTCCGGGCGCGTGATGAACGCGCTCACGTTCGAGAATCAGGTGCTTGGCGGCGTGACCATGGGGATCGGTTTCGGGCTGACGGAGAACCGCGTGATGGACCGCCAGACCGGCAAGCTGGCCAGCGGCTCGTGGCACGACTACAAGATTCCGACCGCGATGGACTTTCCGGCGGACTTCCAGCTCGTGGCGGTTGACCCGCACGACAAGGAATGCAATTCGGTGGGGGCCAAGGGGCTCGGCGAACCGGCCACCGTCCCAGCCGCGGCGGCAATTGCCAACGCGGTGTGCGACGCCATCGGCGTTCGCATCTTCGATGCGCCGATCACGCCCGCATCCATCGTGAACGCGCTGGCCAGCAAGGGAGGGCGCTAACATGTTCCCGACGTTCTCCTACGTGAAACCGGCCTCCATTGGCGAGGCCATCCGCGAACTCTCGACGCCCGGCGCCCGCGTCCATGCCGGCGGCACCGACCTGCTCGGCTGCCTGCGCGACCGTGTCCTGACGGCAAGCAAGCTGGTAAGTCTGAATGGACTCGCGGAACTGCACGGCGTGAGCGAACTGCCGAACGGCGGCCTGCGCATCGGCGCGCTGACGACGCTCGCCGAGATTGCAGCGCACCCGCTGGTGCAGCGTCGCTTTCACGCGCTGTCCGCCGCCGCTGGCGCAGCGGCGAGCCCGCAACTGCGCAACCAGGGGACCATCGGCGGCAACCTCTGCCAGCGTCCGCGCTGCTGGTATTATCGCGGCGATTTCCCGTGCGCCCGCAAGGGTGGCGACACCTGCTTTGCGAAGGAAGGTGAGAACCAGTTGCACGCCATCTTCGGCGGCGACGTGTGCGTAATGGTGCATCCATCGGATACGGCGCCGGCGCTCATGGCCCTCGACGCGAGCGTGCGTCTCGTCGGCCCCGGCGGGTCGCGCATGGTTGCACTCGATGCGTTCTTCGTGCCTCCCGCCAAGGACCACACCCGCGAGACCGTGGTGGAGCCAAACGAACTCCTCACGGAGGTTCTGCTCCCGCCGCCGTCGGCGGGGTCGGTCAGCACCTATCGCAAGCTGCGGGCGCGCGGCGCGTGGGACTTTGCGCTGGCGGGCGCGGCGGTGGTGGTCGGTCTCAACGGCAAGAAGATCACGCACGCGCGTGTGGTGCTTTCCGGCGTCGCGCCCGTTCCATGGCGCGCGCCGGCCGTGGAGAAGGAGCTTGTCGGGCATGAACTCACCGACGGGCTCATCGAACGCGCGGCGCAAAAGGCCGGCGTTGGCGCGTCGCCGCTCTCTGACAACGCGTACAAGGTGGCGCTGGCGCGTGGGGCGGTGATGGAGGCGCTGAGCGAGGTGCGCGCGACCGGGTGACGGGCACCGTCGCGTGAGGCGACGAAGCCCCCGTGGGCCGACGGCTCACGGGGGCTTCTCCCGTTCGCCTGGCCGGCGCTACTGATGTCTCGCGGCTCTGAGCTTTGGACGCTGCACGAGGGATGTGTAGCTTAGAGCGTTCGCCCTTCGCGTTCACTGTCCGGACACGCTCCTTCCAGCCCTTCTGGTCTATGCGCCGCTTCGCCCTTGTCCTTCTCGGTGCCGCCCTCGCCGCCGCCTGCCACCGCCCCGCCCCGCTCACGGCGCCCGCGCCCAAGGGGCTCGACGCCGTGGGGCCGGACAGCTTCACCGTCCGCTTCACCACGACGCGCGGTCCGTTCGACCTCAAGGTGCACCGCGACTGGTCGCCGCGCGGCGCCGACCGCATCTACTGGCTGGTCAACAACCGGTACTACGACGGCGTGCGGTTTTTCCGCGTCGTGCCGAACTTCGTGGTGCAGTTCGGCATGAATGGGGACACCGCGGTGCAGCGTGCCTGGAAGGACCGCCGTTTTGCCGACGACAGGGTCAAACGCGGCAACGTGCGCGGCACGCTCTCATTCGCCACCGGCGGCCCCGATACCCGCACCACGCAGCTCTTCATCAACCTCAAGAACAACCAGCGCCTCGACCCGATGGGCTTCAGCGTCGTGGCGCAGGTCGTCGCCGGCATGGACGTGGTGGACTCGCTCTATCAGGGCTACGGCGATGGCGCGCCGCGCGGCAAAGGCCCCAGCCAGGACACGATCGCCAGGGAAGGCGAGGCATATCTCGCACGCGCGTTCCCGAAGCTCGACAAGGTGATCTCGGCGCGGGTGGTCAGGCGGTGGTCTCGGTAGCCAGCAGGCCTTCTTCACCACGGAGCGCACGGAGAACTGCTGAGGGCCACGGAGTAAAGCGACTACTGGGGTGAAAGACAGCGCGCCACGCAGGGTTCTGCGTGGCGCGCGTTGTTCCGAAAAGCAGTTGCAGTACTCCGTGGCCCTCTGCCGTTCTCCGTGCGCTCCGTGGTGAAAAAGGTCAGCTACCGCGCGAAGAACTCCTTCGCCACGCGGTCCGACTGATCTTCCGTCAACTGCGCGAGTTCGCCGCGGTAAAGCGCGTCATCCGCGTCGGTCCCCGTGGCGGCAGCGCCCAGCATCCCCTTCATCACGCTGCGGAACTTGTCGATGTCCTCCTCGAACAACGCCACGGCCGCCTTGCCGATCTTGAGTTGCGGCACTTCGACGTCCAGCTTCTCGGCATCAATCACGCAGATCCAGTTCTTCTGGTAAGGGGTCATCTCAAGCGCGTCGCAGTCCTCGGACAGCAGCGCGTTGGTCTTGGTGACCCGTCCGCTGAGCGGAGAGTTGAACTGCAGGCGACGCTTCTTCTGCCGCACCACGAACAGCGGCTGGCCGACCTTCACGGTCATCCCGACCGGCGGGAACTCGATGGAGTCCACCGGGCCGAACAGCTTCTTGGCGAAGTCATCCATGCCGATCTTCGCCGAGCCGTCCTGCGCGACCTGCGCCCAGCAATGACCCGCCGAAATGAACACGCCGCCCGGAATGGCGAACTCGCCGCTCTTCACGCGGTCGGCCTCTGGGAGGTGCGTCACGTGCACGCTCGGCTTCAGCAGCTTCGCGATGCGGTCCTGGCGGCGGATGAGCGCCTTCTTCACGAACGCGAGCAATTCGTCCTCGGTGAACGGCTTCTGCACGTAGTCGGTGGCGCCGAACTTCATGCACTCCACCGCCGTCTCGACGGTGGCGAAGCCGGTGATGACGATGACGTCCACGTCCGGCCGCATGTGCTTGACCGCCTTCACGACGTCCACGCCGTCCATCGCCGGCATCTTGAGGTCGGTGAAGACGAAGTCATAGTGGTGCGTCTGGATCAGGCCCAGCGCCTCCTGGCCGGTCTGCACCGTGTCCACGGCGTAGCCGTCGAGCACGAGGATCTTGCGGAACGAATCGAGGATGACGTTCTCGTCGTCCACACAGAGGATGCGCGCCACCGCCTCCTTGACCTCGGCGCGCTTGAGCGACGGGGCCTCGCGCGAGACGTCGAGCCTGAGGCTGACCGCAAGCGCCTCGGCACGTTCGCGCCGCTGGGCTTTCTCATGCAGTGACTTCGTGGCCGCGCGCACCCCCAGGTCGGCCAGGACGAAGAGCACGACGGAGACGAGCAGGATCAGGGGTACCATACGACGATTCCTCAATCAGGGTGACGTTACATCCTGTCAGAACTACACGAAGTCAGGTGCCTCAAGTC
>JBAZTM010000073.1:0-19080 GCA_041661925.1 Gemmatimonadaceae bacterium
GCGTCTTCGCGGTTGTCGCCGCAGGCTTCTTGATCGGGACCGCGTTCGGCGACGCTTTCGGCGGCGTGGCGGTTTTGGCCGCGTCCGGCGTCGCCGCGTCAGTCACTGCGCCAATGGCGGGCGGACCGGGCGGTGCCGCTATGAGTTCGACCTTGTACATGGGCGGCAACGTCACGCTGTCGCCAGCGCGCGACGCAAAGACCACCGCCGCTGCCAGCATCACGTGCAGGATGGCCGAGGCGACTAGCGGCGCGGCGATCCCCGTCTGGCGCGCCTCGGCCCGAATCATGGCTGCACGGTCTCCGGCGCGGTGACGAGGCCAACGTTCACGATTCCGGCCGCCTGGATCGTCGCGAGCACCTGCGCGACGATGCCGTACGGCGCTCCCTGGTCGGCGCGCACGTAGACGCCCTCGCGTCCCGCCCGCGACGACAGCATCTTGAACGACGCCTTGAACTCGGCGAGCGACATCGCGGTCTCGTCCGCGTACACGCGGCCGTTGGCGGTGATGCTCACCACGATGCTGCCCTTCGGCGCGAGGGCGCGCGATTCAGTCTTTGGGAGCGACACGTCCACCCCGCCCTGCATGAGCGGCGCCGTGATCATGAAGATGACGAGCAGCAGCAGGATGACGTCGATCAGCGACACGACGTTGATGTCGGCGTTGAGCGGCGTGCGCTCACCGTGCGTGCGACGGCGCACCTAGACGCGCCCCTCGCGCGCCATCAGCGCGATGACCTCGGAGCCAAACCCCTCGAGTTCACCGTCGAAGCGGTTGAGCCGCGCGGCAAAGATGTTGTACGCGAAGGTCGCCGGAATCGCGACGGCCAGCGCCGCCGCCGTGGCGATGAGCGCCTCGGCGACGCCGGGGGCCACCGCCCCCAGGTTGCCCGACCCCTTGATGGCCACACCGAGGAAGGCGTCGATGATGCCGAGCACGGTGCCGAGCAGGCCGATGAGCGGGCTCGCCGAGCCGATGACGGCAAGCGACGGGATGAAGCGCCCGAGGGCGTCGCGCTCCGCGGTCACCTCGGCGTCGAGCAGGAGGCGCATCGCCTCCACCTGCGACTCGCGAATGGGCCGCGCATTCCCCTCGCCGTCCTTGACGACGGTGTCCTGCAGGAAGTTGATGGCGCGGGCGAAGACGCGGTTGAACGGCGACGGCGGCGACTTGCGCGCCATCGCCACCGCCTGCTCGAGCCGCGTCGCCCGCGCGAACTCGCGCATGAAGGCCAGCGACGCCCGGCTCGTCCGCCGGAACTCGAGCCACTTCGCCAGCATGATGCCCCAGCTGTACAGTGACAGCACGAGCAGGATCGCCAACACGACCTTGGTGGCGAGGACGGAGTTGGTGATGAGTTCGAGTGGGGTGGTTGGGATGGCTTCGTTCATGACGGCGGATTCGGGATTGGGAGCTCGGATTTGGATCTACGATTCCGATTGGCGATTTGGATGTCGGGTTGGATTTCGATTGGCGATTGAGGCGCCGCTCAGCCCCGCTGTGCCACGAAAAACTCAAACGTCTCCTTCAACCCCGCTTCCAGCGTCCGCTGGGGCTTCCAGCCAAGGAGCTTCTTCACCTTTCCGATACTGACGGCGGACCGCAGCTGTTCCCCGGGACGGGCCGGCGCGAACTCGATCTCGGCGTTGCGCCCGCTCACGGCGCGCAGCGTCTCGGCGAGGGTCAGCACGTCCGTCTCCACGCCGGTGCCGATGTTCATGGCGCGCGCATCAAGCTTGCCGATGGGCGGCAGCACGGCGGTCGCAGCGGCGGCGTTGGCGGCGGCCACGTCCTTTACATGCACGTAGTCGCGTGTCTGCGTGCCGTCTCCGAAGACCGTCAGCGGCTTTCCGTCGAGCAGGCGGTT
The DNA here is from genome assembly GCA_041661925.1 of Gemmatimonadaceae bacterium. Taxonomy (GTDB): domain Bacteria; phylum Gemmatimonadota; class Gemmatimonadetes; order Gemmatimonadales; family Gemmatimonadaceae; genus PNKL01. Next base: position 1,869 of record JBAZTM010000073.1, read on the forward strand.
GCAGAAGATCGCGACGACCCCCGCCTCGCCGTGCGGATCCTGCCGCGGTCCGTACACATTCGCATAACGAAGCACTGCGCCTTCGACACCGTGCACCCGTCCGTAGTACGCGAGGTAGTGCTCCACCGCGAGCTTGGCGATGCCGTACGGTGAATCGGGATCCTTGGGGTAGTCTTCGATGTTCGGCGGTGTCACGAAGTCGCCGTAGATCGCGCCGCCGGTCGAGGAGAAGATGAATCGCGGGCGCTTGGAAGCGGCACGCACGGCCTCAAGCACATTCAGCGCGCCGAGGATGTTGATGGAGGCATCGTACACCGGGTCGGTGACGCTCTTGCGCACATCAATCTGCGCGGCCTGGTGCAGGACGACGTCAAAGCCTCCCTCGCGCACGACGCGCGCGGCATCCGCGCTGCGTACATCGCACTGGGTAAACTCGGCACCGGCCGGCACGTTCTCGCGCCGGCCGGTGGAGAGATCGTCCAGGATCACCACATGGAATCCACGGTCGAGCAGGGCGTCGGCGATATGCGAGCCGATGAACCCCGCGCCGCCGGTAACGAGAGCGCGTTTTGACATGCGTGAAAGCTAATCCGCAGAGGGCGGCGATGCCCCGCTCAGGGCATCTTGGCGGTGACGCGTCCGTCCATGCCGATCGTGATTGCCGCCTGCGAGCGATTGAGCAGGATCGCCGACGATCCATACGGCGTGACGCGCAGGACCTGCACCACGCCCGCATCCTCCGCGGTGTGCCGCTCGCCTTGTTCACCCCTGCCCATGGAGGCCATCAGTGTCACCTGGTCGCCCGGCTCGAAGCCGTCGCGACTGCTGGCCTTCAGGATCACGTACTGCCCGATCTGGAGGAGCACCGGCGTGTCGACGACCCATGTGAGCTTGGTCGGGGCGCCGAATTCCACCGCGGACGGATGCTGGTCGAGGCGCGGCATCAGCGAGTCAATGGGGATGACGCCCTGCCCTTCGAGGACCTGGCGAAAACGCTGGTTGATGACGGCACGTCCGTCGCCCGCAGCGGGGTCGGCCTGCATTTCGATGATGCCGGTCGGGATGACGACCTGACCCTGATCCTCGAGGATGGGGCCGAGTTCGAAGGTCATGAAGCGCTCGCCGTTGGCGCGCGACGCGCCTTGCGGCAGGCGGATGTAGATGGCCTCCTGCGACTGATAGACGCGCTGCTCGAGCGTCGGCACGACGATCTGCGAGGCGGCAGTTCTCAGCACGCGTCCCGCGCCAACGGGACCGCCAATCGTCCAGACAAACGGCGCCGCGAGATACTCACCCTTCCGCACGGCGTACCGGGATTTCATCAGCTCGGCCGATTGACGCGCCCGGCGCTGATCCTGCGCGCGTCGTGGACTGAAGACGGTGGCGGCATCCGGGTCGTACGGCGCGGCCGGACCGGCGGCCATTCCGGGTCCCCCGGCTCCTCCCGGGAGCTTGAGCACTTCACCGGGATAGATCCAGTGCGGGTCCTCGATCACGTCGGTGTTCAGCCGGTAGATCTCGGGCCACAGATAGGAATCGCCGAGGTACCGACGGGCCAGGTCCCAGAGGGTCTCGCCGCGCACAACAGTGTGCGTAACTGGTGCGGCTGCCTGTTGCGCAGGCTGCTGCGCGGGCACCTGCGCCTGCACAGAGAGGGCAGCACCAAGGAAAGCGGAGGCAAGCAGCGTAGCGCGAATGCGGGCCATGGTCGGGTCCGGTCGACGGTGAAGTCGTGGTAAAGCATGGCAGAACCCGCCCCCACCCTCAAGGCGGGGACGGACGCCAACTGATAATTGGACGAACGAGGGCGTGGAAGGTTGCTAAACAGCAGAAAACGACAGAGTAGGACAGAGTACGACAGAGTGCGACAGAGGACGGCAGTTCTCGAACGCGGGCTACTTGCTGTTCACCGTGACGTTGAGGAGCCCCTGCCCCGACTGCGTGTCGGTGCAGCCGTTGACGGTCACCGTGAAGGTGAAGGACGACTGGCTGACGGCGCCGTACTCGACGTGCTTCGTCCCGGTGGCGCCGGCGGCGATGGTCTCGATGGCGGCGCGATTCGGGAGCGTGATGATGTCCAGGGAGCGCCCGGCCTGATTGACGATCTGGTACGCATTCCCCGCAGTAAGCGTCACGGTGCTGGGGCTGGCCACTGGACAGAAACCGGTCCAGGTCGCCGGGATCCCGCTAGGCCGGTAGGTGTCCGTCGCGACCGCCGGGCCTAGGGTCACGGTGGTGGTCTGCACGGTGCCTGGCGCCGTGCTCGAGTCTTTGGACGAGCAGGCCATGGCCAGCAGCAGCGCCGTGACGGCGAGGGATTTCATGAGGGCTCCTGTGGTTCGCTACTGCCTAGGATACGACTGATCGACCTCTTGGGACAGAGCGCAACGCCAGCCCTCTTCACCACGGAGCACGCGGAGAACTGCCGGAGGGCCACGGAGAACTGCAACTTCTCTTGAGGAACTGCGCGCGCCACGCGGAAATCCGCGTGGCGCGCTGTTGTGCCCCCAGAAGTGGCCGTACTCCGTGGCCCTCGTTTCACCTCCGTGACCTCCGTGGTGAAGAAGCCCGGAGTGGTACGAAGGACTAGAAGGGAAGGTCGTCGTCCGCCTCGAGCCCGCCCGGGAACTCCTCAAAGTCTCCCGACGGGGCCGCGCCCGCGCCGCCCTTGGCCGGTGCGGCGGACCGTGCGCGCGGCTGGGAGCCGCCGTCGAAGTCACCACCGCCCTTGCCGCCGAGCAGCATGATCTCGCGGACGTTGATCTCGGTCACGTACTTGGTCTGGTTCTCCTTGTCCTGGTACTGCCGGTACTCGATGCGCCCCTCGACGTAGAGCTTCTCGCCCTTCTTGCAGTAGCGCTCGATGATGTCGGCCAGCCCGGTGCCGGGCCCCTTGGAGTTCCAGGCCACGCACTTGTGCCACTCGGTCTTCTCCTGCTTTTCGCTCCCGCCCTGCCCGCCCCACGACCGGCTGGTGGCGAGGGAGAACGATGCCACCTTGCTGCCGTTCGACGTCGTGCGGATCTCCGGGTCGGCCCCGAGATTCCCAATCAGCGTCACCTTGTTCAAGCTGCGGCTCACAACTCCTCCTGTCGTATGAAGTCCGTACGTCGTCGTTGACGGTAAAGATACCTGCCCCGAATGACACAACCAATCGGTCGCGCTCAGCGCCCTCGGATTGCACTTCCGCGCACCCCGCCTCCCGCGCGCGGGCGATGGCCCGCGCCGCCGCCTATTTCAGATCCCTCCGCAGGATGAGAGCGTCCTCAGCGGGGTTCTTGTAGTACATCGGCCGCCGCCCGACCTCGTGGAAGCCGCGGCTGGCGTACAGCGTCTGGGCCGCGGCGTTCGAGGCGCGCACCTCGAGGAAGATCACGTACAGCGACTCTTCTCGCGCGCGCTCGAGCAGCGCGTCGAGGAGGAGGGCGCCGAGTCCGGAGCGGCGACGCGCCGGGTCGATGGCCAGATTGGCCAGTTCGCATTCCTCGCCCGAGACCCAGACGACGGAGTAGCCGGCCACACCGGCGTCGTCCTCCACCACGCACATCCGCACGAAGCTGTGCGCCAGCGAGTCGCTGAAGCTCTTCAGCGACCACGGGTCGCTGAACGAGACGCTTTCGATGGCGGCAATCGCCACGAGATCGGCCTCGGCGGCCGGACGGACGGCCGGCACTAGCCGCTGGCCAGCGGCCGCCCGTGCGCCGCCTCCCATCGCACCTGGGCCTCGGCGAGCCGGCCGTACGACGGCTCCCATGCATCGAGGTCCACGGGACCCTCGGCGAGGCAGGCCCTGAGCATTGCGGCGACGCCGCGCGCGTGCGGTGCCTGCGCGCCGGGTTCGAGCGGCCCGAGCACACGGTCGCCGGTCGCCGCCAGCTGCTCCGTCGTGGCCAGCGCCGAGGCGCCGTCGGCGACGACACGTCCGTCGGCGAGCACCACGATGGTTTGAGCGTAGCGCTCGCCGCGCATGGCGTCGAGCGCGGCGATGTAGCGACCCGGCGGAAGCGCCGGATCAGCCCCCGCGACGACGAGGGCAAGCGACGAGACCGCGTACAGCGGCACGCCGGCGCCGTGCGCCACGCCCTTGGCGATCCCCGCCGCGATGCGGAGCGAGGTGAAGCTCCCAGGCCCCGCCCCACAGATGACACGCGCCACGTCGCGCGGCACCGCCCGCGCGTCGGCGAGCGCCGCAAGCACCGCGGGCATCAGTCGCTCTTCGTGCTCGCCGCGCATCAACGCCTCGCGCGAGGCGACAACGACGCCGTCGCGCAGCACCGCCACCGTCCCGATATACGTCGAGGCGTCGAGGGCGAGCGTCAGCCCCGATGCCGCGCTGCGGCCAGCCACGGGAGCGCTCACCAGGTCACCCGCCGACGCGACTCGTCGGCCTCGACATGCGCGAGCGTGATGGCCAGCGCCTCCGGCGGTATCAGGTCGCCGGCGCGGTCAGGCCACTCGATGATGAGCAAGGCGCGCGCCGTGAGAAGTGTCTCCCAGCCGATGTTGGCGAGCTCATGCGGCGCCTTGATGCGGTAGAGATCGAGGTGGAGCAGGTGCTCGTGTCCCTCCGCGCGGTACTCATGCACCAGCGCGAAGGTCGGGCTCGTCACCGACTCCTGCACGCCGAAGCCGTGGCCGATGGCGCGCGTGAGCGTGGTCTTGCCGGTTCCCAGATCTCCCGCGAGGGAGATCACGCAGGGCAGCGCGGTGCGCGCGGCACGGCCCAGCGACTCGCCGAACGCGACGAACTCATCCAAGGTCATCACCCGGTCGCCATGCGGCGCGAGCGGCGGAACGAGTGCCGTCATGCTACCGCCCCCCGCGCCACGGCGCGGCGCGGCGCGTGCTGCTGCGCTCGCCCATGGCCGCCTTGATCTCGAAGAGTTCGTCGCGCAGCCGCGCGGCGGTCTCGAAGTCCAGCGCCTTCGCCGCTTCCTTCATCTCCTCCTCGAGCTGGATCACGAGCTTTGGCAGGTCTTCGACACCGTAGTGCGCGGCCGCCTCGGCCACCTTGCGCTGGTGCTTGGTGCCGGCACGCTCGCGTTCACGCCCCTCGCGCTCCTCGCGGGCGTCGGCCACGCGGGTCAGCACGCGGATCTGCTCCGTGCTCTTCGTCACGCCGCGCGGCACGATGCCGTGCGCCAGGTTGTGCGCCTCCTGCACCGCGCGGCGGCGGTTGGTCTCGTCCATCGCGCGCTGCATCGATCCCGTAATGCGGTCGGCATACAGGATCGCGCGCCCCTCGACGTGGCGCGCGGCGCGCCCGACGGTTTGGATGAGCGACCGGTCCGACCGCAAGAATCCCTCCTGGTCGGCGTCGAGGATGGCGACGAGCGACACTTCCGGCAAGTCGAGCCCCTCGCGCAGGAGGTTGATGCCGATCAGCACGTCGAATTCGCCCAGTCGAAGGCCGCGCACGATCTCCATGCGCTCGATCGCGTCGATGTCGGCGTGCATATAGCGCACGCGCACGCCCATCTGCTGGAAGTAGTCGGTGAGATCCTCGGCCATCCGCTTCGTCAGCGTGGTGACGAGCACGCGCTCGCCCTTCCGCTCGCGGATGCGGATCTCGCCGAGGAGGTCGTCCACCTGGCCGCGTACGGGGCGGATCTCGAGCACCGGGTCCACGAGTCCCGTCGGGCGGATGATCTGCTCGACGACGACGCCCTGCGAGAGCTGCAGTTCGAGGTCGGCGGGCGTCGCGGAGACGAAGATGGCGCGCGGCGTCAGCGTCAGGAATTCGTCGAACATCAGCGGGCGATTGTCGAGCGCGCTCGGCAGGCGGAAGCCGTATTCGACAAGCGTCGTCTTGCGCGACTTGTCGCCGTTGAACATCCCGCCGATCTGCGGCAGGGTCACGTGCGATTCATCCACGACGACGAGGAAGTCCTCAGGGAAATAGTCGAAGAGCACGGCGGGACGGTCGCCGGCGCCGCGCCCGGAGATATGGCGCGAGTAGTTCTCGATCCCGGCGCAGGTGCCGACCTCGAGGAGCATCTCGATGTCGAAGTTCGTGCGCGATTCCAGGCGCTGTGCCTCGAGGAGCTTGCCCGCTTCCTTCAGCGCCGCGAGGCGCTCGCGCAGCTCCTCCTGGATGAGCCGGATCGCGCGCTCGAGCGTGGTACGCGACGTGACAAAGTGCTTGGCCGGGTAGATCGCCGCGCGCGTCAGCGGCGTGACGGTCTCGCCCGTCATCGGGTTGATCTTGGAGATGCGCTCGATCACGTCGCCCCACATCTCGACGCGCACCGCCTGCTCCTCGTACGCCGGGAAGATCTCCACCGTGTCGCCGCGCACGCGGAACGTGCCGCGCTCGAATGCGACGTCGTTGCGCCCGTACTGGATCTTCACGAGGCCGCGCAGGATCTCGTCGCGCGGGATCGTCTGCCCGGTCTTGAGGTGCACCATCTGTTCGCGGTACTGCACCGGGTCGCCGAGGCCGTAGATCGCCGAGACGGTGGCGACGATGATCACGTCCTCGCGCTCCATGAGCGAGGAGGTGGCGCGCAGGCGCAGGCGGTCGATGTCCTCGTTGATGGATGCGTCCTTCTCGATGTACGTGTCGCTCGTCGGGACGTACGCCTCGGGCTGGTAATAGTCGTAGTACGAGATGAAGTACTCGACGGCGTTGTTCGGGAAGAACGACTTGAGCTCGCCGTACAGCTGGGCGGCGAGCGTCTTGTTATGCGAGAGGACGAGGGTCGGCTTGCCGACGTTCCGGATGACGTTTGCCACGGTCATCGTCTTCCCCGACCCGGTGACGCCGAGCAGCGTCTGGAACCGGTCGCCGCGTGCGATGCCGGCGGTCAGCTCGGCGATTGCCTTGGGCTGATCGCCGGCCGGCTCGAACGGCGCCTGCAGGTCGAAGGAGACGGAAGGCATACCAACAGAAGATAATGATTCGGTGTTTGTTCGGTAAGGTCGCGGAGGTAGAGAGAAACAACAGAGAAGAAACAGAGAGACAACAGACAGGGGGTGCGACCTCGGCCGCACCCCCCACCGCACTCAGAAGTGCGGGATCAGCGGCCGTTGCCAGGGGATGCCGGCGAGGATGAGGCCCAGAGACAGTGCGATGCCGATGGCGGCACGACGGTGGCGCACAGAGTCGTCAGGCCCGCGGCGGGCGAGAACTCCGGTCACCGTGGCGGCGATGACGCCGAGCAGCATCAAAGTGGGATGCTCGACCACGAAGTAGCGGAGCCCCGCGTCCTTCATGGTCGCCCCCATGTTCTCCATCGCGTGGCGCGCGAGCGGGCTGATGAAGTACAGCAGGACGCCGAGGAGGAACTGCAGGTGGACCGAGATCACGAAGATCGAGAGCGCACGCTTGGCGCCGGTGGCATAGTCCACGCCGCCGTTGATCCCCTTCAAGGCACGCACGAAGGCGACGAGGGCGAAGAGGAGGACGAGCCAGCGGACGGAGTTATGAAGGGCAAGAAGTAGAGGGGCCATTTCGGATTGGGAGCTCGGATAGGGATGAAAGCTCAATTTGGGATTATGAGCTCGGATTGGGATTGACGATTGGGATTGGCGATTGGGATTAACGATATAACAGAGGCTGAGGGAGGGCGGTTTCCAGGGGAGCGAACGGAGGGTGGGTTATCGCAAATCCCGATCGCAAATCCCGATCGCACATCCAGATCGCCAATCCCAATCCGAGCTCCCAATCTAAAATCATCCGTCCGCCGTGAGCCTCTCCCGTCGCGACACCTCCGTCACACCCTTCACTCTCCGCGCCGCGCGGATGATCTTGTCGAGGTGCGCGAGGTTTTCCACCTCGACGAGCGCGGCGCCGGTGACGCGGCCGTCGATGGACTTCAGCTCGAGCGTCTTGATGTCGGTGCCCGTGCCGCTGACGGAGGCGGCGAGGTCGGCATAGAGGCCGCGGCGATCGTTCCCCTCGATGTGCAGGCGGATGATGAAGCGCTCCCCTTCGCTCTCCTTCCAGTCGATCTCGAGCCGACGCTCCGGCTCGTGCACGAGGAAGAGGAGGTTCGGACAGTCGGCGCGATGGATGCTCACGCCGCGCCCGCGCGTCACGTACCCGACGACCTTGTCGCCCGGCACCGGCTGGCAGCACTGGGCGTAGCGCACCATCAGGCCGTCGGCCCCCTGCACGCGGATGCCGCGCGAGGTGTCCGACCGCTTCATCCGGTCGAGGAGCCGCTCGAGCGGGCTCGCCTTGAGCTGCTGCGGCTCGGCGTTCTCGTCCACGTCGGGGAAGAGCGCCTTCAGGACGTGCGTGATGGTGATGTCGCCCTGCGCGATGGACGCGAGCACGTGATCGGCATCAACGAGCTTGAGCGCCTCGGCCGCCCGCGTCAGGTCGTCGTCGGTCAGCTTCGTCATCTTGCGACGACGCAGCTCGCGGTCGAGGATCTCGCGGCCGATCTGTCGTGATGCCTTGGACTCCTCGACGCGCAGCCACTGCCGGATCTTGTGCCGCGCGCGGCCGGTGCGCACGTGCGCCAGCCAGTCGCGGCTCGGACGCGCCAGCGGCGAGCGCGAAATCTCCACCGTCTCCGAGTTGCGCAGCTCGCGCGAGAGCGGGACGATGCGCCCGTTCACCTTGGCGCCATGCACGTGCAAGCCAAGCTCGGAGTGCACCGCGAACGCGAAGTCGATGGGCGTCGCCCCCTTCGGGAGCTGGATCACGTCGCCCTTCGGCGTGAAGACGAAGATCTCGTCCTGGTACAGGTCGAGCTTCAGGAACTCGAGGAACTGGTCCGGCGTCGCGGCGTCGAGTTGCAGTTCGAGGACCTGCCGGAACCAATGGAGGGCACGGTCGAGATCGTCGCCGCGCTGCCGGTCTCCTTCCTTGTAGCGCCAGTGGGCCGCGATGCCGTAGTCGGCGGTGCGGTGCATCTCGAGCGTGCGGATCTGGATCTCGAACAGCGTGCCGTTGGGACCGAAGACCGTCGTGTGCAGGGACTGATAGCCGTTGGACTTCGGCTGGGCGATGTAGTCCTTGATGCGCTCCTGCAGCGGCGACCAGGAGCCGTGAATGACGCCGAGCGCGTGGTAGCACTCCGGCACGTTCTCCACGAGGACGCGGATGGCATAGAGGTCGTAGACGTCGTCGTACGACTTGTCGCCCTTCGTCATCTTCTTGTGGATGGACCACAGATGCTTCGGGCGCCCGCTCACTTCGTGCACGATCACGCCGGCTTCCCTGAGGCGAGCGCCGAGGGGGCCGACCATCTCCTGGATCATCGCCTCGCGGTCGGCGCGCTTCTGCTGGACGAGGCGCGCGAGGGTGCGGTATTCCTCGGGCTCGAGGTAGCGGAAGGCGAGGTCCTCGAGTTCGGCCTTCATCGCCGCGAGGCCGAAGCGGTGCGCGAGCGGGGCGTACAGGTCGCGCGTCTCGAGCGCGATGCGGCGCCGCTTCTCCTCGGGGAGGTGCTCGAGCGTCCGCATGTTGTGGAGGCGGTCGGCGAGCTTGATGAGGATGACGCGCGCGTCCTTGGCGATGGAAAGCAGGAGCTTGCGGTAGTTCTCGACCTGCCGTTCCTCACGCGAGCTCGCCGGCAGGTGCCCGATCTTGGTGACGCCGTCGACGATCTGCGCGACCTCGCGCCCGAACTCCCGCTCCACGTCCTCGCGGGTGACGTCGGTGTCCTCGATGACGTCGTGCACCAGGGCGCTGGCCACCGTCACCGTGTCGAGCTGCAGCTCGGCGAGGATCTTGGCGACCTCGACGCAGTGCGTGACGTAGGGATCGCCGTTGCGCCGCGTCTGCCCGGCGTGCGCCTTCTCGCTGAACCGGTAGGCGCGCGACACCAGATCGGCGTCGAGTCGCTCCGGATGGGCGTCGACGCTGAGCTCCCACTTGGGGATGATGTCGGTAAGGACGGGAGTGATCACACTACGATTGGGGATTGGGAGCTCGGATAGAGAGCTCGGATTGGGAGCTCGGATTGGGATCGCGGATCGGGATTGCGATTCCGATTGGTGATGATGATTTGTGATGACGATTCGCGATTCGTCCGGCGTGCGACAACAACGGGGTCCACCGCGAGTGCGGCGGGACCCCGTTGGCTGATGGCTCTTCCCTCAAACTGACGCGGAGACCACCCGTGTCAAGGGGACAACGCGCGCCTATCGCGTCGCGACGATCAACTCCACCGCCGCGATTCCCATGGCCGTGGGCGCGGCGTGCGGTGCCGTCGACTCCTGGAACTCGTGACATCGCACGCCCACGCCCGAGTACGTCCCTTGGCGCGCGATCACCCGAAGCGAGTCCAGCGGCAGGTCCTGAAGATCGTTGCCGTCGCGCCAGATGGGATTGCCACAGGTCCAGTTCGTCTGCGAGAACAGGAATGCCGCGCGCGTTTCGGCCCCCATCGCCCACACCAGGAAATATCGGCCGGGACGCAAGGGAGCCACGCGGCCGACCGTGGCCTGTACCACGCCCTCCTCCAGCGGCGTCACCAGCGATCGTACCGATGCCGTGTCCGTTTCGCGGCGCTCCCATGTCGCGGCTTCGCCGAGGAAGACCGTCGCACTCGACCACGCGGTGTGATACGTGAACTGGACCTGTCCCTCGATTCGCGCCCCCGGCGACACACGAAGCAACGGCAGGTCACCGCGCAACGGCTGACCGTTGATGACTCCAGACCGCACCCGCAATCGCGGCGAGTTAATGCTCAGCGGAGTCCATATCGCGGACGACAGTCCGGCCGCCTCGAAACGGAGGGTTCCCAGTGTGCTCGGGTCGCCACCAGGCACCAGCGAATCGAAGCGGGCGATTCCATCACGCGTCACGGCTGACAACTGCCCGGATGGGCCCGGGATCAGCGTGCCGCGCACGCGAACGAGGACACCGGACACTTGCAGCCGGCGGCCAAGTCGATCCTCCACGCCGAGGATTGGCGCGCGATCCGTGACTTCGAGATGGTTCGTGGCAATTGGCGTTTGGATGAAGACCAGCGACGCGGGCCTGGTGAGGTGCCACGCCAAGACCGCGAGAAGAACCACGCTCGCCAGCGCGAGAACATGTCCGCGATGCGAGCGCCGCGCGCGCGGCAACGCTCGGCGAATCGGGCGAGCCATCTGGGTCAGGCGCTCAGCCGGCACCCCGACGGGGAGCAGGTCGGAGGCGAGCACTCCCGTGGGTGGGCAACCGCCGCTCCGCACCCACCCCCGCACCACGCCTTCAACCTCGGCATCCGCCTCGGCCTCAACGAGCAGCGACACGATGCGTCGCATCTCGGCCACGGTGACCGCGCTCGTGGCGGCGAGCGCCAGCGCGAGCCCGCGCTGCGCGGCGCGCAGCGACGCCGCGTCGCTCTGCGCCAGCACCAGTTCGCCAATCTCGTCGTGCGCCACCGCCCAGCCGCCGTCCCCCGTGCGCCGCGCGTAGCCGCGCACCTCGAGCATCGCCAGGTCCGCCGCCACGAGATCGGGCTCGGAGGCAACCGCCGCCGCGACGACGCCGCCGTCGGGCACCGTGCCGTAACAGAGCACGCGCAGCGCGGCACGCGCACTGACCGAGAGCTGCGCGATGCGCAACCGCGCACTCTCCCGCGCGTCGAGCGCAGCGAGCAGTGCCGGGACATTGGGCGCCGACCACGCGTCGCCTTCGATGACCAGCAGCTGCTTCTCCACCACGGCATGCAGCAACTGCAGCACCTGGAACGGCACGCCACGCGCCGCATCGCACAGCGCCGCGATGAACGTTGCCCACCACGACGCGTCGCCGGCGCCGCCGATCGACTGGAGCATTGCGTCCACCTGCGGCGCCGTGAGCGGCGGCAGCGACACGCGCTCGGCGCTCGTGTCGCCCGGCAGCGCTTCGCGTCCCGCCGTGAGCAGGAGCACACGCGTGTCATCGGAGACGCGCCCCATCGCGAGTGCCAGGATGTTCAGCGAGGCACGGTCGGCCCAGTGCGTATCGTCAATCGCGATCGTGACGGACGTCTCGTTGGCGACCGCTCCCACGAGGTCGGCGAGCGCCACCGCCCGCCGGCGCATCGCCTCGTCACCAGTCGACGGGTCGGCGTGCGCCGCGAAGACGGCGGACGCATCGGGCGCCATCGCCACGAGCGCTGCCATCGAGCCGGGAGCGACCGCGATGCCTCCCGGAAGCCGCGCCAGCACCGTCACGAGGCTCGCTGCGAGCGCGAACGGCACGTCGCGTTCGTCGCGCCGCGCGCCGACGCGCACCACACGCGCCCCCGCGGCCTGCAGGCGCGCGCACGACTCCTCGAGCAAGCGCGTCTTGCCGGTGCCGGCGAGCGCCTCCACATGCAGGTGCTGCAGCCGCCCGCGCTTGACGGTGCCCCACGCCATCAGCACGCGGGACAGCTGTGTCTCGCGGCCGACAAACTCCGGCGCGGTCAGCGGGCCGCCCGACGCGAGCGCGGGCCGCGCCACCTCGCGCACCCGCTGGAACAGCTGCGCGGTCGCCGGCTCCGGCGGCCGATTCTCGGCGCGCAGCTGTTCCGCGAGCCGGTCGGCTTCGAGCCGCGCCGACGCGACACCCAGGGCGGCGATCTCCGCCTCGATCAGCAGCCGCCACGACCGCTCACGCGAAGGATCGAGGTCCCGCAGCCGGCGCGCGTGGCCCAGCGCCACGGCGGAGCGGCCGGCGGCCAGCTCGGCCCGCGCCGCCGTCTCGAGCACGCGGGAGAAGAGCGCGCAGAGATGCCGGCGCTCGATGTCGCACCAAAGTTCGAACTCCGCGCCGCCGGGCACCGCGAGATCCGGAATAAAGTCGCCGCGGTACAGCGCGATCGCCGCCGACAAGTCATTCCGATCCACCGCGGCGACGAACGCGTCACGGTCAAAGGCGAGCTCACCCCGCAGCACGACCTGGTCGCCGTCCGAGACGATCGTATCTCCCGGCAGCAGGCGCCGCAGCACGAGCAGCGCCTGCCGGACGTTGGCGCGCGCCCGCTCGGGCTCGAGATCGGACCAGAGCAGGTCCACGAGGTGCGGCCGCGTGGCCGAGTGCATGGACTGCGCGCGCAGGTACGTGAGCAGCGCGAGCGGTTTACCGGGACCGAGCAGCACGGTGCCGTCGGCGGCCACGAGCTCCAGCCGGCCGAGGACGTGAAGCGTCGGCCCGGGACTCGGGGCCGCGGCTCCATCGTCGGCGAGCAAAAGCTTGAGGGAACTCACGATCGGTGGGTCAGCAGCACGCCGGAGAATCTGGGGCACCACACACGCGATGCGCGAGCGGCCCGACAGGCTTGGAGGGAGGAGATCGGCACGCATGACTGTTCACACGTGACGTCAGCGCAGCGTCAAGCAGCCTCCTCGCTCCGCACCACACCGTGTACCCTGCCCCTGCACCACACCGTGTACCCTGCCCCTTCCCGTTACAGCATTCCCGTCTCCGCAAACGACACGTATCTCCCACGCCCAATGATCACGTGATCATGCACCGGAATGTCGAGCAGCCGTCCCGCCGCTACCATCTGTTCCGTCACGGCCCGATCGTCGGCGCTCGGAGAGGGGTCGCCGCTCGGGTGGTTGTGCACCAGGATGATGGCCGCGGCGCGTTCGGCGATGGCTTCACGGAAGACTTCGCGCGGGTGCACGAGCGACGAGTTCAGAATGCCGCGGGTGACGCAAACGTCCCGCTCCAGCCGGTGCTGCGCGTCGAGGATGGCCACGTGGAACTCCTCGACCGGCAGGTCCTCCAGCGACGACGCGAAGGCGCGCCACACGTCGCGCGGTGCGCGCAGCGGCAGGGCCTCACCCGACGCCTCGCCGGCGAGCCGACGGCCGAGTTCGAGTGCGGCGTGTATGGCCACGGCGCGCGTTGCGCCGAGTCCCGGCACAGACGCCAGCGCCGCGACCGGACGGTCGCCCAGGCGACGCAACGAGCCATCGGCGCGACTCAGCACGTCGTGGGCGAGCGCGAGCGCCGGTCGGCCACGTGTCCCCGAACCAATCACCAGCGCAAGCAGTTCGGGCGCCGAAAGGGCTCGCGCACCGAGCGCGCGCAATCGTTCACGCGGCCTATCGATTGGGGAGAGCCCCTGTGGAGCGATGGAGACGACGGTCATGCCACAGGCTAGCAGCGCACACACGCCGCGCCGTCACCAAAAGCAAACGGCCCGGTGCGCATCGTTGCACACCGGGCCGTCGCATCTCAGCAACGCCTACGGATCCGGGTTCGGCTTGGTGCCCGCCGCACGTGCCGCGCTCACCTCGGCGCGCGACGCGGCACTCCGCTCCGCCTGCGCCTGAGACGCCGATTGACTCGGCGGCGGACTCGATGAAGCGGTCGTTGAGGCACTCGACGACGTGGTCGCGCGCGATTCGGAGGTGGAAGGCGTCCCACCAGAGCGGTTGGCAGTCGTGCCAGCCGAGGAACCGTTGTAGCCGCCGGCGGATCCCGACGGCGTGAAGCGGCCGGCCCCGTAGCCGTAGTCACTCGGCGAGGCCCCTGGGATTGGCGGCACCCACGCCCCCGTGGTCGGGATCAGGCGGGCGGGCTGAATGCCGTCAGGGTTGATCGGCGTACCGAGGGTGAGCGTCGCGCGCGTCGCCTCAGTCGTGCCGATGCCGCGTCCGTATGGACGAACGCCCTCTTCGGCGGTGCCGCCACCACGGCGGTAGGGCCGATAGCCCTCCTCGACCTGCGTTGGCGGCATCACCGGCGTATTGGTGCGGACGCCGCCGCGCAACTGGACGGCGCCTTCCTCCACCTCGTACTTCGGCGGCGCCTTGCGGGCGCGTGGATCCAGCTGCTCGCGCTTGACGGTATCAATGGGTACGGGACCCGCTGGCGTCGCCGGTGAATCTGCGCGCGGCTGCGCGATGGGGCAGTAGAACATCCCCGACGCGAAGAAGAACTGCGCCTCGATGCTGTAGAGCCCACCCGGGCAGGCGAAGGTGATGCTCTGTCCCATCCAGCGGTTCGAGCCGAAGTTGTAGTTGTCATCCACCTCGAGCACGTCGACGACAATGTCGTCCATGCTGATTCCCGCCGGAATCACGGCGTCCACAATGTCCGTCAGCATGGACTGGGGCGCCATGACGGAGTTGGAAATCGCACGGAATCCCACCACGTGCTGCAGCCATTGACGGGCGGCGTCCGGCGAGCTGACGAGCCGCAGCGGCGAACGCGACGCGACCAGCAGGAGTGTCCGCGTGGGGCCCATGCCGGCCGCCCCCCACCCCGCCTCATAGCCGCTCCATCCCGTCGCGTAGTAATACGAGATGATGCGCCCGCGGTTGTCCACCATGTACATCGGACGGGCGACCGGCATGGAGGCGTTCCAGCCGTTGTAGTCGAACTGCGAACGGAACGGGCGCGACAGCAGGTAGTCGCCCGGCTCCACCGGGAGGGACGCCTGGCGAGCGGAACGCGGGAAGACTTGCTGCACGCCCTGTCCGGGAATGACCTCGAAGACGGCGACGTACGCGGGCTGGTTTACATAGAACAGCGGCTCAAACGAGCCGCGGCGCAGCGTCGCTTCGAGCGGCGGCTGCCCTTGTGCCGCCGCGCTGGCAGCACAGGCCGCCAGAAGCGCTACGGTATTCAGGAATCGCATGGACCCTCCGCATAGGGACGGGTGCGTACTGCCTCTACTCGAAGTCTTGGGACCGCACGACCAATCCGCAATGGGGCGCGCACCTTATGGCACAAACGGCCAACCGGCGCGCCCACATCGCGTTGCGTCACATCGACGCCCCGTGGCACTTCTTGAATTTCTTCCCTGACCCGCATGGACACGGGTCGTTCCGCCCAACGGTCGACCAGTCTTGTACCCCCGCGCCGCCGGCCGGTGCCGCCAGCGCACCGCTGAGCGACCGCGCGCGCCCCGCGCCGACGATCATCGGATCGGCCTTGACGACCTCGCCTTCCTCCGGATTGTCGCTCGGGCCGATGTCCACGACCTCGACCTCGGGCACGTCCTCGGCCACGCCGAGCGCGTTGAAGCGGCGCTTCACCTCGGGCGGGGCGACGGGAGCGGGCTGCTCGTACATCAGCTGCACGCGCAGGAAGCGTTCGGTGAACGTGTGCTGGATGTCGGTCATGAGGTCCACGAACATCGTGTAGGCCTCCTGCTTGTACTCCAGCAGCGGGTCCTTCTGCCCCCACGCGCGATAGCCGATGGAATTCCGGAGCTGGTCGAGGTCGTACAGGTGGTCCTTCCACTTCTCGTCCAGCACGTTGAGCATGACGAGCGCGAGCACCTGCGGTCCGTGGTCGGCGAGCTGTTCGAGCTTGGCGTGGAACGCCTTCGTCCCCGCCACGCCGCCCTCGGTCCTCGCGTCGGCGATGCTTCGCGGGCGCGTGCCGTCGGGCTCGAAGCACGGCACCGTGAGCAGGTAGTGCATCAGCAGGTCCTGCCGCACGAGGTCGAGGTCCCACTCGAGCGAGTCGTCGAATGCGGCGAGCGTCGTCTCGATGCGGCGGCCGACGGCCTGCTCCACCATCTTGATCGCTTCGCCCTTCAGCTCCTCACCGCCCTCGAGCGCGAACGCGCGCAGGTTGTAGATCACCTCGCGCTGCTGGTTCATCACGTCGTCGTAATCCAGCAGGCGCTTGCGGCTCTGGAAGTTCTGCAGCTCGACGCGCTTCTGGGCCTGCTCGATGGAGCGCGTGATGAGCGGATGTGTCAGCATCTCGCCCTCCTGCGCGCCAAGGCGGTCCATCAGACGCGCAATGCGGTCCGACCCGAACAGGCGCATCAGGTCGTCTTCGAGCGACAGGAAGAACTGCGACGCGCCCGGATCGCCCTGGCGGCCGGCACGGCCGCGCAGCTGGCGGTCGATGCGGCGCGACTCGTGGCGTTCCGACCCGATGATGTGCAGGCCGCCGCACTCCATCACGTCGATGTCCTTGCCGTCGGGATCCTTGATGCGCGACGGCTTCGAAGGCAGCACGCCCTCGCCCAGTTTGATGTCGGTGCCGCGGCCGGCCATGTTGGTCGCGATCGTGACGCCGCCGTACTGGCCGGCCATCGCGACGATCTCGGCCTCGCGCTGGTGGTACTTGGCGTTCAGCACCTGCTGCTTGAGCCCGGCGCGCGTGAACATGCGCGACAGCGTCTCCGAGGACTCCACCGACGTCGTGCCCACCAGCACCGGGAAGCCGAGCTCATGCAGCCGCTTGGTCTCCTCGACGATGGCGTTGTACTTCTCGCGCCGCGTCTTGTAGACGAGGTCGTGCCGGTCGTCGCGGATGACGGGCTGGTTGGTGGGAATGACCGCGACCTCGAGCCGGTAGATCTGGAAGAACTCCGTCTCC
>JBAZTM010000074.1:0-18999 GCA_041661925.1 Gemmatimonadaceae bacterium
AGTGAACGATCGCCGCGCGCTTCGCCGCGAGCCAATCATGCGCCTTCTGAGCCTCAGCATTGGCCCGCGCTTCGGCTTCAGCCGCTTCAGCCGCTTGGGCGATGCGTTCGGCCTCCTGCGCAGCGATCTCCTTGGCCATGCGCTCCTCTTCTGCGATGCGCGCCAACTCGCGTGCGCCCGCTTCCGCTCGCTCGGCCTCGGCGACACGTTTGGCCTCTGCCACCCGAGCGGCATCCGCCACTCGCTCGGCCTCTTCGCGCGCTTCAAACTCGCGGATCTGCTCTGCGACGAGTTGCAACGGGTTGATGTTTCTTCGCCAGGCAGCGATCAAGCTCCCCGCCTGCATGAAATACTTACGTTTCGGCGTCTCGCACAAATAGGCGCGTTCGTCGTATGACTTGATCTTCGCCGTTGGACCTTCGTGCTTACTCTGGTCTCGCGCTATCACAGCGACCCAGTCATTCAGCACTGGCACGCCGTAGAACAGGCTGGGCAACGTATTGATCCCAGTCGACTCAAGAACTGAGCTAGAGACCTGCACCCTGCAAAAATCTCCCAACTCGACAGCCACACGATAGAATGACTCGTTTTGCTGCTGCCACGACGCACACACCACGCCGTAGCTCCCGCGCATGATGTTGTCGTGGCCTCGAGGATTCGCGCAAAAACGCACCACGTCACCGCTCTTGAATGCACTCATGCTACGCACCTCCCTTTGAACCTCTGGCGCTTGTGGCGCCTGTGGCGATCGTTGTACTCTGTGTGTTCGTACAGTAACCCACACTTCTCCCGCTGCTTTCCTGACGATTTTAGCACGTTTCCTCGTTTCGCGAATGAACACATCTGAAACGTGAAACTCTCGCGCTATCGTGTGGTTCTTCCGCGCCCACTCCGTTGGTGAGCATTTGTCGAAATACTCTGACGCTCGCGCGCGCCGCGCATTCACACTCGACGCTGTCCTGTCCACTGGCGGGTGCTCTTCGCGGTATTGCGTCACCCAGATGTTGGCAACACCCGGGTTGATCTTATATTTCTTGAGTCCGTGGTGTTTCTCTTCGATGTGTGGCATTCCTTTGCGACACCATTTACCCACCGTCGCCGCGTCTACGCGCACCAATGCGCCAAACTGTATTGCCGACATGAGATTCTCGGGCACCGGATCGGGCACCGGCTCGGCAGTCTGCTGTTCTCTGGCATCGATGTGCGTCACAAACGCCTCGTCGATTGCCGCGGCGTCGCGTGCGCGCCAGCTCCACATCCGGTCGCCATCATCAATCCATGCCTTGCGCAGAAACTCGCTGGTTCCAGGTGTGGCTTCGTCGAGCGCTGCGCGACGAGCCATGGGCTCCATCTCCATGACGGGCGCAAGCCGGCTGTGCCAGTCACCTGGCCACGCGATAGCTCCTCCGACGATGGCATTGACGAGGCCGATCGAACACACGTGGAACTCAGAGTAGAACGCGTCAAGCGCCCGCACTACGACCGGCACCGGCTCAGGCACCGGCTCGGGCACCTCAGCAGCGGCAATGGCAGCAGCGTGGATCCGCGCAAAGACAGGATCCGAAAACGGCATCCGGTCCAGTCGCCACTCACCTTGTAGCGTACCGCGCGAAATGAATTGCCGTATCTTGCCTTCGGGCTGCAGCTCGAACGAGAAACCGCCCGGGTCTGCTGCGCGTACCTGCGCGCGCCCATGCGGGTGCCGCAATCTGCGCACCTTCACCCACCCGGCGCTGATCGCCGCGTGGTGCAGCAGCGCAGGCGCCACAACGACCGCACCACACGCAACGATCTGATTCGTGCTGGCCACGGCGTATCGGTGGCCAGTGAGTTCGACGCCGTACCTGTCTGCGCCGACATCCGCCGTCGCGCGCGCGACCTTTCCGAGCACAATTCCGTAGTCACCCAGATTCCACGGCGTCTTGGTTTTGGATTCCACGAACCGGACCACGTCACCACGATTGAATTGCTGAGCCATCACACCACCTCAATCACGTGCGCAACCGCGCTCAAGCCCTTGGGCGCCGCGTCGCAGTGCCACGTGGCCAGCACCTGGTCCAGCTCGCCGCGCGCGATCATCTCGCCCGCCGCCTTCAGCACGGCGATCGCACGCGATTCCGTGCACACCGCCAGATCGTCGAGCAGCACGAGCCGCATGCCGCGCTCGTGCTCACGTCCGAACGCCAGAGCCAACCCAGCGCCGTAGACCGCCAAGTCGCTCGACGCCATCGAGTCGATGTCGATCCACACGCCGTCGGCAATCCGCCGCGCGCCGAGCACGTTGTCCGCGCCCAACTCCCAGCGGTAGCCAATCGCCGCGAGCAACGGCGTCATGGCGCTTGCCACCGGCTCCAGCGCAATCCGCAGGCAGTCTTTCTGCGCCTGTACGAGCGCGACGACGGAGTCCTTCGCCGCCGTCACGCGCAGCTTCTTCGCCTCGGCGCTCGCGAGCAGCTCGGCCTGGACGCTCTGCGCACCGTCCGCGCGATTCGCCGCGTCGAGCTCTTGCTGGATCTTCGTCGCCACAACGGCGCGCATGACGGCGTCCATGTCCGCCTCGGCTTCGCTCAGCGTCATTGCTTCAATCGCCGCGTCGTACGCCAGCACCGCCTGCGCGTGCACCGCCGCCGCGCCGTCCACCGCCGCGTCGAGCTGCGCGAGCACCTGCGCATGTCGCCCGGCGGCTTCGGTCTGCGCCGCCGCTCGCGCGTTGGCAGTCCGCGCGGTGTCGAGCGTATTCCGCACGCTCACGATGTCGGTCCGCGCGCTCATCGGCACGCCCTCGCCGCGCACTGCGTCGTAC
Source organism: Gemmatimonadaceae bacterium (assembly GCA_041661925.1). Lineage (GTDB taxonomy): Bacteria > Gemmatimonadota > Gemmatimonadetes > Gemmatimonadales > Gemmatimonadaceae > PNKL01. The sequence continues at coordinate 2,804 of JBAZTM010000074.1, forward strand.
GCAACCACCGCCGCGCGGTGGCGCTCTTGCCCCGCCTTCACCCGCGCGTCGAGCTGCTGCACCAGCGCCGCGTTGCTGGCCGCATTGCCGCGCTCGACGTTCGCCCGCGTGTTCGCTGCCTCTGCCGTACGCAGCGCCGCGCGCGCCCGCTCAAGCGCCTGCCCAGCTGACACCGAGTCCACTTGCGGCTGATTGCGGCGTGCCTTGGCAGCGGCGACGGCGTCGCGCAGCGTCTGCGTTCCCGGGCAGCCCTGGTCGAGCACCGCCGAACACAGCGCGCGGAATTTTGGCGACGCGTCCTCGCTCCCGAGAACGATCGCTTCGTCCACCTCCGCGAACCGAGCGACTGTCGGTGCCTGCAGCCGCTCGATGTCGGCCACCGCCCGTTCGGCTTCGGCGAGCGCGCGTTCTGCCGTCACTCGCTCGCGCTCTGTGTCCTGCGCACGGCGCAGGCCCGCCTCAAGCTGGTGCACGTCTGCCTGTAGCGGCGCGAGGTCTGTGAGTGCCACTGGCTGCGCCACCGGCGGCATCGCCGCGCGCGTGCGGTTCGCTTCGGCCAGCTCCGCCGCCGCCGCGTCGAGTTCGCGCTTGCATCGTTCATATTTGTCGAGCTGCGCGACGTCCGCCTCTGCCTTCGCGAGCCGCGCTTGCAGCGGCGCGAGGTCCGCCATCGGCTCGATCTTCGGCGCTTCGCTATTGGCCGCCATGCGACGGGCGCGCGCGGCGGTGAACGCCTGCTCTGCCGCCTCGGCGTCGCCCGCGAGCCGTTCGACCTTCGCGATCTCGGCGTCTACCGTACGGCACCGCGCGGCCCGCGCTTCGAGCGCGGCGCGCTCATGCTGGCTTAGCGGGCGCACCGCCACGTCGCCGCTGGCAGCCACCGCTGTCTCCGCCTCGCGGATCTGAGCCTGCAACGACTTGACCTCGTCGTTCTTGGCCTTCAACGCCCGCGCGATCCACTCGGATGCGGGCTCGCCGTCGTACGGCGCAATGTCGGGCGCGCAATCGGCGAAAGTCGCGACGTCCACGTGCGTCGCGAGGCGCAGCAGCGCCTTGCGTTTCTCGGGCTCGCTCTTGGCCGTCATCTCGGCCAGATCAAACGGCTTGGCCGGCGTCCCGAGTGCAGCGTGGATCTTCTCTTCCGCCGCGCCGATCGTGGGCGCCAAGGGCGCGGGCGTCACGCCGAGCATGTGCTTCGGGCTCAGCGTGCGGGCGATCTGAAGGTGGCCCGAACCCGAGTGCTCGCGGGCCACGCCGTCGATGTCCACGACGATCTCGATCTTGCCCGTTCCGAAGCGGCGATCGTTGGACTTCGGCCCGTAGATAGCGCCGACGACGGCCCACAGAATCGAGGACTTGCCCGCGCCGTTTTGGCCAACGGCCACAGTAATGGGGTGCAACTTGCGGTCAAAATTGTGCCCGCGGACATTCACGTATCTCAGGTGATCGATCAGAATCGGTGTGCGCTTATTTGTGTCGTTCATGTCTGCTCCATTCTGCGTCATCAAGCGATGCGTTCAGTGCAAGGTCTTGAATGTCAAGCTTTGTTTCCCGAATTTCGTCTTCGGTCATTGAGCGACTGATCGTCCACGTTTCGGTGTCGATCTTCCTCGGCCCGAGTAGTATCAGCCCTTTCAAAATGCTATCTGTGCGATCTGCCAACCACTGCACGCGCTCGGGCATTGACCACGGCTTGCTGTCGCCGTAGCCGTCGCTGTGCGGGACGTGCGCCGCGTCGAGGATCGTGCAGATCCTGCGCATCGTCTCGGTGGCGCTCATGGCGTCGCTCCGCACTGCCCGATCAGCGCGCCGAAGAAGAACAGTGCGCTCGTCGCCAACGCGGCGACGGTGGCAGCGATGGCGAGCGTGCGCCAAAGCGCTGCGTGCGAGACCACCACGGGGGCCGGCGGGACAAACGACGCCGCCGACGCACGAAACGCCTCTGCGCGCACCTCAAACTCGACGCGCAATTCTGCCTGCCGCTGCGCTTCCCGCGCGTTTGCTTCCGCCGCGATGCGCTCGGCCTCGCGCTGGCGGCGCAAACGCACGGCTTCGCTTTCGACGGACCTGCGACTTGGTGGGATCTGCTTCGGCGTCGCGGGCAGGTGCCGCCGCGCGCCACACCCGCGGCGGTCCACGCAGCGCCAGCCTGCGCCCGAGTCGCTCTCTTCGATGCCGCCCAGCGGGTCCGTCTTGCAGCAATACTGGCACGTCAAAGGCTGGCCCTTCACGCGCGCGATCGGTGTCCAATGCATCGTACACCTCCTACTTCACGCCTGCTTCGTCTTCGATTTTGCGCTCATTCGCCAGCGCGATGCGCGCATGCCGCGCTTCAGCCGTGAGTTGCGCGCGTTCCGCCGCGTGCCGTCGCGCCATCCGCTTGCGAGCGGCTTCAAGGGCCTTCTCCGCAGCAGTGTCCTCGCGTTTGCGCTCATCGATGCGCGCGGCCAGCACCGCCGCGTTGCGATCAGCTTCTTTGTTCGCCTTGCGCTCGGCCTTCTGCCGGTCGCACTCGGCGTGCGCTTCGGCGAGCAAATGCCCGACGCGTTCGTCTGCGATCAAGAGCGGAAGCGGCCGCGGCAGTAGCTTGCCGCTGACCGGCCAGTCAACGGCTGGGCCGTCAACGAGCGCGCACGCGCCACGTGCGGCGTAGTCGGCGAGCAGCGCGTCGACCGCCGCCTGGCGCTTAGCAGCGAACGCTGCGGCGGCTTCGGCCTTGCGTCGTGCAGCTTCAGCGTTCGCTTCAGCGTTCGCTGCTGCAACCACTTCCAGGTCCTGCGCCAACTCAGCCCACGTGCCTGTCGTCGTACGGTAGTCGCGCAAGCACTCGTCGTCGATTTCCTGATGGCCCATCTCGTCGACGGCCACGCTCCCGTCGCCGATGCGCGAAACGCCATCGGCGAGGACCGTGCGCGCGCCCTGCGACAGCGCCGCCAGATCTTCGTTCGTGACCTCGATCGTCACCGTGCCCGAAAGGGCGTATCCGTTCTCGATCGCTTTGCGTGCGTCCACTTTCAGCTTCAGTTGCATGGCTCTTCTCCGCGCCCGGTACAAGGCCCAGGGCATGGCGCTCTCGGTTGACTACTCGGTGATCGGAACCACGATGCAGCGCACGGGCCGCCGCGAGTCCGTAATGCCCAGCCGCACCACGACGCAGGTCTCAGCGAGCTTGCAAAGCTCGGGCTTTTCTTCGCACGCGCCCTCGGGGGGGCACTGCCACTCGACGCGCTGAACGCGCAGCATGTCGAGCGCGAACGGGAACGTCGTGCCCCCGGCGCCGAGCGGCGTCAGCGCGTCGCGCACAGCCTCCCAGACGTCCAGCGCATCGTCGCTCGGATCCGGGTGATCCTCGCCGTCCGTGCAGGCCCACCACGTGTCACATGGCGCGTAGGCGAGGTACTGGATTCCCGACTCCTCCAGCGCCGCACCCGCGACGGCACACCCCGTGTCGTAGATCGCCTCGCTCGGGTCGTGCCCGAGCTTCAGCATCCGGGCGATGCGCGGATTGCGCTCGGCCGCCCAGTCGATCACGGTCTGGCAGATCGACTCAATCCGCGCACGTTCGTCCTGGCGCGACTTGATGATCGCGTCGAGCTTGGCGTGCAGTCGCGCCAGAATGGCGTTGAGCGGATGCTCGGGCGTGGGATCGGCCTGCGCGGGCTCGGGTGCCGCGCACCCCGCTTCAGCGTTCGTCTTGCATACGGAATCACACATGTTTCACTCCTCACGTTGGTGCCAGCTGCTGCTGACGTTCGAGACCATAACCGAACACGCGGCGGGCGTCAATCGCCCGTGCGTTATTTTCAGCCGTAAACCGTGATCCAGATCACAACGCCGCGGGCTCGTCGTCTTCTGCGTTCGGATCGCCCAAGGGCTCGATCTCCAGTGCCGTTCGCAGCACCGCGCCGACAGCCGACGCCAGCTTGCGCGTCTGCCGGTCAGTCTTGCCCAACCGCGCGCCGATCTGATCCACGTAGCGATCCAGGTACACCGGCGAAAGCGCGCCCGTCAGCTCGGCGTTCCGCAGAGCCACGGACGAGATCCCGACGCCGCGCGCGAAGTCGCCGATCTGTAGCCGCTTGGCGTGCCGCAGCGCCACGAGCCCCGCGAACATGTCGCGTTCGTCTTCCGAGACCGCCGTGCGCGCGGGCTTCACCCCGATCGCGTGCGCCACGACCCGCACGCGGTGATCCGAGCACCGCAGCGCCGCCCGGATGGCAGCAGCGCTGTGACCCGCGCGCAACAGTTCCGCGATCTGGTCCGTGCGGTCCGTGCGATTCGAAGGCACGGGCACCCACACCAGCACCGCGTTCGCCGCGAACTCGTTGTGGTCGAGCCACCGCAGCGCAGCCGCGCGCAGGTCCGCGAGCAACAGCTCGGGCAACAGCGCCTCGCCAGACGACGTCCCTGCGTCCGGCGCCGTGTGCGTGTAGATCTGCCGGCCTGGCAGTGCGCCTCCGCTCTTGTCGATCGCGCGCTGCAACGCCGCAACCAACTGCGGACACATGACCGCCGCGGACACCGCGTATCGCTTCCGTTTTTCGCTCATCCCGTCCTCCCCAGCGCCGCGAGTCCAATCCCCACGGCATCAAGCGTGTTGTGCGCGAGACTCGCGCACGGCAATCCCGTTGCCAGCGCCGCGCGCTCAGCGCCGGTGCTCTTCTCCTCGTTCGCGATTCGCGCGGCAATCCGCGCGCACATGATCTCTTTCGGGACCTGGCCCTTCCATTGCTCGGGCCTCACGAACAACGCCGTCGGCTGCGTGCCCGCACCGACAAGCCCGCGAATCGCCATCACCACGGCGCCCGCGACAAGCGCGAGGTGCACCAGATCCTGCGGGTCCGCGCCCGCCGCGTGGCCCTGGCGGCCAGCACGCCGCACCTGCGGGCACTCGACGAGAAGCGTCCACGGCGCTTCGCACGGGTACTCCTCGGTCGCGATTGCCACGGCCTCGGCAACGGCATGCACGCGGCACGCGTCGTGCACGGCGCCACGCCGCCAGTGGTCTTCACCGCGCGCGTAGCCGCACGCACCCAGCAGGCCGATGCGGTAGTCAGCCCACCCGCACGCAGACAGCCCCGGGTCCACCGTGACTATGCGGCGCTCGCGCCAGCCAGCCGGCAGCATCGCGTCAAGGTCGTGGCCGAGGTTCACGCCCGATCCTTCGCGACGTCTTCAACGCTGAACACGATGCCGCGGCAAAAATGCTCTTCGTCTTCGTAGATCTCGAACGTCGCAGCCGGCACCGTGGCTGCGATGATCCACGAATAGTTTCCCGGCTCATCAGGCGACCACAGCGCTTCGACGTAGTGCTTGGCGTCCCGCTTCCGCAGCAGATACGCCAGCATGGTCTCGTCGTCGTCCGAGTCCTCTCGCTCTGTCGCGATCGGCCCCTTCGTGTCGATCATGACCACGCACTCATCGTTGGCATCGAACTCGTCATGCCACGCGCCCTCGAACTCAAGCAGGTTGTCGCTGGCGCCGTACGCCACGACGAGCAAAGACGCCTTGACCTCGCGATCGAGGCGGTTCGGGATCATGTTGACGCCGGGATTGTATTGGCTCCCGTCAAGTGCCGCTGCCAGTTCTTCCTTCGTCATATTGCTCCTTTGTGGCCTCGCGAGGCCGGGTGCGTGATCGCCAGACCACACACCCAGCGTCGCTCGGACCTGCGGATAAGCCCCGCGTGCGCGGCTTCTGGGCAATAACCGGGCCCAGATCCGACGCCCAAATCCCTCGTGCCGTAGGCGATGATAGGCACTCGACCCACCGAAGCGAGTCGCGGGAAATCTGTTCCTACGCCGCCGGACGCGCCTTGAGCATGTCCACCACGCCGGGCTGGCAGATCACGTCCATGACCTCAAGCAGCCCAGGGCTGCGTTCGATCACGCTCCACTTGACGATCGTGAAGATGTTGAGGCCCGCCTTGTTCGGCTTCTGCTTCAAGAACGCCTGAATGCCGAGCTTGCAGCCGACGAGCGGCGACAGCGTGCCCTGCGTCTCGCGCACGTCCACCCACTGCCCGTTCTCGTCGCGCTCCCACCCGCCGAGCGTCAGGATCGTCGACCACGCGCCGTCTTCGTCCCAATCCTCGTCCAACTGGATGCAGCAGACCTTGTTCAGGAAAGTCTTGCAGTCCTGCAGGCCCGCGGTGTTGAGCGGGTTGTCGAGCGCCCATGACTGGCACGCCTTCGACCCAGGCGGGTTGTTCGGATGCACGACGCCATGCCAGGTCAGCAGGTCCTTGGCACTCAGGATCTCGATCGTCAGGAAGAACTTGGTCTCCCGCTTGGTCGGCGTGATCTTGACCCGCGCGTCTCGGACGACGCACGTGTACTCGCCCTCGCCGATCCACTCGGCGTCGTCGCGAGCATGCGAATCGCCCATCTTGCGCGGCATGGCGGGTACGGCTGACGACGACCCGGCTGGCCGAGGTTGACCGGGCAATGGCGCTGAAAACACACGGGGATTTGGTTTCCCGAACGGCATGATATTGACTCCTTCAAGTCTATGATCGCACTGCGCTATACCGCGCCGCCGGGCGGTATGTGTCCACCCGGCTGCGCGTATGAGGCGGACGGCAACATGCCGCTCACCTCGTGAACCACCATTCTGGCATGCCACGCGCCCCGTGACAATGCCTCGTGGCTTTATTTCTCGCCCTTTCCATGACCTAGATCAGTCGCGTCAATGTAGGTCGCCAACCGCAGCCGGCGCTCGTTGTCGAGCGTACCCTCTTGGTAGCCGCAGTCGCGCCGCGCAGTGTCGAGTCGCTCGACGAAACACTCCGCGTGGCCGAACCAATCAATCCGCACCTCGTCTGCCTGCTGGCCCTGACGGTGAAACCGCCCGATGATTTGTTCCATGTCGTTGCCCGTCGTCGGCAGTTCGCACCACACGAACCGCTCCCAGCCCTGCAGATTCTTGCCCTCGCGGTGCGCCCTGGCCGAGCAGACGATCGGCATGGGCTTGCGCGTCCCGTCCAGCACCGTCTCGGCGAGCTGCACGAGCTGCGCACTGGCTTGCTTGCCCGGGCCGAACCAAGCGAAGCCGGAAATCTCGGCGAGCTTTCGCCCGACCTCGGAGTGGTTGTACCAGATGACCGCGTTCTCCTTCGTTGCGAGCGCCACGGCCTCGCGCATCAAGAACTCGTCGATCCACACCGCCACGACCGGCGGCGCCGGACGCCCCTTGACCTCGCACCAATCGACCCATGGCGCCCACAGTTCTTCGACGAACGGGTCGCGCTGGTTGGCAGCGCGGGCGAGCATGAACGGGCTGTCGTAGCCCGAGCGATCGTGCTCTTTCAAGAACGCCCGCAGCGCGCGGTGCCACGCCGCCTTGCGCCCGATCCACTCGACGTCGGGCACGCCGCCCGGCCAGTCCCAGCGGTAGTAAAAGCCAGCCGCCATTTGGCTGCGGCACTCCGAAAGGTGCATCGCGTTCTCGAATTCGTGCTCGCGCCCAGGCTTCCCGTCGGGCAGCAGTTCTTCGCCGTCCGGCCGCGTCCACGTCGATTCGAGCTGCACGAGCGCCGCGCGCACCGCGTCGGGTACTGCCGGGTTGTGCCGCACCATCACGATGCTCGCGTCGCAACTCGCCTTCCGCGTCGAGACGACGCCGGGCGTGCTCACCAGCCGCGCGCGGAACGCCGCGCGGTAGCCGCAGGGGTCCGCTTGCAGGCCTTCCGGGTCGTCGGCGTAGATCTCGCGCGCGGGCGGGTTCCCAGCCCATGTGACGTAGCGCCTGCCGATCTTGCCCAGGTCTTCCGCGCTCGGCGGCCTCGGGCCGCGCCCCATGTTGAACCGAACCCAGGCAGTGCGCTGGTCAGACGCCGCGCCGAAGACCTGGTCGTACTCCTCGACGACGTGGTCTTTCAGCGGCACGGGCGATCCGTCACCGAGTGCGAAGCGCATCAAGTGCGCGTAGTCGGCCAGGCTGCGCAGCGTGAACGTGCCGCTCAGCGGGCAAAACGCGCATTCGGGGTGTTTGTCCATGTAGCGGATGAACCGCTTTGTTCGCGCCGACGCCTTGATCTTCAGGTAGTGCGCCTCGTCGGCGACGATCAAGTCCGGGCGCAGGTCGTCAAGCAAATCCGCGCCGCTCGGGATCTGAATGCGGCTGTACGACAGCACCGGGTACGGGTCCGGAATCTTCCAGTGCAGTCGCAGCGCCCGCATCTCCCGCCGCGTCTTCTCAACCAAGTGCGCCGGCACCATGAGCAGCGGGCGCTTCTTGTTTAGTAAGATTGGCAACAAATACGACAAAAGGCTCTTTCCGCTGCCGACGCCTGCTGGTGCCGCCAGCCCGCCCGTCTCGCGCGCCCACCAGAGCGCGGCGTTCTGGACCGGCAAGAGCCGCATCTTGCCCATCGGCGTGCGCAGTTCGTCGGTGAGATCCGGCACGTTCATCACGTCTTCGACGCGCGGCAGCGCGAGGATCCGCGCGAGATCGTTGTCCTCCGCGCGCGGCTTGCCCGGCCCCGACTTGATCTCGCTCGTCTCGCGCGCCTTCGCGGTGCCCATGCGGTGCGGAAGTTGCAGGCCGGCAGCTGGCGGCACGTCCGTCTCGCCAAACGCATCGACGATCGGTGCACGGGTTGCCGTCGTCGCATGCGGCGGGCTTGTCGTCGCACGATTCGGCGGCAGCCACTTCACTCGCGCAGGGGGCAACATCCCAGAATGCCCTGTGTGGCCCGCGTTTTCTGCAGACGTAGTGTCGGTTGGCCGTGGCGCCTGATCTGGATCATGAATTTCAGAGGCACATAAAATAGAGCCGTGTGATTCCGTGCAGTTAGCCGCTTGCGGTGTCAAGAAACCGTGCGCGATTGCACCGTGAAACGCGTCATCCGTCATCGCACGCGGGCGCGTGAACGTCGCGCCGTGCATGGATTCTGCCTGCCTCGCCTTCGGTCGCGTGAACGTCATGTCGTCGCACCTCTCGCAAGCAACGCCTCGCGCCCGACGCGCAAAAACTCCGCGCATTTCGTGAGTTCGGCGCCGAGCCGCGCCATGCCTTCGGTCTGCCATCCGAGGCGATGCGTGATCTCCGCGATCGCGCTGTCGCCTGCCAGCACTGCGCGCACGGCCTCGCCGATGGCGCCGTTGCGCTCGCCGTACCGGTCCAGTGTGACTCCGGACGCGGCCTCGAATGCCTTGATGTTCTTCAGCAAGCGGTCCCGATCATCAACGCTCCGCTCGTATTCGCAGCGCAAAGTCTCCGTTTCGTGCGCCACGCGCCGATCGACCTCATCTTTGACGCGCCGCTCCACATCCGCCGCGGGCACGAGCTGCGCGACCATAGTCCGCATGATGGCGGCCAAGAACGGGCGCCCGATCGTCGGCTCCTGTGCCTTCGTGGCGGCCTCGACGACCGTGCGCAACTTGTCGCCGGCCGGCATCGGCACGATCAAACCCCAGCCCGGCGGCAGTTCTTCGGGCTTGACCACGCCAGGCCCCGCGAGCACCCACCACCGATCGCACTTCTCTGCGATCGGGTCCGCCTTGGCCGGATCTTGCAGTTCGCGCAGCCAGTCGCCGCGAGTGCTCTTGATCTCGACGCCCTCAATCAGCAGACCGCGGCTCGGCCAGAGGCCCATGACGATCGCGTCGGCGTGGCGTGACACGCTCGCGCCCGTGGCGTTGCCCACCTCGGAAAGCACCGCGTACGCGCCCGGCGGGTAGCGCACGGACAGCAGCGCAAAGAGATGGCGCGAGGTGTAGTGCGTGCGGATGGGTACGTCGGTCATGGGCGTATCTCCTTGACGCGCTCCGCCGTCTGCGGGGACAGGACGGCGCACAGGGAGATCGCGGCGAGGGCGGTCATCGTGCGGCCTCCGCGTCTTTGCGCTCCTGCGCAGCGAACCATCGGCAGTCGCCGTCGGTCCGATGCCAGCACCGAGGGCCAAGATGCACCAAGATGGCGTTCATGGCCTCCACAGCGGCGACGAGAGCTTGCAGCGCTGCGTACCAGTCTTTCCACGCCCCGTGCTTGTCCTTTCCGGCGGTCAACCGGACAAGGTTCCTCGCCGCGGTCTCAATGATCATGGCACAATCCTCCACCCGTCATGTATTTTGCACCCGTAGTCCAGACACTCTTGCTGATCCCGCAGGAGCTCCTTCACACTCCGAACGCCTTCAACGGCACTCCAAATGTGGGCGGCGAGGTTTTTGAACCCGTCCCTTCCGTTCGGGTTCCCGGTCGCGCGGGAATCGAAATCCTCCGCCCAGCGGGTCAACTGCTCCTCCAGTTCTTGCAGCGACAGGGGCTCAATCTGGCTCATCGCCGGCCCTCCATCGCACCACGCAACCGACTCGTGCAGTCGGACAAGACTTGGCTTTTCATACGCTTATCGGCCTCCGCCCAGCAGACGCCACGCCCTTCGTAGACGGTGGCTCCATCCTCATCTACCAAGCGCACCCGCATAGCGCTGTACGGATCTCCTTGGTAGTCAGAATCTGACTCGGTGTGATATTTCTTGGTTTTCATCGCCGGCCCTCCATCTCGTCAATTGCCGCCACAACATCGTCACCCGCAAAGCCGTGACTGTCAGCGTAGGCCGACAGCGACAATGCCGTTTTGGCGCTCACTCCTATCGCCGGTGCAGGCGTCGCCGTCGTCGCAGTCTCCGCCGCAAACCCGAACGGACGATCCCAATCCATTACGATCCTTTGGTCCGCGAGCCATGCGACGTAGCGTGTGTCGGGAGCGCCCAGGTCGTAGCATTGCCCCTTTTCCGTCCAGATGCGGCGACCAGCACAACGGACGATTTTCGTCGTCGAGACAAGCCCGACGCGCTCATTGATGGGGCGCTCCTTGGCCGCTACAATCTTCCCATCCACCTCGGTGATCCATGTGCGGCCTCCGAGATCTGTGGCCTTCAAATCGCAGACGCCGATAAGTTCTGCCCCGATCTGAGGGGGAAGCCACGGGCCAACACCCCGCAACAAATACCAATCACGCACGACTGGGATCTCTACGTTCTTGTTGGGGTGCTCATACGCTGGCTTCTCCTCCGCGGGGTACGCGGGGAGGGGAGTCAACTCAGCGCGAGACGCAGCAGCATCCCACGCATGGGCGCGCGCAGTGTCGTCGTTCCTTGATCCGATGACGCGGGAACGGCGGCGGATCTCCGAGACCACGTCCGAGCGCATCGCTTCCGCGCCGTCCCGCCACGCCTTCTCCAGTGCGCCACCGAGCACCACTGCCGCTGAGTGCGCGTCGCGGGACTCGAGTCCCTGGATGCGCTTTCGGCACGCCGCCCAGTTGGCGTTTGCCGCCGCAAGCTCGGCCTCCAGATAGGCCACGCGGGCCTCCGCGGACTCAAACTCGTAGCACCCTTTCGTGTCTTCCGTTCTGCAACTCATGCGTCCCTCCTCTCGAATCCCTCTTTGCAGCCCCCTGATGGCAGCGTGTAGCCGTGGCCGAGCGGGCACAGCCCGTAGCCCTGCCCATCCGGCTGCCAGTGGGCACAGGCGCCGCACGTCCGGGGCTTGGGGGCTTCCACGGGCGCGGGAGGAGTGCGCCGTAGCCGGCGCAGGTCAATAACCTCCCCGTCTCGCCACGTCACCGAGACGCCCTCGGACGGGCGGCTGCCGACATCCACGCCGACAAGCGCGGGGTGCGCGTCGCGGGCATCCCTGTCCTGGAGTGCTTTCAGGCGCACAAGCGCCGTCCCCGTCGCAGCGTCGCGCTCGGCCTCGACGAAAGCAAGGCGGGACTCCAACTCGGCCACGCGGGCTTCTGCCGCGAAGCAGCGCTTGCGCCAATTGACGCTGCGCGCGAAGCACTCGTCGGCTTCTGCCCCGGTGATGGCGACGATCGCCACCTGCTTCTGGTAGCGCACGCAATCGCTGCGATCGCACAACGGACATCGCTCGATTCTTTCGCTCATGTCGCGTTTCATAGTCGCCTCGTTCGGTTGGCGCAGCCGAGCAGGGTACGGATGCGCCTTGGATCAGAAAGCCACTATCGGCACCACCCTGCTTTGTGGCCCGGAGGCGGGACGAGCGGTAAACACAAGGCCGGAGGGCCGCTCGTTCCGATGTCCGATCCGTACCATCGCCAATGCATCCCTCCGGTCGACTGTACTACCTCTGCGGCCCGAAGATGTCCGCGGCCAACGGCCGCAGCTTCTCGAGGCACGCCGCCGCGCACGGCGCGAACGTGTTGACGATGATCCCGACGCAGTCGTGTCCGCGCGGAATCGCCGAGACGATCATGGCTGCCACCGCAGCCGCCCCCCCCGCAAGCCCGCGCTCGGAAAGCGCGTAGTGCGCCACGCCCCACTCGGCTTCGATCTTGGCCTTGAGTGGTTTGGTGAGATCGTCGAGGTGCACGTAGTGCATCGTCGGCGCCGTCGGGCTCTGCCGGCCCACGTCGAGGAAAAGGTAGAACGCGGGAACGTCGTCCAGCACCTCTCCCGTCTCCGGGTCGTGTGCGGGATCGGCAGTGCAGATGTGCTTCGGGAGCAGCTTGTTGGGATCCGCGACAGCGCGGTAGCGCTCAAGCTCGGCGTGCAACGCGTCGCGCTCAGCCAACAACTCGCGGTTGCGCTTCTCCGCCGCTTCGAGGTCTTCCTTCTTCGTGCGCGGCTGGCCCGCGTCCGCGCGCGGCTTGCGCGTCTTCAGCGCGTCAATCTCGGCAGCGACAGCCTTCATACCATCGGTCTGCGCGGGCGGGTCGTTCTGCACCATCCCCGCAATGATTGCGTCTACCTCTTTCACGCCCTCGCTCGGCTCTAGCGCAGCGTCGTGCACGCCGCCTTCGTCGTGGCGAGCCGGATTGTCCGCGCCCTTCGTCCGGATGTCGTCCAACTGCCGAACCCACTCGCCGCGCGTTGTCTCGTCGAGCGCGTACCACTGCTCGCGCGTCCAGTTCTCGATGTGGTCCTGTGCGCGGGGGATCCGCCCGCGAAGCCGAGCGACCTGCGCGCGGAAGTCCGGATACTCAATCGACAGCCCGCGATGCGGCTCGACAGCGCAGCGCCCCATGACGCCCGCAGCGCGCGTCGTCTGCTCCGCGATCGTGTCCTCGTGCGCAGCCTGCGCGGCGTCGGCAGCGTCCTGGATCTCGGCGCCCACAAGGGGCTTCGCCTGCGCGACGTTTTCACGAGCAATCTGCGCTTCGGCCTTAGCGCGAATTTCCGCGGCATCCGGTGCACCAGCGGCCTCTGCTTCTTCGGCTTGGAACGCGCTCCACGACTCGGGCAGATCGTCGTCCGCCGGATCGCGCTTCGGTGCGCCCGGCACCACCTGCGCTTCGATGACCGGCCCCGCTGGCGCCGCGAATAGCGCCGCTTGCTCGGCCGCAGCCTTCTCTCGTTTGAGCCTTGCGGCCTCCTGCCATGTGACTACGGGCATTTTGCTCTCCTTCTGCTCTGCGCGTTCGTGCGCGCGCTTCGCTGCGTGCGGACACCTGCCGGCATACGGACACCCGCCGTACATCCGACACCGCGCCCGATCCGTCGGCGAACCGAGTAGGTCCGCCGGATTCTTGACTTCAGCCGTCCTGGCCATGCTGGCCAGTTCACCGCGAATCGCCATCAAGTGCGCGTCGAGCTCCGCGTTGCCGATGTCGCACGGCACCACGCGCGTCAGCACCGGCGCGTCCGGGTCAGTCGGGCGCGTGTCCATGTAGTGGTGCGCCACCCGGTACGTCTCTGCGCGGAATCCAAGCACGTCGCGGGCCGCCAGCGCGTACGTGAGCGTCTGCCAGTTGTCCGCCATGTCCCACGACGTCAGACCCCACTCGTCCACGTTGCTCGACGTCTTGTGGTCGCCGACGCCGAGGATCTCCGGCATGGCGCGCAGGTCCAGCAGATCGCACGTGCCGCGCAGGCCCACGCCCGACGTGCCGATGTCGGCGAAGACCATGCGCCAGTTGCGCTCGACCAGCACCGTACCCGCCGCCACGTCCTCGGGCGTCGGCATCCGGTCGAGCAGCGCGTTCGCGAGCCGGTTGCCCACGTCCACGCCCTCGCCGATCGCCAGCTCAAGCGCCTTGTGGACGCACGTCCCGCGCTTCTGCGCGGGCGTCCGCTTCAACGGCACGTTCGTCACCGCGCGGAACCACCACGACGCGCGGCAGGCGTGGTGCAAGATCATTTCCGTGGTGCGAGTTTCGAGCATGCGTCAGATCCCAACCGCGAGGCGGTCCATCTCAGCGATGAAGACGAAGTCCCACTTGGCGCCCCACGCGTACTTGAGTTCCTTCCATGCTTCGTACTCGGGCGAGTACTCACCATCTTTCGGCACCGGCGGGCGAGGCGGCAGCTTCCTCGGGTGCTTCTTGTCAGCGACCTTCGCCGCCGCATCGAGAAAACGGTTGCGCGCGTCGACGTATTCGCAATCGTGGCGCTTCCCTTCCGTGTGATTACAGTCAAACATTGAAAACCTCGCTTTAGTTGTGTGCGGCTGTCTTGCCGCTCGTGCAACGTACCCGTTGCGAGCACGCGCGTCAATGCGTAGATCGTTTATTTCGGGTCAAGACCATGACGCAGATCATATCGGCCACGAAGGCACATGCCGCGTTCTGCCGCACTTCCCGCACCGGTCAGAAAAGCTCGACGTCGGCGCCCACTTGTGCTGGCAGAGCCCGCGTCGCCACGGGCCCGGCCAGAACTCGTGCACGACCGCAATCGCAGCGGCGATCACGACGCAGATCACGAACGCTCCGAGCGCTTCCCAGTCCATCATGCACCGCCTTTGGCCTGGCTCGGCCGTTCTTCGGGCTCGCACGCAGCGATCTCGCGCTCGACCATTCCGCACAGGTCCTGCCAGAGCAGACCCTCCTGCGTGTGCCGAATCGCCCGATCGCGCACCGCGTCGCGCAGGTGCCCAAGCGCCAGCGCTTTCGTGCCGCCAAAACGCGCGGACTCGATCGTGCCCGTCGCCGGCTGCCCGACCCACGCAGACCACGCGCCCCACGCCTCCTGGTGCGACTCGACGACCCAACCGGGCGCGTCGGGCGTCGGCGTGTCATGCGCGAGGATCTCGTTGCACAAGTCCAAGCACTCGTTGCAAATGTAGACCGTGGGGCCGGCAACGATCGCTCTGACCTCACGCTGGCTCTTGCCGCAGAAACTGCAAATCAGCGAAGGCCTTGTCTTCTGGCTCTCGTTCGTTGGCTCAATTCGGTTCATTCGAACACCTCTTCTGTCGGCTCAATTGCCTGATTTTGCTGCGAGCGCCCCACGCCGCCACGGCGGCGGGCGGGTGATAGCGCCCCGCCGGAAACGCACGAGCAGCCCGGGTCGTACACGCGGCGCAAAGGTCCTGTCCCCATGTCCGCGCATTGCCACAAATCGGGCAATGGACTGCCGTTCTGCGCTTAGCGGTCATTCGAACACCTCCACGATCTCTGCACCCCGGTCTCGGGTCAGGTGGATCGCCCGGCCCCACACGGGGCTCTCGTCGACGCACAGCAGGTCCACGCCGAAGCCCGTCGGATAAATGCCCTGCGGGCCGGTGTGGCCGCAGGCAATCCAGCGCACCGAACGGCGCTGGCACGCCGCGAGCAGGTCGAAGCCGCGCTCCATCCCGAGTGTCCCGCTCACGTCGTCGGGCCGGTGATGACAGATCACCAGGTCCACCGGTGGCCCCCGGTCAAGCTCGATCAGCACCGACTCGGGCACGACGCCTTTTCCGAGGTGCACGATCGCCTCGGCCTGGCCGCAGATCCACGCCCAGGCACGCCGCCACCACGGGGCGCGCGCCGCGACGCGCACCTCCGGCAGCGACGAGTCGAACGCCAGGCACCGGATACCCTCCAGGTCAAAGCGCCACCAGCACCGCTGATCCCAGCGCCACGTGGTCCAGATGTCGGAAAGCTGCGTGCGCGCGTTGATCTCCAGGCCCAGGCCCTCGCACAGGCCCAGGTCGTGGTTCCCCGGGATCTGGACCGTGCCCTGGTACGGGCAGGACGCGCGCAGCTCGCGCTCGGTCCCGCGGTCGGTCAGGTCTCCGACGTCGATAATCGGCTCGCCCGGGTATCGCCGCCGCATGGCCTCGTCGTACGCGATGGCCTCGTGGGTGCGCTGGGGCGTCTTGAATAGGTGCATGTCTCCGCGGATCAGCATCAGATTTCTCCTTCGATGCGCTTGGCGCGCTTGACTAACTCCCGCCGCACGCGCTCGACGTGAGCAGCGTACCCGGGTGTTGCCCGCCGTTGTAGCACGCGTACGCGGCGTGCCGGCT
>JBAZTM010000075.1:0-18790 GCA_041661925.1 Gemmatimonadaceae bacterium
GAGTCCGTCGCCGTTCACGTCGCCGCTGACGCCGGGCGTGTACGACGTGCCGGCGCGCACATTGCCGAACCAGTTCACGCGGACAGCGTCGAAGAAGTTGTAGTTGACCGAGTACTGCACCTGGTGCCGCGCGGCGGCCGCCGACCGCGACCAGGCCACCGAGCGCGGATCGCTCGTCGTGCTCTGGAAGCCGCGATACTGCTCGCGCACGTCAGCGTACACGTAGCCGAGGTTCCACCCGAGCTTCGAGTTGAACGTCATCGGGCTCAGGCGCAACGAAAGCTGCTTGGACTCCGACTGGAGGTCCGACCGCGCCTCGTTCACCGCATTGTATTCGGGGTGCAGCCGTGACGCGCGCGGCGCCGACAGGCCTGAGGCGGGATCGATGCTCGTCATCGGGACGTAGACCGGTCGCCCGCCTTCGCTCGCAAGCGTGAAGCTGCTCGCCCCCGCGAAGTTGAGGTCGTAGTTGCCCGGCTGGTTCAGGTTGCGCGAGTAGGTGAGGTCCACGTTCGCCGTGAAGCGCCCGCTCGCCACCGGCCCGTTCCACTGCAGGTTCCCGCGCACGCTGCGGGTCGCCTCCCAGTCCTTGGAGAAGAACGACACGTTGGGCGCAACATTGGTGAACGGCGACGTCACCGAGCCGTCGGCGCATGTCGCCGGCACGGAGGCCGGGTTGGTGAGCCAGCCGCTCCAGTCCTGCGAGGGAACGGTGGAGCCCACGCAGTTCAGCTGCTGCACCGCCGACGCGAGGCCGGTGTTGTCGAGCGCCGAGCCAAGCAGCGTCGACTGCGGCAGGTTCTGGAAGACGCCGACGCCGCCGCGCACCACGGCGCGCGGCCCGCGAATGGCGCCCTCAAAGCCCGGGATCTGCGCGCCCTGGCCGTACTGCCACGAGAAGCCGAGCCGCGGACTCACGTACACATGATTCGGCGCATAGCTGTTGTCCGCGCCGAAGCGCTGCGCGAGATCCGCATTCTCCGTCGGCCCGGCGCTGAACGCGTTGCCGTCCACGCGCACGCCGAACTGAATCTGCAGGTCGTTCGACTTGCGCCACGCATCCCCGACGGAGATGGCGCCCACCGTCTGCGCGCCGCTGCGCACCCGCGGTGACAGCTGGCGCGAGAACGACGCCGCCCGCCCGTTCTCGAGGTCGGCCAGCGACAGGAAGCTGAACGAGCCCAGCTGGTTGGTGGTCTGGTCCTGGTCGAACGCGTCGCGCCGCAGCTCGGTCGAGAGCTTGATCCGGTGCTTGTTGTTCTTGGAGAACCACGAGAGGGTGTTGACGTACCCGAGGCTCGAGTTGTCCTGCGCGTTGTCGAGGAAGGTGCTGCCGCCGAACTGCACGGACCGGACGCCGGTCGTGCCGTCCGGCAGCTGCGACGTGACGCGCACGGTACCGCTCGGCATGTCGTAGTACGGGTTCCCTTCGTTGTGCGATCCGCTCAACGTGATGTTGGTCTCGCTCAGGAATCCCGACAGCAGTCCCGACTCGAAGTAGGCTGAGTGCCGCCCCTGCACGCCGCCATTGTAGCCCGTGCGCTCGCCGCTGTGCCCCGGTAGCTCGCTAATGGAACCGCCCACGGGGGCGCTGCGGTTGGCCGATCCGTTGAACGTCAGCGCGTACGCCGCACCCGTGCGCGAGCCCATCGGTGCCAGGTTCAGCGTGCCGAGTACGGATCCATTGTCCGTGTAGCGGTTGCTCACGGACGACCGCGGCGAGAGCGGAATGCCCTTGGCGCGCAGGATGTTGAGGAGCCGCGCGGCGGAGTCGGGGCTCATGCCGCTGGTCACGAGTCCCGTGGAGGACGTGTTGAGCAGCGTCTGCAGGTCGTTGGAGCGGCGGCCCAGCTGGTACGAGAAATTGTAGAAGGCCTCGTCAATCTTCACCGGCCCCGAGAGCAGGCCCCCGAGTGAGACGTTGGTGAACTGCTGGCCCAGCGCCTGCGCCGCGCGGTCGGTCCACTGGAGCGCCGGCGCGTCGATGTTCAGCGAGTTCGTGCGTGTCGTGAAGTTGTTGCCGCTGGGCGAGCGAATGTTGAACTGCGCCCCGCTGAAGCCGCCGCGCGACACGTCGTACGGACTGGTGGACAGCGAACTCGAGACGCCGGCGTCCCGCGGCACATCGGCGCCGCCAAAGGAGCCGCCGTTGAGCGTCGTCGCGTTCTGGTCGGGTGTCAGGCCCAGCACCGAAAAGCCCGACGCGTCGCCGGCGGTCCCCGGAACCAGCGTCACGCCGGGCAGCGACGCCGCCATGGCGGCGATATTGCCCGCGTCGCCCGCCGAAACATTTGCCGCCGCGACGTTCCGCTCGGTCCCCGAGATGTCGGGCTGGCGGTCGTCGCGCACCGCCCGCGTACGCTCGCCGGGCGTCACACGCACGGCCTCGAGCTCGGTCATGGTGCGCGACAGCCTGGCGTCGGCGATCAGGATCTCCTGGTCGGCCGTGCGCTTCACCTGGAAGCGCTTCATGGTGAACCCGATCGCCTGCACCGTCATCATGTAGTCGCCGTCCCCGTTGGGGAACGTGATCGTGAAGCGGCCGTTGTTGTCGGTGAGGGCGCGGCGCGTCACGTTGCCGCTCAGCGACACGGCCTGGACGCGGGCGCCGGCGATGGCCACCGAGTCCTCGCCCACGATGCGACCGCGGATGACGTCCACAGATTGCGCGAAAGCACGCGCAGGGGCACAGAAGGCAATGGCGACGGCCGCGGCCGCAATGAGACGACAGACGCTCTTGAAGGGCATCGAGTAGGGTCAGATGGAAGAAGTCTTGGCCGTGCGGCATGCCGGAACACACCGTTAGTACCCAAACGGCCTTGTGACGGTTTACGCGCTCCCGCGCGCAACCTTGGAAAATACGCAGCCGTGCACGCCGGTGTTTCCACCTGCTGCCTACAGTTCGCGGCGTACGCCCGTTAGCATGACCCGGCGATGCGACAAAGGGTGGGATGCGGCAGCTGCCCGCTCCCACCCCTCGCGTAGTCGCCGCGCGCGACGTGCTACGCCCCGCTGAACCCCTGCACGGCGGGTTCTGCCTCGACGACCGCGTGCGCGTAGGCCGGCTCGCCGAGCAGATAGGCCAGCACATCGGCCGCGGTGTACGACGTGCGGCCGCGCGCGACATGCGACAGTTCGGTCACATAGTCGCCGCTTGTGATCATCGGCGCCTCCACCGTGCCGTTCTTGCGCAACTGCCCGAGCCCGATGACCGCCATGAGCCCGTTGCACAGGCAACGGCGTCCCACGGTGTCCTCCACCGTGCCCCCGGAGTTCGTGTACTCCCGCACCGGCGCGGCCGAACAGCGATAGACCAGGCGTCCGTCCTCGCGCATCGCGGCGGTGCGCAGGTAGCCCAGGTCGCAGCATCGCTCACGCGTGTCGTCCTGCTGCGCGATGGATGGCGTGCGGACCACCTTGAACGGAAAACCAGTGGGCGAGGCGCGGGGATCGGTGAAGATGCTCGCCTTCCCCTCCGCCACGTCCGACAGCACCTGCCGCTTGATCTCGGGCGCAAAACCCGATTCATCGCAGTACGCGAAGACCGTCCCCACCTGAACTCCGGCCGCACCCTCGCGAAGCGCCTGCAACAGTCCCTCGCGCGAGCCGAAGCTCCCGGCAAGCCAGAACGGAACGCCAAGCTCCCGCATCGCCGCCAGGTCGCACTCGTCGCGCTCGCCATAGATGGGCTCGCCGCGTTCGTTCAGCTGCAGCGCGCCGCGCGGCGGTGCATTGTGCCCGCCGGCGGTGGCGCCCTCGACGATGAAACCGTCCACCTTGCCCGTCGCCTTCCGCGCCAGGTTGGTGGCGAGCGTGTGCGACGACACGATGGCGTAGAACTGCGGACGCTTCAGCGCCACCTCGGTCATGCCGTGCTCGGCTGGGTCAAACGTCAGCGTGAACTGCCGTCCCGCGGCCTGGTCCACGTCGAGCTTGAGCACCGCTGGCGATTGTACGGCGAGCGCGTCGAGCGCGCCCGGAATCTCGCGAGGAATGCCGGCCCCCATGAGCACCACATCCACGCCGGCCAGCATCGCGCCGTACAGCGACGGCAGCGTGGGCATCTGCACCTTGGTCAGCAGGTTGATGCCGACCTTGCCGTTATGTCCTTCCTTGGCGAGCCAAACTTCGACGTAGTTGGCCGCGATCGTCACCTGCTCGCGGAACTTGCTCACCGCCTGCTTGTACATGGGCAGCGAGACGTACGGTTCGTCAGGGGCACGGCCGTCCGGCTTGAAGTACTTGCGCAGGATCTCAGCGGCAACTTCGGGCCTCGGAAAATTCGCCAGCGCCCGGCGAATGGCACCGCCTGGATCGCCATCCTGAAGCCGTCTCACAAAGACGGAATCGAGGGCGGTCCCCGAGATCACTCCCAACTGCCCGGCGGCAGCCACGGCACTCGCCAGCTTCCAATTGGAAACGGCAATGCCCATGCCTCCCTGAATGATCAGGGGAAGTGCCGCAACCGTCATGAAGCTCCTCGGCAGCGAAAGGCAGGGCCGCCCGCGACAGCGGCGACACCAAATGACCATCTAGTCGCGGTGCCCCCGCGCATTTCGCCGCGACTACTGGGGGCATCCATGTAATTTGACGGCAACCAGGCCCGATGTCCACAGGGCCCGGCTACTTGATAACCCTTCGCAGGCTGCCTTTCAGGTGCCCCAAGGGGCCGGGGCCGGCGCCCGATCGCGAAGTTCCAGCCGCGAGGACACCTCAGCCAGGGCGTGGTCGAGATCGCGCCACAGGTCGCGAACGTCCTCGAGGCCCACGCTCAGCCGAAGCAGTCCCGGGCTCACCCCCACCGCCTCACGCGCCTGCTGATCCACGACGCGGTGTGTCAGGGCGGCCGGTGGCTGGATGAGGGAGTCCGTGGAGCCCAGACTGACGGCCGGCGTGATGACCTCGAGCGCGCCGAGGAAGTGCCGCATCACCGCCGGATCGTCGCTGGCCAGCTCGAACGAGAGGACACTGCCCGGACCCTGCATCTGGCGCCCGAGCAGGGCGCGCGGATCCTGGCCGGGGAGCGCAGGAAAGCGCACACCCGCCACTCGCCGGTCGTCCGCGAGCCTCGACGCGAGGACATTTGCGGTGGCCTGCGCGCGTTCCACGCGCAGTTCGAGGGTGGGCACACCGCGGTGCAGCAGGTACGACGCGAGCGGATGCAGCAGCCCCCCAGTGGCGGCGCGCACGTGCTTGATATCGCGCACCAGCGCGTGCGGCCCCGCCACCACCCCCGCGAGCAGGTCACCGTGTCCGCCGAGGAACTTCGTGGCGCTGTGCAGCACGAGGGCCGCGCCGAGCGCGAGCGGCCGCTGAAGCACCGGCGTGGCGAAAGTCGAATCCACCATCACCGGCACCGATCCTGCCTGCCGCACGACGGAGGCGATGTCCACCAGTTCAAGCGTCGGATTCGCCGGCGTCTCGATGACGACCAGGGCGGTGTCAGGACGCAGCGCCTCGGCGATGGCGTCCTGCGTGGTCCACGTCACGGTCATCCCCAACATTCCCGACGTGAGCAGGTGGTCGGCGGTGCCGTAGATCGGGCGCACCGCAACGACGTGCGTGCCGCGCGACTTGGCGGCAAGCAGCACGGCGCTGAAAGCGGCCATTCCCGAAGCGAAGGCGGCGGCGTCCTCGGCGCCTTCGAGTTCGGCGAGGGCACGCTCGAATCGGTCAGTCGTCGGATTGAACAGCCGTTGGTATATGAAGCTCCCCTCGATCGGGAGGTCCCCCGAGACGAGGCTGTCGAACGAGCGCGCGGCCGCGTCGAGATCGGGTGTCGGGTACGTGGAGCTGAAGTCGAGCGGCGGCGCGTGCACGCCCAGTTTCATGAAGTCCTGGCGCCCGGCATGGACGGCGCGGGTGGCGAAAGCCTTGTCCACTGACAGCTCCTTGTTCTGAGATACAGTGCTATATTAGCACTATCTCTTAGACAAGCCGAGATATGCCGAATAATATTCGCAAACACCCCGATCCTTCGCTTCTCGACCGAATCGACCGCGATATCCTGGTCTACCTGCAGCACGATGCGCGGATTTCGAACAAGGAGCTCGCTGCCAAGGTGGGGCTCGCGCCGTCCAGCTGCCTGGCACGCGTTCGGCGGTTGGAGGCCTCAGGTGCAATCCTCGGCTACCACGCTGAGGTGGACCCGCGCGTGCACGGGGTCACGCTCGAGGCGTTCATCGCTATCCGACTGGAGAAGCACGCGCGCGCCGCCATTGCCGCATTCGAACGCCACCTCAGCACGCTCGCCGAAGTGCGCGGCGTATACCACGTCGCCGGCGCCAACGACTATCTGGTGCACGTCGCCGTGCGGGACGCGGAGCACCTGCGGGACTTTGCGCTCGCCGCGTTCGCGACGCGGCCGGAAGTGGCACACATGGAGACGTCGCTGATCTTTTCGCACAAGCGAAACGTCGTCTTTGGCGTCCGTGGGTGAGGGGAGGGGTGCAGGGGCTTGGTGGAGAGGGAGGAGTGGAGGAAGGAGTGAGGGGGGACGAGGCAAACGCCTCCTCCCCCCTCACTCCTTCCTCCACTCGTCTCTCCTACCAAACCCCTGCACCCCTCCCCTACCCCTTCTTGAACCGCCGTATCGCCTCTCGCGTAAACTCGCTCATCACGAGAGCGCCAGACGTCGCGGCGCGTTCCTCGAGCAGTATCTCCCAATCGGCCGTGCCCTCCCACAGCACCCGCTTGATGGCACGCACGGCCTCGGGGTTTGACGCGGCCAGCTGCTGGGCGCGCTCGGCGACTGCAGCGTCGAGTGCATTCGCATCGGAGACGACCTTGGCGTACAGGCCATGCCGTTCGGCCCAGGCGGCGTCGCGCCAGTCGGCGTCGAGGGACATCGCGCCGTACGCGCCGATCCCGATCTTGTGCACGATGACCGGCCCGACGACAAACGGACCGATACCGACGGCCAGTTCGCTCAGTTTCAGCGACGCCTTCTCCACGGCGACGGCGTAGTCGGAGGCCGCCACGATCCCGACGCCCCCGCCCACGACCTTGCCCTGCACGGCGGTGACGATCGGCACGGGAGCGCCGACCATGGCCAGCATGACGTGCGCGAAGCCGAGGAAGAAGTCACGGCCTGTCCCCGGGTCGTCGATGCCGACCAGCTCGTCGAACGAGGCCCCGGCGCAGAACGCACCGGATCCTTCACTGCGCAGCACGATCACCCGGACGTCGTGCCGGGCACCGGTGTGTTCGATGGTGGAGGCGAGTGACCGGAGCAGC
The DNA here is from genome assembly GCA_041661925.1 of Gemmatimonadaceae bacterium. Classification (GTDB taxonomy): domain Bacteria; phylum Gemmatimonadota; class Gemmatimonadetes; order Gemmatimonadales; family Gemmatimonadaceae; genus PNKL01. Next base: position 7,237 of record JBAZTM010000075.1, read on the forward strand.
GTCGCGGGAAGGGCGTTGCTCTTGGGATGCCCGAAACGGATGGTCGCGATGCCCTCAGCCACGCGGAGGTCCACGGAGCCGTCGGCTGAGAACAGGGAGGTGGTCATGATGGCTGGCCGGGTCGTGATACCAAAAGGGGGAGACGCGCACTAGCTTGGGACGTCACCCAAGATACGATGTCGGAGCGTCCCGCGGCTCCCGCGGGCACCCAGACCGTCAGGAGGCCCCCCGCATGACCGCCATGCCCCCGGTTGCCGACGATTCCGCCCGGCTCGCCGCCTTTGAGGCGCGCATTGCCGCGGACGAGTCTATCGAGCCCAAGGACTGGATGCCCGAGCGCTATCGCTCGCAACTCATCCGGATGATGTCGCAGCATGCGCACTCCGAGGTGGTGGGCATGCTTCCCGAGGGGAACTGGATCACCCGCGCCCCGTCGCTGCGCCGGAAGATGATCCTGCTCGCCAAGGTGCAGGACGAGGGCGGGCACGGCCTCTACATCTACTGCGGCACCGAGACGCTCGGCGTGGATCGGCACGACCTCGTGCAGCAACTGCTCGACGGCAAGGCGAAGTACTCCAGCATCTTCAACTATCCCACGCTGAGCTGGGCCGACATGGGCGCCATTGGATGGCTCGTGGACGGCGCGGCGATCGTCAACCAGACGATGCTGGCCAAGGCGTCGTACGGCCCGTATGCCCGCGCGATGGTGCGCATCTGCAAGGAAGAGAACTTCCACAAGAAACAGGGCTACGAGATCATGGCCACGCTCGCGCGCGGCACGCCGGCGCAGAAGGCGATGGCGCAGGAGTCGCTGAACCGCTGGTGGTGGCCGTCGCTCATGATGTTCGGGCCGCACGACAAGGACTCGTCCAACAGCGACGAGCTGATGCGCTGGGGCATCAAGCGCAAGAGCAACGACGAGCTGCGGCAGCGCTTCGTCAACCTGACTGTTGCGCAGGTGAAAGCGATCGACCTCACGGTGCCGGACCCCGAACTTCGCTTTGACGAGGCCACTGGCGATTGGCTGACGGGTCCGATTGACTGGGACGAGTTTTGGCGCGTCGTCAAGGGGAACGGGCCGTGCAACCGCGAACGCCTCGAGGCGCGACGAAAGGCGCATGCGGAGGGGAGGTGGGTGCGCGACGCTGCGATGGCGTTCGCAGAGAAACAACAGAGAAGCAACAGAGAGACAACAGAGAAACAACAGTTGGGGGACGTGTCATGAGTGGGGGGGGCGAACGTTCGTGGCCGCTGTGGGAGGTCTTTACCCAGGGGAAGGACGGCGAGCCGCATCAGCATGCGGGCTCCGTCCACGCCATCGACGCTGAGCATGCGCTGCAGAACGCGCGCGACGTGTACGCGCGACGCAATGAGGGCGTGAGCCTGTGGGTGGTGCCGAGCGCCGCAGTCACGGCCTCGACGCCGGAAGACATGGGGCCGTTCTTTGATCCGGCCAACGACAAGGCGTATCGGCATCCCCAGTTCTACAAGGTGCCCAAGGGAGTCAAGGTTTTCTGATGAGTTCCCCGCACCCCGCACTCGTCCCCGCCCTGCTGCGCATCGCCGACGACCGGCTGATCCTGGGCCATCGTACCAGCGAATGGTGTGGCCATGCCCCCATTCTCGAAGAAGACATCGCGCTCGCCAACATCGCGCTCGACCTGATTGGGCAGGCGGACCTCGTGCTGCAGTACGCGGGCGCGGTGGAGGGAGCGGGGCGCAACGAAGACGCGTTCGCCTTCTTCCGTGAGGCGACCGAGTTTCGGAATGCGCTGCTCTGCGAACTGCCAAAGGGCGACTTCGGCGTCACGATCGTGCGGCACTGCTTTCACGGGCTGTACAGCACGCTGCAGTGGGAGGCGTTGTCGCGTTCGACCGATGCGACGCTCGCGGGGATTGCGGCCAAGGCGCTGAAGGAGAGCCGCTACCACGTCCGCCACGCCGGCGAGTGGGTGATTCGGCTTGGGGACGGCACGGAGGAGAGCCATCGTCGTGCGCAGGAGGCGGTGGACGCGCTCTGGCCGTACACCGGCGAGATGTTCATGCAGCCGGCGGACGAGGCCGATCTTGTGGCGGCAGGACTGACCGCGGACGTGTCGGCGCTGGCGGTGCCGTGGCGCACGCAGGTGGACGACGTGCTGCGCCGCGCCACGCTGACCGTTCCCGACGGCGTGTGGATGCAGCGCGGCGGGCGAGATGGCCGACATACGGAGCACCTGGGCCACCTGCTGGCGGAGATGCAGATCGTCGCGCGGTCGCATCCGGGTGCCGCGTGGTAGTGACGCCCACCCGCGAGCAGGTGTTGGGCTGGCTCGAGGAGGTCAAGGACCCCGAGGTGCCCGTTCTCTCCGTCGTCGAACTCGGCGTGGTTCGCGACGCCATGATCGATCGCCACGGCGGCGTGACGGTGACCATCACGCCGACGTACAGCGGATGCCCCGCCATGCGCGTGATCGAGGACTCGATCCGTGAGGCCCTCGAACTGCGCGGCGTCGCGCAGGTCTCGGTGCGCACCATCTTCACGCCGGCATGGACGACCGATTGGATTCCCGAGTCGGCGAAGGCGAAGCTGGAGGCGTACGGCATTGCGCCGCCGGGGCCGGCAGTGGCCGACGACGAACTCTTTCCCCTGCGCCGCGCGACCGCGGGCCCGCGCTGCCCGTTCTGCAAGTCGCCGCGCACATCGCTGCGCAGCGCCTTCGGGAGCACGGCGTGCAAGGCGCTCTGGGTGTGCCAGGAGTGCACGCAGCCGTTTGAGCAGTTCAAGGCAATTTGAGTGCGACAGAGTGCGACAGAGTGAGACAGAATACGGCAGTGACTGCGCTGCAGCGTGTGGGGCGGCCGCACGAAGTGCCTGCATTCTGATTACGGTGGCGGCGGAATGGTGACGGTGATGAGCCGCGGAGCGGCGATCATCCCGTATGCATCACTACGAACAGCTTGAGCTTTGGAAACGCGGCATTGCCCTCTCGGGAAGGCTGCATCGCGCGGCGCGTGCAGCACGCGCTAATTGGCGCGATCGGGCGTTGTGGGATCAGATCTCGCGCGCCGCGATCAGCATCCCGTCTAACGTGGCGGAGGGATCACTTCGCGGAACGAATCGCGAGTTCTCCAGATTCCTCGCCATCGCGATGGGGTCAGCGGCCGAACTCCACTCGCTGATCCAGTTGGCGCTCGCCAGCGGCGTCCTCGAGGAAGCGGAGGCCCGCTCGCTCGCTGACGAGGCCGTTGCCCTGCGCCGCATGGCCTCCGCGCTCCGCGCCCACGCGAACGGATACCGCATGCGCCCTCCGATGCCACCGCCGGCGGACGCCTAGCCCTGCCTTGACTGCCTCATTCTGTCATACTCTGTCGCACTCCGTCTCACTCTACACCGCCAGCAAGTTCTCAATCCGTCCCGCGATCCGCTCTGTCGTAGGCACAATCTCGTTGAGTAGATCCGTGTGATACGCCACCGGAATATCTTCCGGCGCCAGCCGCTCCACCGGCGCATCGAGATGCCAGAAGGCGTCGCTCGCGAGCGTCGCGGAAATCTCCGCGCCGAAGCCGGCCGTCAGGTTGTCCTCGTGCACGATGAGGCAGCGCCCGGTCTTCTCTACTGAGGCGAGGACCGCCGACTTGTCCCACGGGGCCACCGTGCGAAGGTCAATCAACTCCACCGCGTCGCCAAAGCGCTCCGCGGCCTCTGCGCAGCGGTGCACCATCGCCCCCCACGTCACCACGGTGATGTCCGAGCCCTCGCGCACCACGCGCGCGCGGCCAAAGGGCAGCACGTAATCATCGCCGGGGTACGGCGCACTGCCGTCCGACGTCATCAGCAGTGAGCGGTGCTCGAAGAAGATGGCGGGGTCCACGCCGCGCATCGCCGCGCGCAGCAGCCCCACGGCGTCGGCGGCGTTGGAGGGCATCGCCACATGCCAGCCGTACGCGTGCGCGAAGCGCACCTCGTCGCTAAGCGAGTGCCACGGGTCACCCACATCCTTGCCGAAGCCGCCCGGCATGCGCACCACCACCGGCGCGGCAAACCGGTTGCGCGTGCGCCACCGCGTGGTGCCGAGGTTGTTCAACTGCTCGGCGGCGGGGTCGGCGTACTTCCGGAATTGGATCTCGGTGACGGGCATCAGCCCGCCAATCGCCATGGCCGAGGCGCGCCCGATGATCCCCTCCTCCGACAGCGACGTGTCGAAGACGCGCGCGGCGCCGTACTTCTTCTGCAGCCCCTCGGTCACCAAGTGCACCCCACCCTTGCGCCCCACGTCCTCGCCGAACACAAGCACGCGCGGGCTGGCGGCGAGTTCGACGTCGAGCGTCCGGCGCACTGCTTCCTGGAACCGCAGCACCGTGCCGCCCGCGGCGGGGATATCGGTGCCGCGCAGGCGCTCGCGCTCCGCGCGCGGGAGGCCGCCCATCACGGCGTCCTCGTCGTCGCCGTGCACAAAGCGCGCGACGTCGTGCGGCGTGGGGTGTGCACGCGCGCGCGCCGACTCCACCGCGGCGCGCACCTCGTCGTCCACCTCGCGCACCATCGCGTCCCACGCGCGGGCCGTCATCAGCGCCGGCACGAGATATGCCTTCAGCTTCGGCAGCGGGTCGCGCTTGAAATCGTCCGCGATCTCGGCGTCGGTGCGATAGCCCTTCTGGTTGTCGGGCCCCGAGTGGCTGTTGAGCCGCGGCACGGTCAGGTGCACGAACGCGGGCCCCTTCCCCGCACGCACGTGCGCCACCGACTCGGCGAGCAGTTGCGCGGTCTGGTGCGGGTCGGTGCCGTCGCCGTCGCGAATGAGCAGTCCGCCAAACGAGGCGAGGTTTTGCGCGATGTTGCCGCCGGGCGTCTGCATCGCGCTGCGCACCGAGATGCCGAGGTCGTTGTCCTCGATGTAGAACAGCATCGGCAGCTGCAGCGTGGTTGCCATCGTGAGCGACGACCAGAAGCCATTGGCGGCCACCGAACCGTCGCCGCCGAGCACCACACCGATGGAACCGTCGTACGAGGCGTCGCCGAGCACGTCCCGATGGTAGGTGATGGCCTGCGCCCACCCCGCCGTCGGCGTGTACTGCGACCCGACATCCCCCGCCATCGGCAGCACGGTGCAGCCGCCGCTGGGACGCGGCAGGTTGCAGACGACGCCAATGTCGCGGCCATCCGAAAACCCGCCAGCACGCCCCAGCGGGCTGCCGTGCGCGTCCTCGAGGCTCAGCCCCACCGCCAGCAGAAGCGGGCGCGAACGATAGTACGCGCCGGCCGCGTCGTGCTGGCCCGTGAGCAGGGTGCCGAGGATGACCTGCGCGACCTCGTGTCCCTTGGCCGAGAACTGGTACTGGACGACGTGCTCCTTGGGCGTCGTCGCCTTGGAGCGGTTCAGCAGTTCCTCAAGGTCGTCGAGCGCGCGGGAGGCGAGCGAAATCCGGGCAATGCGCACCCAGTCGAAGCGCGGATCGGGCGTACCGGCAGTCTTGGCGGCCATGCGATGGAATATCTCGGCCGCGACGGGTGGCCGGAAGCGGCAACGACAGGACATTATTGTACGGACTTCCATCTACCGTCCGCCCCTCGCATGCCCCCTCTCCTCGTTGCCCGCGAATCCGGCGTCCTCCGCCTGACGCTGAACCGACCCGACGTGCTCAACAGCTTCACGCGCGAGCTCGCGCGTGAGGCGCTCGACGCGCTTCGGGCCGCGGCCGCGGATGACGCCGTGCGCGCCGTCCTGCTCACCGGCGCCGGACGCGGATTCTGCGCCGGGCAGGACCTGGCCGAGGCGATGCCTGCGGAGGGCGTCATTCCCGACCTCGGCGATTTCGTGCGCGAAACGTGGAATCCGGTGGTCAGCGCCATTCGCCGTCTCGAGAAGCCGGTCGTCTGCGCGGTCAACGGCGTGGCGGCCGGCGCGGGCGCAAATCTGGCGTTCGCCTGCGATATCGTCTTCGCCGCGACCACGGCCACGTTTGTGCAGTCGTTCGCGAGGATCGGCGTGATTCCCGACAGCGGCGGCACCTTCATCCTGCCCCGCCTCGTTGGACTCCACCGCGCCACCGTGATGACGATGCTCGCCGAGAAGATGACCGCCGAGCAGGCGAGGGAGATCGGCCTCGTCTATCAGGTCGTCGCGCCGGAGGCGCTTGTTGAGACGGCGTTCGCCACCGCCGCCCATCTCGCGACGCAGCCGACGCGCGCACTGGGACTCATCAAGCGCGCCTTCAACCATTCGCTCGGCGTGGATCTCGACGCGCAGTTGGCGTACGAGGAAGAACTGCAGCGCGAGGCGGGACGCACGGCCGACTACGCCGAGGGGGTGCACGCCTTCCTCGAGAAGCGCGCGCCCCGGTTCACGGGCAAGTGACGGCGATGCTTGATCCGACAACGATCGTGGGCGTAGTGGGGGCCGGCGCGATGGGACGGGGGATCGCTCAGGTGGCGGCCACCGCGGGCCACACCGTGCTGCTCGCTGATGCGCGACCCGGTGCCGCGTCCGACGCACGCGCGACGATCAGCGGCGCGCTCGCGGGCCTCGTGTCGAAGGGCAAGCTCGATGCGTCGGCACGCGATGCGATTCTCGACCGGATCATCGCCGTGGTGTCATCGGCGGCCGAGCGCGGCACACGCGAGCCGCCCACGACGCTCGTGGATGTGGGCGCCCTCGCGCGCTGCGGACTCATCATCGAGGCCATCGTCGAGGACCTCCCGGCCAAGCGCGAGTTGTTCTCGCGACTCGCCGCGACAGTCGCGGACGACGCCGTGCTCGCCACCAACACGTCGTCGCTGTCCGTCGCCGCGATCGCCGCAGGGAGCCCCGCGTCGGCGCGCGTCATCGGCCTGCATTTCTTCAACCCGCCGCCGCTGATGCCGCTCGTCGAGGTTGTACCGTGGGCGGGGACGAATCCCGAAGTGCGGGACGCTTGCCTCGCGCTGATGGGGAAATGGAAGAAGACGGCCGTCGTTTGCTCCGACACGCCGGGGTTCATCGTGAACCGCGTGGCGCGACCGTTCTACGGCGAGGCACTGCGTATCGCGGAGGAGGGCACCGCGGACTACGCGACCATCGATTGGGCGATGCGCACCATCGGCGGCTTTCGCATGGGGCCGTTCGAGCTGATGGACTTCATCGGCAATGACGTCAACTTCGCCGTCACGCGTTCCATCTATGAAGGGTTCTTCCTCGAGCCGCGCTACCGCCCGTCACTCACGCAGCAGGCGCTGGTGGCCTCAGGCTTCCTTGGGCGCAAGTCGGGACGCGGCTATTACGACTACCGCGACGGCGCCGCGACGCCCGAGGCGCGGCGCGATGAGGCGGCGGGCGCGGCCATCGTGGCGCGCATTCGCGCCATGCTCATCAACGAGGCCGTGGACGCGTTGCGCCTTGGCGTGGCGAGCGCCGCCGACATCGACACGGCGATGGTCTCCGGAGTGAACTACCCCAAGGGGCTGCTCGCCTGGTGCGACGAACTGGGCGCGGGTGCGGTGCTCGCCACGATCGAGCGTTTGCACGCCGAGTATGGCGAAGAGCGGTACCGGCCGTCACCGCTGCTGCGCCAGGCGGCGCGCGACAAGAGGAGCTTCAGGTCATGACCCATGCCTTCATCGCCGGCGGGATTCGCACGCCCATCGGCAGTCTCGGCGGTGCGCTGAGCGAGGTGCGCACTGACGACCTCGCCGCGCACGCGCTCCGCGAGCTCCTGCGGCGGCATGCTGCCCTCGATCCCGATGACATCACCGACGTGATCCTCGGCTGTGCAAATCAGGCGGGCGAGGACAATAGAAACGTGGCACGCATGGCGTTGCTGCTCGCCGGACTGCCGGTGGGCGTGCCGGGCGAGACGGTCAACCGGCTGTGCGCCTCCGGACTCAGCGCCATCGCCAGCGCCGCGCGCGGTGTGGCGGTGGGCGATGGCGACGTCTACGTGGCCGGCGGCGTGGAGAACATGACCCGCGCGCCGTATGTCCTGTCCAAGGCGGGCAAGCCGTTCGCGCGCGACATGGAGCTGTTCGATTCGTCGCTCGGGTGGCGCTTCGTGAATCCCGTAATGAAAGAGCGCTACGGCATCGACTCCATGGGACAGACGGCGGAGAACGTCGCCGAGGCGCATGGCATCAGCCGGACCGATCAGGACACGTTTGCGCTGTGGTCGCAGCGCAAGGCGGCGGCGGCGCGCGACGCGGGACGGCTGGCGGAGGAGATCGTCGCGGTCGCCATACCACAGAAGAAGGGCGAGCCGCGGATGGTGGCGCTTGACGAGTTCATTCGCGACGACTCGAGCGCCGAAGGGCTCGCCCGCCTCAAGCCGGCGTTCCGCACCGACGGCAGGGGCTCAGTGACCGCCGGCAACTCGTCCGGACTCAACGACGGCGCCGCGGCGACGTTTGTCTGCTCCGAGGCCGGGGCGCGGCGGCACGGCCTCACGCCGCTCGCGCGCATCGTGACCACGGCCGCTGCTGGCGTTGAGCCTCGCACCATGGGCATCGGCCCCGTGCCTTCGTCGCAGGCGGCGCTCGCCAAGGCCGGGCTCACCATTTCACAGATGGATGTGATTGAACTCAACGAGGCCTTCGCGGCGCAGGTGCTCGCGTCGCTGCGCGCGCTCGGAGTTGCCGATGACGATCCGCGCGTAAATCCCAACGGCGGTGCGATCGCACTCGGACACCCGCTTGGAATGTCGGGCGCACGCCTCGCCATCACGGCCGCGCGGCAGCTTCAGCGCACCGGTGGGCGCTATGCACTCGTGACGATGTGCGTCGGTGTCGGCCAGGGAATGGCCGCTGTGCTCGAGCGCGTGTAACCATGGCGAACGTCTACTCCTTCGAAGGATTCGTGCCGGTGGTGCACGAGCGCGCGTTCGTGCATCCCAATGCCACCGTGGTGGGCAATGTGGTGATCGGGCGCGACGTGTACGTGGGCCCAAGCGCCGTGATCCGCGGCGACTGGGGCGGCATCGAGATCGCCGACGGCTGCAACGTGCAGGAGGGGTGCGTCATTCACATGTTCCCGGGCGTGGTGGTGCGGCTCGAGGAAGCGGCGCACATTGGCCACGGCGCGGTGGTGCACGGCGCGCACATCGGCCGCAACGTGCTCGTCGGCATGAACGCCGTGGTGATGGACCGCGCCGAGATCGGCGACGAGAGCATCATCGGCGCGCTCTGCTTCGTGCCAAGTGAAATGCAGGTGCCGCCGCGGTCGCTGGTGGTGGGCAATCCGGCCAAGATCGTGAAACCGGTGACCGACGAAATGCTCGCGTGGAAGTCGGCGGGTACGGCGCTGTACCAGACGCTGCCGGCGCGGCTGCGCGCGGCGGGCGAGGCGTGCGAGCCGCTGCGCGAGGTGCCGGCGGATCGCGCGGCGCAGGCGGCCACCTATCAGACGTGGAAAGAGACGCGGCGCGACTGACGCGCCGCGCGTGGCGTGGCGCTCGTTGCGCCGTTCATGACAGGGCGCGCACGCGCGTCGACCGGGAGACCCCCTAGATGAGCTCGACCCAGACCGTCCCATCCCCACTCGACCCCACCGGCCGCGCCCCGCGCGCGCTGTTCAACTACGCCGCCGGCGAATGGGTGCGCGGCACGGGCGCCGGCACACCGCTGCACCATGCGGTAACGGGCGCGATGATCGCCGAGGCGGGGAGCGGCGGCCTCGACTTTGGCGCGATGGTGCAACATGCGCGCACGGTGGGCGGCCCCGCTCTGCGCGCCATGACCTTCCATCAGCGCGCGCGGATGCTGAAGGCGCTCGCGCAGTTCCTGATGGCGCGCGTCGAGGGCTACTACGCCGTGTCTGCCGCCACGGGCGCGACGCGGCGCGACGGCTGGGTGGACATCGAGGGCGGCATCGGCACGCTGTTTGCGTACGCGTCGCGCGGTCGTCGCGACTTTCCGGATGAGTCGTTTCACGTGGAGGGCCCCACCGAGGCGCTGTCGAAGGGCGGCACGTTCGTGGGACGGCACATCTGCGTGCCGCTCGAGGGCGTGGCGGTGCACATCAACGCCTTCAACTTCCCCGTCTGGGGGATGCTCGAGAAGCTGGCGCCGACGCTTCTCGCCGGCGTTCCCGCCATCGTGAAGCCAGCGACGGTGACGAGTTTCCTCACGGAGGCCGTCTTCGCCGGGATCATCGAGAGCGGCATTCTCCCCGCGGGGAGCGTGCAGCTCATCTGTGGCAGCGCGGGCGACCTGCTCGACCATCTCGATGAACAGTGCGCGGTGGCATTCACGGGGAGCGCGAGCACGGCGCTCATGCTGCGCCAGCGGCCGGAAATCGTGCAGCAGAACGTACGCTTCAACGCCGAGGCGGACTCGCTGAATTTCTCGATGCTCGGGCCTGATGCCGTACCGGGCACGGAAGAGTTTTCGCTGTTCATCCGTGAGGTGACCAACGAGATGACGGCCAAGGCGGGGCAGAAGTGCACGGCGATCCGCCGCACGCTCGTCCCCGCCAACCTGGTGGAAGAAGTCGGCGCCGCGCTCGCGGCGCGGCTCGGCGGTGTGGTCATCGGCGATCCGGCGGTGGAGGGCGTGCGGATGGGGCCGCTCGCCGCGCAGGCGCAGGTGGGCGAGGTGCAGCGCGCGGTGGATGCCATTGGGCGCGACGCCGAACTCGTGTACGGCGAGGTGGGCCTGCCGGACGTGACGGGCGCCGATGCGGCGCGCGGCGCGTTCTATCCCATCCTGCTCTTCGCCTCGCGTGACCCGTTCAATCGCACGGCGCCGCACGATGTGGAGGCCTTCGGCCCGGTGAATACGCTCATGCCGTACGAAAGCGTGGACGAGGCGATTGCGCTCGCCAAGCGGGGGCGCGGCTCGCTGGTAGGCTCAGTCTTCACCGCCGACGACGCGATGGCGCGCACGGTGGCGCTCGGCACCGCCGCGTACCATGGCCGCCTGCTGCTCGCCAACCGGCACACGGCCAGGGAGAGCACCGGGCACGGCTCGCCGCTGCCGCACCTCGTGCACGGCGGCCCCGGCCGCGCCGGCGGCGGCGAGGAGATGGGCGGCGCGCGCGGCGTGCTGCACTTCATGCAGCGCACCGCACTGCAGGGCTCACCGACGACGCTCTCGCATGTCGTGCGCGAGTACATGCCTGGTGCGGCGACGACGGGCGACGCCGTGCATCCGTTCCGCAAGCACTTCGAGGAACTGGCGATCGGCGAGACGTATCACACACCGTCGCGCACCATCACCGATGAGGACGTGGACCGCTTCTCTGCCCTCTCAGGCGATCATTTCTACGCGCACCAGAGCGACGAGATGGCGCGACAGGGTGTGTTCGAGCGCAAGGTGGCTCATGGGTACTTCGTACTCAGCGCGTCAGCGGGACTCTTCGTGGACCCCGCGCTGGGACCCGTGCTCGCCAACTACGGACTCGAGGGACTGCGCTTCGTGAAGCCCGTATACATCGGCGACGCCATCCACGCGCGGCTGACCTGCAAGCAGAAGACGGCCAAGGAAACGCCCCCCGACGGCATCCCGCAGGGCGTGGTGGCGTGGGACGTCGAGGTGCGCAACCAGGCGGAGGAACCGGCGGCCGTGTACACGATCCTCACACTGGTGCGGCGGCTGGCGACGTAGCGC
>JBAZTM010000076.1:0-18689 GCA_041661925.1 Gemmatimonadaceae bacterium
CCTGCAGGTAGTCGAGAATCTGGCGCTGGCGCTTGGTGAGCGGCATGGCGACGGTACCGGCTGTATGGAGGCGGTCTCAGGATGCTGCGCCCGATTGACGAGCGAACAAACCCCGAAGTAACGGTAGCCGAACATTGACCGAAGCGCAACAGGGCAACTGGAAGGAACCCTCGGGTCCGCTTGGCCGACTGGCCCGGCGGTCCGCAGCGCGGGCCGAAGCGGCTCGAGCGGATCTGCGCGGCCTCGAGCGGCGGGTGGCGACGCTGACGCCCGTGGCGTCCTTCGCGGACGCGCTCGACCGGACGGACGTGGCGGTCATCGCCGAGATCAAGCGTCGCTCTCCGAGCAAGGGCGTGCTTGATGACGCGCTGGACGCGGGGGCGCGTGCCGCGGAATACGCCTTGGGGGGAGCCGCGGCGCTCTCGATTCTCACCGAGCCGTCCGAGTTTGGTGGCTCGCTCGACGATCTCGCGGCCGCCCGGAGCACGGCGTCGATTCCGCTGCTGCGCAAGGATTTCATCGTCGACGAAGTGCAACTGCTCGAGGCCCGTCTGGCGGGGGCCAGCGCGGTGCTGCTCATCGCGCGCGCCCTGCCGCCGGATCGCTTCTTCACGCTGGCCGCCGCCGCCAAGTCCATTGGGCTTGACGTGCTGCTCGAGGTGCGCGACGAAATTGAACTCGAGCGCGCGCTCGGCGTGCCGGACGGCGTCATCGGCGTCAACAACCGCAATCTCGAGACGCTCGCGATTGATGACAGCGTGTCGGAGCGGCTGCTGCGACTCGTTCCGCCGGAGCGCACGGCCGTGTACGAGAGCGGCATCCAGAACGTGGACGGCGTACGTCGCGCGGCGGCGCTCGGCGCGGATGCCGTGCTCGTGGGATCCGCGCTCTCGGTCGTGGCGTCGCCGGTGGACGCGGTCCGGCGGCTGACAGGCGTTCCGAGGAGCACGCGTGGCTGAGGTGAAGTTCTGCGGACTCACCCGCGCCGTTGATGCGCAGGTGGGCGGCGCACTGGGCGCCGCCTATATCGGCGTCATCTTCGCCGGCGGCCCGCGCCAGCTGGATGCGGCGTCGGCGCGCCTCGTGTTCGAGGGAGCCGCCGGCGCGAAGGCACGGCGCGTCGGCGTGTTCGGGGCACAGACGGCGCACGCGATCGCGGACACGGCCGTCGCCGCCGCGCTCGACATCGTCCAACTGCACGGCCCGTCGGACGCATCGCTGGTGAACGCGATTCGACAGCGGTTTGACGGCGAGATCTGGCGGGTCGTGCGCGTGCCCGCGGTCGCCGATGCGGCGGCGCTGCGCGCGGCGGCGGATGGCGTTGATGCCGTCGTCGTGGATGCGCTCGTGGCGGGGGCGCTCGGAGGCACCGGTGTGGCGATTGACTGGGAAGGCCTCGCTGCGGCCCTTGAGCAGGCGGGGCGCCCGCCGCGTCTCGTCCTCGCGGGTGGCCTGCGGCCCGGAAATGTCGCGCATGCCGTCGCACTGGTCGCGCCCGACGTCGTCGATGTATCCTCAGGAGTCGAATCCAGCACAGGAATCAAGGACCATGCAAGCATGCGCGCCTTCGCCGAAGCAGCGGCGCGCGGAGGACGGTGAGATGTTGACGCAGGAAGAGAGGGACGGGCGGTTCGGGGTGTTCGGCGGGCGGTATGTGCCCGAGACGCTCGTGCCGGCGCTGGATGAGCTTGAACTGGCTCTCGAGGCCGCCCTCGCCGATCCGGACTTTCACGCCGAGCTGAACGGACTGCTGCAGCACTACGTGGGCCGCCCGTCGCCGCTCAGCGACGCACCGCGTTTCTCGGAGCTCGTCGGCGCCCCGGTCTGGCTGAAGCGTGAAGACCTGAATCACACGGGCGCGCACAAGATCAACAGCGCGCTCGCCCAGGCGCTGCTGGCTCGCCGCATGGGCAAGCGTCGCATCATCGCCGAGACCGGCGCTGGTCAGCACGGGGTCGCCACGGCCACTGTGTGCGCGCGCCTCGGTCTTGAGTGCGTGGTGTACATGGGCGAGGAGGACATGCGCCGGCAGACGCTCAACGTGTACCGCATGCGGCTCATGGGCGCCACCGTTGTCCCGGTGACGGCCGGCACGCGCACGCTCAAGGACGCCACCACCGAGGCCATTCGCGACTGGGTGACCACGTGCCCCACGAGCCACTACATCATTGGCTCCGTCGTGGGTCCGGCGCCGTATCCCCGCATGGTGCGCGACTTCCAGGCGATCATCGGCCGCGAAGCACGCCGCCAGATCCTCGAGCGCGCGGGACGCTTGCCGCGCACCGTGGTCGCCTGCGTTGGTGGCGGGTCGAATGCGATGGGCATCTTCTTCCCATTCGTTGAGGACGCGGAGGTCGAGCTGGTGGGTGTCGAGGCGGCGGGGCACGGACTCGACAGTGGCGCGCACTCGGCGAGCCTGACGCGCGGCACGCCCGGCGTGCTGCACGGCGCGCTGAGCTACCTGCTGCAGGATGCGCACGGGCAGGTCCATCCGGCGCACTCGATTTCGGCCGGGCTCGACTATCCGGGCGTCGGCCCCGAACATGCGCACCTGAAGGACACCGGCCGCGCGACATACGTGTCGGTCACCGACGAGCAGGCGCTGGAGGGTTTTGCGCTGCTTGGACGTCTTGAGGGGATCATCCCGGCGCTCGAGACGGCGCACGCGGTCGCGTGGATCGCGTCGCAGCGCGGACGGTGGTCGGCCGACCAGCCGGTGCTGCTCTGCGTGAGCGGCCGCGGCGACAAGGACGTCGCGCAGGTCAGTGAGCTTGGGCAGGGTGCCGGTTGACCGTGACGTTTCGTTGCGAAACCCGTATGTTCTGTAGATGACCGTGACCACGGCCGCTGTACCGGACCAGGGACCCGAGGATCTCGAGCCGCCATTTTCGCCGCAGCTCGTGGCGGAAATGTTGCGCCAGCTCGACAAGACCATTCGGGCGCACCTGCTGTACCTCAACAATCACAACAACCCCAGCTACGTCCGGTCGCTGGAGCAGGCGCGTGCGGTCTTCGCCCCGATGTGGGAGGAGACGGACTCCGTGCGTCTGTCGGTGACGGATACGGCGCTGGAGTGGTTCGGGCAGCAGGTGTTCGAGGAGCCCACCAAGGCCTCCGACTCGCTCCCGTGGACGCTGTTCAAGGACGGCCTGCGCGAGCTGACGCTGCAGAAGGGGTTCGAGGAGAGCGAGTTGGTCGATTTCCTCGACATCATCCCGAAGGTGCGCCACGCGCTCCCCACCACGGATGACCTGCTGACGCTGCTGTGGGAGAATGAGTTCACGAAGCTGCAGTACCGTTACGTGGACGTGTCGGATGAGTCGGCGCCGCTCGAGGCATCGCCCGAACCGGGGCGGTGGCCCAAGATGGGCGGCGGCGACTCCGCCGATCCGAGTGAGGCGGTGCAGGAGGCCAAGGACGAGGCAGCCGAGGCGGGTTCGTCCGGCGGCGGAGCGTCGGAGAAGCAGGGGCGGTCTGGCATCGTCAGCATGGAGGACTTCGACACCACGCTCTACTTCCTTGATGGCAAGGAGGTGGAGTACCTGCGCCAGGAGACCCTGCGCGAGTATGCCACGGACCTGCGGCGCGCGGTGCTCGACTCGCTGCTCGACATCTTCGAGTTCCAACCGGACCCGCTGGTGCGCGCCGAGGTGCTGTCGGACATCGAGGCGTTGATGCTGCACCTGCTCTCCGCCGGCCAGTTCGCCGCGGTGGCGTATCTGCTGCGCGAGGCGTCGGCCACGCTCGACCGCGCGCGTGACGTGCAGCCGGAGACGAAGGAACGCTTGGCGTCGCTGTCGGTGCGCCTCAGCGAGCCCGCGGCGCTGTCGCAGCTGCTCGAGGCGATGGACGCGGCCCCGGTGCTGCCGTCGTCCACCGACCTGAACGACCTGTTCAGCCAGCTACGTCCGACGGCGCTTTCCACAATCTTCGCGTGGCTGCCGCGCGCCCAGAACGTTGGCCTGCGCCCGCTGCTCGAGTCGGCGGCGACGCGCATCGCCGAGGCGGCGACCGGCGAGCTCGTGAAGCTCATCTCCGATCCGTCGCGAGATGTCGCGCTCGAGGCCATCAGGCGCTGCGGCGCGATGCGGACGGCCGCCGGTGTACCGGCGATGGCGAAGGTGATCGAGCACGGCGACCGCGAGTTCCGCCTTGCCGCCCTCTCGGCGCTGGGAGACATCGGGTCGCCGGGCGCCCTGCAGGCCATGGAGCGCGCCCTCAGCGACGCCGATCGCGACCTGCGCGTGCAGGCGGCCCGCACGCTCATGTCGCGCCAGTACCGGCCGGCGCTGCAGCGCGCGGAAGCGGCGGTGAAGAGCAAGGAACTGCGCGATGCCGACCGGACCGAGCGACTCACGTTCTTTGAATTGTTTGGGTCGTTGTGCGGCGATGCCGGCGTGCCGTACCTCGACGGCCTGCTCAACGCGAAGGGCGGCCTGTTCGCCCGAAAGGAAGATCCCGAACTGCGCGCCTGCGCGGCGGTCGCCCTGGGCCGCATCGGCACGGCGGCGGCGCGCGACTCGCTGCAGCGGGCGGATGGCGACAAGGAAGTTGTGGTGCGGAACGCCGTGACCCGTGCCATGCGCGGAGGTGGCCAGTGACCACGCCGTCGCGTCCCTCCGTCTCGATGCGCGGTTCCGTTGCCATGCAGGCCATGGGCGAAGCCACCGGCGAAGCGTATGTGCGCGTGGCCAGCCGCGCGTTCATCATGGCGTTCTATGGGACGATCCGGAACCTCCGCCTCTATCCGTTCGAAAACGCGGTCGTCCAGCAGTCGCTGCAGGACCTGTCGCAGATCACCAACGACCTGCTGACCCGCGAGAAGGAGTGCGAGTTCCGGGTGGCGGGCGAGTTCATCTTCGTGAACGGCACGCGCCTGCGCCTCGACCTCGAGAACTACTCGAGCTTCAGCGCGCTGCTCAACCAGTTCCGCCAGAACGGCATCGGCACGCTGCGGACCCTGCGCGCCCCCGCCACGCGCGACTGGACGGTGCTCCTCGGCTACCTGATGAATCCGCACGGCGCCGACGCCGTGGAGCGGTTCGAGGCGCTGCTGCAGCGCCTCGCCGACACGAGCATCACGGCGTTCGAGCTCGCCCCGCTGGTGGAATCGGACGAAGACCAGGGTGGCGAACGGCTCGAGACGAAGGAGAAAGCCAAGCGCACGTACGCCAAGTCGGTCACGGCGACGAAGGAGGTCATCAACTCCGTCCGGATGGGCCAGAGCCCGAACATCAAGAAGATCAAGCGCGTGGTGCAGGGCATCGTGGACCAAATCCTCTCGGACGAGACTTCGCTGGTCGGGCTGACCACCATTCGCGACTACGACGACTACACGTTCACGCACTCGGTGAACGTCTGCATCTTCTCCATTGCGCTCGGCCGGCGGCTCGCGCTCACGCGCCTGCAGCTGTACGACCTCGGCATGGCCGCGCTCTTCCATGACATCGGCAAGGCGCGCGTTCCGTCGGAGATCATCAACAAGGCCGACGTGCTGACCGACGAGGAGTGGCGCGCCATCGCGTCGCACCCGTGGATGGGCGTCCTGGCGCTGTTCTCGGTGAAGGACCAGCAGGAGTTCCCGTATCGCTCCATGCTCGTCGCCTTCCAGCATCACATGAAGCGCGACCTGACCGGGTACCCGCGCAGCCTCCGCACCAAGGAGATGATGTTCTACTCCAAGATCGTGGCGGTGGCCGACGGCTTCGATGCCGCCACGTCGCGCCGGTCGTACCAGACGACGCCCATGGCGCCGTCGGCGGTGCTGCAGGAAATGCGCGACAACGCGCGCCGCGGCATGGACCAGGTGATCGTGAAGGCGTTCATCAACCTCCTCGGCGTCTATCCGGTGGGCACGTTTGTGGTGCTCGACACGTTTGAGCTCGCCATCGTGCACGCGGCGAATCCCGATCCCGAGATGCTGTCACGTCCGCTCGTGCGCATCGTGAGCGATGACATGGGCAACGTGCAGTACCCCGGCACGGTGGTGGACCTGACCGAGCGCACCGAAGCCGGCGACCATCGCCGCACCATCATCAAGACCGCCGATCCCGACAAGTACGGAATTCGCGTCGGCGACTACTTCGTCTGATACGCCCGTGCTGACTGCTCGCTTTGACGCGCTCCGCGCCCAGGGACGCCGCGCCCTCGTCTGTTACGCCACCGCTGGCCATCCCGATCCCGAGCGCAGTGTGGCGCTGTGGCAGGGGCTCGAGGCCGCCGGTGCCGACGTGCTCGAGGTCGGCGTGCCGTTCTCCGATCCCATGGCCGACGGGCCCGTCATCCAGGCCAGTTCCCAGACGGCCCTGTCGCATGGGGTCACGCTGGACGCCGCGCTCGCGCTGGTCGCCAGGGCCAAGCTGGGCATTCCGGTGGTGCTGTTCAGCTACCTGAATCCGTTGCTGGCCGCCGGACCCGACGTGCTCCGGCGCGCGGCCGATGCCGGTGTGCACGGCGTGCTCGTCACCGACCTGCCCGTGGGCGCGGACCCGGCGCGCGAGGCGTGGCTCGGCGAGGGGCCGCTCGCATTTGTGCGACTCGTGGCGCCTACCACGCCACAGGAGCGGATGGCGGAGATCGCGCGGCACGGCCGCGGCTTCGTGTACCTCATCTCCCGGCTCGGTGTGACGGGTGTCAGCGCCCAGCTGCCCACCGACCTGCCGGACACCATCGCATCGCTGCGCGCCGTCTGCACGCTGCCCATCTGCGTCGGCTTCGGTATCGCGCGCCCCGAACAGGCGCGCGTTATTGGCGCCCACGCCGACGGCATCGTCGTGGGCAGCGCCATCGTGCGCGCCGCCGGCGAGTCGGTGGACGCCGCCGTGGCTCTCGCGCGCGAGCTACGCTTCGCGCTCGACGAACGCGTGTCATGACGCCGCCCGTGCTGCCCACCTGGGCGGTGGTCGGCGAGAAACGGCGCGCACACATCACCCGCGTGACCGCGCTGCTCGACGACTGGGCCGCACGCATGCATCTCGACGCAGACGAAGCGCAGGCCTGGCATGACGCCGGCCGCTGGCACGACGCGCTGCGCGACGCGACGCCAGCGGCGCTGCGGAGCATCGTTGAGGGGGCCGACCTTCCTGACGGCATCCTGCACGGACCCGCGGCGGCCGTCATGCTCGAGCGGGAGGGGGAGTCGCGTCAGGGCGTGCTCGAGGCCGTGCGGTGGCACACGGTGGGGCACCCCGAATGGGATCGCACCGGACGCGCGCTGTTCATGGCCGACTTTCTCGAACCTGGGCGCGGCTTCATGCATGCCGACCGCGCCTTCCTCGCCGCGCAGCTGCCGCACAACTTCGACGGCGTCTTCCGTCAGGCCGTCCGCATGCGGCTCGAGTGGACCCTGCGCGAGGGCAACCGGATCTTCGAGGGAACGGTGAGGCTGTGGAATTCGGTCCGCTGAACGCGCCGCAGGTCGATGCCGCGCGGCGGCGACGTCGGCGGCGTCGCATCGCACTCGTCGTGGTGCTGGCGGCGTCCGCGGGCGGTGTGTACCGGATGCGCGGGTCACGCCCCGACGACGCAACCGGTGCGGAGTCGACGGTGGAGCGGGCCGTACGCCCTGCGCGGGTGGTCCCGGACACCGTGCGCATCAAGGTCGAGATCCTGAACGCAACGTCCACGCGTGGACTCGGCCGGCTTGCCACCGCCTGGCTGCGCGACAAGGGCTTCGACGTTGTCGGCACCGGCACGGCGCCGACCGCGGAGCGGCGCGACAGCACGCTGGTGCTGGATCGCTCCGGACACGCCGATTGGGCGAAGCTCGCCGCGGACGCGATGGGCGGCGCACGGGTGGAAGCGCGCCCCGACTCGCTACGTTACGTCGACCTCACCGTGCTGATCGGCCGGTCGTGGCGGCCGCCGCCGCAGTCGCTCTACCCGTAGCTGCCCGCACGCCGCGGCGATGTCCGTGCCGCGGCTCTTGCGCACCGCCACCTCCACTCCGTGCTTCGCGAGCGCGGCCGCGAAACGCCGGATGCCATCGGGCGACGTCGGCGTGTATGAGCCGGCGCCGCCGGGATGCAGCGGGATCAGGTTGACGAACGCGCCGCAGCGCTTGGCCAGACGCGCGAGTTCTGAGGCGTGCATGGGCTGGTCGTTGACGCCGCCCAGCATCACGTATTCGAACGTTACTCGCCGGCTGAATGAGGCCGCCGCGTCGATGACTTGCTCCAGCGGGAACTTGATGTTCACCGGCATCAGCATGCGGCGCAGCTCGTCCGTGGGCGCATGCACGGAAATGGCGAGCCGAAACTGCTCAGGCCGCTGCGCCATTGCCTCGATGCCCGGCAGCACGCCGACGGTCGAGACCGTGATGTGCCGCGCGCCGATGCCGCAGCCCTTGGGGTCGTTGAGGATCGTCAGCACGACGCTCACCGCCTTCCAGTTCATCATCGGCTCGCCCATGCCCATGAAGACGATGTTCGTCGGCGTCACGGGTTCCGGCAGGAGCGCGAGCTCCCGCACCTGGCCCGCGATTTCGGATGGCAGCAGGTTCCGGTAGAACCCCATCAGCCCGGTGGCGCAGAACGAGCACTGCAGCGCGCATCCGGCCTGCGACGAAATGCAGAGCGTCACGCGGTCGCCGTCGGGAATGGCCACGGTCTCGATGGTCTGGCCGTCGTGCAGGCGAAAGAGAAACTTGCGCGTGCCGTCGGTGGACCGCTGCTCGTCGGCGAGTTCGAGCCGCGGCATCGTGAATGCCTGCTCCAGTTCGGCGCGGAAAGCCAGCGGCAGGTCGCTCATCGCCTGGAAGCTCGGGGCCGGCGCCGCCCAGAGGTGGCGCAGGACCTGGCTGCCGCGGTACGCACCGACGCCGCGGGCCGTCGCGAAGTCCCGCAGGCGCTGCTCGGCGTCGGCCGGGGTCAGGTCGAGCACGTTCACGGTCGCGGCGAGCTGGGTCACTTGACGACAGAGCTGAGCGTGAACTGGTAGGTTGCCGACAGGTTGCCGGCTCCCTCCTCACGCGCCACGCCAATCACGTAGCCGCGGTGGTGGAAGGCCACTCCGAGGCGGCCGCGCCAGTTCGTGTGGCCGAACGCCTGTGTGCGCGCGGCGCCGATGCGCCCTTCCAGGCGCTGCCAGCGGGCCGCGGCGTACCCGAACGTCTCGCGCGTCAGGCCGTCGCCCGCGGTATAGCTGGCGCCGATGCGACTCGTGCGCAGCGAGTCCGTGCCGACGAGGCGGGCGTCAATGGCGGTGAGCAACTGCGCCCGCTCGTGCTCATTGGACAGGGCGCTCGCAAGAAACGTGGAAGCCGCGAGCCGGACGTCGCGCGATCCTAGGCCGCGGGAGATCACGCCCACGTCCATCGAGACCGCGTGGCGCGAGATGTTGTCCAGTCTTCCACTGCGGACGCGCAGCGCGGCGCCCAGCGTCACCGGACCCAGTGGCCGCGCCGCAATGAGCGACACGAGCGTGGTGGCATACTGAATCTCGTCGCCGATGGACTGCGGATCAGAGTCCGTGCGCAGCAGGTCGTTCACCGACGCATGTGCGATGCCGATCGCCACGGTGGTGCCGTCGCGCCAGCGTCCAGCGACGGTGGCGAGCTGCGCCGTGACGGCCAGGTCAACCGGGGCGCTCATGGTCCCGACCGCGAACCGCGCCCGGCTTCCGACCGGCACCATGGCGCTGGCCGGGTTCCAGAGGCCGAAGCCTGCGGTGGTGCCCAATGCCGGCGCTTCGGTCGTCAGTCCGAGCGGGAAGGAGAGGAGGTCACGACCGGGGACCAACTGCGCCGCCAGCGTCCCGGGAAGGAGCGCGCTGCCTAGCATTAGAAGGGCGGACCGGCGCATCAGCGCACGATACCCGCAGCACAGGACACGGTCAAGCGCTCCGTTGCTACCACCAAGTGCATTTCTCCGTTAGTTTTACACTGTTTCTACCCCTGCGGAGAACCGGTTGCTCACCGCACTGCTCCCCCCGGAGCGCATTCGCGTTCCGTTGGGCAGCCATTCACGACACGCCCTGTTCCGCGAACTCCTGGAACTGGCGCTTCCCGATGCCGATCCAGCGACGCTGGATGCGGCTTTTCAGGGGGTGCTGTCGCGCGAGGCTGAAATGAGCACGGCCATCGGTGATGGATTGGCCGTCCCGCACGGGCGAACGGATGCCATAGACGGCGTTCGGATGTCGGCGGGGATCGTGGAAGGCGTGGAGGATTATCAGGCGCCGGACGGGGTGCCGGTGCGGCTCTGTGTGCTCGTCGTGACATCGGAGGCCGCGGCCGGGATTCACCTGAAGGTGCTGGGTCGCCTGGCGCGGCTCATGCGCAACGATGCGTTGAAGGAGGCCTTGTTCGAGGCGCCTGATGTCGCGGCCTTCGCCGCCGTGCTGTCGCGCTCGGAGACGACATGATCCGAGGGCGCTGGACGTGGGTGCTGGGCTGGGCCGTACTAATCGAAATGCTCTTGCTGTGGCCGTCTCCGCCGGAGGTGCCACGGCTGTTCAGCAGTATCGGGTTCGACAAGATCGTACACGCCGTGCTTTTCGCAGTGCAGGCGGTGCTTGGCGCGTGGGCGCTGGCGGAGCGCGGGCGATCGGCCTGGCCGGCGCTCGTTGGCACGATCGCCTTCGGCGCCCTCACCGAATTGCAGCAGCACCTCATGCCCAGCCGCGCCATGGAGCTGGGAGACCTGTTGGCGGATGCCGCCGGGGCCGCTCTTGGCCTCGCGCTGTTCGCCGCGTTGGCGCCGACGCGCCGGGAGTTACACCGTTGACCGAAGGGAATGTCTTCACCACGTCGCAGCGCACGCATCGGTGCGGCGACCTTCGCGCCGAGCATGCGGGCACGGCGGTTACACTCGGCGGGTGGGTGCACCGCTCGCGCGACCTCGGCGGACTCGTCTTCATGGACCTGCGTGACCGCGCGGGCCTCGTGCAGGTGAGCTTCAATCCGGACTGGGCGAGCGCGCAGGCGATCGCCGACGCGGCCGCCGTGGGCGTCGAGTCGGTGGTGATGGTGCAGGGGACCGTGGAGCTCCGTCCGTCGGACATGCGCAACCCCGACCTCGCCACGGGCGATATCGAAGTGCGGGCGACGTCCCTTCGCGTGGTCGGGCCGGCGGTGACGCCCGCCATCCCGGTGGCGCGTGGCAAGAACGACAAGCTGCCCGCCGAGGACCTGCGGCTCCGGCATCGCTACCTCGATCTGCGGCGTCCGGAACTGCAGGCCAGCCTGATCCTGCGGCACCGGCTGCTGCAGGTCACGCGACAGTACCTCAGTGAACGCGGTTTCCTCGAGCTCGAGACGCCCATCCTCACGAAGCCGACGCCCGAAGGGGCGCGCGACTACCTCGTGCCGAGCCGCGTGCATCCAGGCGAGTTCTACGCGCTGCCGCAGTCGCCGCAGATCTACAAGCAGCTGTTCATGTGCAGCGGCTTCGACCGCTACTTCCAGATTGCGCGCTGCTTCCGCGACGAGGACCTGCGGCAGGATCGGCAGCCCGAGTTCACGCAGATTGACATCGAGGCGTCCTTCATCGGGCGCGACGACATTGTGGCGCTGTCCGAGGGCATGATCGCCGAGATCTGGCGCGAGGCGGGGCACGACGTGCCCACGCCGTTCGAGCGCATGTCGTACGCCGACGCCATGGAGCGGTATGGATGCGACCGGCCGGACCTGCGGTACGGGCTCGAGCTGCACGACTTCACGGCGGCATTCGCGCCACTCGACTTCGTCGTCACGAAGTCGGCCATCGACGCTGGTGGACGGGTGCGCGGCATCCGCGTGCCCGGCGGGGCCGCCTGGAGCCGCAAGCAGGTGGACGAACTGGAGGCTGTGGCCAAGGGGGCGGGCGCCGGCGGTCTGCTGCGCGTGAAGAAGGCCGATGGCAAGCTCGAGGGGCCGGTGGCGAAATTCCTGACGCCTGAGGCCGAAGCGTCGCTGGCGCTGCAGGACGGCGATCTCGCACTTCTCGTCGCTGCTGGCGATCGGATCAGCAGTCCGGCGCTGGATCGCGTGCGCCAGGAATGTGCGCGCCGGCTCGGAATCGTCGACGAGCATGCGCGCCGCTTTCTGTGGGTGACCGACTTCCCGATGTTCGACAAGGACCCGGCCACCGGCGCGCTTGCGGCGGTGCACCATCCGTTCACGGCGGCCAATCCCGACGACATGGCCCAGTATCCGGACGCGCCCGAGATGTGGCGGGCGCTCGCGTATGACTGCGTGCTCAACGGACTCGAGCTGGGCGGCGGGTCCATTCGCACCTCGGACCCGCGCGTGCAGTCGCGGATGTTCACGCTGCTCGGCATCGGTGACGAGGCGGAGCAGGAGCGCCGGTTCGGCTTCCTGCTCGAGGGGCTTCGCGCGGGCGCGCCGCCGCACGGCGGCATCGCCTTCGGGTTCGACCGTATCTCGATGCTTCTCTCCAACGGCGCATCGCTGCGCGACGTGATCGCCTTCCCGAAGACGACGGCGGCGCGGGCGCTCTTCGAGAACGCGCCGAGCACGGTGCCATCTGACGATCTGCGCGAACTGCACCTGCGCTCTACCGTGGAGGGCGCGTGACGGAGGCGGCGGCGCGGGGCGCGACGACGGAGGCCGCTGACGCGCAGGCGCGGCGGCTGTCCACCGAGGGCGTCGACCTGCTGCTGCTCGCGGGCGTGGGCGACGCCAACCTGGCGGAGCTGCAGCGCATTTACCCGGTGCGCGTGACGCTGCGCGGCGACGCGATGACGCTCATGGGCACCGCGGAGGCGGTGGAAAAGGCGGCGGGCGTTGCGCAGCGGATGCTCGACGCGGCCAAGCAGCGCACCGCGCTCGATCCTGATGACGTGCTGCGGTTTTCGATGGAAGGACCAACGACCGGAGAGGGCGCGCCCGAGCGGCTCGTGCTGCCGGGGGTGCGCAAGATCATCCAGCCCAAGACGGCGGGTCAGGCCCAGTACCTGCGCGCGCTGTTCGAGAGCGACATTGTGGTCGGCATCGGTCCGGCCGGCACGGGCAAGACGTATCTCGCCGTGGCCGCCGCGGTGGACATGCTCTCGCGCAAGCGCGTGCGGCGCATCGTCCTGGCGCGGCCGGCGGTGGAAGCGGGCGAGTCGCTGGGCTTCCTCCCCGGCGACATGCAGGCGAAGGTGGACCCGTATCTGCGACCGCTCTACGACGCCCTCGAGGACATGATGCCGCCGGAGCGCATGCAGCGCGCGCTTGAAACGCGCGTCATCGAGATCGCGCCGCTCGCGTACATGCGCGGCCGCACGCTCGGCGACGCGTTCGTCATTCTCGACGAGGCGCAGAACGCCACCAGTCTGCAGATGAAGATGTTTCTCACCCGCCTCGGCGTGAATTCACGCGCGGTGATCACCGGCGACAAGACGCAGGTTGACCTGCCCAACAAGGCGGACAGCGGGCTCACGCAGGTGGAGCGCATCCTGCCGGGGATCGACGGCATTGCGTTCCACTACTTCACCGACGCCGACGTCATTCGGCATCGTCTCGTGCGCGAGATCGTCAAGGCGTACGCCGCCGACGCGGAGAAGGGCGCGTGAGCGGCAGTCCGCATCGGGCACAGGCCGCGCTGAGCGTCGGCGTGGCGTGCGAAGGACTGCGCCCAGCCGTCGCCGCGCTTCGACTGGCCGATGCGGCGCGTCAGGTGCTGCGCGCCGAAGGCGTGCGCGCGGCCATGCTGTCGGTCACGCTGGTCTCGCCGTCGGCCATGGCCAGGCTCAACCGACGGCACCTCGGACACACCGGCGTCACCGACGTGATCTCCTTTGGCTTTGCGCCGACGCCGCGGGCCGGCGTCGTCGGCGACGTCTACATCTGCCCCGACATTGCCCGCGCGAATGCGCAATCAGCCGGGTGCGGGGTGCGCGAGGAGTTGCTTCGTCTGGTGGTGCACGGAACGCTTCACGTGCTCGGATGGGACCATCCCGTGGATCGCGCGCGCGAGTCGTCGCCCATGTGGCGGCGGCAGGAGCGGTTGCTCGCCGGTATCCTGCGCCAGCAGGCGCGCCCGGCATGATCGCAGCCGTGCTCGCCGGACTCTGCGTCCTGGCTGCGACGCTGTGCGCCGCTGCCGATGGCGCATTGCTGACCATCGACCTGGACGACGTCCCGCCGGACGAGCCTGTGCGCGCGATGCTCGCGAACCGTGAGGCGACGCATCGCGCGCTCGCCTTTGGCCGCATTCTCATGCAGCTCGGCGCCGGCGCCGCGCTGGCCATGGCGCTGGGGCCCGATGCGAACGTGGTCTTTGCCGTGGTGCTCGCCGCCATCACGGTGACCGTGTCGGAGAGCGGCGCGCGAGCGCTTGGCGACCTGCTGGCGATTCGCGCCCTGCGGCGCCTGTCGCCGGTTGCGCGTGCGGCGTTGGCGCTCCTGCGCCCCGTGGTGGCGCTTGGCGCGTGGTGCGACGGCGTGCTCGCCACGCTGATGCCGCGGCGTCCTGACGCCGAGGCCCGCGACGCGGACGTCGAGCGCTTCCGCGAGGTTGTCGCCGCAGAAGTGGCCGACGGCAGCGGTGGCGATGCCGGACAGCGGCTGCTGACGGGCGTCTTCGCCCTGGGTGACACCCAGGTGAAGGAGATCATGGTGCCGCGCGTGGACATCGTCGGCGTCGAGCGTGATGCGCGATGGTCCGAGGTGGTGGCGCGCGTGCGCAGCGCACGACACTCCCGCCTCGTGGTCTACGGCGAGGATCTCGACGAGGTGGAGGGAGTGCTCTTCGCCAAGGATCTCCTGCACGCCGTGCTGGATGACGAGGAGCCCGCCGGTGGCTGGCACACGCTCGTGCGGCCCGCCTGGTTCATTCCGCTCACCAACACCGTGGACGCGCAGCTGCGCGACTTTCGCCTGAACCACCGCCACATCGCGCTGGTGGTGGACGAGTTCGGCGGTATTGCCGGGCTCGTGACGCTCGAGGACGTGCTCGAGGTGATCGTCGGCGATATCCGCGACGAGAACGACTCCGAGGACGACGACCAGATCAAGCGCGAGGGGCGCGACAAGTTCTGGGTTCCGGCGCACGTCAGCCTCGACACGCTCTCAGCGCTCACGAGCCACGATTTCCACCACGAGGACGTCACCACGGTGGGCGGTCTCGCGTACGAGTTGTTTGATGGCGTGCCGGAGCCGGGCGAGGATCTCGAGGTGCAGGGCTTCCGCGTGGTGATCGAGCAGATGCGCGGCCGCCGCATCGAGCGGGTCTATTTCGAGCGTCTTCCCGACACGTCCGCCGGGGTGGATGAATGAGCCCGCTCATCCTGTTCCTCATCTTCCTCGTGGCGTGGCTCACCGCCGCCGCCACCGCGGTGCGGTCGGTGAGCCGCATCTGGCTGCGGCATTGGGTGGAGCGCAAGCTCGCCGGCATCGCGTCGGCCGAGATTTTCGTGGCGCGTCCGCCGCGGCTGCTGCTCGCCGCGGGAACCGGGATCGCGGCGCTGACGATGACCATCGGTGTAGCGGCCGTCGCTGAGGCGGAGTCGGGTCTTGCGCTCGCGCGCACGCTGGTCGTCGCCGCGCTCCTGCTGCTCGTCTTCGGTCAGTCGGTGCCGCGCGCCATTGCGCGGCGGTGGGGGATGGAACTCGTTCCCCTCCTGCTGCCGGTGCTCCACGCCCTGGGGATGCTCGTTTCGCCCGTGCTGGCGCTGGCGGAGTGGGGGGCGCGCGCCGTAGCCCGTCCCGAGCCGCTCTCCGCCGATGATCCGCGCGACGCGCTCGAGGACTTGCTGCGCGAGGGGGAGCTCGAGGGCGTCGGTGAGGCAGAAGAGAGTGCCATCATCAGCGGGGTGGTGGAGTTCGGCGTGACGCGCGTGCGCGACGTCATGACGCCGCGCGAGCGCATCGTCGCCGTGGACCGGTCGCTCCCGGACGCGGAGATCGCCCGCCTCGTGGCCCGCACCGCACTGTCGCGCATTCCGATCATCGACGGCGACCTCGATCGGGTGATCGGCATGATTCACTCCTTCGACGTGCTCGAGCGCCCCGCGGCGCCGGTGTCCCGCATCCGGCGCGTGACGTTCGCCGCACCCGATCTCCCGTGCATCGACTTGCTGCGCACGATGTTGCGCGAACGCCGGCACCTCGCCATCGTGCGCGACGCGTCGGGGCGCACCATCGGCCTCGCCACGCTCGAGGATCTGGTGGAGGAACTGGTGGGCGACATTCACGACGAGCACGACGACGCCACCGACGGGGAGGGGGCATGAGCGCCATGCAGCTTCCGTCGACGGCGCCGCGTGCGCTGCAGAAACTGCTCGAGGACTTCGGTGCGGGCCGCAAGGCGGCGCTCGCCCGCGCCGTCTCGGTGGTCGAGAACGGGCGCCCCGGCGCCGACCTGCTCCTCGCCGCGATGCATTCGCGCGTCGGCCGCGCCCGGCGCATTGGGCTTACCGGCCCCCCCGGTGCCGGCAAGAGCACCATTACCACGCTGCTGGCTGCCGCCCTGCGTGCGCAGGGACTGACCGTCGGCATCGTCGCCGTGGACCCGACGTCGCCGTTCTCGGGCGGCGCCCTCCTTGGCGACCGCGTGCGCATGGAAGCGGTGGCGCTCGATCCGGGCGTCTTCATCCGCTCGATGGCCACGCGCGGCTCCCTTGGCGGGCTCGCCGGAACGACGCGCGAGGTGTGCGACGTGCTGGACGCGTTCGGGCTCGACCGCATTCTCATCGAGACCGTCGGGGTCGGGCAGAGCGAACTCGACATCGCCCGCACGGCCGACACCTCGATGCTGGTGCTCGTCCCTGAGGCGGGCGATTCCATCCAGACGCTGAAGGCCGGCCTGATGGAGATCGCGGACGTCTTCGTCGTGAACAAGGCCGACCGCCCGGGCGCCGACCGCCTGCGCAACGACATCGAGCTCATGCTCGGCCTCCGCGGCGGACAGGCCATGAAGGACGTGCCGGCGCACCACGGGGTGAACCTCCGCGCGCTATCGTCGGCGCGCGAGGGTGAGGCGCATCCGGTGGCGGATGGCGCCGAGCGCTGGAGTCAGCCGGTACTGCGCGCCGTGGGCATCACGGGAGAGGGTTTGCCGGAGATGCTGTCCGCGCTCGAGGCGCACCACGCGTATCTTGAACGCAGCGGTGAGCTGGACGTGCGCCGCCGCGCGCGGCTGCGCGAACGGGTCAAGGACGTCGTCTTCCAGCGGCTCGCGCGGCGGCTCTGGACCGACGCTGATACCAATGCATGGATCGACGCGCAGGTCGCCGACCTCGCGGCAGGACGCACCACGCCATACGCCGTTGCGGATGCGCTGCTCCTGCGGAGCGGCCCCCTGATGACCGGAGAGAACCCATGACCACGCCGCCCGATCTCGACCCCACACTCGACGCCATGCGCGCGGAGCTGGAGCATCTGCGCGCGGAACTGGCGCGGTGGCAGGCGCGCTATGTCACCGGCGAGAAGCGCAACCTGGCCTGGACCAACAGTGCGCAGGAAGTGCAGCCGCTGTACACGGCGCTCGACCTCGAGGGCTCCGGCGGCACGGCGTTCGAGGTGCCGGGCGAGTTCCCGTTCACGCGCGGCATCCATCCCACCGGGTATCGCGGCAAGCTGTGGACGATGCGGCAGTTCGCCGGCTTCGGTTCGGCCAACGAGACCAACGAACGCTACAAGTTCCTGCTCGACCGGGGTACGACGGGCCTCTCCGTGGCCTTCGACTTTCCGACGCTGATGGGGTACGACTCCGATCATCCGCGGTCGGAGGGCGAGGTGGGGAAGTGCGGTGTCGCCATCAGCTCCCTCGCCGACATGGAAACGCTGTTCGACGGCATCCCGCTCGACCAGGTGTCGACGTCGATGACCATCAACGGGCCGGCGATCATCCTGTGGTGCTTCTACATCGCCGCCGCCGAGAAGCAGGGCGTTTCGTCGGAGAAGCTGCGCGGCACGATCCAGAATGACATTCTCAAGGAGTACATGGCGCAGCATGCCTGGTGCTTCCCCATCGAGCCCGCGCTGCGCCTCATCGTGGACTGCTTCGAGTGGGGCGCCAGGCATGCGCCGCAGTGGAACACCGTCTCGATCTCGGGCTACCATATCCGCGAAGCGGGGGCGACGGCTGCACAGGAACTGGCCTTCACGCTCGCCGACGGCTTCACGTACGTGGAGCGCGGCATCGCCCGCGGGCTCGATGTGGACGAGTTCGCGCCGCGACTGTCGTTCTTCTGGGACATCCATAACGATTTCTTCGAAGAGATCGCCAAGCTGCGCGCCGCCCGCCGCATCTGGGCGCGTCACATGCGCGACCGGTTCGGCGCCAAGAACCCGCGCAGCTGGATCATGCGGTTCCATTCCCAGACGGCGGGCGTGACGCTCACGGCGCAGCAGCCGATGAACAACGTGGTGCGCGTCGCCTATCAGGCGCTCGCCGCCGTCCTCGGCGGCACGCAGTCGCTGCACACCAACTCGATGGACGAGACGCTGGCCCTCCCCACCGAGCACGCCGTGGAAGTCGCGCTGCGCACGCAGCAAGTGCTCGCCTACGAGACCGGCGTTGCCTCGGTGCTCGATCCGCTGGGCGGGTCGTTCTACGTGGAGAAGCTCACGGACGACATGGAGCGCGAGGCGGAGGAGCTGTTCGCCCGCATCCACGACGAAGGCGGCGTCGTGCGCGGCCTCGAGGACGGCTGGTTCCAGAAGCGCATCGCGGAGAGCGCCGCGCGCCAGCAGTGGGAGATCGAGCAGCGCCGCAAGCTCGTCGTCGGCGTCAACGAGTTCGCCACGGACGAGACGCTCC
>JBAZTM010000077.1:0-18330 GCA_041661925.1 Gemmatimonadaceae bacterium
CATCAGCACGAGCATGCGCGACTCGGTGTCGTGGGGATTCTACATCGGCAACTTCACGTTCCTCGTGGGCGTGGCGGCCGCGGCGGTGCTGCTCGTGGTGCCGGCGTACGTGTACGACTGGAAGCCCATCAAGGAAGTCGCGCTCTTCGGCGAGCTGCTCGCCGTCGCGTCGATCGTGATGTGCCTGCTCTTCGTTCTCGTGGACATGGGGCGCCCGGACCGCTTCTGGCACATCATCCCGTTCCTCGGCCACATGAACCTGCCGAGCGCGATCATGGCGTGGGACGCCATCGTGCTCAATATCTACCTCGCCGTGAACCTGGTCGTGGCGAGCTATCTCGTGTACTGCGGCTACCACGGGATCCACTACAACAAGAAGTTCGTCTGGCCGCTCGTGATCTTCTCGATCCCGATGGCGATCAGCATCCACACGGTGACCGCCTTCCTGTACAACGGCATGGCGAGCCGCCCCTACTGGAACAGCGCGATTCTCGCGCCGCGCTTCATCGCCTCGGCGTTCTGCTCGGGGCCGGCGCTGCTGCTGATTCTCTTCCAGATCCTGCGCAAGGTGTCGGCGTTCGAGATCAAGGACGAGGCCATCCACAAGGTGGCGGAGCTGATGGCCTATGCCATGGGCTTCAACCTGTTCCTGTTCGGCGCCGAAGTATTCAAGGAGTACTACTCAAACACGCACCACCTGGTGCACTACGAGTATCTCTTCGCCGGCCTGCACGGGGAGCGGTCACCGATCGCGCTGTACGCCTGGATGTCGCTGGCGTTTGCGGTCATCTCGTTCTTCCTCTTCCTTATTCCGAAATCGCGCCGGAACATCGTGACGATGAACATCGGCTGCGTGCTCATCTACGCGTCGGTCTACATCGAGAAGGGCATCGCCCTGATCATCCCGGGCTTCACGCCGGACCAGCTGGGGCAGGTATACGCCTATGTGCCGAGCGCCACTGAGCTGCGCGTCGCGGCGGGCGTGTTCGGCGTGGGCTTCCTGCTCTTCACGCTGATGGTGAAGGTGTCGGTGTCGATTCTCTTCGAACGGCCACAGGCGGAGGGGCAGCCGGCGCACGCGTAGGTACGCCGAGCGGCGCTGCCACGAAGCTACGTGGGGTTGGTTACATTTATGGGTCGTTTGACCCTCGAAAAACCCGCCCCGCCATGTCTGATTCGCTGCTTGGTTCGCCCGCGCTGAAGCCCCGCACCGGCGACCTCTACAACCTCGACGCCGCCCTCACCGAAGAAGAGCGCGCCATTCGCGACTCGGTGCGGGCCTTCGTCGACGCCAAGGTGATGCCGATCATCGGCCAGTGCTACATTGACGGCCGCTTTCCCACCGAGCTGATCGCCGAGATGGGGGCGCTGGGATACTTCGGCGCCAACCTGCCGGAAGAGTACGGCTGCGCCGGCCTGAGCAACGTCGCCTACGGCATCATCAACCAGGAACTCGAACGCGGCGATTCGGGCATTCGGTCGTTCTCGTCGGTGCAGGGCGCGCTGGTGATGTATCCGATCTTCACGTTCGGCAGCGAGGAGCAGAAGCGGCACTGGCTGCCGAAGATGGCGACGGGCGAGGCCATCGGCTGCTTCGGCCTCACCGAGCCCGACTACGGGTCGAACCCCGCCGGGATGATCACCCGTGCGCGTCGGCAGAAGGACGGCACGTGGCTGCTGAACGGCGCCAAGATGTGGATCACCAACGGCTCGCTGTCGCACGTGGGCGTCGTCTGGGCGAAGACGGAGGACGTCGACGACGATGGGTCGAGTGTGCGGGGCTTCCTCGTGCCGACCGGTACGCCGGGCTACACGATCAAGGAAACCAAGGGCAAGCTCTCGCTGCGCGCGTCCATGACGAGCGAACTCGTCTTCAGCGACGTGCATCTCCCCGCTGACGCCATCCTGCCAAAGTCCGCGGGGCTCAAGAGCCCGCTGATGTGCCTGACGCAGGCGCGTTACGGCATCGCGTGGGGCGCCATCGGCGCCGCGATGGCCTGCTACGAGGAGGCGCTCAGCTACGCGAAGACGCGCGTGATGTTCGATCGCCCCATCGGCGGTTTCCAGATCCAGCAGGTGCGCCTTGCCGACATGCTCACCGAGATCGTGAAGGGGCAGCTCCTCGCGCTGCACCTCGGCCGGATGAAGGACGCGGGCACCTTCACGCCGCAGCAGGTGAGCCTCGCGAAGCGCAACAACGTGAACGTCGCCACCGACATCGCCCGCGAGGCGCGCCGCCTCCTCGGCGCCAACGGCATCCTCGCCGAGTACCACTCGATGCGCCACATGGCCAACCTCGAGAGCGTGTACACGTACGAGGGGACGCATGATATCCACTCGCTCGTGATCGGGATGGCGGAAACGGGCATTAACGCGTTCAAGGGCTAGCGGATGTCGGGGCGAAAGTGCTGCCAGCGGCCGGGGGTCGCGTGAGCCGCGACCTGGAGGAGCGGCGGATCGCCAACGCCGTGCGCACGGGTGGAATCAGTCACGGCCCCATCTACGACGCGGTCCTCCAGCAGGTCCTTCCAAAGGCGAAAGGGCGCGTGCTCGATTTCGGAGCCGGCACCGGCGCGGTGGCGATGATCCTCGCGGGACTGCCCACCGTCGATAGCGTGGTCGCCGCCGACCTCGCCCCACCGGCGAACGACGGCGCCGATGCCGGGGTGCGCTGGCTGCGGGCGGACCTCAACGAGTCGCTGCCGCTTCCCGACCACGAGTTCGACCTGGTGGTCGCCGTCGAGATCATCGAACATCTGGAGAATCCACGCGCGGTCGCGCGCGAGTGGCGCCGCCTGCTGAAGCCGGGCGGCGTGCTCGTGATGTCGACGCCGAACGTGGAGTGCATCCGGTCGCTGTTGGCGCTGGTCTCTCGCGGGCACTTCCTGCCGTTCACGGAGCCGTGGTACCCGGCGCATATCACGCCGCTCACGGCCTCGGACGTGCATCGTGTGCTCACGGAAGCCGGCTTTGCCGATGTGCAGGTCAGCTACACCGGTCATGGACGAATTCCCACGTTCGCGCTGACCTGGCAAGAACTGTCATTCGGAGCGTTGCGCGGAGCGCGTTTTTCCGACAACCTAATCGCGACGGCGATCGCTCCCTAGCGCACGCTGCGCAACTGGACCAGCCATCAGGCTACCTATCGTACATGGGCATCATCCTCTACTCCATACCTTTCTTCTTCCTGTTGATCGGGATGGAGCTTGCCTACTCTGCGTGGTCGGGGAAGCACCTCCTCCGACTCAACGACTCCATTGCTGACCTGAGCTGCGGGATTCTGTCGCAGATCAGTGGTGTGTTCACCAAGCTGTTTTCGATCGGGATCTTCATCTGGATCGGCGAACGGTGGACGCTGCAGGGCTGGTTCGGGCTTCCGGCCTGGCCGTCGGGCCTGCCGTTCCACGGCGCCGACGTGTTCCCCTGGTTTGGCGTGCGCGGCCCGGAGTTTGCCAGTTGGACGATCGCGTTCGTACTCGTCGACCTCGCGTACTACTTCAGCCATCGCTACGCGCACGAGATCAACGTGCTCTGGGCGGGGCACGTGGTGCATCACTCGAGCGAGGAGTACAACCTCGCCGTCGCCCTGCGGCAGAGTTCGCTGCACGGCCTGTTCTCATGGGTGTTCTACGCGCCGCTGGCGGTGCTCGGCATGCCGTGGCAGCTGTTCGTCGCGTGCAACGCCCTCAACCTCGTCTACCAGTTCTGGATCCACACGCGCGCGGTGGGGAGGCTGGGGCGCGTCGCGGAGTACATCCTGAATACGCCGTCGCACCATCGCGTGCACCACGGCGTCGACCCCAAGTATCAGGACAGGAACTACGCCGGCGTCTTCATCACGTGGGACCGACTCTTCGGGACGTTCGTCGTTGAGGAAGAGGAACCGGTGTATGGTTTGACGCACCCGCTGCGCAGCTGGAATCCGCTCTGGGCCAACGTGCACGTCTTCTGGGAGATCATGAAGTCCACGTGGACGGCGGAGTCGTGGCGCGAGCGGTGGATGTATGTGTTCGGTCCACCGGGCTGGCGTCCCGAGCGCCTGGGTGGTCGCGTGGTGCCGCAAGAAGTCCGTCGAGATTCGTTCGACCGCTATGACCCGAAGATCCCGGGGTCGCTTGCCGCGTACGGACTCCTTCATTTCATGTGCGCGCTGATCGCGACGTTCATCCTGCTTGCCGGCGCGACCACGATCCCGATGGCGCAGCTCGCGGGCGGCGGCTTCTATGTGGCCATCTCGCTCACCTCCATCGGCGGGATCTTCGAGGCGGAGCGCTGGGCGGCGCCGCTGGAGACGGCGCGCCTCGTGGTCCTTGGCGCGGCGACGGCGGTGCTGTGGCGTGCGCAGGTTGTGCCGGGCTGGTTCGGCCTGCTCACGGCGGTGGCGGTGGTCGGATCCCTGGCGTGGTTCATGCCGCGCAGGGGACAGCTGACGGAGAATACGCCTGCGCCGGTGATGCAGTGAGGCTGACGGCAGGGCGCGGAGGGGCAGGGAGCAGGGTGTGGTGCAGGGTGGAGGGAGCAGGGTGTGGTGCGGGGGCAGGGGGCGGGGCGCAGGGCGCAGGTGACTGGGCGTAGGTGGTTACAGCAGTCCTTCTCGTCAGGACGTAGCAGTACGTGGTACTTCTCCTGACATACTCACATACAGAGGCAGGTGTCCTTTGAACAATTCCATTCGACGTTCACTCGTGCTCGCCGCGGCGTTGGCTGTCGCGTGCGGCGGCGAAGCCGATCCGTTCAAGGCGAAGATCCCCGGTGATGGGATCGCCGCCATCGACACGGCGATGATGATGCGGCACATCGGCGTGCTTGCTGACGACTCGCTGCTCGGTCGCGCGCCGGGAACGCTGGGCGAGGAGAAGACGGTCGCGTACGTGGAGGCGCAGTTCTCGGGCATGGGGCTCAAGCCCGGCAACCCAGACGGTACCTACGTCCAGAAGGTGCCGCTGGTCGGCATCACCGTCACGAACAGCCCGACGCTCACCTTCGCCAAGGGCGGCACCCGGGTGTCGCTGAAGTGGCGCGACGACTTCGTGGCGTGGACCAAGCACGTGAGTCCGTCGGCTGCGCTCACCAACTCGCCGTTGGTCTTCGTCGGGTATGGCATCGAGGCGCCGGAGTTCGGCTGGGATGACTTCAAGGGCGTGGACCTGAAGGGGAAGACGATGGTCGTCCTCGTCAACGATCCGCCCGTCGCCGACACGGCGCTCTTTGGCGGACCGCGCATGACGTACTACGGCCGCTGGACGTACAAGTACGAGCAGGGGATGAAGCACCAGGCAGCGGGCGTGCTGCTCGTGCACGAGACGGAACCGGCTGGCTATCCCTTCACCGTCGTGCAGGGAAAGACCGCGGAGCAGTTTGACCTCGTGACGCCTGACAAGAACATGGGGCGCAGCGCCGTCGAGGGCTGGATCACGTTCGACCGGGCCAAGGCGCTCTTCCAGATGGCCGGGCAGGACTTCGACTCACTCAAGGCGAAGGCGGCGACCAAGGAATTCGCCCCGGTGCCGCTCGGCGTGACCGCCAGCGTGGCGCTGAAGAACAAGCTGCGCACGGTTGACTCGCACAACATCATCGCGAAGCTCGAAGGAAGCGATTCGACGCTGAAGAACGAATACGTTGTCTACAACGCCCACTGGGACTACTTCGGCATCGGCGCAAAGGTGAACGGCGACTCCATCTACAATGGCGCGTCGGACAACGCGACTGGCGTGTCGGGACTGCTCAACATCGCCAAGGCCTTTGCGCTCCTCAAGGCGCCGAAGCGCTCGATTCTTTTCCTGTCGGTGACGGCGGAAGAGCAGGGGCTGCTCGGGTCGCAATACTACGCGACCAACCCGCTGTATCCGATCAACAAGACCGTCGCGATCATCAACATGGACGGCCTGAACACGTGGGGAAAAACGTCGGACATCGTGGTGATGGGCTACGGCGCCTCGGATCTCGACGATTACGCGCGCGCCGCCGCCGAGGAGCAGGGCGGTCGCGTGCTGCGCCCCGACGCAGAGCCGGAGAAGGGGTACTACTACCGCTCCGATCACTTCAACTTCGCCAAGGTTGGCGTGCCGGCCTTCTATCCGGGCGCGGGCGTCACCTTCGTCGGCAAGGACTCAACGTACGGGATGCAGAAGCGCGCTGAGTACGTCGCCAACCACTATCACAAGCCGTCCGACGACATCAAGCCCGACTGGGATCTGTCCGGCGCGGTGCAGGACGCGCAGTTCTACTATCGGATCGGCTATCGCGTCGCGAACGCGCCCAAGTGGCCAGAGTGGAAGGTTGGCAACGAGTTCCGCGCGGTGCGCGAGGCATCGTTGAAGCCGTAGGGCGGGAATCGCGCGACTGATAGTGGCAGATGGCAGATGGCAGATGGCAGAAGGCAGATGGCAGATGGCGGATGGCGGACGGGCCTCGCGGCTCGCTGCCATCCGCCTTCTACGTTTGGGGTCCTGTGGACGCTATCCCGATGACTTCTTCCGCCGCACCGCCAGCTTTCCCCGCAACCCGCGCGGGATCAAGGTCAGCACGCGCCACATGACCTTGTTGAGCAGGCCCGGCACGCAGATCACGGGACCGTTGCGCTCGAGCTGCCGCAGCGAGGCCTCCACGACGTCCTCCGCCTTGCCCCACATCCAGGCGGGGATCTGGCGCTTCACGTGCGGCATCTCGGTATGAATCTCGGTGTGCGTGAAGCCGGGGCAGAGCGCCTGCACGCGCACGCTGGCGCCGCGCACTTCGGTGTCGAGACCGAGGGAGAACGAGGTGAGATAGGCCTTAGTGGCCGAGTAATTGACGTTGCCGGGGCCGAACAGGAACCCGGCGATGGAGCTGACGTTGATGATCGCACCGGCGCCGTGCTCGACCATGCGCGGCAGGGCCGCATGGCAGAGCCGCATCGGCGCCACCACGTGCACACGCAGCATGTCCATCTGCGGAGCCAGCGGAATCTTCTGCAGCTTACCGGTCGTCGCGAAGCCGGCGTTGTTGACCAGCAGGTCGAGGCGAGGCAAGGCGGCGATGCGCGCCGCGACGTCCTCCCTGCCGGCGTCAGAGGCGAGGTCGGCCGTCCACGCGGCGGCGGCGATGCCGTTCCGCTCAGACAGCTCGCGTCCCAGTGTCTCGATGCGCGCCGTCGAGCGCGCCACGAGTATCAGGTCGTAGCCGCGTCGGGCGAGCGCCTCGGCGAAACAGTGGCCGATGCCGGCGGAGGCGCCGGTGATGAGAGCGAGGGGCATAAGGACGATTGAGGATTGAGAGCTCGGATTCGGATTGAGGATTGCGATTCCGGATCACGATTGGCGATGGGACAGCGCCCTAAGATGGAGTGGTGAGCCACGTGAGGCCACCGCGTGTGCAGTCGGGCGTCGACGGCCAGCGGTCTGCCATCCGCCATCTGCCCTCTGCCATCCGCCATCGACGCTCTGCCCTCCGCCATCCGCCGTCTGCCGCTACGCCCCGCAACCGTGTAGCTTCAAGGCGCACTCCAACCGAGGGATTTCACGGTGAAATTGGCCGTGTGTATCAAGCGCGTTCCTGACATGGAAGGGCGCTTCAAGATCGCCGCGTCGGGCACTGGCATCGACGAGGCCGGACTCAAGTACGACATGTCCGACTTCGACGGCTACGCCGCCGAGGTGGCCATCCAGATCACGGAGAAGGCCGGCGCCGGCGAGGTGACGGTCATCTCGCTCGGCCCCGACGTAGTGCAGGAGACGTTGCGCAAGGCGCTCTCCATGGGCGCGCACCGTGCGGTGCAGCTCAAGCACGACGCTCCAGTGAGCGACGGCCTCGCCGTCGCCACCGCGCTCGCCGCCGAGTTGAAGGACGGCGGCTACGACCTCATCCTTTGCGGGCGCATGGCGGTGGACACGCAGAACCGCTCCACCGGCATCTTCCTCGCCGAGCTGCTCGGCCTCCCCGTCATCAGCGCCATCTCGCAGCTCAACGTGGAAGGCGGCGTGGTCAAGGCTCGGCGCGAGCTCGAGGGGGCGTACGAGCTGATCGAGTGCCCGCTCCCCGCGGTCGTTACCATCGACGAGGGCATCGCGCGGGCGCGCTATCCCTCGCTCAAGGGGATCATGGCCGCCAAGAAGAAGCCGCTCGAGGTGAAGCCGGCGCAACTCGGCGCGATCACGTACCAGCTGGAGAAGATGGAGCTTCCGGCCGAGCGGGCCGCGGGGCGCATCATCGGCGAAGGGAAGGACGCCGTCCCTGAGCTCGTCCGTCTCCTCAAGGAAGAGGCGAAGGTGCTTTGATGACAAACATTCTCGCTTTCTCCGAAACGCGCCTCGGCGAGCTGCGCCGCGCCGGGCTCGAGACTGTCACCGCGGCCCGCAAGGTAGCCGATGCCACCGGCGGCCAGGTGCATGCCGTGCTTGCGGGCGCGCCCGGCATCGCCCAGCACGCCGCCAAACTCGCGGCGCATGGCGCCGACGTGGTGCTCGTGCTCGAGCACGACGCGTTCGCGAACTACAACCCCGAGGCGCTCACGGCCACGCTGGCCGCGCGCCTCGGCAGCGGGTACCGTGCGGCATTCTTCGCCGCGAGCGCGCTCGGGCACGATCTTGTGGCGCGCGTTGCCGCGAAGATGAAGCTTGCCTACGCGTCCGACGTCACGGAGTTCGCGTTCTCCGCCGACTCGGTGGCTGTGGCCCATCCGGGCTACACCAACAAGATCGTACAGCGCTTCGTGCTCAAGGCCACGCCCGCGCTCATTTCGCTGCGCGCCGGCGCGGTGCTGCCGGCGGAGAACGCCAAGGCCGGGACGGTCGAGGCGCTCGCCCCGGTGGGTGATCCGGCCGCGGTTCGAGTGAAGGTGACGCTGACCGAGAAAGCGGCGGGCGGGAAGATCGACCTCGGCGAGGCACCGGTGATCATCGCCGGCGGGCGCGGCCTCAAGGAGGCGGCGAACTTCAAGCTCGTCGAGGACCTCGCAGCCGCCTTCGGCAACGCCGCGGTGGGCGCCACGCGTGCCGTCACCGACGACGGCTGGCGTCCGCACTCGGACCAAATCGGCCAGACGGGGCGGCTGGTGAGCCCGGACCTCTACGTTGCGTGTGGCATTTCGGGCGCCATCCAGCACCTGGCTGGCATGCGGACGTCCAAGACGATCGTCGCGATCAACAAGGACAAGGAAGCGCCGATCTTCAAGGCGGCCGACTATGGCATCGTGGGCGATGTCATGGACGTGCTGCCGGTGCTGACCGAGGCCGTGAAACAGGCGAAGGCCGGAGCGTAGCCCGTCATGCGAAAGCCCTGGGTGCAGTGGACGCTTGCCGTCGTCATCACGCTGATCGCCGCCATTTACCAGCGCCGGACCGGTCCGACCTATCCGGCGCGCGGCATCGTGGAACTGGGCGCGCAGGAGATCAAGCTCAAGCTTCTGCGCACCTATTCGATCACCGGGCGGCAACCGGTGACGGTGACGGCGGCCGACACGTCGGTGGCTGGCACGGTGGAATGGCGGCGCTTTCCCACCGATGATCCGTGGCGCACGGAGCCGATGTCGCGCGAGGGCGAGGTGCTCGCCACGGTCCTTCCGCCGGCGCCCGAGCCGCTGATGCCGATGGCCGGCAAGCTCGAGTACCGTGTGAAGCTCACCCGCGGTGCGGAGACCGTGTCATTCCCCGAGCAGCCCGCGGTCACCCGATTCAAGGGCGACGTGCCGCTGTGGGTCCTGATTCCCCACGTCTTCTGCATGTTCTTCGGGATGCTGTTCGCGATGCGCGCGCTGTTTGCGGCGGTCGGCGGCGGCGACACGCGGCGGTGGGGCTTCACGACGACGGCGCTGCTCCTGTTCGGCGGCTTCGTGCTCGGACCCATCGTCCAGAAGTACGCATTTGACGCCTACTGGACGGGCGTCCCGTTTGGCTACGACCTCACGGACAACAAGACGCTCATCGCCGGGGTGGCCTGGATTCTCGCGGCGCTGCGGCTGCGTGGCGGGCGCCAAGCCAAGGTCGCCGTCGTTGTCGCGACCATCGTGACCATGGTGGTCTTCGCGATCCCGCACAGCATGTGGGGCTCGCAGGCAAAGTGGTAGCGCGATGCGGCGGGCCCCGATACGGGCCCGCCGCATGCCGCCACGCTGCCTCCCCTAGATCTCCGTCTTGCGCTGGCCGACCATCCGAAGCCCCGCGTTGATGACGCCGTGCAGGATGGCGTACGCCACGAGCGCCACGAGAATAGGCACGACGAGGGTGTACCCGCCGTCCGCGCTCTGGCTGGGCACGATGCCCTTGAACGGCGCGTAGAACGGACTCGACACCGTGTTGATGAACTGCACGAAGCCGTTCGTCGACCGCGCGGCGATGAGCGCAAGGACGAAACGAATCGCGAGCAGCGAGTAGATGAGGAAGAAGCCGTAGTCGAGAAACTGCGAGCCGCGTGCGGTCGTGCGTGCGCGTCCAAGCGAGCGCTCTCCCTTGACCGTCTCTTCAACCGCCCGCTCGCGCATCTGGCCGGCCACCTGGGCCACCTTCGAGTCATCGGCCGGCGTCGTCGCCGCCGCATGGCTGGAGATCTCCGCATTGACGCGGCTCTCGACCTTCGACTTCACCGCATCGTGCTGCGCGACCTGCCGCGCCTCGTCATCGCCGACTTTGCTGTCCTGCATAACGCCTCCCGGGGTTGTTACGCGCACTCAGGTGCACGTTCGCCCTGCCGGGGCACGCAGGACAATCGCCCAAGCGGAGTAGTCCGTATGGCGCGCGGCGCCGGACACGGCCGCCGCGGCGACCGGCGGCCCGTGACACCTCCGGGCCGCGATGCGGCCGTCTCGCTTGTCGCCGACGCGCCCCGGACGTACCGTTTGCAGCAGCGCGTTCGGTGCAACGCGCGTCGTGGGCCCCCCGTCCGTCGCCATCACCCCATGAGTCTTCCGTGACCGCATCGAACGGCATCTTCGCCCTCATCGTCGCCGCTGCCGCCGGCTTCTTCGCGTACAACGTCCAGCGCCTCGTCGGCTACCTGCGCATCGGACGACTCGATGATTCGCGCTGGGACCATGTCCCGCGCCGGCTCTTCAACCTCATCTCCATCGGCGTTTTCCAGCGGAAGATCTTCCGTGACTGGGTGGCAGGCCCGATGCACGCGGCGATCTTCTGGGGCTTCTGCGTCCTGACCGTGGGCACGAGCGAGTTCATCGCCCGCGGCATCATGCCCGGATTCACGCTCGCGAAGTTCATGCCGCAGTGGGCGTACCGCTTCTACCAGCACAACCAGGACCTGTGGGGCGCCCTCGTCATCGGCGCCGTCGCCTTTGCGCTCTGGCGTCGGCTGACGCATCGCGTCAAGCGCCTGCAGGGGGCCGAAACGCACGCCAACGATCCGCTCCTCATCCTGAGCTGGATTGGCCTGCTGATGGTGACGATGTTCCTGGCCGAGTCGTTCGAGATGGTGGCATTTCCGGAACACGCGTCGCCGTTCTATCGGCCGCTCTCGTACGCGCTCGCCAACATCCTGTCGTTTGTGCCGCCCGACTGGGCCGCCTTCTTCCGCTCGCTGAACTGGTGGGCGCACGGCCTGCTGGTGCTGGGCTTCCTGAATTACCTGCCGTACTCCAAGCACCTGCACGTGGTGGCATCGCTTCCAAACGTCTACCTCTCCAATACGAGCGGGCCGGGGCAGGCCGGGGTCATGAAGTACATGGACCTCGAGGCCGACGTCGAGCAGTTCGGCGCCAAGGACGTGGAGCACCTGTCGTGGAAGAGCCTGATGGACGGCTTTGCCTGCACTGAGTGTGGGCGCTGCACGGCGGTGTGCCCGGCGAACACGACGGGGAAGATGCTCTCGCCGCGGAAGATCATTGTGAATGTGCGGGAACGCCTCGAGGCTCGCGCACCGTACCTGCTGATGGCAGATGGCAGTGGGCAGATGGCGGATGACAAGCCACTGCTCGACGGGTTCATCACCGAGCAGGAACTTTGGGCCTGCACCACCTGCCGTGCCTGCGTGCAGGAGTGCCCGGTCTCCATTGACCAGCTCTCGGTGATCCTCGAGATGCGCCGCAACCTGGTGCTGGGCGAGTCGCGCTTCCCCGAGGAGGTGGTGCCGGCCTTCGAGAGCATGGAGCAGCGTGGATCGCCGTGGGCGTTCGACCCGGGGGACCGCGGCAAGTGGGCGGAGGGGATGAACATTCCGACGATGGCGGAGCTCGCCGAGCGTGGAGAGACGGCAGAGATCCTCTATTTCGTCGGCTGCATGGGGTCCTTCGACGACCGCGCCCGAAAAACCACGGTTGCCTTTGCGAAGATCATGCAGGCGGCGGGCGTCAACTTCGCCATCCTGGGACGCGAGGAAAAGTGCAACGGCGACCCGGCGCGGCGCATGGGCAATGAGTACCTGTACCAGATGCTCGCCAAGGAAAACGTCGAAACGCTCGCCAAGTACAACGTTCGCACGATCGTGACGGCCTGCCCGCACTGCATGCACCAGCTCGGCAACGAGTACCCGCAGTTCGGCGGCAACTACGACGTCATCCACCACTCGGTCTTCATCGAGCACCTGATGGCGCAGGGACGCATTCCGCTGCGACAGGACTTGCATGAGGCCGTGAGCACGTTCACGTACCACGATTCGTGCTACCTCGGACGCTACAACCAGATCTACGACGCGCCGCGCAACACGCTCAAGCGCGCGCTTCCGGTGGTGAACCTTGTGGAGATGCCGCGCTCTGGCGACCGCGGCCTCTGCTGCGGTGCCGGCGGCGGACGCATGTGGATGGAAGAGAACGAGGGCAAGCGCATCAACGCCGAGCGCGCCGATGAGGCGCTGGCCACGGGCGCGACGGCCGTGGCGGTGGCATGCCCGTTCTGCATGACCATGCTGCGTGACTCCATTTCATCACGCGACGAGTCGGTGCAGGTCTACGACATCGCCGAGGTGGTGGCCGACCGGCTCGCGTAGCGTCCGCTCTACGAAGCCGCCCGGCCGCAGCTCCGCGGCCGGGCGGCTCCATTCTCCTGGCTCTACCGCTTGGCAGCGCTCAACGACTGCACGTAGGCCGCCACCGCGGCGACCTGATTGTCGTTGAGCGGCACGCCGCCGAACGGCGGCATCGGCGTGGCGCCTTTCTTGGGCTTCGCGATCCCGGCCTTCACGGTGGACTTCACGAAGTCGATGCTGCCGTCGCCGTGGAGCCACGTCTTGTCCGTGAGATCCGGGCCCAGACCCTTCATGCCCTTGGCATCGACGCCATGGCAGGTCCAGCAGAGGCCGCCCGCGGCCTTGCCCTTGAAGATGTTCTCGCCCTGGGCGATGAGCGCCTTCTCGTCGCCTTGCGACGCCACGGAGGGACCCTGGGCGGCCGCGGGGGCGGCGAAGCACAGGCCCGCGGTAAGGGCGGCGACAGCCAGCGTCCCCGCGTCAAGTTGAATGCGCAGTCCGGTTATCATGGTCAGAATGCCAGGTTGAGGCCTGCGATGAGACGGGCGCGTTCACGCTCGAAGTCCCACGTCCCCTCGCCCGTCAGGCGCACGTTGCGCTTGAGGATGTAGTGCAATCCCATCGTGCCGGTCGTGTACCGGGAGACAGTCGGTGGATCGTCGCCCTGCTCACCGATGCGCAGGGACACGACCGGCGCGTCGGCGTCCACGTAATTCATGAGCCCCGACACGTACCAGCGGCCGGCGGGCCCCTGCGGCCATAGGACAACCTCGGCCATCGCCGCGTCCACCGTCGTGCTGAAGGGCGCCGTCCGGCCATCCACGCACGGCGCGGCGATGGAGCAGGTGCCGAGGAATGGGTTGCTGTCCCATCGACGGAGCGCCTGAACGTTCAGCTCGCCGAACGAACCCAGCGGAATGGTGGCGTCGGGGCCGAACACCTTCATGGTGCTCGACTC
The DNA here is from genome assembly GCA_041661925.1 of Gemmatimonadaceae bacterium. Taxonomy (GTDB): domain Bacteria; phylum Gemmatimonadota; class Gemmatimonadetes; order Gemmatimonadales; family Gemmatimonadaceae; genus PNKL01. Next base: position 13,844 of record JBAZTM010000077.1, read on the forward strand.
GCCAACGTCGCTCTGCTTTCCGGTGTAGCCGAACAGGCCGACGCGGAGCGGTCCGATGTCCTGCGACAGGCGAAGCGCAAAGTTCTTATTGTTGTCGCTGTCGAACTGTCGGGCGGCGTTCGCCTTGTTCAGCCCTTCGCCGGTTACCATCTCGGCCGTGATGTCGGTTCCGTCGCGCGGGGACCACATCGCCATCAGCCCGCGATCGTACGTGAGGTCGCTGGCGATATTGCCGACCTTCACGCGATATGGCTGGTAATCGTCGTAGAAGAGGCGCAGTTCTCGCTTGAAGGCCGGGTCAGAGACCTGGAACTGCCCGACGATCAGGCTGACGCCGCTCCCCTTGATGTCGGTGAACTGGACGTAGGCGTCCTCGAGCCCCGCGACGTCGCCGCGCTCGGTGGCAAGAAAGTACATGTAGTAGCTGATCTTGTCGGCGATCTGCCCGCCGCTGAGCAGCTTGATGATCCACGGCGTCTGCTGGTCCAGCGTTGCCTCGCCCGATTTCCGGTCGGTGAGGATGCGTTGATACGCCTCGAAACGAACGGCGAGCGGCAGCGTGTTTTGCAGCCGCAGTAGCGGGTCACCCGTGGCGATGGTGTCGCGCGGCTCCTCGCCCACCGCCATCTCGAAGCCGTTGGCGGCGAAGTTCTCGCCGAAGGGCGTGAGACGCGGCACGGGCTGGTGGCACATCGAGCAACTCACGCGGTACTTCCGGGCAAAGGCCGGAATGGCAAAGGCATCGAGCGGCAGCGCCGCGAGAGCGATCAGCAGGGCCGCGCACGCGGGGGCCAGTCGAGCGATTAAGCGATGCATGCAAATCCTCCGGTGGGCGCAGTCGTACGGTCGCGGCCCGTGAGTCGAGGTTGGATTCATCATCAATCTGGGGCGAGTGCGCGCCGGGTGCAGTAGGGCATTCTCTCGGCGTCTGGAACGAGTTCCCCTGATCGGGAATCGCCGACCTACTCGAGCCGCAGCGGCGTTCGCCTGGCGGTCGAGTCGTCTTTGGGCAAAACCGTCAAGAGCAGGCGTGACGCATCGCGCCGCACCACCACCTTTGTCCCACACGTTTCGCACTGCCCCGTGATCGGCGGTGTCGCACCAAACCGCTCGATGTGATAGCCGCACAAGGGACAGTAGAGCGTGGGAATATCCTCTGGACGTATGGCGGCGCGTGCCCCCGTGGTGCGAAATGCGTCGTCGCCTTCGGCCTCGCGCGCGATCGCCCCGGCCACCGTGCTGAACAGCAACTGGCGTTCCATCTCCGTCATGCTGGCGAGCTGTGCGGGCGTCACCAGGCCGCGCGCCTGCAGTTCCTTGGCCACCTGCGGAGGAACGCTGGGGCCGGTCGCAACCGCGCTGCCGCTGCTCCGGAGCGGGCCGAGGTCGTTGCGCAGCCGGCGGCCGACGAGCCAGATCGCGATCACAGCCGCCGCGAGCACCACGATGGCGGCAACGACAAGTCGCAGGTCCATTTGCAGCAACGGCTGGTTCACCCGAGCCGCACCTCGTGAATGGTGATCGTGTGCTTCGTGACGCCGTCCTCGTGCCGCACGGCGCGCCGCTCCTGCACCACCGCGCCAAGTGCGGTGCACTCGGCGAGGCAAGCCTGCAACGCCACGCGTCCGGGGTCGGCGATCAGCGCCACGCCGTCCGGCGCGAGGGCGCCCACCACCGCCCGCGCCACGAGCGGCGCGTAGGGCCTCTCATACAGTACGTCGGCGGCCAGCACGAGGTCAAAGCGCGCCGTCGGGGCTTTCAGTGCACGCCAGTCGACCAGCGCCGTCGCCAGGTCGCGCCCGAGGTTGGCGGCCGCGTTGCGGCGCGCGAATAGCAGCGCGTCATCGTAGTAGTCGGTGACGGTGACGTCGAAGCCGGCGGCGGCCGCCGCCAGGGACGGCAAGCCGATGCCCGCGCCAAATTCGATGGCGCGCTGGTCAGCGCCTGAGAGCGCACTGACTTCATTGGCGAGTACGATGGCCGACGGCCAGAGGTCTGCCCAGTACGGCAGCCGCTCATCGCGCTCGAAGTCGGCCTCGTTGATCAGGTCTTCCGCGCTGCGCGGCATTTCGAGGCGCCATGTCCGGCCGCCCGCCGTTACCTCGCGGGCCTGCAGCACGAAGCGATGGTCCAGCGCGGCAAGCTCCGGCGCGAGCGGCGCACTCACAGCGCGAAGGACTCCGAGAGCTGTGCGCCCGGCGTGAGGAGCAGCGCGGACAGGGTGTCGCCCGCCGCGTGTGACGGCTGATCCTCTGGGACGATGAGCAGTGCGTTGGCGCGCGCCATCGAGGTGAGGATGCCCGAACCCTGCGGGCCGGTCAGCCGGGCCGTCAACACTCCCGTCGGCTGCGGCGTGACGACGGCGCGCAGAAAGTGCGTCAGCCGCGCGCCGATCTGTACCGGATGCTCGAGTGTGACCGGCACAGGGCGGCGATGCAGGCGCGTGTGCCCGAGCATGCGCAGAATGGCGGGGCGCGCAAACAGCTCAAAGGTCACCATCACGGAGACGGGATTGCCGGGCAGCCCAATCCATGGTATGCCCGCCACCGCACCGAAGCCGATGGGGGCGCCGGGACGCATGCGCACCTTCCAGAATTTCAGGTCGGCGCCGAGCCACCCCAGCGCGTCGCGCGTGTAGTCGAACTCTCCAACCGAGATGCCGGCCGAACTTACGATGAGGTCGGGCCGCGCCTCGACGGCGCGTGTGAACAGTGCACGCATGGACTCCGGCGTATCGACGGCATTGCCAAGCGGCACGGGGATGCCGCCGGTGGCGCGCACGAGCGCATGCAGCGTGTAGCTGTTGGACCCGATAATCCGCTCGCCGGCCACGACGCGGTCGAATTCATCGAGGTCCACGAGTTCATCACCGGAACCGAGGATCACCACGCGCGGGGCGCGATGCACCGGCACCTGCGCGTATCCCAGCGACGCCAGCACGCCGACCTGCGCGGCACCAATGGGCTCGCCGGCGCCCATCACCACATCGCCCTCGCGGAAATCCTCGCCGCGCGCGCGTACGTTCTTGCCACGGTCGCGGTCGTTGAGCGCGCGCACCTCAGTGACCCCGCCGTCGGTGTCCTCCACGCGCACCACGCAGTCCGCACCGAGGGGCAGCGGCGCGCCCGTCATGATGCGCGTCGCCTCTCCGGGCTCGATGGCGCGCGTCGGGAACTGCCCGGCGGCGACCGTCTCGACCACGCGGAAGAGACGCGGAGACTCGGCGCAGGCTCCCGCGAGATCCGCGGCGCGTACGGCGTATCCGTCCATCGCCGAGTTGTCGCAGGCCGGCAGAGTGTACGAAGCCTTGGCGTCGGCCGCGAGCACGCGGCCGAGGGCGTCGAGCAGCGGCACGCGCTCGGTGTCGAGCGCCGCGACGTCAGCCACGATCCGCGCTACCGCCTCCGCGACGCTCAGCATGCGCCGGCTACCTCGGCGCGCCCGGCGACGCGAGCCGCACGAGGATCGCGTCCTGCACCGCCTCCACCGCCGCGTTGGGGACGGTGAAGTTGTTGCACAGGAAGCTGAACAGGAGCATACGCCCGTCGGGCGTCGTCACGTATCCGGAGAGACTGCGCGCCTTGTCCACCGTGCCGGTCTTGGCGTGCACGTTGCCCTGTGCGGGCGTTCCCTTCATGCGAGACCCGATCGTCCCGTCGACGCCGCCGATAGGCAGTGCGTCATAGAAGCTCCTGAATTCCGCGTGCTGACGCATGGCGTCGAGCACCTTCACGATCGTTTCGGGCGTCACGTAGTCGCGTCGCGACAGTCCGCTCCCGTCGCGCACGGCGTGACCGGCGGTGTCGGCGCCCCAGGCGGCGAGCTGGCGCTCGACCACGAGGCGCCCGCTGTCGGGAGTTCCCACACCCGTCTTCTCGAGACCGAGCGTGCGAAAGAGGATCTCACCGATCTGGTTCTGCGACGGCTTCTCGAAGAGCGGCAGCACCGTACGCAGCGGCGGCGACCGGAGCGTGAAGAGCCGCGTCAGTCCGGCGGTATCCACAGCGGGCTCACTGATCACGTTGCCACGGAGCACGATGCCTCGCTCCGACAGCGCTTCAGCGAAGGCGGCAAGCCAGGCCTGCGCGGGATTGCGCAGAGCCACGGTCACCGTGGCGCTGTCGCGCATCTTCACGAAGCCTGAGAGGTTCAGCAGCGGACGCGGCCCGCGCACGTCGGTCTCCCACATGACGCGGTTCCGCTGCTGCGCCTCGGGATCCATCATGCCGCCGGTCACCACCGACACGCGCCCGACACTCGGCACCGTGCGCGCCGGCGACGTGCGGACGCCGGCGGTTCCGCCGACGGTCCTGGCCGCATGCACCGTGACGCGGGCGATGCCCTCGTTGAAGAACAGTTCATCCACGCCGGCCGAGTAGCCGTAGTCGAGGTCATCCCACGCCCAGCCGAAGCCGAGGGTGGAGTCGGGGAAGGCGTCGCCTCCGCGCACGAGCGCGCCGGCGATTTCGCGCACGCCGCGCGACCAG
>JBAZTM010000078.1:0-15147 GCA_041661925.1 Gemmatimonadaceae bacterium
TCCATCATCAGCCGTAACAACCCACGCCCTCGGCCGATGCCCAATCGCCTTCGCGTACGCGCCCGGGAGTGACTCCTCCAGCGCCGCCAGCGCCCCCGTGTCCCCGAACACCACGGCGCAGCCGCCCCACCCCGCGCCCGTAAGCCGCGCGCCGGAAATGCCCGGCGTGCGCATGGCGAACTCCACCACCCAGTCGAGCTCTCGCGACGAGCAGTCGTAGTCGTCCCGCAACGACCGGTGCGACGCCAGCGCCAGGTGTCCGGGGAAGCGCTCCCCGGCGTTCAGCGCCGCCGCCGCGTCACGCACGCGCTGGCACTCGGCCGCCACGTGGCGGGCGCGAAGCCGCGACACCTCGGGCATCACCGCGCGGTCGATCTGTTCTCGTGTCGCAGCGGCCAGGTTCGGCACCTCGGGCGCCAGTTGCCGCACCGCGGCGAGGGCCACGGCGCACTCCTGCACGCGCTCCGTGTACGCCGACGCGCGCAGACTGCGCGGCACCGCCGTGTCCACCACCAGCACCTGCTCGGTGAACGGGACGGCGCGTACCTGCAGGGGCCCGAAGTTCATGTGCAGCGCGTGCCCGTGACGCCCACATGCCGCCGTCATCTGGTCCATGGCGCCGCAGGGAACGCCGACAAACTGTCGTTCCGCACGCTGGCACTCGAGGGCGAGCGACACGGCATCGAGGGGGACCTGCAGCACCGACCGGACCGCGAAGCCAAACGCGACCTCCAGCGCTGCCGAGGAGCTGAGGCCGCTTCCGGACGGGATATCGCTCGCGACCGCCACCTCCAGCCCCGGCACGTCAATGCCCGCGCCGACGAGCTGGTCGAGCACGCCCGACGGATAGTCCGTCCACTTGCCGCGCCGGGCGAGCCTCGTGTGATCGATCGTGAGCACGCCACCGGTGCCGCCGGAGTTGATCTGCGTAACCTTGGCGCCGGCGCGCATGCGCACGGCCACGGCCGTGCGGCGCTGTATCGCGATGGGGAGCGCTTCGCCGCCGCTGTAATCCACATGCTCGCCGATCAGGTTCACCCGCCCCGCCGCCGAGGCCACCAGCGTCGGCTCGCCACCGAACGCCGCGGCGAAGTGGCGACGTGCTTCGCCGCCGATCACGCGCGCACTCCAAACGCGTGCACGGCGTACCACGTGGCGTACGCCAGCAACCCCGACATGGCCGCGTCGCCCCCGCCCGCCGTTGCATTGCCGTCCGCGTCAACGCGCTCCGCGGCCACGCCGAGTGACAACGGCGCGCGGCGCAGCCACTCGAGCACGTCTGCCGCATCCGGGCCCATGAGGCGCGCGAGCTGCTGCGCGAGGTGCACCGGCGCCGTGACCTTCTTGGCCGTCCGGCGATACGTGGAATCGCTGCGCTCCACGGCCTCATACAACGGAAGCCACAGCGCCGAGCCCACCGGGTCGTCGTCCTCGCTCACCTTGCCGCCGAGGTCGCTGGCCGACACGAAGGCCGACTTGGCTCCGCCCGGCGCGAAGTGCCGGCGCAGCGACGCCCGCACGCCCTCGGGATCCTGCAGGCCCTTCACCGCCTCCTCATCCAGCGTGCGCTTGAGGCAATCGAGCGCATAAGCCACGACGGCGTTGCCGTGCAGCGTGAACGGCTGCGCCGCGGGCTCGCCGCCGAGCGTCACCTCGGTGTGGTAGAGCGCGTGATCCTTGTCGCGCCGCGCCGCCAGGTCGTCGCTCGACACGTACAGCGTGTCGGAGAGCACCGGCTCCTCGACGATACGGTCGTCACCCGTGTCGCGGATGTAGCGGTCCACGCCGATGGCGTACGCGGCGCACCCTTCGAGCGTGAAGCCCGGCTCGAACAGCGTGCCGTCGAAGTAGTGGATGCCCTGTCCGGGCGCGTAGCCGTGTACTTCGCAGGCACGCAGGATCAGCTCGCGTGCGAGCGGCGGATCGGCCAGTTGCACCGCGGGGATCGTCCAGCAGAGGGCTTCCCAGTCGCGGATGGTGACGCCGGCCGGATGCCACGGCGCGCGGCTGCGCACCAGATAGTACTGTGCATCGTCGAGTCCGCGTGCCACGCCGTAGAAATAGGCGAACAGCAGGTTGCGGTTGACGAGCAGGTCGAGTGAATCGGTGCCGGTGCTCTGTTCGAGCGTGCGCAGCGCCTCGCGCGTGGCCGAGAGCAGGGCGCGCCATCCGCGGCGGCGCAGGACGCCCACGATGGCCTGTGCGCCGTCCCGCTCGGGGCCGGCGCCGATATAGAACGCGCATTCCACGCGCGCGCCGCCAGGTACCTCAAAGGACCGCTCGAGCGCATAGCTCGGCGCGGCGCCGTCACGGACCGTGACCGCCGCGTCCTCATCGCTCGCGATGGCGAGCGCGGCGAACCCCGGGGCATCCGCGCCGTCGAGCACCACCGTGCCGACGGCGCCCTCGATGATGCGCGACGCATCCTCGAGCGCGCGCGGCGTGCGCACACGCACCTGCCGGTGCCCCAGCGTCCCTTCGAGCGACAGCGTCACCCGATGCGCCGCGCCACCCCGGTTCTCCACCGCCAGCGCGTACACGGCGCCGGCAATGTCTGAGTCGAGGCCATAGGGCGCGAAGAGCGTGCCGCGGATGATCAGGTCACTCCCCACCGACGCGGTGAACGTCGGCAGCCAGTGCGAGGCACGCTCCCAGGCAATGCCGCCCTTGGCGAGTTCGATGCGCTCCCCGTCCACCGCCAGCACCGGACGGGCCAGCGCCGGGCCGTCACCCGAAAGGAAGTCCGCGCTTCCGGCGAACTCCACTGCCGAACGGGCGCCGCGATGGAGGATTCCCAGGGCGTGAACCGAGCCGTCCACGGGGTGTACGCAGGGGAGCGCCACCCAGTGGTTGCCGGTGATCTGCCAGGGGACACTCGGAAGCGACGGTTCGCGCATTAGGTTTCAGGGTTGCTGGAGACATGCCAAACTTAGCGGATTCCCCCTCTCAACGCCCATTGATGATGGCCCGACGGACGCTCGCCATGCATGCCCTGCCCGCGTCGCGGGCATCGCGGGCGCTGCCGGCACTGCTGGCGCTGCCGGCACTGCTGGCGCTGCTGGTCACCGCACAGCCTCTGGCGGCCCAGCGCGCCCTTGGACTGGGCGATGACGCTGCCACTCTGCCCAAGGGCACCCTGCGCGTGGGCGCGGGCCTGCAATGGGACCGCTCCAACGAGCGATACGACGCCGAGGGCAAGCTGCGCCCGCTGGGCGCGAGCGCCGGCGCCTCAGCGTGGAACGGCCGGTTCAATACCAGCCTCGCCTCGGCGGCCTCCGTCGTCTCGGCGCTGTCGGGCATCGCGGCATTTGATCCCTCACTCGGCGTGCTCACCGTCCAGCGGCGCGACGCGTCGGCCGATAACGTGATCAGTGTTGACGTCGGCGTGCTGCCGCGGCTCACCGTGGGCGCGCGCGTGCGCGCGGCCAGCCATACCATCGAGCCGCGGGTGATCCTCAACGCAGGCCGCACCGAGGGGACGATGGGGTTGAATCCAGCATGGGCCAACACCGTCGCCCGCGACCGGAACAGCCTGCTCCTCGCCCAGTTCGACAGTGCCGTCGCACAGACGACGCGACGCATCTCGCAGTGCCAGTTGACCCCAGCCGCCTCGGGGTGTGCACCGATCGTCGCGAATGTCGCGGCCGCGCAGTCGCTGGTGTCCGGTGCCGCCAGTTTCGCCACCGCGCTCAACCGACTCTACGGCGGTCGTCCGAATTCGGGGGGCCTGCCGTTCATTCCCATCGCCAACGGCGCCGCCCAGCAGGCCATCAATCAGCGTGTGCTCGGATACCGCGACCAGTTTTTCGCCCTCGGTAACGGCGCCATCGGCACCGATGGTCCGGCGGCGGCAGCGCTGTTCTCGCCCGCCGACCTCGACCGACTGCTGACCGATTCGCTCTTCGGCTACCGGCTGCGGCCCCTGCGCACGGTGCACGCGTACGGCCTCGGCGAGTTTGCGCTGCACGCAAAGGTCCGCGTGTTCGAGACCGTCAGCGAGGACACCGCGAGCATTCGCGGGTTTGCCGTTCGACAGGCGGTGGGCGCCTCGCTGCGGCTGAGCGGCGGCTCGAGCCCCGACGCCGACGAAGTGTTCGCTCCGGTGACGGGCGATGCGGGGAGCGGACTCACCATCAAGTCATTCACTGATCTCTTCTACGGCAATCGCTGGTCGGCCACCATCGTCCTCACGCTGGACCAGTCGCAGTCGCAGGAGTTCGCCATCCGGATCCCGCAGCTCACCGCGCCGACGGTCGGCGGACTCCCCTTCCCGATCATCACGGCCGAGCGTGAGGCGGGGATTACGCGCACCCCCGGGGCGCGTCTCGACATTACCGTCACGCCGCGCGTCGCTCTCACGCGCAATATTCGTCTGGGCGCAACATGGAGCCTGGCGCGGCAGGCCGCTGATGCGTGGAGCGTCCGCTCAATTCAGCTACCCGAGGCGATGCCCATGGTGAGCAAGGCGGACGCCGACGGTTGGGCGTCGGGCACCGACTGGTCGGAACAGCGCCTCGCGCTCGGCGGCACGTATTCCACGGTGGAAGCGGCGCGAAGCGGGCGCGCGCGCACCGCGTTCGACGTCACGTACGAGCACCAGCAGTCCATCGCTGGTCGCAACTGGCGCGCGTCCTACCTCACCCGCGACGTGGTGACCGTGCGCTGGTACCGCCGGCTCTGGGGGCGGTAGCAGGCTTCGACGCGGCGCGCGCTTCGCTCGCACGGCCTGCGCCACCCGCGCTGCTGGGACTATCCGTGCCACCCGCCCCAGATGCCAGCTGTTCGCGCGCATGCGCGCGGCTCGTTGCGCTGTCGGCGTCGCCGCCGAGCATGCGCGCGATCTCTTCCACGCGGGCATCGCCGTCCAGCACCTCGATGTCGGCTGTGGTCACGCCGTCCTTGGCGCCCTTTCGCACGCGGATATGGTGGTGCGCGCGCGACGCGATCTGCGGCAGGTGCGTGATGGCGAACACCTGGTGATGCGCGGCGACGCCGCGCATCGCGTCACCTACCTGCTGACCCACCTTTCCGCCGATGCCGGCGTCCACCTCATCGAAGATGAGCGTCGGCACGCGGTCCACTCCCGCGAGAATCGCCTTGAGCGCCAGCATCACGCGCGCGAGCTCGCCGCCCGACGCCACGCGCGACAGCGGCCGCGCGTCGTGCCCCACGTTCAGGGACACGCGGTACTCCACGTCCTCGGCGCCCGCTGCCCCAATCTCGGCGCGCAGTGCGAGGACCACGTGAAAGCGGCCGTCCTCGAGACCGAGTCCGGGGAACTGCGCCTCGACCTCACGCTCCAGCCGCGACGCGGCCTTGTGCCGTGCCTTGGTGAGCGCCTTCGCCGCGTCGGTGAGCGCTGCCTCCGCGGTTGCCACGCTCTCGTCGAGTTCGCGCAGGTCGAGCGCGGCGCTGTCGAGCAGTGAGAGCTCGGCGCGCGCTTCACGCCCTGTCTCAAGGGTCGCCGCGATGCTGCCACCGTACTTCTTCATGAGGCGGAAGACGAGGTCCCGACGCCGTTCCACGTCGGCCAGCCGCGCCGGATCGTGCTCCACCGTCTCGCCGTACGCCTGGGCCTCGCGCGACAGCTCCTCAAGCGCGTAAAACGCCGCGTCGTACAGCTCCTGCAGGCGTGCCACCGTGGGATCGATGCGCTGCAGCGCGGCCAGCGGCTTGTGCAGGGCGCCGAGTGTTCCGAGCACCGTCCCTTCTTCGCCTTCGAGCGCGCCGATGAGTTCGCCGGCCAGAGCACGCAGTTCCTCCGCGTGCGAGAGACGGCGCGCCTCGTCGTCGAGCTTCTGCTCCTCGCCCTCCACCAGCTTGGCGTCGGTGATCTCACGCGCCACATGCTGCAGGTAGTCGGCGCGCTTTTGCGCGGCGTCGCGCCGCGCCACCAGATCGGCCACGGCGTGACGCGCTGCCGCGAGCGCTCCGTGCGCCTTGGCCACCGCGGCTGCCTGCGCCTGCGCGCCCGCAAAGGCATCGAGTATGCGGCGCTGGGCCTCCGGGTCGAGCAGCGACTGTGCCTCATGCTGGCCGTGCACGTTGATCAGCGCGCGCCCCACATCGGCGAGCACCGAAGCCGTCACCGCGGTGCCGTTGATCCACGCCCGCGCGCGACCGCCCGCCGATGCCGGCACCTCGCGCTTGAGCACCAGCACGCCGTCATCGCAGTCAATGCCGCGTTCGTCGAGTTGGGTGCGCAGGTCGGGCGCGTCCCCCAGCTCAAAGGTCCCCTCCACCACCGCGCGATCCGCCCCCGGCCGCACCAAGTCAGCGGTGGCACGCTCGCCGACGAGCAGGCCCAGCGCCCCCACGATGATGGACTTTCCGGCCCCCGTCTCGCCCGACAACACGTTGAGCCCCGGCGCGAGTGGCAACACCACCGCGTCGATGATCGCGAAGTTGCGGATGCGGAGTTCGGTGAGCAAGGGACAGACGGGAGACGGGAGAAGGGAGACGGGAGGCAGTGGACGGTAGACGGCGAACGACTGATGGCGGATGGCGGATGGCAGATGGCAGATGGCGGATGACAGATGGCGGACGGCGGACGGCGGACGGCGGACGGCGGACGGCGGCGGACTACCACCTCATAGATACGCCTTCACCCCAGCACTGAGAGCGCACCATGGATTGACCGCGCGAGTGACAATCCAAATCGCAATCATCAATCGCAATCCCCAATCAAAATCCGGATTCCCAATCCTCAATCCAAATCCAAGCTCCCAAACCCAATCCGTCAGCGATCTCTCTCAGCCAACCCTCCCCATCCCATTTTCGCCCGCAGCCGTCCGAAGAACGACGCGTCATCCATGCGCACGATCCAGACCGGATGCGACGACCGCCGAACGGTCAACTGCTGGTTGGGTCCCAATCTGGTCCCGACCTGCCCGTCCACCGTCACCAAAACCTCCTCGGGCGCATCATCTGGACGCACCTCGAGCAGCGCGCTCCCGGGCAAGACCAGGGGACGCATGGCCAGCGTGTGCGCGGCCACCGGTGTCACGAGAATGGACTCGAGTGTCGGATCCACGATGGGGCCGCCCGCCGAGAGCGAGTACGCGGTGGAGCCCGTGGGCGTGGAGATCACGATGCCGTCGGCGGCCAGCGAGCCGAGCCGTTCGCCGCTCACGGTGAGATCAAGCCGAAGCACGCGGGCAAAGCCGCCCTTGTGCAGCACCACGTCATTGAGCGCGCGCAGGCATGCCCCAGGCGCCTCCGGCCCGTCGTGCCACTCCGCTTCCAGCGCCATGCGCTGTTCGGCGATGTAATCGCCGCGGGCGAACCGCGGCAGCAGCCCCTTGAACTCCTCGGCGCGACAGGTGGTCAGGAACCCCAGCTTGCCAAGGTTCACGCCGAAGATGGGCGCCGGTGCCCCGCCCAGCATGCGCGCCGCACGCAGCAGCGTGCCATCGCCGCCGAAGGCGAGCACCGCGTCGATCGCGGTCGGATCACGGAGTACCGCGGCCCCGGAGCCGGCGACGACCGCGAGGTCGCGCTCGAACGAGAGCTCCATATCCAGCGCCGACGACTGCGCCACCAGATGGCGCACGAGCTCATCGAGCCCGTCGTAGCCAATATGACCGACGACGCCGATGCGCATCAGTGAGCCAGTGCCTCGGCGTCGTGCAGCGCGCGGACCTTATTCGCGATGCCGGCGGCATCCAAGCCGCACTCCGCCAACTGCCGCGCGCGCGACGCCGCATACACCACGCGGTCGGGCGCGCCGTGGGCCACCACGCGTACCTGCGGTTCCGTGCGCTCCACGATGGTGGAGAGGTACGCGCCGAATCCATTGACCACCGTCCCCTCCTCCACCACCAGCAGCGTCTTGTGGTCGTGCATCAGCGCGGCCAGCGACAGCTGGTCCACCGGCTTGAGGAAGCGGCAGTTCACCACCGTGACGTCCAGCCCTTCGGCGGCGAGGGTCTCCGCTGCCCGCAGCGACTCGGCCACCATCGTGCCGACCGCCAGGATTGCGACGTCGTCGCGTCCCTTGCGCAGCACGTCCCACGTGCCATAGGGCACGGCGGGAATCTCGGCCGCCGAGCCCACCACGTCGGGCGACGCGTCGCGCGGATAGCGAATGCTGAACGGATTGTCGCGGTGCGCCATTGCCGTTCGCAGCAGGCCCACGAGTTCGGCGCCGTTGGCCGGCGCCGTCACCGTCATGTGCGGCACGGCGAGCATGTACGCGATGTCGTACAGTCCGGCGTGCGTCTCGCCATCCTCACCCACGAGGCCCGCGCGATCAAGGCAGAAGATCACCGGCAGGTGCTGGATGGCGACGTCATGGATGATGTTGTCGTAGCCGCGCTGCAGGAACGTGGAGTAGACGGCCGTGACCGGTCGCAGGCCCTGCGTCGCCAGGCCCGCGGCAAACGTCACGGCGTGCCCTTCGGCGATACCGACGTCAAAGAAGCGCGTCGGGTGCGCCTTCTGCACCAGGTTGACACCCGTACCGCTCGGCATCGCCGCGGTGATCGCCACCAGCGTCGGGTCCTCTTCCATGAGTTCCGTGAGGGCGCGCCCGAAGACGGTCGTCCAGTTCGCGTTGGCCTTGGATGCCGCAATCACCTTGCCGGTGGCCGGATCATGTCCCGGCGGCAGGGCGTGCCATTTCTCGCCGTGCTCGCCCGCCGGGAACCCGCGTCCCTTCTGCGTGATCACGTGCACGAGGCGCGGCCCCTTGAACGTGCGCACCGCCTTCAACGTCTCGATCAACCCGTCAATGTCGTGCCCATCAATGGGGCCGAAGTAGCGGAAGCCAAGCTCCTCGAACAACACGCCCGGCGTGAGAAACGCCTTTACGCTCTCCTCCCACCGCTTCACGATGGCGCCGATGTCGTGAATGGGCCCCTTTCCCTTGTCGTGCTGCTCAAAGATCTGGCCGAGGCTGCTGCGCACGCGGTTGTAGAGCGGGTTTCGCTGCACCGACGTGAGATAGCGGTGCATCGCGCCTACGTTGGGCGCGATGGACATCTCATTGTCGTTGAGCACCACCACGATGTCCCGGTCCGAGGCGCCGGCGTTATTGAGTCCCTCATAGGCGAGGCCGCTGCCCAGCGAGCCGTCGCCGATGATGGCCACCACCTTGAAGTCGTCGTGGTTCAGGTCGCGCCCGGTGGCGATGCCAAGCGCCGCCGAAATCGACGTCGCGGCATGTCCGGCGCCGAAGGCGTCGTACTCGCTCTCGCTGCGCTTCAGGAAACCCGACAGTCCGCCTTCCTGGCGCAGCGTCCCCATGCGGTCGCGCCGTCCCGTCAGAACCTTGTGCGGATAGCCCTGGTGGCCCACATCCCACACCAACTGGTCGCGCGGTGAGTCGTAGACGAAGTGCAGCGCGATGGTCAGTTCCACGACGCCAAGGCCGGCGCCAATGTGGCCGCCGGTGGCCGAGCAGGTCTCGATGAGGAACTCCCGCAGCTCGTCGGCGAGCTGCTTGAGCTCGGGCGACGAGAGGCCCTTGAGATCGGCGGGGGAGTTGATGCGCGAGAGGACGGTCATGGCAATCGTGTGAGAGGCGAATGAAATCTATAACGCAGGTCGGGGCGCCGTCGTGTCAGGAGCGACGGGCCACAATGTACCGGGCGGTGGCCTCGAGCGAGGGCGTCAGCACGCCGGCCTCGGCCAGCGCCTCACACCCCTCCTCCACCAGCGCCTCGGCGCGGGCGATGGCCCCGTCCACGCCGAGCAGGGCCGGATACGTGCTCTTCTGGAAGGCGAGGTCCTTACCGGCCGTCTTGCCCAGCTCGTCGCTGGTCGCGGTCACGTCGAGGACGTCGTCGGCAATCTGAAACGCGAGCCCGATGCAGCGGCCGTAGCGTCCGAGCGCAGCCAGGTGGCCGGCAGACGCGCGCGCCGCGCGAGCCCCCAGTTCCACGGATGCCTCAATGAGCGCCCCCGTCTTGCAGCGGTGGATGCGCTCCAGCTGGTCGTAGGAGAGCTGCTGACATTCGCCCTCGAGGTCCAGCAGCTGGCCGCCGATCATCCCCCCAGCGCCGGATGCGCGCATGAGCACGCGTACGATCTCGCCGCTGGTTCCGTCGTCGAGCCCCAAGCCCTGCGAGGCGTCCCACGCCGCGCGCGCGGCGAGCGGCACCATGGCCATGCCCGCCGCCGTCGCCACCGGCACGCCGAACGCCTTGTGCACCGTGGGCCGGCCTCGCCGCAGGTCGTCGTCGTCCATGCACGGCAGGTCGTCGTGCACCAGTGAGTACGCGTGCACCACTTCTACCGCGGCGGCGAGCGGCGAGACGTCGCCCGTGCCGCCGCATGCCTCGTACGCCGACATCACGAGCACGGCGCGCAGTCGCTTGCCCTCTCCCGTGATCGAGTAGCGCATCGCCTCGCCCACCGGCCCGCCAATGGCGGGCAGACAGCGGTCGCAGAGCGCGTCCAGCGCCTGCGCCACGCGCGTACGCGCCGCGGAGAAGTCGGGTGCCGCGCTAGTTGCCGGCATCGCGCTCCTCGAGCGCCCCGTTGGCCTGTTCCACCAGCGTCGTCACGCGCCCCTCGGCTTTCGCCAGGGCATCGGACGCGTCGCGCAGTCGCTTGATCCCTTCTTCGAAGAGCGCCAGCGATTCGTCGAGTGACAGGTCGGCGCGGTCGAGCGCCGCGGCGATCTGCTCGAGCCGTGCAAGGTCCTTCTCGAAACTCATCTGGCGGCTCCTCCCGCTGAGGGTGGCGCCCCGGGGCGCACCGCGGTGACTGAGGCATCCACCTGTCCGTCACGCAGGACGAGCGCGAATGCCTGTCCAACCTTGAACGCCGCCGCGGAACCCAGTGCATGCCCCTCTTCGTCGCGCGCCACGGCGTAGCCGCGCGCGAGTGTGTTGAGCGGACTCAGCGCGTCGATGCGCCCGGCCAGCTGCTGCACGCGCGAGCGGCGGCGTTCGACGCTGCGCCCGGCGCGCACGGAGAGGTCACCGGCCCAGCGCTTGAGATCACGCCGCGCCTGCACCACGCGCCGTTGTACGCCCGTCGTCATCGCCTGCTTCAGCGCGGCAAGCCATTCCACGAGTTCGTCGAGCACCGGCACCGCAGCCTCGGCCGCCGCCGACGGCGTGGCCGCACGCAAGTCCGCCACCAGGTCGGCGATGGTCACGTCCACCTCGTGCCCTACCGCGCTGATGGTGGGAATCGGACAGGCCGCGATGGCGCGCGCCACGCCTTCGTCGTTGAAGGCCCACAGGTCCTCGCGCGAACCGCCGCCGCGCCCGACGATCACCACGTCGGCCGCACCCCACCGCGCTACGCGCTCGAGCGCTGCGATGAGCGACGCCGGCGCGGTCTCGCCCTGCACCGCAGCGGGAACAATGATCAGGTCCACCGACGGATTGCGACGGGCGATGACGGAGCGGATGTCGTGCAAAGCCGCGCCGTCGACGCTCGTCACCACCGCCACACGCCGCGGGAAGCGCGGAATGGGCCGCTTGCGCGCGGGGTCAAGCAGGCCGTCCTTTTCGAGCCGCGCGCGCGTGGCCTCGAACGCCTTGCGCCACAGCCCCTCGCCTTCGGCCTCGAGGGCGCGCACCATGAACTGCATCTGCCCACGCGCCGGGTACACCGACAGCTGGCCCTGCGCCATCACCTGCATCCCTTCGTCGGGCGGCGCGGGAATGCGCAGCGTGTCGCGCGACCAGACCACGCACGACACCGACGCCGTGGCGTCCTTGAGCGTGAAGTACCAGTGCCCGTTGCCGTGCGACTTGAAGCCCGAGACCTCGCCGCGAATCCAGAGCGGTGGGAACGCACCCTCGATGACTTCCTTCGCCAGCTGCGTGAGCGCGGCCACCGGGAACGCCGTCTCCGGCGATTCGCCAGGACCCGCGTCGCGCATCGTCACGCTACGTGCTGCACCTGAAGGATCGGCGCCGTCAAACAGCGACGGCGCCGCTCCACGCCGCGGCGCGCTGCCGCGGCGTGCCGTCACGCAAGCCCCTGGGTGGCGGCGCGGACGGTGTTCTTTAGCAGCATGGCAATGGTCATCGGACCCACGCCTCCCGGCACCGGCGAGATCTTCGACGCCACCTGGCTCACCGCGGCGAAATCCACGTCGCCGACAATGCGATAGCCCTTGGCGTTCGTCGCGTCATCCACGCGATTGATGCCAACGTCAATCACCACGGCGCCCGGCTTCACCATGTCGGCCTTCACGAACTCCGGCTTGCCGATGGCGGCAATCAGGATGTCGGCCCCGCGGCACACCGACGGCAGGTCGCGCGTCTTTGAGTGGCACACCGTCACCGTGGCACTCGCCGCCACCATCAGCGACACCATGGGCTTGCCCACGATGTTCGAGCGGCCGAGGATCACGACATTCTTCCCCATCACGTTGACGCCGGCCTTTTCGAGCATCACCATCACGCCGGCCGGGGTGCACGGCGCAAAGCCGTTCTTCTCGCCAATCCACACGCGGCCCACGTTCACCGGGTGAAAGCCGTCCACGTCCTTCTCGGCGGAGATGCGCAGGATCACCGCCTGCGGGTCGATGTGCTTGGGCACCGGCATCTGCACGAGGATGCCGTGCACCGTCTTGTCGGCGTTGAGTTGATCGATGAGCGCGAGCAGGTCGGCCTGCGACGTCTCGGCGGGGAGGCGGATGGTCTTGCCGTTCATCCCGGCCTCGATGCACGCCTTCTCCTTGGCGCGCACGTACACCGCACTCGCCGGGTCCTCGCCGACCAGCACCACGGTGAGGCCTGGGGTCACGCCGCGCGCAATCAGCGCCGCAGCATCGCGCGCGACTTCGGCGCGCACTTCCTTGGCGACGGCAACGCCGTCGATAAGCTTGGCGGCGTCGACGCCGACCAGAACGTTAGCGGGCAATGTCTACGGTCCTCTTTTCACGGATGGCGACAACCTTGATCTGCCCCGGATACTGCAGCTCGGCTTCCACCCGACGCGCGATCTCGTCGGTGAGCGACTGCATCCGCAGGTCATCCACGTCGTCAGGGTTCACGATCACGCGGATCTCGCGCCCCGCCTGGATGGCGAACACGCGGTCCACGCCACGGTAACTCGAGGCAATCTTCTCCAGCCCCTCGAGCCGCTTCACGTACGTCTCAAATGCCTCGCGGCGCGCGCCGGGACGCGACCCGCTGATGGCGTCGGCCGCCTGCACCAGCACCGACTCTTCGCTCTCGTGCGGCACGTCGTCGTGGTGCGCGGCGATGCAGTTCACGACGAACGGGTTCTCGCCGTACTTGGTGGCCTGCTCCACGCCCAGCTGCACGTGCGTCCCCTCGTGCTCGTGCGTCATCACCTTACCGATGTCGTGCAGCAGCGCGCCGCGCTTGCAGAGCGCGACGTCGAGCCCGAGTTCGGCGGCCATGATGCCCGCGAGGTGCGCGACTTCCTTGGAGTGGTCGAGGATGTTCTGCCCGTACGAGGTGCGCCACTTCATGCGCCCCACGAGCTTGATGATCTCCGGGTGCAGGCCGTGGATGCCCACGTCGTAGGCGGCGCGTTCACCGGTCTCGATGATGCCGGCCTCCACCTCCTTGCGCGCCTTCTCCACTACTTCCTCGATGCGCCCTGGATGGATGCGCCCGTCCTCGATGAGCCGGGCCAGCGCCAGGCGCGCCGTCTCGCGGCGCACCGGGTCGAAGCACGAAATCACCACGGTGTCGGGCGTATCATCGATAATCACGTCCACGCCGGTGGCCAGTTCGAACGCGCGGATGTTGCGCCCCTCGCGCCCGATGATGCGCCCCTTGATCTCGTCCTTGGGCAGTGACACCGCCGTCTGCGTGATCTCGCTCGTGTGCTCGGCCGCGATGCGCTGCACCGCCAGCGCCACGATCTTCTTGGCCTCGCGGTCGGCGTTGCGCTTGGCCGTCTCGCGGATCTCGCGGATCTTGTTGGCGGCGTCGGCGTGCGCCTCCTCTTCCATCCGGCGAATCAGCTCGGCCTTGGCCTCCTGCGCGGAGAGCCCGGCCACCTGTTCCAGCCGGCGGCGCTCGTCACCCACCATCTTGTCGAGTTCGGCCTGCTTCTCCTCGACGCCCTTTTCCTTGCGGCCGAGGTCGCTGGCACGGCGTCCGAGGTCGCGCTCGCGCGTTTCGAGCAGCTCGAGCTTCTTGTCGAGCTGCACCTCGCGGTCCATGAGGCGCTTTTCCTCGATCTCGATCTCCCCGCGGCGGTGGCGTGCCTCAGCCTCCCACTCCTCGCGGGCCTTCATCACGTCTTCCTTGCCGGCCAGCACCGCCTGCTTCTTCAGCGCTTCGGCGTCGCGCTCGGCCTCGCCAAGGATCCGCTTCGACATCTGTTCGGCGGTCTCGCGCGCCGCATTCCGCGCATCCCGTTCCGCCGAAACTCCCTGCTTTCTACCGACATACCACGTGACCGCGCTGGCAAACACGCCACCCGCGATCAGGGCGATAATCGTCATGGACATTTGTTATGCTCCAGGGGGCAACGCGCACCGCGCGCCGCTATATGTGAACGGTCCGGAGCCTCACGCGCGCTGGGGACAAGGACATGGGCAAGTCGCCCGACCGGCCGGGCCCCGACGAAAGGGGCGCGGTGGGGAGAGCTAACTGCCGAGGCCGCTTGGACCTACGCGCTCGAGCTCCGAGACGCAATATGAAGGTATAGTCTGCAAGCGGACATCGGTAGAGGGCGGAGGAGGGGTGCAGGGGCTAAGAAGGGGGGAGGAGTGGAGAGAGGGGTGAGGAGGTACGAGTGTACCCCGCCTCACCCCTCTCCCATCGCTCCACTCCTCCCCCTCCTACACCCCTGCACCCCTCCTCATCCCGCTGTGTTACTGTCGCTTCGTAGGCGGCAGCCACCTTCTCAGCTCCCCCGAGAGCGACTTCATCTTCTCAGCGACCTCTTCCTCCCCCTTCTTCGCCGAGAACAGCTCATCCGTGATCTGCAGCGCCGCAAGGATCGCGGCCTTGTGCGACTCCACCACCGAGGCGCTCTCGAGCACCTCCCGGATCTTCGCGTCGACGTACGCCGCCACCCGGCGCGTATGCTCGGGGGGCGAATCGGACCGGATGGTGTAGTCCTCGCCGCAGATCGTCACGCGGGTGCTGTGCTTGATGCTGCTCATGCTTCGCCCTCCAGCACGTGCTGCTGCCGAAGGAAGCGCACCTGGTCGAGCATCTTGGCCGTCTGCGACTCGGCCGTCGCCAGCCG
>JBAZTM010000078.1:15157-17902 GCA_041661925.1 Gemmatimonadaceae bacterium
CAGCTGCGCCACGCGCTCTTCGGCGACGAGCGGCGAACCGCTCGGCACGCCGGAGGCGATGGCTTTCAGGCGCTGCTCCGCCTGCAGGGCGCGCTTGCGAAAGCCGCTCAGTTCCTCGCCCACCTGATAGATGAGGAACTGGAGCTCTTCGAAGGCGGCGAGATCAGGCCGTGCGGGGTTTGACACCGAGCTGGTTCTCCAGGGACTTGAGCAGTTGCGACCGGCGCCCGTCAATCTCCTTGTCGCGTAGAGTGCGCTCCGGATGCCGGAAGGTCAATCGCCACGCGAGCGAGCGCATGCCGTCAGGCACGCCCGCCCCGCGGAACTCGTCGAACAACGCCAGCGACTCCAGCATGTCGCCGCCGCTCGTGCGCAGCACGCGCTCCACGTCGGCGGCGCTCAGGGCGTCGGGCACAAGCAGCGCCAGGTCGAACGTCGCCGCCGGCGTGATGGGCAGCGGCCTGTAGCGCACCGCCGAGGCCGTTGGCGCAATGGCCGGGCGCACGCCCGCGTGCACCGACTCGCCTGGCTTCGCCACGTAGGCCACGGGCATGGCACCGAGCGTGAGTTCTATGCCGAACGCGGCGGACGCCCAGATGGGCGCGTCGAGAGCCACGCGGCTCACCGTACCCACCGTCCGGCCATCCACCGTGATCGTCCAGAGTGCCGCGTCATCCGCCGGCTCAATACCAATGGCCGCGCCGGGGAACGCCGCGCGCGCCGCGCGCTCAGCCAGCCCCTTGGCGTCCCACGCATCAATCACCGGCGTCGCACCGTCGGCAAAGTGCTGTGGATACCGCGCCCCCATCATGACGACGCCGACGCGCACTTCCTCCTCAATCGCCCCTGCACCGTGCACCCCACCGTGCCCGTGCCCCTTCCCCAGGAACACCGATCCCACTTCGAACAACCGCAAGTCACCCTGCATCCGCGTCAGGTTGTACTCCGCACGCCGCGCAAGCGACTCCACCAGCGACACGCGCAGATGAGGCTCGTCTTCGGCCAGCGGATTCGTCACCCGCCAGTGCGACGCGTCATCCCCCTTCACGAACGGCATCGGCCGCACCTCGGCGAGCCCCGCGGCCACCAGCGCGTCGCGCACGCGGCGCCCGACGATGAAGAGCGGATGGTCCGGCACTGTCGTCGGCCGGTACGCCTCAATCGTGTCCGGAAGCTTGTCGTACCCATGCAGCCGCGCGACCTCCTCGATGAGGTCCACCTCGCGCGTCACATCGTGGCGCCAGGATGGTGGAGTGACGGCAAAGGCCTCCCCACCCCTCCCTCCTCGCTCCACTCCTCCCTCTTCTCCAAACCCCTGCACCCCAAACCCAACACTCGTCAGGTAGCGCCCGATGTCTCCGGCACTCACCTCAGCTCCAAGCACCGCCTTCACTCGCGAAGGCCGCAGCTCTACCGCCGCGCGCGACGCCGGCGCCGATCCCGCCGCCATGATGTCACCGTCCACCTTGCCGCCGGCCACCGCGAGAATCATCGCGATCGCCGTGCGCATGGCATCGGGCAATCCTGCCGGATCAATGCCGCGCTCGAACCGATAGCTCGCGTCGGTTGAGAGACCCAGCGCGCGCCGCGTCCTTCGCGTACGCTTCGGGTCGAAGTACGCCACCTCGAGGAAGACGTTGGTCGTCTTGTCGGTCACCTCGGAATCCTGCCCGCCCATCACGCCGGCGACCGCGATGCTCTGCTTCGCATCGGCGATCATCGTCATCTCGGGCGTCAGCGCGCGCTCCACGCCGTCGAGCGTCTTCATCTTCTCGCCGGCCCGTGCGCGGCGGATCACCACCGTCTGCTCCGCGAGCGTACCGAGGTCGAACGCATGCATCGGTTGGCCGAGGCCGTGGAGGATCGCGTTCGTCACATCCACCACGTTGTTGATCGAGCGAACGCCGGCCGCTTCCACACGCTCGCGCAGCCAGGCCGGGCTCGGCCCCACCGCGATGCCGCGGATGACGGCGCCGAGGTATTGCGGGCAGCCCTCCGGATCTTCCAGGCGCACGGTGGCGCCGCCGCTCTTTACCTCGCGCGGGTCGCGCGCCAATTCGCCGGATTGCGCCGGATGCGCCAACGATTCGTCGCTCGGCAACATGGCCGCGTGCGTCGCGCGCATCTCGACGCCCGTCAACGCGCTCAGTTCGCGCGCCACGCCCGCGTGCGACAACAAGTCGGGCCGGTTGGGCAGCACGTCGAGCACCAGTCGCACATCGCCGAGCGGCAGCACGTCGAGCAGTGGCGTCCCCGGTGCGGCGTCGGTGGTGAGTTCGAGGATCCCCGCGTGGTCTTCGCCGAGCCCGAGTTCAGCCGCCGAACAGAGCATGCCGTTGGACGTGAAGCCGCGGATCTTCTTCTTCTCGATCTTGAAGCCGGCCGGCATCAACGTCCCCGTGCGGGCGAACGGATACACCGCCCCTGCCGTCACGTTGGGCGCGCCGCAGACGACTTCGAGCAGCGTGCCTGAGCCGTCGTCCACCTTGTTGAATGACAGCTTGGTGTCGGGCACCTTCTGCGTTTCCACGACGCGCGCCACGACGAACGGCGCGAGGTCGGCGCGCAGCCGCTCGAATCCCTCCACCGTCGCGACGTGCGCGGTGAGGAGGTCGCGCACCTGCTCCGCGGACAGCGCGTGCGGCACGAAGGCCTTGAGCCACTCATGCGAGAGATTCATCGGGCGAACTGCTCCAGGAAGCGGACATCCGAATCGTAGAGGATGCGGATGTCGGGAATGCCATG
>JBAZTM010000079.1:0-17524 GCA_041661925.1 Gemmatimonadaceae bacterium
CCGTCCTGGGCCCGGTGCTGACCTGGGCGTTGATGCGCGACGTCCCCCTGTGGCGCGCCATTGGTGAAACGGCCGTGGCGGCCTCGGCGGTTGCCGCGGTCGTCATGTTCTCCGGGTTCAGTCTCATAGCGGCGAGTGCGGGGGCGTTTGCGGCAGCACTGTTGGCTGCGGGACGCCTGAAATTCAGTGCGCGACGAAAGGCCCGGGCGGAGCTTCCGCCGGGTCCAGGCTGACGCGCCTAATCGAACGCATCATGTTGGAGATTCATCTGTCCCAGCCCATGCCGACCATCAGCCCCGTCGCGGAACCCGAGTATGCCGCGCTCGCGGCGCTCATGCGCGACACCATCCAGCCGCTGAGCTTCTACAACGCGCGCGCGCGCCGCGCGGAGTTGGCTCGGTACACAGCTGACGGCCTTCGCGCGCTGGTTGCGGAGGACGCGCAGTCGGTACTGGTGGCACGCGACGGCGACGCACTGGTGGGCTTTTGCGTCAGCCGATTCGACGACGGCACCGTCTGGCTGTCGTGGTTCGGCACCGCCGAGCGCGCTCGCGGTCGCGGCATTGGCGCCGCGCTGCTCGCGGCGCTCGCCGAGACGCTGCCGTCCCGGCACGCGCACAAGATCTGGTGTGACTCACGCGTGGAGAACACGCGCTCGGCGTCAGTCCTCGAGCGCGCCGGCTTCCGTCGCATCGCCACCCTGAAGAACCACTGGTACGGACAGGACTACTTCTTATGGGAGTGGTATCCGAGCTAAGGCCCTTCTTATCGTGGAGAGTCACTGCAACTGCTTACCACGGATCTTACGGAAGAAAACGGATAAACGCGGATCCTACCTTGGGGTTTCCTCCAAGAGGTATCCGCATTCATCCGTCAGTTTCCGTGAAATCCGTGGTAAGCAGCTGCAATCCAGTCAACGACTCGGATCGCAAGCCAAGCACGCGAGCTCCCGTCGTCCGCTACTGGTTCACATGCACCACTTTCGCCGGCGAGAAGCCGTTGAAGGTCGTCGCTGACGCGTACGTGTACGCGCCGATCATCTCGCTGTACACGAGATCGTCGCGGTTGAGCTCCGGCAGGTCCTCCGCCATCGAAATGACGTCGAAGGCGTCGCAGGTGGGGCCGAAGACCGCCGAAAGTCGCGTCTTGCCCCGCTTGAACGCCTTCACCGGATACTTGCAGTGGTCGAAGATCTGGCCCGAATACGTGTGGTAGACGCCGTCGTCGAGGTAATACGACGGTTTGCCCTCGCGCACCGACTTGCCGATGATCTTTGAAACGGCGGTGCCTGCCGTCGCCACGAAGAATCGCCCAGGCTCGGCGAGGATCTCGATGTTCTTCGGGAAGAGCCGGTTGATCTCGGAGTTGATGATGCGTGCCAGTTCGCGGAACGGACGCACCGTCTCGTCGTACGGCGCCGGAAAGCCGCCGCCGATGTCCACGAGGTTCATCTTGGTGTAGCCGCGCGCCTGCACCTCAGCATAGATGTCAGCGGTGAGGTTCAGCGCCTCCACATAGTTGGCGAAGTTGGTCGTCTGGCTCCCGACGTGGAAGCTCACCCCTTCGACCACGAGGCCCTGCCGGTCTGCCTCGAGGATCAGGTCCGCCGCCTCGCTGGGCGGGGCGCCGAACTTCGACGACAGTTCCACCATGGCGCCGGTATTGCTCACCTTCAGGCGCAGCACCAGCCCGGCGCGCGGCGCGTGCTCCTTGATCTTGTCGATCTCATCGTAGTTGTCGAACGTGACCAGGGGCTTGTACTGGTCGAGTTCCTTGAGCGTCTCGACCGGCTTGATCGGGTTGGCGTAGATGATCTTGTCCCAGATCCACTGCTGCCGCTCGCGCGCCGGCATCCCCTTGATGTTCTCGTGCACGAGATCGAACTCGGGCATGGATGCCACGTCGAAGCTCGAACCCTCCTCGAAGAGGGTGCGGACGACGGCCGGATCGGCCCCCGCCTTGACCGCGAAATACGGCTGCACGCGCGGCAGATAGCGCCGGAAGGTGCGAAAGTTCCTCCGCAGCTCATCATGGTCAATGATGAGCACGGGCGTGCCGTGCTCCTCGGCCAGTGCCTTCAGCCGGGCTTTCGAGATCATTCGCCGTCCTTGACGAGGAAGTTCTTGAACTGCCAGGGATCCTTGAGGTCGTGATCCGGCCTGTTGTACCCGGGGAACGGATTGCGGTAGTTCTTGAGCGGCGTCCAATCGGAAGGCCTCGAGATGAACTTGCCCAGGTACGGCCTGGAAATTTCCAGCACGAACTCATGCGGCAGGTCGTCAGGCACGACCACGCCCACGTCCGGGTTCTGGATCATCCACACGGTGGCAGCGACCACGGAGATGGCGACCTGCATGGTGGTGGCGTTCTGGTGCGGCACGAGGCGGCGCGATTCCTCGATGCTGAGGTCGCTGCCCGTCCACCACGAGTTGTACGGATGCCCCATCAGCAGCGCACCGAGGATATCGGCGCCGCTGGTGATCTCGTCGGTCATGATGCGCTGGTTGTCGTTCAGCTTGTAGTCGTACCCGCGCATCTCGTTGAGCGACGCGATGGCCGCGTCGCTCGGGCAGTAGGCGTAGTGCACCGTGGGGCGGTAGACGGCCTTCCCCTTGTCCCAGACGGTGAGGTGGTCGGAGATCGTGAACGCCTCGCCGTGGCGGACGACCATGCCGCGCACCGTGTAGTTCGGCACCCAGGTGCGCACCCACGTCTCCATGCCCATGCGCGCGAGGCAGATCTGGTTCTTCGGGCCACTCTTGTGCGTGAACGCGTGCTTCGGCAGCTCCTTCTCGTGCGTGCCCCAACCCATCTCGGCGGTGGTCTGCCCCTCCTCGCGGAAGCCCTCGATGCTCCAGGTGTTGACGAACTCGTCCACCTGCTTGGGCTTGTTGGAGATCTGGGTGTCGCGCTCCGAGCAGTGAATCACCTTCACGCCCAGCGCGTGGGCGAGATGGTTCCATGCCTGGGTCTGCGCGAGTTCCGCGATGCGCTCGGCCTGCTTCGGCTTGAATTTGTTGTCGGCGAGGGAAGCGGCCGCAATGTCCACCAGCCCCTGCTTGGTGAAGTGGGAGATGAGGCCAGGGTTTGCGCCGTGCTCGAGCACGGCCGTCGGCCCCTTCGTCTTCCAGCTCGCCATCAGGCGGCGGACGTTCATGTGGCGCCAGTAGAGCGTCTTTTCGGTCGGATGCTGCCGCGGGCCGGCGGCGTACGGATCCCAGAGCTCCGTGGACGTGTTGACGTACAGCACGCCTCGGCGGTGGCACCAGTCGAGGATCTCGCAGGCGTCAATGTTCCAGGCGAGGTCAATGATGACGTCGCCGGCGCCGACGTACTTGCCGAGGATCGACCCGAGATTCGCTTCGGTGACGCGGTCGCGGACGAACCGAACGCCCTTGGCGGTCCACTTCTTCAGTTTCTCCGAGCGGTCCTCGAAGTCCATCACCGTGATGTTCTCGGGCGCCACCTTGAGGTACTTGAAGAGGATCGGCAGCGCGCATTCGGCGACGGCGCCATAGCCAACGAAGAGGATCTTGTTGTTGAAACGGGTCATTTGGTATCGGAGGATGAATGTCGGCGGGCAGGTCGCGCAGGCGAGCGCGACGCACGCATCTGCAATTGAATCAGGACGACACCAATTTGCCAGCGAACGCCGGTGGGTGGCGTCCGCCGCCGCGTCCGACTCAATTTGGACTCGTCGCGGCGCGGTGCCCGTCGTGGGCGAATGCCGCTGACTCTCAGGGAGGATCCATGCGTACTTACGCGCTGGTCTCGGGGATGTTCCTTGCCATCGTCGCCGTCGCGCACCTGGTTCGCGCCGTCATGCGCTGGCCCATCCTTATCGCCGACCTGACGGTGCCGGTGTGGTGCTCGATTGCGGCCTTTGTCTTCACGGCAGCCCTGGCGCTCTGGGGATTTCGTGTGGCAGGCCGCAATGAGTCGCGCATGTAACTGGGAGGGTGGCGACGCATGCAGCTGAAGTTCATCAGTCTCACGGTGTCGGATCAGGCGCACGCGCTCGACTTCTACACGCGCGTGCTCGGCTTCGAGAAGATGGCCGACATCCCGATGGGGGAGTTCCGCTGGCTCACGGTCACGTCGCCGGATGGCATCGCGGGCGTCGAACTCGTGCTGGAGCCCACGGCCTTTCCGCCCTCGAAGGTGTATCAGAGGGAGCTGTTCGAGGCAGGGATTCCCGCGACGGCCCTGATCACGAAGGACATCGTGGCGGATGTCGCCCGGCTCACAGCGCGCGGCGTCACATTTCGGGGCACGCCGATGCGGATGGGTCCGATCACAGCCGTGACGTTCGAGGACACCTGCGGCAACCTCATCAACCTGGTGCAAACGCACGAATAATGGCGGAATACTCGATCGCACACTCGGAGTACGGCAGCCGCGGCGCCTTCTTCATTGAACAAGACGGTCGTCGCATCGCCGAACTGACGTACGGCCGCACGAGTGCCGGCGTGGTCAACATTGACCACACAGAGGTGGATAACAGTCTCCGGGGGCAGGGGGTGGCGCGCCTGCTGCTCGACGCTGCGGTGCGCTGGGCGCGTGAGACCCACACTCAGCTCACGGCGACGTGCTCCTATGCCGTCGCGCAGTTCGCCCGGGATTCGTCCCTCAGCGACGTGCTAGCACCTGACGCGCTCGGCGCGCTCGCCTGTGAGATCCGTCGCCCCAACGGCTGACGGTTGATCACTCGAGAGTGATCAACCGTCGGTGCGCAGCTCGCGCCGCTCAGAGCTCGCGAATCCAGACGTTGCGAAAGGCCACCGGGTTGCCGTGATCCTGCAGCATCAACGGCTCCTTGTCGCCGTGCCTCTCCCAGAACGGCTGCCCGATGTACACGGTGTTGCCCTTCAGCGCAAAATGGTCCTGCACGAGGACCCCGTTGTGGAAGACCGTGACGAAGGCCGGTGTGGACACGTTGCCCGCCGCGTCGCGCCGCGGCGCGCGGAAGACGATGTCGTAGCTCTGCCACTCGCCGGGCTTGCGGCTGGCGTTCACCAGCGGGATGGACTGCTTGTACACGCTCGCGGCCTGGCCGTTGGAGTAGGTGCGGTTGTCATAAGAGTCGAGCACCTGCACTTCGTAGCGGCCCATGAGGAAGACGCCGCTGTTGCCGCGCCCCTGTCCCTCGCCGGAGGCGACGGCGGGCGTGCGCCACTCGATGTGCAGCTGACAGTCGCCGAACGCCTGCTTGGTGCGCAGGCCGCCCGAGCCGCTCGCCGACATGAACGCGCCGTCCTCCACCTTCCAGCGTGGCGCGGACCCTTCGGGGTCACGCACCCACTGCGAGAGGTCCGTGCCGTTGAAGAGCACGATCGCGTCGGACGGCGCGGCCGTGCCGACGCCCGGCGTGATCACCTTCGGGACGGGCTCCCAGACTTCCGTGGCTTTGGGATCGGTCTGCGCACGGAGCGCGCCGGAGAAGGCGGGGATTAGCGCGAGCACTACGAGCGCGCGAGCGAAGTGCGAGTGACTCGGCATGGCGGTGCGCCTGGCGGTGTGGGTGGCGCCGCGGGGGTGGCCCGCAGCATTGCCAATGCTGGCATCGTGCGGCGCGAAATTCAATCGCGACGTTCCACCCGGACGATGCTGGCCGACAGCTGCACGCGCCTATTCCGCAAACCCCATCCGCTCGATCAACGCCGTAAACCGCGGATCGCCGCGCAACGGGTCCACGAGCGGGTTCACCCGGAAGTAGACGGGCCAGGAAGGTCGAGTACAACACGGCGAAGGTGCAGTCGCGTTCGCTCAAGGTCGGGTTCGCGTGCTAGTGGCTACGGCGAGCCACCCGTGGAGAGCAGCACGTCCACGTCGCGCTGCCACGCGCCGTAGCTCCGCCATTCGCCCGACAGGGTGATGTGCACCTGTATGTACCGCGCCTCGCGCCACTGGCCACGGCCTGTGGCTCCGCATGAGCGCCAGCGGGCCCTGGATCAGCGCGGCTGGCGAATCACCAGGCTTTTGCCCACAAACTGGCTCGGGTTCACGCCGATCACGGTCATCGCCTTCGGACCATCCTTGCTCATGAAGGTCACGCGCACGTCCACCCGCTGGGACTTGGCGAGACCGAAATGGACCGGTGCTGCACGCTGCGTGTTATACCCACCGCCGGTCACGACCTGACGTGAGGCGAGCAGTGTGCCCGACCGATCGTACAGCCGCACCTCGGCGCCGAAGCGTGTCTGGTGGCCGGCGGCGTCGAGCACGAGCACGCTCAGACTGCGCCTCTTGGCGGCGTCCGGCAGTGTATTGCGGAAAACGAAGTGGCCGCCCACCGGGCCGTAGCCGTCGGTGACGGTGAGGTCGAGCCCACCATCGTTGTCGTAGTCCACGAACTGCACGCCGTGATCGGCCATATTGAGCGGGCTTTCCTTTCCCAGCACGTTGGTGAAGCCGGCGGCGCCGTCGTTTCGGAAGAGCGCGTTGGCGGGCGTCTGCGCGCCCGACGGACCCTCGTAGGAGATGACCGACAGGTCGAGGTCGCCGTCGTTGTCGTAGTCACCCCAGTCGGCGCCCACGGCATGGTTCTCCACGCCGACGCCGAGGGCCTGCGCCACGTCGGTGAAGGTGCCGTCGCCGTTGTTGCGGTACAGTTGGTTGCGTCCGTAGTTGGGCACGAACAGGTCGAAGTCGCCGTCGTTGTCGTAGTCGCCGACGGCGCAGCCCACGCCCCCCTGGGCGGTCGTGCGCGGCGGTCCGGTCATTCCGAGCGCGGGCGCCACGTCGGTGAAGCGGTCGCCATCGTTGCGCCACATCGCGTCGGCGGCTCCTGACTGGTTGGCGAGAAAGAGGTCGAGATCGCCGTCCTTGTCCATGTCGAACCAGCACGCGCCCACCGTGGGGCGTGCGTCGGTGGGGCCGACGCCGGCAAAGACGTGCGTGAAGATGCCGCCGTCGTTCCGGAACAGCAGGTTGTCGCCGGCGCGATCGCTGGCGTAGACGTCGAGGTCGCCGTCGTTGTCGAAATCCACCCAGTTGGTCTGGCGCGCTGAACGGTTGGGAATGGTGAGGCGAATGGCCGCGGCCACGTTGGTGAAGCGTTTCCCGCCTTCGTTGCGAAAGACGACCGTCAGCTGGTCCTTGGCGGTGGCGCCGCCGAGGAGATCAATGAAACCGTCATTGTCGTAGTCGCCCCAACTGAGGCCGCGCAACTCGTGACTGCCGGCCTGGGGCATTCCCACCTCGGCGCCGACGCTGACGAGGACGCCCTTGTCGTTGCGGTAGAGGCGCACCTCGCCGCTGCCAAGGGAGACGGCGAGATCGAGGTCGCCGTCGTTGTCGTAGTCGCCCCATGCATTGGAGTAGGAGTTCGGGACGGCGAGCAGTTCCGTCTGCACCGATGCGAAGGGGAGCGCGACGGAAGGTGCGCCGCCGCCCTGGGCGTGGGCGCTTTCGAGCGCGGCGAAGCCGGCGAAGCCGGCGACGAAGACAAGCGCGACTTGCGCGAACTGCCAGCGCTGGCGTGAGAGCATGAAGGACATGACCGCGACCTGATGGGGTGGGAGCGCGCCGCGAACCGATCAAGCATGGTGCGACGCGGGGCTCTTTGCCACGATGACTTGCGGCGGCAGCTCAGCCTCCCCTACTTGAACGAACCCGGCACGACTGCGCATCACGTCGACTTCCGGCGTGCATGGTACGCTCCCCTCATCCGGAAAGAAGCCCATGAGCACTGACGATCGTCTGCGGGAGCATCCCAAGGAGCGACTGGCTGCGCCCGTGCAGCGCATTGACCTGCAGCAGGCCGCGGCGCTGCTCGGGGCGGAACCGCACGCACCGAACGCCGGCCATCGCCAGGTCGCGCTAGTGCGGCGCGGTCCGTTCTCGCTGATCCTGTTCCTCTTCGAGCCGGGCGGCAGTCTCAAGGAGCACCGGACGGAGGGGGAAGTCACGATTCACGTGCTCAGCGGCCGGCTGGAAGTGACCGCGGCTGGCGAGTCCCATGAGGTCGCCGGCGGCGGCGTCATGGCGCTGGCGCCGGGGGAGGCGCATGCGGTGCACGCGCTCGAGGCGAGCGAGATGCTGCTGACCGTCTGCCGCACCGCCACGTAGCGCATGCGGGAGCGACGCGCGTGCTGCGGGATCTGATTGATCGCATGCTCCCGTGGCGTGGACGGGGCTCCGACGCCCCGCACACCGAGGTGCACGCGGTTCGGGGATTTCGCGTGGAGCTGACAAACACCCGACCGGACATCGCGTCGGCGGCCGTCATTGAGCGCTTGGATGACGCGCTGGCGTTGATCGCGCGGTATCAGCCGATCCGGTTTGCTCACCTGCGGCGCGACATTCGCGTCATCGTCGTGCAGCGCTTCGCCTCGCGTGGGGCGTACCTGCACGAGCACCGGGCAATCCTGACCGAGCTCACGTTCCTTGCGCGGCGGGACATCGGGCCGGCGGTCGTCGCGTCTTCGGTGCTGCATGAGGGTGTGCATGCGCGCACATTCTGCCTTGCGCGCTCTCAGGCAGGGACACAGCCGGCGCGGGAGGAGCGTATCTGCCGGCGGGCCGAGCTCGCATTTGGGCTCGCGCTGCCAGCGGACGCCGGCGCACCGGTGATTGCGCGCGCAGTGGAGTCGCTGGCCCTCGACGATGTGGATGTCGCTCCGCGGTTCACGGCCGCCGAGGGGCAGGCGGCGGTGGATCAGGTTGACCGGGCGCAGCGAGGGACGTCATGACGCGCGCGAAGGGACGTGACGCCGGGCAGTGGAAGACGGCCCTCGGACATGCGTACGGCACATGGGCGGGCATCGTGCGCGTCGTCGAGGGGTTGGCGTCGCCGCTCGACATCGAATGGAAGCCCTCCAAGATTGCCTTTGGGCACGTCTGTCTGCTCCGGCACAAGAAGCGGACACTGCTCTATCTGCTGCCCGAGAAGGCGAGCATCACCGTGGCAATCGTGCTCGGAGAGCGGGCGTACGGCCTGGCGATGGCCAGTACGCTGTCGGCGGCGGTCAAGTCGTCGCTGACCGAGGCGCGGCCTTACGCGGAGGGGCGGGGCATTCGCGTGGCCGTGAAGGGAACGCGCGACCTCGCGACGATCAGGAAACTCGTCGCCATCAAGCTCACGCCCGCGACGCCGACTGCTAGAGCTTCTGCACGCGGAAGTTGAGGGTGCCTGAGTACCGTAGCAGCGTCAGTTGGATCGTCCAGCTGCCTGCCTGTCCGGTGATGGTCTGTTCGTTCAGGCTCGGGCTAAGGGTCCTGGTGTAGACCACGGTGCCAGCCGCGTCCTTGATCACCATCAGCGTCGAGCCGGCCGTTGTGGTCGTCGAGTGATTGACCGTTGCGCGCGTGCCCGTATTGACCCAGGTATACGTCACCGTGGTGCTCACGTCGGTGATACCTGTCGCCTGGAGCTGAAAATTATCGGTCGGATTGCTGATCTGCGGCTGGAAGGGGGTGAGCGACTGGCCGCCGCACGCGCCGAGGGCCGCGACTGCGAGGGCGCCGGCCAGCAGGCGACTTGAGCGCCGAATTCCGGAGACGAGAGACATCGAAACCTCCACCACACACGGGGGCCAGCACCAAATAGGGATCTTGCTGCAACGTACGGTTGCTGCTGGCCGGGTCTCAATCAGCCAAAGGGATGAGAATGGCTGTACTCCCGCCAAGCCATCTGGTGCCGGCGCCCGCGAACGCGCCTATTAGAAGCGTGGCCGCACCGGGCCATTCACCCGGCCGATTGACCCACGTCTTCGTCACGTCAGATCATGCGCGGCAAGCCCTCAATCATCATCTCGGACGACGCGCGCAAGCGCGCGATCATCTCCATTCAGCGGTACTTCGCCGACGAGCTCGAGCTGGAGATCGGCGACCTGAAGGCCGCGCTCGTCCTTGATTACCTCCTCGCCGAACACGGCCCGACGATCTACAACGCGGCCATTGCCGACGCACGGGCGTTCTTCGACGAGCGTTCGGCCGACTTGGGCGCGATCTGCTATCATGAGGAGTTTCCGTTCTTCGCTGAGCGCAAGCGCTCGGGGTAACCGCATGAGCATGACGCATCGCGCGCGACGCAGGAATCAGGTGATGCTGGCAGTGAACCTCGTGCTCGGCATCGGCTACGGCATCTTCATGCTGGTCTCGGGGCACCGCCCCTTCTACAGCTGGATGATCCTGCTGGTCTTTGGCGCAAACGCGTTCACGCACGCGTCCATTCTCAAGTCGCGGTAGACGCGCTTTTGTTGAGTCCCCCTCCAGCCCGCATGCCCATGCGCATCGTCGCCGTCGTGCTCCTCGCAGTGCCCCTCCTGCTCCCGGCCCAGTCGGCGTCACTCACGTACCGCCTCGGCAGGGACACCATCGCCGTCGAGCAGTACACACGCACGGCCACGGGCATGACCGGCGAGATGGTTCAGCGCAATGGACCGGCGATTGCGCGCATCGCGTACTCGGTAACGCTCGGCAAGGATGGCCGGCCGAAGGCCGCCACACTCAAGCGCATGCAAGCCGACGGCACGCCGGCGCCCACCGGCCCGCGCGAATACCGTTTCGCTTTTGGCGCTGACTCGGTGATTCGCGAGACGGTCTTTGCCGATTCTGTCCAGCGGCGCGCTTTCGGGGCGAAAGGGGCGCTGCCCAACTGGCCTACTTTCATCTATGGCCCCACCGAACTGCTCGCCGCGCTGCGCAAGAGCGGCGTTGCCGATTCGCTGCCGGCCATTGGCACCGCCGGCAACCTGGGTTTCACCGGTGTGACCCCGTTGGGCGGCGATTCGGTGCGCCTGCGCGGCGCGGGCTACGCCATGGTGCTGGAGTTCGATGGCAGCAACCGCCTGCTGGCCGTGGACGGCACCGGCACCACCAACAAGGTGACGGCGACGCGCGGTGCCGGCGGCGTGGATTTCGCCGCGATCGCGCGCAACATGAAGCCCGCCGGCGTGCTCTCGCTGCGCGAAACGGTGCGCGGCGCGTTCGGCCCGGGCGGCATGGTGGTGGTGGACTACGGCCGCCCGCTGGTGCGCGGGCGCACGGTCTGGGGCGGTACGCTCGTGCCATTCGACTCCATCTGGCGCGCCGGCGCCAACGACGCCACGCACCTCTTCACCACGCGCACGCTCACCTTGGGCAGCGTCACCCTCGCGCCGGGGATGTACACGCTGTGGGTGCAGCACACCCGCGACCGCACCTCGCTCATCATCAACCGGCAGACGGGGCAGTGGGGGACCGTGTACGATGCGGCGCAGGACGTGGGGCGCGTGGAGATGCAGTCCGCCGCCGCACCCTCGTTCGTGGAGACTTTCACCATTGTCGTGCGGGCACTCGGTGGACCGCGCGGGGTACTGGAACTCACGTGGGGCGACCGGGTGATGTCAGTGCCGTTCACCGTGAGCGCGGCGAGGTAACACCATGAGGCACTCAGGGCGGGTTTGCGCGACGGTGTTGTGGGCGGCGGTCGTCCTGGGTGCGGTGTCGGGCTGCCATTCGACCGGACCGAAGACCGCGGCTGTTCGCGCTCAAGTCTCGCCGCTGCTGGAGTCGCTCCCTGCCACGGCAACCATCGCGTGGGTGAGCCCGTCAATGCTGATTGCTGACGCCACGAGTGAAGACGACCAGAGTGCGACCCTCGGCAGCGTCCGCCAGATGCACCTCGATGTCGAGGCGGTGCTGAAGGGTGAGCGCTGGCAGGTCGTGAACAGCGACACCGCGCAGTTCCTGGCGACGATCGCGCTGGTCAAGCGCACCACCTTCCAGCCCGAGCGGCGTGTAGTGGCCGGAACGGACAACCCGACGCGGACTTGCGACGCCACGACAGGGGGTTGTCGAGGCGCGCCCACCACGTCACAGCCGCGATATCAGACGGTCAGCGTTCCGGTGACGACCGAACGCGTGGTCTTCGTCATCACGCGGCGGCACGACGGAGCGCGCCACGTGTCTGTCGGTGGTTTCCTGAATGCCCAGTCGGCCGGTGGGCTGTTCGCCCAGCAGGTGATCACGCTGCTGCGCGCGCGGTGATTCGCTGTACCCCTTTAGAACAGGAGCGATCATGAGCAACAGTGCGCGCAGCGTGCTGGCTTTTGGCTGGTACCTCGTGGGGTTGGGCGGCCTGCTGGTGGCGGTGCCAAACACCCTGCTCGGCCTGTTCTTCCTGCCGAGCACGTCGGAGGTCTGGCTCCGCGTCGTCGGCGTGCTCGTGCTCATCCTGGCCTTCTATTACATCCAAGCGGCGCGGCACGGGCTGACGGCGCTGTTCCAGTGGACCGTGTACGGGCGCGCCTCGGTCATCGTCTTCTTCACGGCCTTTGTGCTCCTCGGCTTCGTCGAGCCGCCGCTCATTCTGTTCGGCGTTGTGGACCTGCTTGGTGCGACCTGGACCCATTTCGCCTTGCGGGCGGAGCGCACTGGGCGGTAGGTGCCGGCGGACGCGCCGTGTGGCATCTTGTGTAGTCCGTCAACACCAGGCCACACGGGAGAATGATGACCGAGACCGGAGATCCCACAGGCCATTCGATTGCCAGCACCTACGCCGGCCTCGCCCTCGGCGTCCTGGTCTGCGCCGCCATGCTGCTGTCGACGCCGCCCGAGGGAATGGCACTCCCCGCCTGGCGCACCGCGGCCGTTGGCGCGCTCATGGCCGTCTGGTGGGTCACCGAGGCCATCCCGATTGCCGCGACGTCACTGCTTCCCATTGCGCTGTTCCCGCTGCTGGGCGTCGCCACTGTCGAAGCCACGACCGCGCCCTATGGAAACTCCGTCATCTACCTGTTCCTCGGCGGATTCCTCATCGCGATGGCCTTCGAAGGATGCAACCTGCACCGGCGCCTGGCCCTCGCCATTCTCGACGCGGTGGGAACGCGGCCGGCGAACCTCGTGCTCGGCTTCATGATCGCCACCGCCCTCATCAGCATGTGGGTGAGCAACGCCGCCACCGTGGTGATGATGCTGCCGATGGCGACGTCGGTCATCGCGCTCGCGCACGGCGCCGATGCCGCGGTCGACGATGCGGCGCAGCGCAAGCGCCGCGCGTTTGAGGTAGCGCTGCTGCTCGGCGTTGCCTACTCCGCCAGCATCGGCGGACTCGGCACGCTCATCGGCACGCCACCCAACGCGCTCTTCGCGGGCTTCATGGCAGAGACGTACGGCATCAAGATCGGCTTCGTCGAGTGGATGGTGCTTGGCGTGCCAGTCGTCGCCATCGGGCTGCCATTTACCTGGATCCTGCTGACAAAGTGGCTGTTTCCGCTGGGGAAGGAGCCGCTCGCCGGCGGCGCGGCAATGTTGCACGCCGAACGTGTGGCGCTCGGGAAGATGTCGCACGCGGAACGGCTGGTCGGCACGATCGCTGGGCTGACGGTCCTGGCGTGGGTGACGCGTCCGCTCATCGAGCGCGTGCTGCCGTCGGTCACCGATACCGGCATCGCCATCACGGGCGCGATGCTGCTGTTCATCGTTCCGGTGACGTGGAAGCCACGTGTGGTCGCGCTGACGTGGAAGCAGGCCGAGCGCCTGCCGTGGTCGGTGCTCGTGCTGTTTGGAGGAGGTCTCTCACTGGCCGCGGCCATCCAGAAGACCGGGCTGGCCGCATGGATCGGCGATGCCCTCGGAGGGATTGCCGGCTGGCCCGTCTACGGGGTGATCCTCGTGGTCACGACGGTGGTGATCTTCCTCACCGAGCTGACCAGCAACACGGCGACCGCGGCAGCCTTCCTGCCGGTCGTCGCGTCCTTGGCGACCGGCATTGGCGCTGACCCGATGCTGCTGGCCATTCCCACCACGCTGGCGGCGAGCTGCGCCTTCATGCTGCCGGTAGGGACGCCCCCGAACGCGCTGGTTTACGGCACGGGCGCGCTCACGATTCCGCAAATGGCGAAAGCGGGATGGTGGCTCAACGTCTTCTTCATTGGATTGATCCCGCTGGTCTGCTACTTCTTTGCTGGGCGGATATTCAGCGCCACGTAGCAGCGCCGGGCATGGCTGCCCTGAACTTGGCACGGGCACAGCTCGACAAGCGGAGCGATGGTGAGTCGTTCGTGCACGCCGTGCCGTTCCGCTTTGACAGGAAGGTGATGCTGACGATCGGCGCCGCGCCGTTCACCCTGCCAGCCGCAGTCGCTGACGAGTTCGAGGCAGTCGTGCAGCGGATGCGCGAGGGCGAGGGCGTCCCGCTTGCGGTCATCGCTCCCGCGTTGTCGCGGCGCCGCAGCGCCCTTGCATGCCCGGCTAGATTACGGGGCCGTTTGTTCCCGTCCCCGACCGTCCCGCAACCGCCGAGCATCGCATGCACTTCCTCGCCGCCGCGGCGCTGCTGCCGCGCCTCGTGCTTCCCGTCGCGATGCCCGACTCGTCGACGCCGTCCAAGCGCGGGCCGCTGGTCATTGTCGCAGTACGTGCCGCGGGGCCCGTCATCGTGGACGGGAGTCTCGATGAAGACGCGTGGCGGAAGGCCTCCGTGGTGCGCGGCTTTGTGCAGAGCGAGCCGAGCACGGGGGCGGAGGCGAGCGAGCCGACCGAAGTGCGCGTGATCTACGACGCGAACATGCTCTACATTGGTGCGCTCTTGCACGATCGCGAACCGGACAAGCTGGTCGTCAACGACATCAAGAAGGACTTTCGCGAGGAGGACCAGGACGCCTTCGAGGTCATCCTCGACACGTTCCGCGATCGTCGCAACGGCTATGTCTTCCTCACGAACGTCGAAGGGGCGCGCGCCGACCGGCAGGTCGCCAACGAAGGACGGGAGATCAACGCCAACTGGGACGCCGTCTGGACGGTGAAGACCCGGCGTACGGCGGATGGCTGGGTGGCGGAGATGGCGATCCCGTTCCGCGCGCTGCGGTTTGAACCTGGGTCGGGACGATCGTGGGGGATCAACTTCTCGCGCCGCATCCGCCGCAAGAACGAGATCGACTTCTGGGCGCCGATCCCGCGCGAGTATGCGATCACACGCCTCTCGCTTGCCGGCACGCTCGAGGGGATCGATCCGGAAGGTGCCTCGCGTGACCTGCGGGTCAAGCCGTACGCGCTGGCGCGGTCGGTGCGCGCGACGGGCGTGGACGCGTTCACCAGTTCGGGCGACGCCGGGCTCGACGTCAAGGCGCGCGTGGCGCCGGGGCTCACGCTCGATGCCACGCTTAATCCGGACTTCGCGCAGGTGGAGGCGGACGAGCAGCAGGTGAACCTGACGCAGTTCTCGCAGTTCTTCCCGGAGAAGCGCGAGTTCTTCCTTGAGAACTCGGGCGTCTTCTACGTGGGCGACGCGGCGCGCAACAACCGCGTGCAGGCGCCGCCGACCCCCGACGAGGACCTGCTGCTTTTCTTCAGCCGACGCATCGGGCTGACGCGCACCGGGACGCCGATCACGATTCCCGGCGGCCTGCGCCTCACGGGCAACGCGGGCGGGCTCGGCATTGGCGCGATGGCAATGCGCACGGCCGACATGCCAGGAGCGCCGGCGAGCACGTATACCACGTTGCGGCTCCGCCGAAACCTCGGCGACGGAACCGACATCGGCGTCATCGCGATGAGTCGCGACGGAAGCGGCTCCGGCGACTGGAACCGCGTCGGCGGGTTGGATGCGAACGTCCGGTTCGCCGGCAAGCTCGACTGGAATTCGTTCGCGATGATGACACGCACGCCGGGCAGGGACGGCGGACAATACTCGTGGCGCACGTCGCTCAACTACGAGGGGCGCTTCCTGCACGCGAAGGCGGCGACGCTCACCCTCGGGGACGGCTTCCAGGACGATCTCGGCTTCTATCGCCGCACGGACGTACGGAAGTGGTACCTCGACGCGGGCCTTCGGCCGCGGGCGGCG
The DNA here is from genome assembly GCA_041661925.1 of Gemmatimonadaceae bacterium. Taxonomy (GTDB): domain Bacteria; phylum Gemmatimonadota; class Gemmatimonadetes; order Gemmatimonadales; family Gemmatimonadaceae; genus PNKL01. The sequence goes on from JBAZTM010000079.1 coordinate 15,773, forward strand.
TGGCTGCGCACGCACGGCATCCGCGAGGTGCACCCCCATATCACGTGGAACTATTACGAGGGCCTGGACGGCCGCACCCTCGGCAAGAACCTCCACAGCGGCAACACGCTCTTCTTCAACGACGGCGGGTTCGTGGAGCTGTCGGTGAATCCTCGCTTCGAGTACATCACCGAGCCGTTCCGGCTCAATCGTGCCGATCCCACGGCCGCGCCAATCGCCATCGGCGGCTATGCGTGGAATGAGTGGATGCTGAAGTGGACCACCGACCTGAGCCGGCCCCTGGCCGTGCAGTTGACGGGCACCACCGGCGGACTCTGGACAGGACATCAGCGTACGGCGAACGCCACCGTAACGGTGCGGCCGGGCTACCGCTTCCGGCTGTCGGCGGGGATGCAGCAGTCGCGGATCACGCTCGACCGGCCTGCGCAGGCCTTCGATGTCACGCTGCTGACCGGGCGCACGAACTATTCGTTCACGACGAACATGTTCCTTGACGCGCTCGCGCAGTACGACCCGCACAGCCACCTGTTCAACGCGAACGTGCGGTTCAACGTGATCCATCACCCGCTCAGTGACCTGTTCATCGTCTACAGCGAACAACGGATCACGGCGCCGGACAGTCACGTCGTGCCCGGACGGAGCCTCGTGGTGAAGTTCACGCAGATGTTCGCGCTGTAGGGCGAGGCCCGAGGGAGGAGCGCACGCTCCGTGGCGCGCTCCGGCCGCTGTGTGGCGTGGCACGCGCCAGCTGTCAGGCATTAGCTTCTGCACCCACCATGCGTGCGATCAACTCCCGCCTGCCCGCCGTCGGCACCACCATCTTCACGGTGATGTCGCAGTTGGCCGCTGACGTCGGCGCCGTCAACCTGGGACAGGGCTTCCCGGACTTCGACATTCCGGAGCCGCTCGCCGACCTGCTGGCGCGCGCGGTGCGCGACGGAAAGAACCAGTACGCGCCGATGGCCGGCCTGCCGGCGCTCCGCGAGGCGATCGCTGATAAGACCGAAGCGCTCTACGGGCACCGCGCCAATCCGGCCTCGGAGATCACGGTCACGAGCGGCGCCACCGAGGCGATCTTCGACGCGATCCTCGCGGTGGTGCATCCGGGCGACGAGGCCATTGTCCTCGACCCGAGCTACGACAGCTACGAGCCGGGCATCCTGATGGCGGGCGGCGACTGCGTGCACGTGCCGCTGCGCACGGCGGATTTCTCGGTGGACTGGGATCGCCTGTCCGCCGCGGTGACACCGCGTACGCGGCTCATCATCGTCAACTCGCCGCACAACCCGTCGGGGGCGGTCTGGTCGGCGGACGACGTGGACCGACTCGCCGCGCTCGCCGACCAGCATGACCTCTTCGTCATCTCCGACGAGGTGTACGAACACATCGTCTTCGACGGTCGACGCCACGAGAGCGTGCTGCGTTCGCCCTCGCTCGCCGCGCGCTCGTTCGTCGTCTCGAGCTTCGGCAAGACATACCACTGCACCGGCTGGAAGGTGGGGTACTGCATCGCCCCCGCCGCTCTCAGCGCCGAGTTCCGAAAGGTGCATCAGTACAACACGTTCGCCACCTCCACACCGGCGCAGTGGGCTTTTGCGGAGATGATCCGCGCGCACCCGGAGCATCACGAAACGCTCAGCGCGTTCTACGAGACCAAGCGCGATCGCTTCCGCTCCCAGCTTGCGCGCACGCGACTGCGTCCGCTCGCCGTCGGAGGCAGTTACTTTCAACTCGTGGACTACTCGGCGATCT
>JBAZTM010000080.1:0-17116 GCA_041661925.1 Gemmatimonadaceae bacterium
CTCAGGCCGGGGCACGCACAGCACCACCTGACCGACGCCGGCCTCCAGCAGGAGGTCGAGCACGCGCGCCGCACGGCGGTTGTCGAGCTCCGCGAACGGGTCGTCGAGCAGCAGCACCGGCAGCGTACGGCGGCAGGCGCGGAGCGTCGCCGCCTCGAGCAGGCGCAGCGCGATCGCCCCGGTGCGTTGCTGCCCGGCGGAGCCCACCACGCGGAGGTCGCGTCCGTCCAGCGTCAGCGCGAGGTCGTCGCGGTGCGGCCCCGCGTGTGTGCTGCCGCGCCGCAGGTCGTGTTCGCGCGTGCGCGCGAGCGCGGTGCGCAGCGCGCTGGTGCTGTCGCTGTCGTCCGGCAGCGAGGACGCGTACGTCATGGCGGCGCGACCCGGCTCGCCGATGGCGTGCGACAGCCGCGTGAACTCGGCCGCGTGTTCGCTGACCCACGCGCGGCGCTCGTCCACCAGCACCGCGCCGTGCTCGGCGAGCGCCGGCTCCCACGCCGCCACGGCCTCTTCGCCCCGCCGATGGCGCGCCGCATCGCGCAGCGCGGCGTTGCGCCGCTCGAGCGCGGCGCGGTAGTGGCGCAGCGCGCGCAGGTAGCGCGGCGAGGTGAGGGCCAGCGTGATGTCGAGAAAGCGCCGCCGCTCGGCGGGTCCGTCGCTCACCAGCGTCACGTCGCGCGGCGCCAGCAGCACAGACGGCAGCGCGCCCAGCGCGTCGGTGATGCGCGGCAATTCCACTCCGTCGCGTGTCACCTTCTTGCGGCCGGCGCGGTCGGCGCCCGCGCCCAGCTGCACAACGCCCTCCGGGCCGTGCACCGTGGCGTGCACGTGAAAGGCCGGCGCGTCGAAGCGCACGAGGTCGCGGTCGCGCGCGCCGCGCACCGAGCGCAGTTGCTCCACGTACGCGAGCGCCTCGAGAAAGCTCGTCTTCCCCTGGCCGTTCTCGCCGACGATGGCGATGCCCTCCGCCGGCAGTGCGACGTCGATGCGCTCGAGGTTGCGGAAGTCGCGCACAGCGAGTTGCGCGACGCGGGTGCGCGCGCCCGGCATCGGCTCGCTGGCGGCGGCCGTCACCGGCGTCCCCGCGACCGCCGCCGGACCCGCCTCCACCTTATTCGCCGGTGAAGTGTGCGGGACGCTTGGCAAGAAACGCTGCCGTCCCCTCGGCCATGTCCTTCGTGGCGCCGAGTGTCCCGAACAGCCGCGCCTCGAGCGCCATCGCGTCGTCCGCATGGCGGTCGAACCCGTCGTTCACCGCCTCGATGGCGCGCGCCACCGCGACGGGTCCGTTCTTCGACACCTGCAGCGCGATGGAACGTGCCACGTCGTGCAGCGTGGACGACGTGGCCACGACGTCCACGAGGCCGATGCGGTACGCCTCGGTGGCGTCAATCTGCTCGCCGCTCAGGATCATCTGCAGCGCGCGTCCCTTACCCACGAGGCGCGGCAGGCGCTGCGTGCCGCCATAGCCCGGAATGAGCCCGAGTTTCACCTCTGGCAGGCCGAACTTGGCATGCTCCGACGCCACGCGCATGTGGCACGCAAGCGCGAGTTCGCACCCGCCGCCGAGCGCGAAGCCGTTGACGGCCGCGATGACCGGCTTCGAGAGGCGCTCGATCCGGTTGAAGATCGCCTGGCCCTGCGCCGACAGGCGCTCAAGGCCGGCGACATCGTTATTCGCGATCTCGGCGATGTCGGCGCCGGCCACGAAACTCCGGCCGGCCCCCGTGACGATCACGGCGCCGATGAGGCGATCCGTGGCGAACGCCGTGAAGACGCCATCGAGTTCTTCGAGCACGCGCGCATTGAGCGCGTTCAGCTTGTCGGGGCGGTTGATCGTGACTGTGGCGATGCGGTCGACGACTTCGACGGTCAGGAACTCATAAGGCATGGCGGCGCACCAATCAGGAGATATGCAAAGTTACGAACGGGGCGGGGAAGGGTACAGAGTGGGGTGCAGGGTACGGGGAACAGGGTGTGGTGCGGGGTGCGGGGAACAGGGTGTGGTGAAGGGCGAGGAGATGAGCGGCCGCGGTCCGACTTGTTTCCTCAGCACTCCTGCCCACACTCTTTCCCCCGCACCCTGCACGTCGCCCTGTTCCCAGCACCCTGCACCTCGCCCTGTTCCCAGCACCGTGCACCACATCCCACGATCCCTGCGATGGGACGCCGACTCCCGCTCGCTCCATATTCTCGACCAACGCCTTCTTCCCGCGGAGGTCGTGGAGCGTGAGCTGCGCACGCTCGATGACGTCGAGGACGCCATTCGCTCGCTCGCGGTGCGCGGCGCGCCCGCCATTGGCGTAGCCGCGGCGCTTGGATTAGTGGCGTCATTTGCGCGTGGAGCGGCGCCGTCGCGCGAGGCGCTGTTCACCGCGATCGACCGCCTCGCGCGCGCGCGCCCCACGGCGGTGAACCTGCCGTGGGCGATGGCGCGCCTGCGCCGCGTCGTGGAATCGGCATCGGACACGCCGCCGCTCCTCGACGCGCTCGCCGCGGAGGCGGAGCGCATCCTGTCGGAGGACGTGGCCATGTGCGATGCGATCGGCCGGCACGGCGCCGCACTCCTCGCGGACGGCGCGCGCGTGCTGACGCACTGCAATGCCGGTGCGCTGGCCACGGCGGGCATCGGCACGGCGCTGGCCCCGGTGTACACCGCCGTGGCGGCGGGACGGCGCGTCGAGGTCATGGCCTGCGAGACGCGTCCGCTCCTGCAGGGGAGCCGCATCACGGCGTGGGAGTTGGACCGCGCCGGGATTCCGGTGACGGTCTGCACCGACAGCATGGCGGCCTCGCTCATGCGTGCGGGGCGCGTGGATCTCGTGCTGGTCGGCGCGGACCGCATCGCCGCCAACGGCGACGTTGCCAACAAGATCGGCACGTATGCGCTTGCCGTGGCGGCGAAGCACCACGGACTGCCGTTCTACGTGGCGGCTCCGTCCTCGACCATTGACCCGCACACGAGCGACGGCAGCGCGGTACCCATCGAGCAGCGCGCCGCTGATGAGGTGCGCCGCCTCGGCGACCGCCAGCTCGCGCCGGCGGCCGTAGCGGTGCACAATCCGGCATTCGATGTGACGCCCGCCGCGCTCGTCACGGCGATAATCACCGACGCGGGAATCGTGCGGCCGCCGTACCACTTCACGCGGTGAGGGAGCCATGAACCTGACGCTTGCCTTTCTCCTGTTCACGGGCGGGGCGCCCCGCAGCAACAACGACCCATGGTTCGGCCGGGACAAGGTGCTCCACTTCGTCGCCTCGGCGGTGGTCCAGGGGGCGGCATACTCCCTCTTTCGACAGGACGCGCGCTACACCGTCGCCGCGCAGCGCGCGTCGCTGGTGACGGTCGCCGTGGGTGTGGGCAAGGAGCTCTACGACCTGCGCCACCCAGCGCGCCACCGCGCCAGCTGGCGCGATCTCGCGTGGGACGGCGTGGGCGGCGCGGCGGCGACGGTGGTGGCCAAACAGGCCGACCGTTGACGGCCCTCCGTTTGCATTCCCGCTTCCCGCGGGCAAATTCTCAAGGACTCTACCCGACGGAATGACCGACACCGACACGCAGGCTCCGGACTACACGAAGCGCCGCAGCAACTTCGTCCTTCGCGCGTTGATCGACGAAATGCTCGACCAGGTGCGGGCCCTCGACCGGCGCTCGGCGACGATGAACGCGGAGGAGCGCGCGCAGGCGGAGCAGGAACTCGACGCGCTGATGGCGCGCGTGCGTCGCGCCGCCCTGAAGGGACCCGCCGCCTGATTCAACTCGGCGATCTGTCCCTGTGGCTCGCGCTCCTCATGGGAGCGTGGGGAACGGCGCTGGGGCTCTCGGGTGCGCTCACCGGGCGCGCCGACCTGTCCGCCAGCGGCGAGCGCGGCGTGCATGCCGCGACGTTCTTTGCGGCGTTGTCCCTCACTGGCCTCGGCTGGGCGCTCGCCGTTGGCGACCTCACGTACCGCTATGTCGCGAGCTGGACGTCGTACGGCACGCCGCTGCCGTATCGCATCGGCGCCGTCTGGGCGGGACCGTCGGGTGCGCTGTTCGTGTGGGCAATTGCGCTCGGTGTGGGGGCGTCGCTCGCATCGGCCTTGCTGCGGCGCGGCAGTGTGCTGCGCGCCTGGACGGCCGCCTTGCTGGCGCTGCTGCTGCTTGCCGTGCTCGCGATGGCGTGCTTCGACGTGAATCCATTCATGCGCCTGCCGTTCCCGCCCGATGACGGGCGTGGGCTCGCACTCGAGTGGATGCGCCCGGTGGTGCTGGCGCAGGTGCCTCTGGGCTACGTGGCCATGGCGCTCGTCGCCGTCCCGGCCGTCCTGACGGTCATGGGGGCCATGGGGAAGGCGCCGTGGCGCGCGTCGGCGCAACGTTGGGCGATGGCGTGCTGGGGGCTGCTCGCGGCGGCGATGCTGCTCGACTGGCGTCGACGATACGGTGACGCCATGTGGGCCGATGACTGGCGTTGGGCGCCCGTGCATGCCGGTACCGCATTCGCGTGGGCGGGGGCGTCGCTGTTGGTTCTCATTACGGCGAGGCGCTGGCGCGACGACGCATCAATAGGTGCGGGCTTCATGGCGTTCACGCTCGCGCTCGTCGGACTCACGCTGGGGCGAGCCCACGGCTGGGACGGCGTGCATGACTTCGCGGCAACCGCCGTCGGCCGCGCCACGGCGTGGCTGGCGCTCGCCGCGGTCGTCGCCCTGGCGGTGGATGCGTTTCGCACGCTGCGCGGCGCCGCCGTCGCCGCCCGCGCGACACGCGTGGCGCAGGGCGCCACGCTCGTGGTGGCGGTGGCGCTCGTTGCGTCGGGTTTTGTGCGTGGCGGCGACATCGCCGTGCGGGAGGGCGAACGCGCCATCGTCGCCGACCGGTTCGGCACGCCGTGGACGCTGTCGCTCGAGGGCGTGTCCACGGTGGGACGCGTGAACGTCGTGTCCAACGTGGTCGCCGTGCGCGCCGCGGTGAAGGGGCGCGCCCGCGCGTACGTGACCGCCGAAGTGCGGTCGCTGTTCAAGGGCGCGTCGCAGGCGCCGGCGGACCAGCTGCTGCTCTCGGGGATCGCCACGGGCATGGTGCAGGACCTGCGCGTGGATGTGCGCGAGGCCAATACCGCGGACGCCATTCTTACGGTGCAGTTCGTTCCCGCCGCGTCGTGGATCTGGATTGCCGGCGTGTTCGCGGTACTCGGCGCGCTCGTGGCGGCACTTGCGCCGGCCCGCCGTGAACCTGAGGAGCCGGCGGCCGTTGCAGCGACACCGGCTGCGCCCGACGCGCCGGACGCTGCGCGTGCGCACGCGCCCGAAGTGGGTGTCGCGTGAACGCGTCCCTGCTCATCGGCGTCGCGCTCGGCGCGCTCGCCGTGGCGTACGTGCTCTGGCCGCTGCTGCGGCCGCCGCGGCGCTAGGCCGCGGCGCTAGGCCGCGGCGCTAAGCCGCGGTCACCATGCGGTCACGCCGCGGACGCGCGATCCTCGCGCAGGACACGGGAGAAGCAGTGCTTCTCGGCCATCTCCACCTCGGTGCGGTCGATGCGCGTGTAGCGCAGCACCTTCTCCGGGAACTCGTCGAGCTTTTCCTTGAGGAATCCGCACGACTCGAAGATCTTCTCGGAGAACGACGTGGCGAAGATCTCGTCGTAGCCGCGGCGCCGCGCGAGTTCGGTGATCTCCTCGATGAGCATGACGCCGTAGCCGCGGCCGCGCGCTGACGGGTGCACCGCGAGGCCCACGAGTTCCACGAGCGACGGCGAGTACTCGTCGAGCGCGACGCACCCGACCACCTTGCCGGTCTCGCCGCGGATCACGAGGTAGTCGGACAGGTGCTCCTCGACGAACTGCTTCGTGCGGCGCAGCGTCTTGCCCTCGGGGGCGAACATGTTGTTGAGCGCGGCAATCGCCGCGATGTCGCGCTCGGTGGGACGGCTGATCATCCGCGCTCCGTTGCTTCAAGGCGCCGCAGCGCCACTCGAATGGGAATCACCGTGCAGGCCACGCACACCAGCATCGCTGCGCCGAACCCGATCACCATCTCCACCGGGCTGGCCTCTGTCTTGAAGGCGCGGGCCGCAAGATAACCATACACCGGCCGTGCCTCGAGGATGATCGTGACGCCGATCATGCCGATGGACGCCATCATGAACAACAGCCCCCCGAACGACGTCGGGATCTGCGCCGCATTCTCCGTCTCGTACTGCGGAAAGAGCGTCCCGAATCCGATGGCGAGGCCGGCGATGGCGAAGGTCATGAAGGTGATGGTCAGGACCGAGACCAGGAACATGAAGACGGAGACCTGCAGCAGGTAGTCGGTGACCCCCACGATGCCGAGGGCGAGGACGAGCAGCGGCAGCGTGCCCACCCAGAACTTGGCCCACAGCAGGTCGCGCATCTCCAGCGGGCTCGATCGCAGCAACCACAGCGTGCGTCCCTCGAGCGAGACGCCCGGGAAGATGAAGCGCGCGGCGATGGAGGCGAGCACGAAGCCGGCCAGCACGAGGTTGAGGAACGGCACCACGTTGATCAGGAAGAACGTGATGCCCTCACCCTTGAGCGGCAGGTACTTGATGTTGAAGACGTACACGACGACGAGCACGGCGAGCAGGATGAGCTGGCTCCACTGCGTGGTGTCGCGGAAGAAGAGGCGCAGCTCCTTCATCACGAGCTCGCGCTTCAGCGTGCCAACCGGTTTGAGCAGCCGCATCGCCACGCGCTGCAACAGCCCGGCGTGCGCCCAGCGCTCGGCGCTCTCCTGCGCCTTGCTGAATCCCGCGGCGTACATCGCCCGATGCAAGAGCGCGCCGAGGACCACGAGCGCGGCGGCCGTGGACCAGAGCATGTAGAGCGAGAGCCAGTCCGGCCGCTCCGCGAGGTAGCCCATCACCGATTTCTGGAACCACTCGCTGGGGAGCAGCGGCGACGTCGGCCCGCGCAGCACCGCGATGAAGTCCACGAGCGATCGGAATCCCTCGGGCCGGGCCAGCTTCTCGGGGCGCACGAGGCGGAAGAGCAGCACGATGCCGCCCGCCGTGAGCACCGCGATGACGCTCAGGATGTCGCGCGTGCGCCGCGCCGGAAAGATGTTCACGAGCAGCAGCGTCGTGGCGCTCCCGAGCACCGACGGGATCACGAGGAATGGCACGATCGTGAAGACGATGAAGAGGCCGAAGCCCCAGCCGCCTTCGTACGCAATGCCATAGGCGGTGAACATCGGGATCGCCATCAGCACGACCATCCAGCTGGAGAAGATTGTCGTCTCCGACAGCTTCGCCGCGTAGACGCGCAGCCAGTCCACCGGCGCCGACACCAGCAGGTCGAGGTCCTTGGCGAGGAAGAACGACGACAGCGCCGTGATGATGTTCGAGAGCAGCAGCAGCGAGAAGAAGCTCACCAGCATCAGGCCGAGCAGCTTGCCCGCGAGCAGCTCCCCGATCTCGGGCACGCCCTTGAAGTAGCTCAGCAGGCGGTACAACAGGCCGAAGATGAATCCCCAGAAGAGCAGCCCCACGACCGCCAGGATCGTGTAGCGCGCGCCGCGGCCGCGCTCATTGGCGAGCGCGCGGGCGCGCGCCGTGAGCACCTTGGGCATGAGGATCCACAGCAGCGGCGCGTCGGGATTGGCGACCGTCGTGAACGGCACCTGCGGCGCGTCGGGGGCGTGCGGGGGGTAGTTAGTCATTCGCCCCCTCCCGTCTCCGGTCGCCCGTCTCCCGTCTGTTCCTACGCATCCAACACATCCATCAGGTTGCGCGCCGCATTCTCGCCGGTCAGTCGCAGGAAGACCTCTTCCAGCCCGCTCCCGCCATAAATCGCCGAGGTGCGCAGTTCCTCCATCGTGCCGAGCGCGTGCATGCGGCCGTTCACCACGATGCCGATGCGGTCGCACAGCGACTCGGCCGTCGCCAGCGTGTGCGTGCTCATCATGATGGTATGGCCGCGCGCCGCGTACTCCCGAAACAGGTCGCGCAGGATCTTGATCGCCTTGGGATCGAGCCCCACGTGCGGCTCATCCACCACGATCACCTCCGGGCGGTGCACGAAGGCGCTCGCGATGATCAGCTTCTGCCGCATGCCGTGGCTGTAGCTCTCCACGAGCTCGTCGCGCCACTCCTCGAGGTCGAACAGCGCCAGCAGCTCGCGCGCGCGATGCTCCACGTACGGCCCGTGCTGGTCGTACAGGCCGGCGACGAAACGCAGGAACTCGCCGCCCGTGAGCTTCTCATATATGAAGGGACGGTCGGGAATGAAGCCGAGCTTCGCCTTGGCGGCGATCGGGTCCACGGCGAGGTCCACGCCGCCGATCTCCACGCGCCCCGCCGTCGGCTTGAGGATGCCGGCGATCATGCGCAGCGTCGTCGTCTTGCCGGCCCCATTGGGACCGAGGAAGCCGAACAGCTCACCCTGCGGGACGTGCAGGTCGAGTCCGTCAACCGCAACGAACGAGCCGTAGTGTTTCGTCAGGCCAGTGAGGCGAATCATCAAGGCTGATGGTAGAAGGTGGGTTGTAGATGGTAGATGTCAGGAGGGAGGGTCACGAGCGAGCGCGCTCATCTACCCTCTACCTTCGACCATCTACCATCTGTATCTCGAGATTCCCGATCAATCGAAGCAACTCCGCCTGCTGGCCGAGCCCGCCCACGACGAAACGCAGATGCGCCGCGTCGGACGGGAACTGCCCGAACGTCGGGTCTACCGGCACCCACTCGTCGAGCCAGACCTCGGGCCAGGCGTGGTAGTAGAACTTGCCGCGCACGTACGCCAGCCCGGTGGCGATGCGCGCCGGAATCCCGACGGCGCGGGCGAGCGCCACGTAGAGCTGCGTATGCTCGTTGCAGTCGCCGCGCCGGCCGCGCAGCACCTGCAGCGCGTTGGGCACGCTGAACGTCACTTCCTTCGCCAGTGAGTCATGCACCCACCGATTCAGCTTCTCGGCGACGCGGCGCGCGTCGCGCTCGAGGCCGGTGATGGCGATGGCCTTCTGCACGATGGCGATGTCATTGGACTGCAGCAGCGGCTCGGCAGCCAGCTCGGCGCGGAAGCGCGCGAGGAACTCCGGCGCGCGCGTCGTCAGCGAATACGACTTCGCCGGCAGCACGGCCCGTTCGACGAGCAGAGTGTCGCCGCGCAGGGTCTGGCGGCCGCCGGCGAGGTCGTATCCCTCGAGCGACACGCCGGTCAGCCGCACGCGCAGGCGCTGCAGCGCGGATGCTCCGAGCGAGACGCCGGCGGAGATGGCGGTGCTTTCGAAGATGTCACGGTTCGGGTCGGCGACGCTGGCCGCCGCCACGTCCCGCGCGATGCGCCAGTTCTCAAAGGCGAGTTCGTACGCCATGCGACGGAGCGTGATCCCCGCAGCCTGCTTCGCGAGCACCACGCGCCCCTGCGCGTCCACCCACGTGTCGAAGCCGGCGCCCTCCTCGCCCACCACGTGCCAAGCGCGCACCGTGTCGGTGAGGGCGCTTTTCCAGATACGGGCCGCAGCGTCGAAGCGCGCCGAGTCGTCCACGACGAACAAGCTCTCCGCCATGACGGTGAGCGCGACGTCGCGCGACTGCATCTGCTGCGGGTCGAAGGTCGGCACGCGGTACGTCTTGCCGCGCTTCGGCACCTCGCCCAACGCGACGGCGAGCGGCGCGAGCGTGGGCACCAGCACCGGGCCGCGCACAGCGACGCGCTGCGTGTCCGCCGGCTGGCCCGGCACGTCCATGGCGAAGATCACCACGCTGTCGCCCTCGATGCGTCCCACCACGCGCATCGGCGTTTGCGCCGCCTCGGCCTGCACATCGAACGTGCGCAGCGCGAGGGCGCGCGAGAGCAGCACCACCGACCGCGCCGACGCGCGATGCACGGTGCCCGCCAACGGCAGGTCGGCGACGAAGTAATCGGTGACCTCGACCCCGTTCGCCACCGTGTCGATCGTCGTGGACGCGAAGCCGATGCGCACGCCGTTCTGCTCCACCGTATAGAACGTGGAGCCCGGGTTCAGGCGCATGGCCGCCTCGGCGAGGCGCTCGGCGCGGCCCTGGAAGAACTCGCGGCGCACGAGCAATGCCAACCCGCCGCTCCAGGCAACGAGCAGCAACACCGCGATGACCGCGCGGAAGCGCCGGCGCTCGACGTGGTTCATGCGGAAGCGCGCTCGTGGAGTTCGGCCGTGCTCACCCGCGGGCGCGCTGGCATGCGGCGCGTCACCGTCCCTGCGCCTCGCGCATGTGACGGTAGGCCACGGCGGCGTCGGCCGGCCGGCCGAGACGGTCCAGCACGATGCCCACGCCCTTGAACGCGCGCCAGTTCGCGGGATCCAGTTGCGTCGCATGCTCGTACGCGCGCAGGGCCGGGGCCAACTGGTCCACGTGGTTGAGCGCCTCGCCCAGGTAGAAGTGGGCGAGCGCGTCTTCGGCGCGATGGGCCGCCGCCTTCTGCAGCGGCTCCACCGCATCGCGCCAGCGTGCGCGCCGGCAGGCGAGGATGCCGACCTGCAACTGAAGCTCCGGGTCGTCGGCGCGCAGCTTGGCGGCGCGCTTGAGTTCCGCCTCGGCGAGATCGTACTTCAGCCGTGCGCCCAGCAGGAAGGCGCGCGCGCAGATGAGATGCAGCTCGTCGCCGCCGGCGGCGAGGCAGACGTCCAGCGCCTCGAGCGCGGCGCCCGCGTCACCATGCTTCTCGAGCGCGGTGGCGTAGGCGATGGCGGCATCCGCGTCGCGCGGGGACATCTCCGTCGAGCGCTTCAGTGGATCGAGCGCGGCCGTCGGCATTGCCACAGGGGGCGGCCGCCGCGGCGGATGCACTGGCTCTGACGGTGCGTGCGCCGCCGTGCCCCGTGGCGCCGGTGCGTGCGCCCCCGCGCCCCGCGCCGGCGGGGCTGGGCGCGCCCCCGCCGGTCGCGGCGGCTCGCTGGCCGACGAGTCCGCACTCCCTGGTCGGGGTCCGGCCGCCGGAGTCCATGTAGCCCCAGACCGGGCGGCCGACGGCGCCGCCTGGCCCGACGCGCGCTGGGTCGCCGCAACACGCGCGCGCAGCGCGGCCGGTGTGGCCTCCGCCTCCTGCACAATGCGTACGGACCAGCTGGGTCCCGCATCCTCGACGTCATCGTACGAGGACTCGCCGCAGACCGGCGGCTCACGGAACGCCACCATCGCCGCGTCGCCGGCCCCGCTCGTCCCCTCGGCTTCGCGATCCACGCGCAGCTGCGGCACGGCCTCGACGTCGCCGAACGAGAGCTGGGCGGGGTCGAAGCTGGGCAGGGCGGGGGTGGGACGCGGGTCTCGGGGGGAGTGCACGAGCCTCAGAGGGAAGGGGACCGAAGGAACAATCTAGCCCTCGGGTCGCTTGGTCGGCCAACGGGACCAGTGGAGTACGCCCGACTCCCATCTTGCGGTTCCCGGCGCCATCTTACAAAGCTATGGCCGAAGAAGCCCTGATCGTCCGCGGCGCCCGCGAACACAACCTCAAGGAGATCGACGTCACGATCCCGAGGAACCGCCTCACGGTGGTCACGGGGTTGTCCGGGTCGGGCAAGTCGTCGCTTGCCTTCGACACGATCTTCGCGGAGGGGCAGCGGCGCTACGTCGAGTCCCTCTCGGCCTACGCGCGCCAGTTCCTCGGGCTGATGGAAAAGCCCGACGTGGACGCCATTGAAGGGCTCTCGCCGGCAATCTCCATCGAGCAGAAGACCGCCGGGCACAATCCCCGGTCCACCGTCGGCACCGTCACCGAGATCTACGACTACCTGCGCCTGCTCTACGCCCGGGCGGGCACGCCGCATTGCCCCAACTGCCACCGGCCCGTGGAGCGCCAGAGCGCCGGGCAGATTGCCGATATCCTGTTGGCGTGGCCCGACGGGACAAAGATCGAAGTGCTCTCGCCGCTGGTGCGCGGACGCAAGGGCGAGTTCCGCGAACTGTTCGAGAATGCCCGCAAGCAGGGCTTCGTGCGCGCCGTCGTGGACGGCGAACTCGTCGAGCTCGCCGACCCGCCCACGCTGAACCGCCGGCAGAACCACGACATCGCGGTGCTGGTGGACCGCCTGACCGTGCGCGAGAGCGACCGTGGTCGCCTCGCCGATTCGGTGGAGACGGCCCTGCGGCTCGCCGAGGGATTGGTGGAGATCCGTCGCTCCGAAGGGAGCAAGCAGACGGCGCACCTGTTCTCGGAGCGCTACGGCTGCGCCGAGTGCGGTCTGTCGCTCCCCGAGCTCGAGCCGCGGCACTTCTCGTTCAACTCGCCATTCGGCGCCTGTCCCGCGTGCAGCGGGCTCGGCGTGCGCCGCCTCGCGAGCGCCGACATGGTGCTCGGCGATCCGAGCATCTCAATGCTCGAAGGGGTGGTGCTCCCCTGGGGTGAGCCCGACGGATACCTGCGGCGCGTCATCCTGCCCGGCCTGGCCAAGCAGCTCAAATTCGAGCTGAACACGCCATGGGGAAAACTGCCCAAGAAGGTGCAGGACACGTTGCTGCACGGAATCCCCGCCAAGAACGGCGACTTCAAGTGGGAGGGCATCCTCGCCACGGTGCAGCGCCGGTACGCGGAGACGACCAGCGACAACGTGCGTACGGAGATCGAGGAGTACATGCTCGTGGCCGAGTGCCCCGAGTGCGGCGGTTCGCGCCTCAAGCCGGAATCGCTCGGCGTGACCATCGACAAGATGAACCTCGGGGATCTCGTCGACCTCCCGGTTGCCGACTCGCTCGCATTCATTGAAAAGGTCCCGCTGCGCGCCATCGGGCGGCGCGGCCTCGACCCCGAGATTGCCGGCCCCATCGTCAAGGAAGTCTCAGAGCGGCTGCGATTCCTCGTGGACGTCGGGCTCGACTACCTCACGCTGAACCGCTCCGCCGAGTCGCTCTCCGGCGGCGAGGCGCAGCGCATCCGGCTGGCCACGCAGATCGGCAGCAAGCTGGTGGGCGTGCTGTACATCCTCGACGAGCCGAGCATTGGCCTGCACCAGCGCGACAACGCTCGGCTGCTCGCCACGCTCAAGCGCCTGCGCGACCTCGGCAACACCGTGCTGGTGGTCGAGCACGACGAGGAAACCATTCGCGCCGCCGATTACCTGATCGATCTCGGCCCCGGCGCGGGGAAGCACGGTGGCGAAGTGGTGGCACAGGGAAGCGTGGCCGATGTCATCGCCACGCCGGGGTCGCTCACCGGCGCGTACTTGCGCGGCGAGAAGTCGGTTCCGGTGCCGTCCGCGCGACGCCCGCGCGACCTGCGGCGCCAGCTCGTTGTGGAGGGGGCGAAGGAGCACAACCTTCGCGACCTCACGCTTGAAGTGCCGCTCGGCTGTTTCACGGCCGTGACCGGCGTGTCCGGCTCGGGCAAGAGCACCTTGATCAGCGACATCCTGCATCGTGCGCTGGCGCGGCATTTCTACCGCGCGCGCGTGATTCCCGGCGCGCACCGCCGCATCCTCGGGCTCGAGCACCTCGACAAGGTCATTGATATTGACCAGAGCCCCATCGGGCGCACGCCGCGCTCGAATCCCGCCACCTACACCGGGCTCTTCACGCCGATTCGCGATCTCTTTGCCGAACTTCCCGAGGCGAAGATGCGCGGCTACGGTCCGGGACGCTTCTCGTTCAACGTGAAGGGCGGGCGCTGCGAGGCGTGCCAGGGCGACGGGCTGGTGAAGATCGAGATGCATTTTCTCCCCGACGTCTACGTGACGTGCGAGACGTGCAAGGGGAAGCGTTACAACCGCGAGACGCTCGACGTGCGCTTCCGCGGGCTGAGCATCAGCGAGGTGCTCGACCTCACGGTGGAAGACGCACTGGCGCTCTTCGAGAACCAGCCGCGCATCGCGACCAAGCTGCAGACGCTGCACGACGTGGGGCTCGACTACATCCACCTCGGCCAGAGCGCGACCACGCTCTCCGGCGGCGAGGCGCAGCGCGTGAAGCTCG
Source organism: Gemmatimonadaceae bacterium (assembly GCA_041661925.1). Taxonomy (GTDB): domain Bacteria; phylum Gemmatimonadota; class Gemmatimonadetes; order Gemmatimonadales; family Gemmatimonadaceae; genus PNKL01. The sequence goes on from JBAZTM010000080.1 coordinate 13,883, forward strand.
CCACCGAGCTCAGCAAGCGCGACACCGGTCGCACGCTGTACATCCTCGACGAGCCCACGACGGGGCTCCACTTCGAGGACGTCCGCATGCTGCTCGAGGTGCTGCACAAGCTGGTGGACCGTGGCAACACCGTGCTGGTGATCGAACACAACCTCGACGTCATCAAGACGGCCGACTGGATCGTGGACCTCGGCCCCGACGGCGGCGCCGGCGGCGGAAGCATCGTGGCGGCGGGAACACCAGAGGAAGTGGCCGAGGTTTCGGCGTCGTTTACCGGCCAGTTCTTGCGGGGCATGCTGAAGCGGCGTTAACCGGCAGACGGCAGACGGCAGACGGCAGACGGCAGATGGCAGACGGCGGACGGCAGCTGGCTATCGCACTCGTAATCGCCAATCGAAATCCCAATCCCAATCCGAGCTCTCACTCAATAATCGTGGTCTCGATACTGGATATCATCGGCCCCGTCATGGTGGGCCCCAGCAGCAGTCACACGGCGGGCGCGTGTCGGCTCGGACTGCTGGCGCGCAACCTCGTCGGAGGCACGCCGCAGCGCGCGCACGTCGAGCTGCACGGTTCATTCGCACGCACCGGTGAAGGGCACGGTACCGACAAGGCAATTGTCGGCGGCCTCCTCGGCTTCCGTCCGGACGATGACCGCCTCCGCACCGCGCTCGACATCGCCGCGGGCGAGGGGCTCGCGTACACGTTCAGCAAGACGAAGCTCGGCGAGGAGAACGAGGTCCACCCCAACACGGTGCGCATCACCGTCGAACGCGACGGCAGCACGTCGGTGATGACCGGCTCATCGCTCGGCGCCGGGCGCATCCTCGTGAGCGAGATCGACGGCTTCCCCGTGGAGGTGCACGCCAACCACCACACGATCGTGCTCGTCGCCGAGGATATCCGCGGTTCGATTGCCCGCATCACCACGCTGCTCGCCGAGGACGGTGTCAACATCGCCACCATCCGCGTCTCGCGCCGCCAACGCGGCGGCGACGCCTTCATGGTGATCGAGTTGGACGAGCCCCCAGGCGATGAAGTGGGTGCCCACATCAAGGAATTGAGCTGGGTCCGCTGGGCGGTGAAGTTGGACCGGCTGACGAGTTAACCCTCGTCTCGCATCCTCCTCGCTCCACTCCTCCCCCTTCCACGCCGCTGCACTCCTCCCCCTCCTGATGTACAACTCTCTCGCCTCAGCCATCTTCGACGCCGAATCCCGCGGCCTCCGCCTCAGCGAAGTCGCGCTCGAAGCCGAGTCGCTCGACAACGGGCGTCCGGTTGCCGAGATCCGGCACGTGCTGGGTCGCGCGCTCGCCGTGATGCGGCAGGCCGTCGCGCGCGGCGCGGCGGGCGACCTCAAGAGCGCCTCGGGGCTCGTCGGCGGTGACGCGGCCAAGCTGCGAGAGGGGCCGGCCGGACCGCTGAGCGGCACACCGTTCCGCGAAGTGCTGATGCGCGCGCTCGCGGTGCAGGAAGTGAATGCGGCGATGGGCGTCATTGTCGCCGCGCCCACGGCAGGCGGCGCCGGCGTGCTTCCGGCGGTGCTCACCGGGCTCGCCGACGCACAGGGCCTGGGTGACGACCGGTTGATTGACGCGCTCGCCACCGCCGGACTCATCGGCGCGATCATCGCGGAACGCGCGTCCCTCAGCGGAGCCGAGGGTGGCTGTCAGGCGGAGACTGGCGCGGCCGCAGGCATGGCCGCGGGGGCCGCGGTCGAGATGCTCGGCGGCACTCCGTCGCAGTGCGGCCATGCGGTGGCGCTGGCCCAGCAGGGCACGCTCGGGCTCGTCTGCGACCCGCTCGGCGGGCTCGTCGAGCTGCCGTGCGTCTTCCGCAACGCCACGGGGAGCGCCATCGCCCTCGCGGCCATCGAGATGGCGCTGGCCGGCATCGAGTTCGCCATCCCGGCCGACGAGGTCATTGATACCATGGGGCAGATCGGCCGCGAGATGGATGTCCGCTACCGCGAAACCGCGGGGGGAGGGTTGGCGGCGACTCCAACAGGGCGGCGGCTGGCGAAAGAGCGGCTATACCAATTGAAGAAGAGCTAGGACGGAACGAGGAGGAGGTAGAGGCGTAGGGACGGGGGACGGGAGGCGGAACGAGGGAGGGAGTCCTCCGGGCGCTCCATTAGAACTCCCTCCTCGTTCCACCCCTCGTCCCCCGTTCCAAAGCCTCTACCCCCCCTCGTTCCGAAAGCTGTTTCGAATTCCGCCTCCACGACTGGCGCAGTTCCTGTGTCAGTGTGAAACTTTCATCCACGGGGCAGACGTAGAGTCCCCCACACGTTGCATCAGGTGAGGCCATGGTCAACCGCGAAGACATCGAGAAGTTCCTCGACCGACTGTCGAACGAGGGCGCCACATACCGTGAGATCGAGCCGGGGCTCTGGTCCATCAACCCGGGCGGCGAGTTCGACATGAGCGTCGTCGTCCATCACTCCCCGCCGGTCATCGTGCTGCGCGTGAAGGTGATGGACTCGCCGGTCGATGACGCCACGAGCGCGAAGGTCAACCGCCGACTGCTGGAGTTCAACGCCACCGACCTGCTGCACGGGTCGTACGGCATCGACAATGGTTCGATCGTGCTCACCGAGGCGCTCGAGCTCGACCACCTCGACTTTACCGAGTTCCTGGCTGCTTACGAGAGCATCACGCTCGCCCTGCCTTCGCATCTCCGCGAGCTGGCGACGATCCGCGAGGCAAAGTGACGATGGGTATCTGGGACCGCTTCACCACGCTCCTCAAGTCGAACATCAACGACCTGATCTCGAAGGCCGAGAATCCGGAGAAGATGCTCGACCAGATCGTCGTCGACATGCGCTCGCAGCTGCAGCGCGCCAAGCAGCAGGTGGCGGCCGCCATCGCCGACGAAAAGCGCCTGAAGGACCAGGCCGAGTCGGAGTACAAGGCGGCGCAGGACTGGGAGCAGAAGGCGATGCTCGCCATCAAGGAAGGGCGCGACGATCTCGCCAAGCAGGCGCTCGTGCGCCAGAGCGAGCACTTCGCGCACGGCCAGCAGCTCGAGACTACCTGGCAGTCGCATCAGGCCGAGACGGAGAAGCTCAAGAATTCGCTGCGCGACCTCAACGACAAGATCGAGGAAGCCAAGCGCAAGAAGAACCTCCTGCTCGCCCGGCAGCGCCGCGCGCAGGCGCAGGCCCGCATCAACGAGACCATGTCGTCGATGTCGGAGAAGTCGGCGTTCGAGGCGTTCGCCCGCATGGAGGAG
>JBAZTM010000081.1:0-17115 GCA_041661925.1 Gemmatimonadaceae bacterium
CCCCCCCCGCCTCTCAATTGTAGCTTCTCTGTTGTCTCTCTGTTGTTTTTCTGTTGTCTCTCTGTTGTCTCTCTGTTGTCTCTCTGATGAAGATTCTGCACCTCCTCAACCACGTCGACAGGGTTGGTAATGGCATTGTCCACGTCGCCGTGGACCTGGCCTGCCTTCAGGCGCGCGCTGGGCACGACGTCTGGGTGGCGTCAAAGGGGGGCGCATACGAGGCGCTGCTGGCGCAGTACGGCGTGCGGCACGTGCGCGTGGACCAAGCCCGTCGGCCGCTCGCCATCTGGAGGGCGTTGCGGACGCTGCGCGCCCTCCTGCGCGACGAACGCATCGAGGTGGTGCACGCGCACATGGTCACCGGCTACCTCCTCGCGCGCGTCCTCCGCTTCGGGGCGCCGTGGCGACTCGTGGCCAGCGTGCACAACGAATGGCAGCGCAGTTCGTCGCTGATGGGCGGGGCTGATCGCGTCATCACGATGAGCGAGAACGCCATCGCGCGTCTCGCCTCGCGCGGCATGCGCCGCGAGAAGCTGCGCGCGGTGCGGAACGGAACCGTCGGCAGCCCGCGCCTGCTCGACGCACTGCAGGACCCGGTGACGCTGCACCAGCCAGCCATCGTGACGGTCGCCGGGCTCTACGAGCGCAAGGGGATCACGGAACTCATCGGCGCCTTCAACCTGCTCGCGCCGGGCCATCCGAATGCGCACCTCTACATCGTCGGAGAAGGACCGGATCGCGCGCGCTACGAGGCGCTTGCGGCCGCGTCTCCGCCGAGCGCACGCATCCACTTCGAGGGATTCCGGCCGTCACCGCGCCCGTATCTGACCCAGTCCGCGGTGTTCGTGCTCGCCTCGCACGCCGAGCCGGGCGGCCTGGTGCTGCCCGAAGCGCGCGACTGCGGCTGCGCCATCGTCGCGACGGCCGTGGATGGATCACCCGAGCTGCTCGAGCATGGCCGCGCCGGAATTCTCGTGCCGCCGTGCGACGCGCCTGCACTCGCCGCCGCCATCACGCGACTCCTCGACAACCCCGCGGAACGTGAGCGCTGGAAAGCCGCCGCACGCGAGAACCTCGACTGGCTGCGCATCGAGCGGCAAAACGAGGAAACCATGGCCGTATATCGAGAAGCCGAGTAAGAGAGACAACAGAGAGACAACAGAGAGAGAACAGAGAGACAACAGACGGCGGGGCGGACAGGCTCAGCACCCCTCACCGTCTGTTGTCTCTCTGTTTTCTCTCTGTTGTCTCTCTGTTGTCTCTCTGAGAACCTAAGCCTTGCGCCACTCTCCGGACTGTCTTAATGGCGTGGTGAAGAACTCGGTAATCTCGTCCGTCGCCGCCAGACCCCAGAGCACGCGCCCGTCCGGTCTTACGAGTCTCGGCACGCCGCCCAGTCGGCGCGTCATCCAGTCCATGTCCCACTCATCGGCCAGTCGATGGCCCGCCGGACCGTCCAAGTCCACCCAGCCGGGCACGCCGGCCCAGATCGCCACCGAGTTGATCACGGCGCCATCAGAGATATCCTCGCCGCGCACCCAGAGCGCCGCCCCGAGCGCCCGTCGGAACGCGGTTGCGCGCGGCACGTGCTGGCCGTGCACCGTGGCGACCGCCGCGATGGCGCGTCTGGTGTTGGGCTTCAGCGGCGGCGGCGCGATGGCGACGTCCGGGGCCATGCGACGCACCGCGTCCACATCGTCCTCGAGCGCGCGCATAACCCGCCGGTCGCCAAGGCGCGACGGCACCGGGAGCGCCGGATCGTGCTGCACGCCGCGCCACTCGCATCGGTCCATGAGGCCGAGCGCCTCGAGCCGCACCGTGAGCGCGTAGCTGTACGGGCAGTTCAGGTCGGCGTATAGGATGACGTTGATCACCGGTGCCTCATGCACCAACGAAGATGGTCACGGGCGACGCGCCCCGGGAGCCGGCACGGCGCCCGCTGGAGCTGCCAGCGCGTTCCAATGCACAATGGCATTGAACGCCATCGCCCACGCGCCCTGCGTCTGCCAGCGCCAGAACGGGCGTGTGGCGAACAGCACCACGTGCCCCTCCCCCACCGGCGCATCCACCACTGCCGCCTTGCCGGCCAGCTCGGAACCGCCATTAAGCTGTCCCGAGATCAGCAACGAATCCGCCGTCGCGTGATAGCGCACGATCACCTTGGGTTGCATCGCGCGCAGCGCCGCCGTGTAAGCGGGATTCGCCGCAGCCGCTCCAGCGCCACCACCACCACCGCCACCACCACCGCCACCGGGACCACCGCCGCCCACCTGCAGCAACGGAGCGTTGCTGAAGAAGAGCGGGAACTGCCGGTCCTCATAGCCAAAAAGGATCGGGCTCTCTGTCGTCACGGCCTGCGCGCGGAAGACGCCGCCCCGCGCCTGCAGCGCACGCGACTCCACCACGCTCACGCCCGACGTGAACTGCAGGCTGATGGGGAGGTTCACCGCGCCGCCCTCGACGAGCAACAGGCCGCCGCGCGACACGAACCGGTGCAGTGCCGCAACGCCGTCCATGCCGATGCCGTCGCGCACGTCGTCCGTCTCGTCCACCTCGCCGAGGCTCGGCGTGGCCGCCGTCTTCTTCCAGGGCACCGGCGGCCCGATCTTGGGCCGGCCGTTCACGAGCGTGTTGACGGCGCCTGCATTCGGGTAGACCACGACGTCGAATTGGTCGAGCACACCGGGTTGCTTGAACTTCTGGTCGCTCAGGTACGTGTAGGGCACGCCGAGCTTGTCGAACGTGATGCGGACCCACCCTTCTTCCTGCGTGCTGCTCCATGCATGCGCCAGCGCGATGCGCGGCAGCCGCACCGCGCGCTGCTTCACCGCCACCTTCGCGGTCGCCACCGCCTTCAGTCCGGCAGCGGTGATCGCGGCGCGAGCCGCGGGCGCATCGGCAATCAGCATCGTGCCTGCGGGATACGTGACTCCGTCCACCACGAACGACGAGTCGGCCACCTGCACCGCCGACGGCGCCACCTTGAACGGCAGGATGGCCGACCGCCAGTCGCCGAGGTGCCGCACGACCAGCGTCGCACCGTTACCGGACACCGAGCCGTCAAACTTCACGTCGGCCGTCACCAGCGTCAGCGGCTTCGCCAGCACGGTGGAGTCCTGCACCTTGAGCGTCGAGACGTGGCGCAACTCGTCGAGCGTCCACCCGGTGTCATCGTACGGATTGGGATCTTCGGGCTTGAACTTCTGTACCGCGAGCACCGTGCGCACGCAGAGCGCGTTGGGCTGGTCGAGCCGCACCACCCAGTCACCGGCCTTCACCGCTACGTCCTTGCCGCCGTCCTTGAACGTGAAGTCGGCATTCGCCGTGTGCACCTCGGCGCCCTGCAGACGAAACAGGTTCACGAGATCGGCCGCCTCAGCCGCATGGCGCTGGCCCCGCGGAATCACGAACGCGTAGAGCGGCCCGCGCTGGCCGCGCCGCACCGTGTTCTCGTTCTTGGTGATGTTGTTGGCGACAAACGTTTCGCGGTGGTCGGCCACGTACTTCAGCGCGACCAGGAGACCCGACTGCTGGTAGTTCTGGTTGGACCGGATGCACCACTTGATGCCGTTCACCGGAGGGCTCGAGCGGTCCCACGTGCGCGAGGTCGCCGTGGCGGGCAGGGCGACGCGATCGATGCAGTCGGCGCCGCTCGCGGTGTAGGTCTCGTAGAAGCGCCCGGCGGCGTTGTGCAGGTTGGGGATGGCGTTCTGGTAGTTCGCGGCCCACCCGTCGTAGAAGCTGTGCGTCCAGACGCCCGGCAGGCCCCGCCGCGTGAGCTCGGTGATTTCCTGATAGGCGAGCGTGTGCCACTCATTGATCGTGAGCGGGTCGAACTCGTCGTTGTACGGCCCCGTTCCCGTCGACACGTAGAGGAAGGGCACCGACTCGTGCAGGTCGTGCGTGATGGTCGGACGCCAGTCGAGGAAGGTCTTGAGCCAGTTCCGCGTGAGCGCGAGCGACACCACCATGCCGTCGCGGTTGTTGTCGTGCGCCACGTACTTGCCCCAGTACGGCAGCCCGCCCGCCTGCTGCGGCGTGATCTTGAGCGCCTTCTGCTGGTTGTACCAGTCCACCTGATGATCGCGCCCGTCCGCCTCGAACACGGGGTTGATCATCACGATGACATTCTTGCGAATGGCCTGATAGTACGCGCTCTCGTCCACGGCCAGCCGGTACAGCAGCTCCATGGTCATGTCCGGGCTCCCCGACTCCGGGGAGTGGATGGACGCCGAGATGTAGTAGATGGGCTTGGCCTCGCGCAGCAGCCGCGCGCGTTCGTCCATCGAGATGCCACGCGGATCCGCCAAGCGGCGCGTCATCTGCTTGTACTCGTCCAGCCGCTGGATCGTCGCCTCATCCGCGATGGCGGCGACGATCATCTCGCGCCCCAGCTCGGTGATCCCCATCGAGAAGATCTTCACGCGCGGCGACCTCTCGGCCACCGTGCGGAAGTATTTGTAGATCTCGGTGGTGTTCCCCAGCCGTCCGATGGTGCCGGGGACGTACCCGAGCACGGCCAGCGGCGTGGGCACCGTCTTCGACGCGGGCAGGTGGTCCACCAACTCGGTGGTGAACTTCCACGTGGGATCGGTCGGCGTGAGTTCCCGGATTTTCGCCGTGTAGACGGAGTCGATGGGCTGCTGCGCACCGGCCAGCGAGGCGCAGGCGGCGAGGAGGGCAAAGAGGGGGCGGCGCATGGGCGGGGAGTGTGGGGAAGATCAAAGGTACGGCCTGAGTGAATAACGTTCTACCTCCCGCCGACGCTGGCGGCCGGAATGGCCGAAATCACGGATCCCAATCACCAATCCCCATCGCCCATCCAAATCGCCAATCCCCATCCGAAATCCGCATTCCGAAATCGCCGTTACCTAAGCATCTTTATCGCATGACCAGCACACCCTTGGTTGGCGTCATCATGGGGAGCGCGAGCGACTACGAGCACCTCGCTCCCGCCTGCGAGATGCTCGACCAGTTCGGCGTCCCGTACGAGAAGGCCGTCGTCTCCGCGCACCGCACCCCGGACTGGATGTTCGAGTACGCCTCCACCGCCGAGGCGCGCGGGCTGATGGTCATCATCGCGGCGGCCGGCGGCGCCGCGCACCTGCCGGGCATGGTGGCGTCGAAGACGCTGGTGCCGGTCCTCGGCGTGCCCGTGCCAGCCACCGCGCTCAACGGCGTGGACGCGCTGCTCTCCATCGTGCAGATGCCCGCCGGCATTCCGGTGGGAACGCTCGCCATCGGAAAGCCGGGCGCCTCCAATGCGGGCATCCTCGCGGCGGAAATCGTCGGGACCAGTCACCCCGAGGTGCGCGACCGCATCCGCGCCTGGCGCGAAATGCGCACGGCCTCGGTGCGCGAGCAGAAGCTTCCGTGAGCGTCATTCTCCCTGGCGCCACCATCGGCTTCCTCGGTGGCGGCCAGCTGGGCCGCATGGCCGCGATGGCCGCGCGCACGATGGGCTACGACGTGCACGTGCTCGATCCCGAGCACCACTGCCCCGCCCGACCGCTGGCCTCGCACGTGATCACCGCGCCGTGGGGCGACGTGGACGCTGCCGCGAAGCTCGCTGAGGGCGCCGACGTCGTCACCATCGAGATCGAGCAGATCCCGCTTCCCGCGCTGGAGGCCGCCGAGCGGCACGCGCCATTGCGGCCGGGCCCGCAGGTGCTGTGGACTGTGCAGGACCGCGCCCGGCAGAAGGAGTGGCTGCGGGACCACAGCTTCCCCCTTGGCCCGTTCGCGGTGGTGCGCAGCGCCGAGGAGACGACGGCCGCCGTGCAGACGCTCGGCTCGTGCATCGTGAAGTCCACGCACGGTGGCTACGACGGGCGCGGGCAGGCGCGAGTCTCAGACCCGGCCGACGCAGCAGCCGCGTTTCTGGGCATCGGCGCGCCGGTCTGCGTCGCGGAGCGCTTCCTCACGCTCGCGGCGGAACTCAGCGTCATGGTGGCTCGCACGCCGGAGGGCGACATGCGCGCCTATCCGCCGGCGCGCAATCACCACACGCATGGCGTGCTGACCTGGTCGGTGATTCCGGGTGGGTTCGACGACGCGGTCGTCCACCGCGCCACCGAGATCGCCTGCGGCATCGCCGAGCAACTTGAGGTGGTGGGACTCATCGCGGTGGAGTTGTTCCTGCTGGAGGACGGTTCGTTGTGCGTCAACGAGCTCGCGCCTCGCCCGCACAACACCTACCACCACTCCGAGCGCGCCTGCGTCACGAGCCAGTTCGAGCAACTCGTGCGCGCGGTCTGCGGCCTGCCCCTTGGTGACACCGACGTCGTGCGACCAGCCGCGATCTACAACCTGCTCGGCGAAGTCTGGTCCGGACCGCAGGCCCCCGATATCACGGGCGTCCTCGGCCTGCCGGGCGTGCGCCTGCACCTGTACGGCAAGCGCGAGGCCCGCGCCGGACGCAAGATGGGGCACCTGTCGGCATGCGGGGAGAACAGCGAGGTGGCCCTGGCGCGCGTGATTGGCGCCTACGGGCGGCTGGTGGTGGGGACCAGCGCTGAGTGAGACAGAGTGCGACAGAGTGAGACAGAATCCGACAGAGTACGGCAGGGGCTCGGGGCGTCAGGCACCCGAGCCCCTCGCACATCACCCGCAGTGAACTGCCGTATTCTGTCGTACTCCGTCGCACTCTGTCGTACTCTGTCGTACTCACCGCCCATATCGCTTCAGGATCTCGCGCACCTTATCCAAAGGAATCGCCTCGACTACCCGACCGCTCCCCGTCACCCTCGTCGCCTGGAAGAGCGAGTTGTAGATGGCCTCCTCCGTGGCTTCGACGACCGCCTCGAAGAGCCCCGACATCTCTTCATTGGCCAGTTCCTTCGTTTCCAGTCGCGTCGCGTTGAAGGCGCGGCGCACCTCCCGGGCCGTGGAGAAGGCGATCACGTAATCGCCGCTGCCGTTGGACGCGGACGACCCCGTGCGGCCGAGGCCCATCATGGCGCGCGACGCGACGCGCTTGAGGTTGCGGTCGCTGATGGGTGCGTCGGTGGCGACCACCATCATGATCGAGCCGTCGCCGCCGTCGCGCGATAGCGCGTCCTTGAAGGCGTACTGGCCAAGCTCTTGTCCCACCGGTGCGCCCATGACCTGTAGCACGCCCCCGTAGTTGCTTTGCACGAGAACTCCCACCGTGTACGAGCCCAGCGATTTCGGGAGAACGCGCGACGACGTCCCGATGCCGCCCTTCCAGCCGAACGCCACGGTGCCGTGGCCGGCGCCGACGCTGCCTTCCTGCACGGCGCCCGCCCGATGCGCCGTCGAGGGCCTGCCGCACGTGTGCGGCGGTGATGCCCTTGGCGCGAATGTCATTGAGCCCGCCGTCGTTCGTCTCGCCGACCAGCGGATTGATGGATCGCACCCGCTCCATCCCCGGCTTCTCGAGCATCCAGTCGGTCATCGCATCGGCGGCCTTCCACACGCAGAGCGTGCAGGTCAGCAGGATGGGCGTCTCGAGCTCGCCAAGTTCATTCGCCTGCGTCGAGCCGATGAGTTTGCCGAAACCGTTGCCCACCCAGACGGCGGCCGGCACGCGATCGAGATAGGCATTGCCCTCGTGCGGCAGGATGGCCGTCACGCCGGTGCGTATGCCGGCGCCCTCGGTCACAGTCGTGTGCCCCACGCGCACGCCGGCGACGTCGGTGATGGCGTTGTTGGCGCCGGGGGAAAAGACGCCGGGCGCGACGCCAAGGTCGCGCGCGCGCGCCCGTTGGGCGGGAAGCGAAGTGGTCATGGCAGCGACGGCGAGGACGAAGAGGATGGGACGCATGGCACTCGGAATCCGTGGAGGCCGGCGCAGCACGCCGGCGTAGTTGGGCCGCACCGCGGCAAAGCCTGTCAAGGAAACTGGTGCAAGACCCGCCGACCGTCTATCGTCAGGGAGGCGGTGGGCGACATCTCCCGTCTCTCATCTCCCACCTCCCATCCGTCGTTTGCCTCTCCTCCCTCTCTTCGGCCATCACCCCCTCCGCGACCGCCTCGCCGAACAATGGCGAGCCGGAAAGTTGCCGGCGTCCATCCTACTGCATGGCCCAGAAGGCGTCGGCAAGCAGCGGCTGGCACTCTGGCTCGGGCAGATGCTGCTCTGCACAGGGGAATCGGCGCCCTGCGGCGAATGCCAGGCGTGCCGATACGCGATGGAGGGCCAGCATCCTGACCTGCACTGGATCTTCCCTCGGCCGCGCATCAAGGACGACCCGGGTCCGGAGGACGTGAAGGAAGACCTCGAGCAGGCCATCGCCGATCGCGTCAAGGAACACGGACTCTACAAGCGGCCGGGCGGCAGCGAAGGCATCTACGTGTATGTCGGACGGCTGCTCGTGCAGCAGGCGTCCCTCTCCCCCGCCCTCGGACGCCGCAAGGTCTTCGTCATCGGCGACGCCGAGCGCATGGTGCCGCAGACGTCCAGCCCAGAGGCCGCCAACGCTTTCCTGAAGCTCCTCGAGGAGCCGCCGGCGAGCGCCACATTCATCCTGACGTCGAGCGAGCCCACGTCGTTGCTGCCAACGATCCGCTCGCGCGTCGTCGCGTTCCGCGTCCCCCGCCTCGGCGACGCCGACCTGCGTCGCTTCATCGCGGAACCCGCGGTGCGCGAAGCGCTGGGACCGGGCGGCACCGACGACGAGCGGCTGCGGATGTGCGACGGCGCGCCCGGTCGCCTGCTCGGACACGACGAGCAGGCCGCCGTCTTCAAGCGCGCGCACGCGTTCCTCGACGCGGCGCAAGGCGGACGCGAACGGTGGCTGCGCGCCGCATTCGGCCAGGGCGGCAAAGGAGCGCGCGGTGCGTTCTCCGACGTCCTCGACGCGGTCAGCGTGCTGCTCCACGAGCGCTCCCGCACCGCCGCGGCCGCCGGCCATGATCAGGCCGCACTCGCCGCCGCGCGTGCCATGCGCGCGGTCGAGGAAGCCAAGCTCGCGGCGCAACAGAACGTCTCCCCGCAACTCCTCAGCGCCCGCCTGATGCGCGAACTCTCCCACCTCAGCTCATGAGCGACCTCTCACACGTCAATCGCGCCGGCGAAGCGTCCATGGTGGACGTGTCGGCCAAGCCCGCCACGGCGCGCGCCGCGCGCGCCGAGGGGCGCATTCGCATGTCGGCGATCGCGCTGCGCGCCATCCGCGACAACACGCTCGCCAAGGGCGATGTGCTCGCGGTCGCGCGCGTGGCCGGCATCCAGGCAGCCAAGCGCACCGCGGAGCTCATTCCGCTCTGCCATCCGCTTCCGCTCACGGACGTGCAGGTGCGATTCGAGTTCGAGGAGGCCGAGCCGTCCGTCCGCTGCGAGGCCGAGGCGCGCACGGTGGCGGCGACCGGGGTGGAGATGGAGGCGGTGACCGCGGTTTCCGTGGCGCTCCTGACGGTGTACGACATGGCCAAGAGCGTGGACAAGGCCATGCGCATCGAGGGCGTGCGCCTGCTCGAGAAGAGCGGCGGCAAGTCCGGCCCGTGGCGCGCCCCTGAGGACGCGCCGGCGCGTTAGCGGGCGGCCGGCTTCTTCACCGCCGGCTTCTTCACTGCCGGCTTCTTCACCGCCGGCTGCTTCACGCTCGACTTCGCCGCGCCGGCCTGTGGCGCGCTCTTCTTGACCGTCGCGGTCGCGCGCCCCGACACCACGAGCGACTGGCCCGGGATGATCTTCGCGCTCTTGAGGCCATTGAGCCGCGTGAGTGTCTTCGCGCTCGTGCCATAGCGCTTCGCGATGCCCGACAGCGTCTCCCCGCTCCTCACCACGTGGCGCCGGATGCCGCCGCTGGTGCTGCGCCGCGGATACCGCTCCACTGACGGGTTGGGAATGTCGCGCGCCATCGCCACGACATCGCGACGCGGCACGTAGATCGCCTGGCCGGCGCGCAGCGCGCCGCTCTTGAGCTTCACCACCTTCGGGTTGTACCACGCGAGTTGCTTCGACGTGACGCCGTGCTTCTTCGCGATCGAGAGCATCGTCTGCCCCTTCTTGCTCACGATACGGTCCAGTGCGCGGCGCTCGTCGGGCTCGAGCGCGGCAAAGCGTTCCTCGAAGCCGGTCGCGCGTCCCACCGGGACGCGCACCCAGAGCGAATCGCCGGGCGGCGTCATACCCCGCAGCACGTGCGGGTTGAGCTCCGACACGCTGTCAGCCGGCACGCCGGCGGCGTTGGCGACCGCGGCCAGTGGCGTCACGCTCGGCACGCGAACGGAGTCGTACGCGAACGGCGGCAGTGGCTCCACGTGCACGCCGTAGCGCGCGGGCTCCCCCGCCACCAACGCGGCCGCGATGATCTTGGGCACGTAGTCCCGCGTCTCGGGACGCAGGTAGCTCTGCTCCGCGAGGGCGAAGAAGCGATCCTCGCCCTCGACGCCGTCGAGCGCATCCGCATGCCGCGCGAGTCCGCGCGACACGCGTCCGGAGCCGCCATTGTACGCGGCGGCGGCCAGATAGAGCGACCCAAACTGCTCGCGCAGTCCCTGCAGCAGCCGCGCCGCCGCCTCCGTGGAACGCACCGGGTCGCGCCGTTCGTCCATCCACCAGTCCACGCGCAGCCCCATCCCGCGACCGGTGCCCGCCATGAACTGCCACATGCCCACCGCCGCGGCGCGCGAATACGCGTGCGGGTTGAACCAGCTCTCGACGAGCGCGAGGTAGATCATGTCTTCCGGCAAGCCGATGCGACGCAGCCGCTCGCGAATCATCGGCCCGTAGCGCGTCTGCCGCTGCAGGGCCACTTCGAAGGTGCTCTTGGCGCGCCCGCTGAAGATGCGCACGTAGTCCTCGACGCGGGCGCGCGTTTCGTATGAGCGCACGTCGATGTCCCAGACCGGCGCGCCGGGGGCGGCCATCGTGTCGGTGACAGGCGGGGGCGCCTCGGCGCCGAACATGCGGGCGGCTTCGCTGGTGACATCCGTCGCCGACACGCTGTCGGCCACGGCACGCACAGTGTCGCCGCTGGCTGCTCGCACGGTGGCGCCCTTGGACGCCGCTGCTGCGCCGGACGTACCGGGGACCGCCGCGGAGCCCGATCCCGCCTTGCCCTGCCGCACGCTGCCGTCGTCCCTTGGCCGCCTGGCAACCGGATCGGACGGCGTCGCATCATTCGTCGCGGTGGACGGCGCGCCGACTCTTGCCGGCAATGCCGTCGCGGTTGGCGCGGCGCCGGAACGCACGCACCCCGCCGCGATAACGGCAGTCAGGGCGACAAGGCAGGAGACGCGGCGCATCCTACTAACCTACCCCGGGACGCGAAAAGCTCCTATACTCGCGCCATGCGAAGACTCCACCGCCTCCTCGCCGTCACTCTCGCGGCGGGCGCCATTGCGTCCTGCTCCACGCCGACCCCGGCGCGCGCGCCGGCGCCAAGTCCCGCCGACCTCGCGACCCTGCGTGCCGCCATTGAACAGCGCATCGCCAGCGTCCCGGGCGCGCAGGCCGGCGTCTGGCTGCAGGACCTCGCCACGGGCGACACGCTCGCCATCAATGCCGCCGCGTCGTTCCACGCCGCCAGCACCATGAAGGTGCCGGTGATGATCGAGCTGTTCCGTCGCGCCGACACGGGCGCCCTGCGACTCGACAGCGCGATCATCCTTCGCAACCAATTCGCATCCATCGTGGACGGGTCGTCCTTTTCGTTGAGCGCCGGCGACGATTCGGATTCCTCGCTCTACGCCAGGGTCGGCCAGCCCGTGACGCTGCGCGAGCTGAACGAACGCATGATCACGCGGTCGAGCAACCTCGCCACCAACGCGGTCATCGAACTGCTCGACGCGCGCACCGCCAACGCCACGGCGCGCGCCCTCGGCGCCAGCACCATCCAGGTACGGCGCGGAGTCGAGGACACCAAGGCCTACAATGCCGGCCTCAACAACACCACCTCGGCGCGCGACCTCGGCGTGCTCATGGCCGCGCTCGCGCAGGACCGTGCCGCGTCAAGATCTGCGTGCGAGGCGATGCGCGCGGTCCTCCTGCGGCAGGAATTCAACAACGACATTCCGGCCGGCCTGCCGCCGGGTACGCCGGTGGCGCACAAGACCGGCTGGATCACCGCCACCACGCACGACGCGGCCATTATCTACCCGCCGCGCCGCGCGCCCTATGTGCTCGTCATCCTCACGCGCGCGATTCCCAAGCGCACAGACGCGCAGCAGCTCATGGCGGGCATTTCGAGGGATGTGTGGGACGTGATAAACCGACAATGAACGACCACCGCGAATTGTGATTGCGGCTGCGTTTCTTCGCCATGGTGCGGGCCTTCCTCACCACGGAGCACACGGAGAACTGCCTGAGGGCCACGGAGTAATGCAACTTCCTGGGGGAACAGCGAGCGCCACGCAAAGACTGCGTGGCGCGATGTCTTTAACCCAAGTTGTTGCACTACTCCGTGGCCCTCAGGCAGTTCTCCGTGTACTCTGTGGTGAAAAAGGGTGCGGATCACGACGCTGGCCTTCTTTCTATCGGCTGTCAGCGCGCCGCCGGCAGCGCCACGAAGAACGACGTCCCCTTCCCCAGTTCGCTCTCCACCCAGATGCGCCCGCCGTGCGCCTCGACGATGCCGCGCGCGATCGAGAGGCCAAGCCCCGACCCGCTCTTGTTCGCGCCGCGCTTGCGCGTGTAGTACCGCTCGAAGATGCGCGGCAGCTGATCGGCGGGGATGCCGCTCCCCGTGTCGCGCACCGACAGCAGCACCTCGTCGCCCATGGCCGCAGCCGACACGGTCACTGAGCCACCGCGCTCGGTGTACTTGAGGCTGTTCCCGACGAGGTTGGTGAGCACCTGGATGAGCCGCGCCGCATCGCCGTGCACCGCCGGCACACCGTCGCCAACAGATGACGACAGCAGTACGCCGCGCTGCTGCGCCTGCGGACCGACCATGGCCAGTGCCTGCCGCACGATGGGCGCCACCTGTTCGGTGCGCCGCTCCACCGACAGCTTGCCCACTTCGATGGTCGACACATCGAGCAGGTCCTGGATGAGCCGCGTCATCCAGTCGGCCGAGTTGCCGATGGCCTGCAGCAGGTGCCGCTGCTCCTTGACGTCCGACGGCGGCGCCTCGAGCAGCGCCGACGCGCACAGGCGGATCGCCGCCAGGGGATTGCCGAGATCGTGTGAGACCACGCTCAGCACGTCCTCGCGCGCCCGTGTGGCGCGCTGCGCCATCGTATACAGCCGCGCATTGTCCATGGCGTACGCGGCGCGCGTCCCGAGGGCCTGCGCGAGCGTGATGTGCTCCGGCGCGAAGGGGCTGGCGCCGCGGCGCAGCAGGGTGAGCGAGCCGAGCACGTGGTCGCGCGCGATGAGCGGGACGAAGAGCGCCGACCGCATGTGCAGCGCCTTCCACCGGGCGAGTTCCGCCGGTGACTCGGTGTGCCCCTCGAGCCAGTCGTCGGTGATGGCACTCACCATCTCCACCTTGCGCGACCGCATGGCGTCGATGGCGCGCCACGGGCTGTCCCACGACAGCGTCTCGTGGCCGATGGCCGCCAGCGCCGCCTGAAATTCCGGCACCTCGATCGCGCTCACCTGACGCTGCCACGCGCCGTCGGGTCCCACTACGTCCACGATGCACGCATCGGCGAGGTACGGCACCGGCACATTGGCCAGCGCCTGCAGCGTCCGTCCTACATCCAGCGAGGTACCAAGCAGACCGCCCGCCTCGGACAGGAACCGATCGTGCCGCTCGCGCAGCGTCCGCTCCGTGATGTCGCGCAGCACCACGGTATAGATGGGCCCGTGGCGCGTCTCGAGCCGCGAAATGGACGCTTCGGCGGGGAACTCCGTGCCGTCCTTTCGCATGCCGTAGATCTCGCGGCGCGCCCCCATCCGTCGCGCGCGCTCGGGACTGCCGCGGAACATCTCCACCTGCTCCCCATGCGAGCTGCGGTAGCGTGTCGGCATCAGCTCGGCGAGCGGCCGCCCCGCCATCTCCTCCGGCAAGTAGCCGAAGACCTGTGAGGCACCCTGATTGAAGTGCAGGATGTGCTGCGAGGAGGACACCACGATGATGGCGTCAGCCGCGATGTCGAGGATGCTCGCAAACAGCGCGTCCGGAGCCGCAATCGTCGCGACCGACTCACCCTCTCGGAAGGGGTCGCCGCTTGCTGCGTTCAGGGGGCTGGATTCCATGGGGAGTTTGCGGGCCTCTCCCTCTGAAAATGCACCGCGTACGCCCTAACGCAAGGCATTCTCGGGTGCCCTATCGGGGGAATTCCCCCACGATTATTGGGAACGTTGCCCGACTGTCCGACGCTCGGTGGAACCGTAGGCTCCTAATGAGATCCTTGGGAGTTCCCATGTCGGTCACTGCTGATACGCACGACGTCACCACCTCCACCGTGAGAGATCCGCAGCCCGAACACCTCCTCGACGGACGCATCCTCCTTGCAACCGATGGATCTGCCAGCGCTGACGGCGCGGCGGGCCTGGTCGCGGAGTTGTGTCGTCGCGGCCCGTGCAGGGTCAGCGTGCTCGCCGTCTTCGAACCGGCGCCCATGCCGGTGCCGAGCGCGGATCCGTCGCTCGCCGCCATGACCACCATGGCGGGCGACGCCGCGCTGCGCGACGAGTTCTTCTCGCGCGTCGAACGGCAGGTGGAGCGCGCCTTCACTGGGTGTGCGCCGAGGCCCATCGAACGCGCGGAAGGCTCGCCAGTCCGCAGCATTGTCGAGGCCGCCGCCACCGCCGAGGCCGACCTGATCGTCACCGGCCTGCGCGTTCACTCGCTCATGGACCGGCTGGTCGGTGATGAGACCGCCCTGCGCGTGACGCGCGCCGCCGACCGCCCCGTCTTCGCCGTTGCGCCCACGCTCACGCAGATGCCGCGGCGCGCGGTGGTCGGCATCGACTTCTCCAAGGCCTGCATGCGCGCAGCGGCCGTGGCCGCTGGCATGCTGGCCAACGGCGGCACGCTGACGCTCCTGCACGCCCGCCCGCGCCTCGATGTCGCCGCCGCCAGCGATGACAACATCGACATCGCCTACGCCAGCGGCGTCACGGCGGCGCTCGAAGGTCTGCGCAGCGCCATGGCCGCCAGTCACCCCGGCATCACCGTGGACGTGGAACGGCGCGACGGCGAGGCGGCCGCGGCCATCATGAACTTCGCCATCGCCGCCAAGGCCGACTTCGTGGCCGTCGGCCGCCATCGCCGCAATGCCATCGCCCACGCGGTGCTGGGCAGCGTTGCCACTTCGCTGCTGCGGAAGGCGACGATATCCGTGCTGGTGCTGCCACCTGCTGAGGGCGATTGAGGAGTAGGAACTCGGATTTGGATTGAGATCTGGATTCGCGATACGGATGAACGATCAGGATCCACGATAAAGGGGGCGCCATTCAGGCGCCCCCTAAATCGTTAATCACGATCGCTAATCCAAATCCCAATCCAAATCCGAGCTCCCAATCCCAATCCGCAGTTACGCCTCAGGCGTCAGCAGCCCCAGTCGCAACGCCAGCTGCACATACTCGTGTCTGTGTGACAGCCCCAGCTTGTCCTGGATGCGCTGCTTGTACGTGTCCACCGTCTTGGGGCTGATGAACAGCTTCTCGCCGATCTCCGGCGCGCTGAATCCCTGCGCCGTCAGGCGGAGCACGTCGCGCTCGCGCTCGGTCAGCTTCTCGAAGCGCGTGCGCTCCTCGTGCAGCGGGTCCTTGCGCGTGTAACCCTTGGCCAGGATGCGCGCCGCGTCAGGCCGCACGTACACCTCGCCGCGCGCCACCGTGCGCACCGCGTCCAGCAGCTCGCGATCGGCCGCCGTCTTCAGCACGTAGCCGGCCGCCCCCGCCTCGAGCATCGGCACGAGGTAATCCTCCTCGGCATGCATCGTCAGCGTGAGGACGCGCGACGGCATCCCCTTGGCCACCAGCTGGCGCGTCACCGCCATGCCGTCCATGTCGCCGAGCGAGATGTCCATCACCATCACATCCGGCTTGAGGCGCTCGGCCATCGCAAGGGCCTCCGCCCCCGACCCGGCTTCACCTACGACGTGCACATCCTTGGCGGCGCCCAGCACCGCCTTGACGCCAGCGCGCACGACCGCATGGTCGTCCACCAGCAGAACGCGAATCAGGTCTCCGGTCATCGTCCGTCCTCGTCAACGAGAGCCACCGTCGCAACGACACGCGTGCCATTGCCCGGCCTGCTCTCCAGTTCAAAAGTCCCATTGACCAACGCCACGCGCTCGCGCATGGAGAACAACCCGAAGCCGCCGCGTTCGGCCTCGCCGACGTCCATTCCGTGACCGTCGTCCCGCACGTCCAGCCGCGCCTTGCCCTGCTCCGTGGTGAGCACCAGCTCCACGTGCGACGGGGCCGCATGGTGGGCAGCGTTGGCCACCGCCTCGCGGGCAACGTCGTACAGCACGCTCGCCACATGCGCCGGAATCGCGGCGTCGGCGCCAGCCGTGTCGGCCGTCGTCGCGATGCCGCGCTCGGTCGTCTTGCGCGCCAGATGCTGCAGCGCGGGCGCCAGCCCCAAATCGTCAAGCACGCGCGGATGCAGCGTCTCCGACAGCGTGCGCACCTGTTCCATCACCTGCTGGGCCATCTGCTGCATGCGCTGCAGCTGCGCCTGCGACTCCGGATCCCTGGCGTCGCGCGCCACGGCGGCGAGTTCCAGCGTGAGGCCGGCCAGGTACTGCGCCGACGACTCATGCAGCTCACGTCCCACCCGCGCCCGCTCCCGATCACCCACGGTGATGGCGTGCAGCGCCAGCCGGCGCATCCGCGCCCGGTCGTGGTGCATGCCGTCGAGCAGCAGGTTGATGGCCGAACGCACGCGGCCCAGATCCGGATCTTCGGTCTGCGTCGGACGCGCGCGAACCGTCAGGTCGCCCGCCCACACCCGATGCGCCGTGCGCTCCAGTTCCCGCAGCGGGCGCAGTGCTACCGTGACCAGCGCGATGTTCGCCACGATGGAGAACACGACGGCCGACACCGACACCGCGAGGCTTTCGGTCAGCGTCTCGTTCGGCGACCGCGCGATGAACAGCGAAGCCAGCGCGATCAGCGCCACCAGCAGGTTCGCCCCAAGGAGCTTCCCCGACAGCGGAACCCTGAAGACGCGGTCCGTCCAATTCGTCTGCGGAACACTCATGGGCACGCGCGATTCAGGCCCCGGATCCGACTTCGCAGAG
>JBAZTM010000082.1:0-2542 GCA_041661925.1 Gemmatimonadaceae bacterium
CACGCCCACGGGCGGGCCTGTCTGGGGTCGGCGCAGCTTCACCACGGCCTCGGAACTGGCCAATTGGGCCACCTTCGCCGGGTTCCTGCGGGGTCACATGTCGGACGGGGGTCGGCGAAGTCTGCTCACTGACCAGGAAGTGGCCAACGTGACGAGCTACGTCCTTAGACAGGCTCGGTCGAGGTAGGGCGGCGGGTGAGATTGTAGGGGAAATCCGTGGTCACCCCCTTGACCCCCAACCTCAAAGCCAATATCATTTTAGGCTCGTTCGCTTCTCTAGTTTTTCTGAGCCTTTCAATGTCCTACGCAATCATCCGCACCGGCGGCAAGCAGTACCGCGTCGAGCCGGGCAAGTCGCTGCGCATTCCGTCGCTTCCGGGCGACGTGGGAACGCACGTCGAGTTCAATGAGGTGCTGCTCGGTTCTGACGGCAGTTCCGTCCGTACTGGCGTGCCCACCCTGACCGGCGCCAAGGTCACCGCTGACATCACCAAGCAGGGCCGCGGTGACAAGATCGTCGTCTTCAAGTTCCGCCGCCGCAAGAACTACGCGCGCAAGCAGGGACATCGGCAGGGCTTCACCGAAATCAAGGTTCGCGACATCACCCTCGGGTGAGCCGCTTCTCGAGAGGATCATATGGCTCATAAGAAAGGCGTTGGCTCCTCCCGCAACGGCCGCGATTCGAATCCGAAGATGCGCGGCATCAAGAAGTACGGCGGCGAGCAGGTGGTGGCGGGCAACATCATTCTCCGCCAGTGCGGCACCAAGTGGCATCCCGGCAACAATGTCGGGCTGGGCACGGACTACACCATCTACGCCCTCATCGACGGCGTGGTGAAGTTCGAGCACAAGAGCAAGAGCCGTTACAAGGTGTCGGTCTATCCGGCGCCGGCCGTGCCGGCTGCAGAGTCTGCGGCGTAGGCTCATTACATCGATGGACGAAGGGCCCGCCAGGATTGGCGGGCCCTTTTTGTATAAGATGGGCGATGGCGGATGGCAGAAGGCGGATGGCGGGTGGCTGGCGTCAGAGGAACCGTAGCTCCTCACGATCTGCCATCTGCCTTCTGCCCTCCGCCATCACCTGCTTGCCCCACAAATGGCTCCATGTGCACCAGCACCCCCCGCACCCTCGGCTGCGCCTCGCGAATCGTGCTCTTCACACGCCCGCCCAGCGCGTGCGAATCGGCGAGCGACATGGCGGGGTTGGCCTGCACGTGAATCTCAACGTGGAAGGAAATGCCGGAGCGCCGGACCAGCAGCTTCTCGATCGCGGCAACTCCGGGAACGTCCTCGGCCACCCGACGCACCGGCATCGTGATGTCCTCGCCGGGGTGCCGGTCCATCAGGTCGCGCAGCGAGGTGCGCAGCATCGCGACGCCGTTGTACGCGATCACGACCGACGCGACGAGCGCCGCCCAGTCGTCGGCCGCCTCCCAGCCCGGTCCCTTCCAGACCGCGATGCTGATGCCGATGAAGGCCGCCGCGCTCGTGATCGCATCCGACATGTGGTGCCAGGCGTCCGCCTTCACCGCCGAGCTGCCCACTTCCTCGCCGACGGCGCCGACCTTGCGCGCGAGCAGCGCCTTCACGACCACGACCGAGACGAGCACGATCAGCGTCCACGGGGCGGGACTGTGGTGCGGCGTGATGATTTCCCGCATCGCCTCGACGGCGATGCCCACTGCCGCGCCCAGCAGCATCAGCGCCACGGTGAAGCTGGCGACCGTCTCCGCCTTGCCGTAGCCAAACGGATAGTCGTCGTCCGGATCCCGGCTCGCGATGCGCAGCCCGCCCCAGACGATCAGCGACGAGAAAATGTCGGCGGACGACTCCACCGCATCGGCGATTAGGGCGTAGGAGTTGCCGAAGACGCCGGCCAGCAGCTTCACGAGCGCCAGTGCGGCGTTCGTGATCATCCCGATCTGCGCCGTGCGGACGCCGCGGTCGAATGCATTCGGCATGCTGAAACTTACCCACGCGGCGGACGGTGAGCGACGGCGCGGAAACACCCCGGCGAGCGACGGCGTGGAAACATCCCGGCGGTCGTGGACGTACGGTCTTCAGATACGGCTCACGCCGGGAGGATGTATGAGCTTCTTGGACAAACTGCAGGTGGAGCTGAACCGTGCGGGTCGCGCCGCGCAGGACGCCATTGACGAAGGGCGGCTGCGCCTCGAGATCTTCCGCGTGCGCCAGCTCGCGGACAAGGCGGCCCAGGCGCTGGGCTATGCCGTGTACCGCGCCAAGGCGAAGGGCGAGGAGCTGGATGCCGCCGCGTGGGATCGCCTGTCGGCGACCCTCAAGGAGCATGAAGCCGAGGCCTCGCGCCTCGACGCCGAGCTGACCAAGGTGAGGGAGACTGCACCAGCCGCCGAGGCGCCGCCGTCTGGCGACACCCCGGCGGCTGCATCGCCGGCGGACAATCAGGCTCCTCCGAGCGGCCCGGATAGCGCGGCGGGCAATCCGCTCTAGGGCAGTTCCGCGGACGCGCTAGCGCCGCGCTACGGTCGTCCCTTCACGGGTGCGTACCGGCGGGTCAGTT
>JBAZTM010000082.1:2552-16865 GCA_041661925.1 Gemmatimonadaceae bacterium
CGTGACGCGCCCGTTTGCACGGCGCCGCGAATCAGCACGGTCTCGGCCTTGGTGGCGAACTCGAACGGGTCGCCATCCCAGATCACGATGTTGGCATCTCGCCCCGGGCGAAGCGAACCGATTCGGTCCGCCACGCCGAACGCCTCCGCGGGCGCGAGCGTGATGGCGCGCAGCGCGTCGTCCCACGACATCCCATAGGCGACGGCGTTCCCGGCTTCGTGCCGGATGTTCTGCACGTTGAAGTTCTGTGCGTCGTCGCTGCCGTTGCTGATCAGCACGACGGGAATGCCCTCCGCGCGCAGCAATGCCGCGTTCTCCTGACGCGCGCCGAGCTGGTCGAAGCTGCCCGGAACGTTGCTCATCGCCCCCACCATGACGGGGATCTTGGCGGCCGCGATGTCGGCGGCGACCTGCCATCCTTCGGCAACGCCGAGCAGGATCAGCCGGAGTGGGAGCTTGTCGCGCCGCTTGAGGTCGAGCACGGCGCGGATGTCAGAGGCGCGATCCACCTCCACCATGAGCGGCAGTGTCGTGTCGATGACGGGCTGCAGCGCCTCGAGATCGGCGCGCGGTGCGGCAAAGCTGCGCGTGGCGTTGCGCTCGAAGGCGGCACGATTCGCTCCATACGCCTTGGCATCCTGCAGCACCTCGCGGAGGCGGCCCAGCAGTTCTCCGCGCGACGCCGCCTCGGCGGCACCCGGACTGAAGGACGCCGACATCGCCACCGCGGGCCCACCGTTGGCGCGCCGCACCAGCATGTCGTCGAGTCGGTCTCCGCCGAGATTCAACAGTGCCGATTGTCCGCCGATCATGCCGCCATTGGGTGCAATCATGACCGTCGTGACGCCGCCCTGGCGCGCCGGCGTGATGAACGTGGACGCCGGATTGAATCCCTCCCACGCGCGGAACGAGGCGGCGACGCCGCGCGTGCCTTTCGCCCGCGTATCGTTGTAGCCGCCGCTGAACTGCGGTCCGCCCGCCTCGGAGAGCCCGAGCTGCGTGTTCGCGTTGATGAGCCCCGGCGTGACGATCTTGCCGGTGGCATCAATGACGCGCGCGCCGGCGGGAATCGCGATGTTGGAGCCCACCTCGGCGATCTTTCCGTCGCGAATGAGAACGGTGCCGCGTTCGATCTTTGGGCCGCTCACCGGATGCACGGTGCCACCGGTGATGGCGATGACCTGGCCATGCGCGAGCGCAGGCAGGGCGAGAAGGGCCGCGAGCGCGGCCGTTTGCATGCGGGCGCGCATTAGCGGGTCCTCCCGTCGTTGGCCGGGACATAGCCGAGTTCAAAGTCGGTGCGCCAGCGCTGCGTGGTGTCGCTGCGGTCGAAGTAGACGGCGCCGTCAATCCACACCATGTCGGCTCTCGTGTATACGGAGAGCGGGTTGCCGGACCAGAGCACGACGTCGGCGTTCTTGCCGGGTTCCAGCGTACCGATGCGGTCCTCGAGGCCAATGGTCCACGCCGCGTTGCGCGTGATCCACGTGATGGCATCCTCGTCGGTCAGCGCGATGCCCGCTGCGCGTCCGGCCGCGAGCGCCTTGGCAGCACCCTGGTTGAGTCGCTGCGAACCGAGCGCATCGTCCGAATGCACCACGGCGCGCGCGCCGGCGGCGTGCACGATGGCGATGTTGGCGCGAATCGCGTCGAGCGATTCCATCTTGAAGCCGCCCCAGTCCGACCACAGCGAGCCCGAAATGTCCTCCTTCGCCAGCTGGTCGGCGATCTTGTACGCCTCCACGCCATGATGGAACGAGCGGATCTTGTAGCCGAACTCGTGCGCGATGTCGATCATCTGCATCATCTCGTCGGCCTGATAGCAGTGGTTCTGCACCAGGATGTTGCCGCGCAGCACCTCAGCGAGCGTTTCGAGGCCGAGGTCGCGCGTTGGCGGATCGCCCTTGGGGTTGGCGTTCCACGCGTCCCACTTGCGCCGATATGCCTCGGCCTGGATCCATGCGGCACGGTAGCCCGCCACGTTGGCCATGCGCGTGGAAGGGCCGCGGCTGGCGTAGACGCGCTTCGGGTTCTCGCCGCACGCCATTTTCAGTCCGTACTTTGCGCCGGGGAATTTCATTCCCTGCACGGAGGTCGAAGGGACGACCTTCAAGATCGCGGAACGGCCGCCGATCAGATTGGCGGATCCCGGGAGGACCTGCACGGTCGTGACGCCTCCCATCAGGTCGCGCGGGAACTGCGGATCCTGCGGCCAGACGGAGTGTTCGGCCCACACATGCGCGGTCACCGGCGCGGTGGCTTCGTTTCCATCGGAGTGCGCCGGTCCGCCGGGGGCCGGATAGACGCCGAGGTGCGTATGCGTGTCGATGAGGCCCGGCGTCAGGTAGCGTCCGCCGCCGTCAATGACCGTCGCGTCTGGAGCGGCGGGCACCGTGGCTCCGACGGCCACGACCTTTCCATCACGCAGGAGAATGGCTCCGCCGCGGATGAGCGGGCCCGCCCCCGTGAAGATGTTCACGTTGCGGATCACCGTCGCCTTCGATGCCCGCGCACGATAGGTGCTGGGGAACGGATCCGCGTTGGGGATGGAGAGCGCGCCGGCGCCGGGTGGAGGGTTCTTTCGTGCCGTGTCGGCGGTGCTGCCGGTAACAGCCTGCGAGTTCGCCGCGCAGGGCGCGACGGCGAGGGCCAGCGCCACAAGGCGGGCCAGGGGGGCGGACTTCATAACTGGGGGGCTCCGGTCAAGTCGACCGGCAAACCTAGCGGGAACTCACCCGAAGCACGAGTCCCTGCACGAGGCCGAGTACCTGAAAGAGGCCGAGTACCGAAAAGAGGCCGAGACCCTGCTAGAGGCCGAGTACCTGCCGGGCCAGCGCCACGTCATCGGTGCAGAGGGCGTCCACGCCGCAGCTCGCGAGGCGCTCGATGGCTTCGGTGCTATTCGCCGTCCACGCGATGACACGTCCGCCGGCGGCATGGACGGCGCGCACCAGCGGCTCATCCACGTACTCCGCCAGCTGCCAGAGGTCGCGGGCGTCGACGCTGGCCGGCGCGTGCACCGGATCCACGTGGCGGCTGACCTCGAGCACTCCACGCGGGATCTCCGGGGCGTAGGCTGCCGCTTCCGCCACCATCCGGTGATCAAAGGCGTGGACGGCACAGGGGCCTCCGTAACGCCGCAGGACCTTCAGCGCCGGTTCGGCGGTGCCGGCACCCTTCAGCTCGCAGTACAGCGTGGCGCGCGCCCGGAGCAGCTGCACCACGTCTTCGAGTGACGGCGCGATACCGCCGTCGGCGAGTCGAAACGACGCGGCTTCCGCGGTCGTCAATGCCGCAATGGGGCGACCCGCCAGGGCCGCATCGGCCGGTTCACCGCGGAGCACAGGGTCGTGGTGTACCACGACGTTACCGTCGGCCGTGCAATGCACGTCCAGCTCCACCCCGTCCGCCCCGAGGTCGAGGGCGCGCTGGAAGGCGGGAAGCGTATTTTCGAGGTGTTCGCGGGAGGCCCCGCGGTGGGCGATGATCTCAATCACGTGGCTGGGGCGGTGCGGGGTGCAGGGTGGGGTGCTGGGGCACGGGCACGGTGTGGTGCACGGGGTGAGGGTAAGTACCCGCCGCACCGGATGCTGGGTTCCCAGCCCCTTTTCGTCAAGCGGCCATTAACACCGGCGGGGGGATGGCGTCCAAGATGGTGAGCGCATGAGTGAATCGAACCGCGAAGGTGACGCCCAGGTGGATGTTGCGCTGATCGCCCGATGGCAACGGGGTGAACAGCGGGCGGCGACCGAGATCGTGGAACGGCATGCCCAGGCGCTCGCCCGGTTTGCCTCCACGCACGGTGTGCGGGATGGTGTGGACGAGCTGGTGCAGGACACGTTCGTGCGGGCGTTCAACTCGATTGGCAGTTTCCGGGCTGACAGTTCGTTGCGCACGTGGCTGTTCACCATCCTGAAACGCCTCGTGCTCGACCGGCAGCGCGCCGAGCGGCGAAGCAGGAACCAGGTGGAGCTGGAAGAGGGTCACGCGGTGCAGGAATTCAACGCCCTCGATGGCATGGTGGCGGACGAAGCGTTGCTTCGCGTGCGGCAGGCGGTAGACCGGTTGTCCCCGTTGCAGCGCGAAGTGTTCACTCTGCGGGTGACGGAAGGGATGCCCTATTCGGAGATCGCGACGGTGGTGGACAGCACGGAAGGCGCATGCCGGGTGCACTACCACAATGCAATGCGAGCGATCAAGGAGTTCGTGAGCGATGACTGACTGTCCCAATGGCCTGATGCGCGACCTGCTCCCCGAGTACGCCCACGGCGTGCTGGGAGCCGGCGACGCGGCGCGCGTGGCCGAGCACCTGGCCGGCTGCGCGATGTGCCGCGCCGAGTTGGCGCTGCTCGGACGCGTGCAGGACGGCCTCGCGCTGGGCGTGCCGCGGGTGGACGTGGCGGCGATTGTCGCGGCGCTGCCCAAGCCGCAGCCGGCCGTGCGCGTAATGCCGCGGCGCCGGGTGAGCCAGCATGTGTGGCAGTACGCTGCGGCGGCGGGGTTGGTGCTCGTCGTGGGCGGCGGCATCGTCTGGCGGCGCGCGCCGGACGCGGAAGCGGTACGAGTGGCCGACTCGTCCCACGTGGCGGTGCTGGCCGGCGTTGAATCGACGCAATCGCCGGCGTCGTCACGATCCGAGGATGGCATCTCGTTCGGTGGTGGACTGTCGGACCTTTCGCTGAGTGACCTGCAGGCTCTCTTGGGGCAGATGGATTCGGTCAGGACGCTGCCCAGCATGGATCCCGAGTCGATGACACCAGTCATCATGAATGAAGGAGGCAAGACCCTATGAAGAACATCGTTCGCGTTGGACTCGCGTTGGGCCTCGTGGCCGCAACGGCCGCGGCGCAGAACCCGCCGG
Organism: Gemmatimonadaceae bacterium; assembly: GCA_041661925.1. Lineage (GTDB taxonomy): Bacteria > Gemmatimonadota > Gemmatimonadetes > Gemmatimonadales > Gemmatimonadaceae > PNKL01. Next base: position 7,414 of record JBAZTM010000082.1, read on the forward strand.
CACAGCCGAGAGCAGCTGCGCAGCCGCAGGCGCAGGCGGGCGCTCGTGCGCAGGCGCGCGCGCCGCAGGACCGCGCGCAGTTGGAGCAGCAGATCCGCAACCGGATCGCCAACCAACTCAAGAATCAGCTGAAGCTGTCGGATGACCAGTTCACCAAGCTGCAGGCCACCAACAAGCGCTTCGAGGAGAAGCGTCGGCTGCTGGTGGAGCAGGAGCGCGATGCCCGCATGAGCATGCGCGACCTGATCCTCGCCGGAGACACCACGAACCAGGCCAAGGTGTCGGGTGCGCTCGACAAGATGATGCTCATCCAGCGGCAGCGCTTCGAGCTGGTGGAACAGGAGCAGAAGGAACTGGCCGGCTACCTGACGCCGATGCAGCGCGCGCGCTTCCTCGGCATGCAGGAGCAGTTGCGTCGGCGTATCGACGAGTTCCGTGCGCAGGCGGGCCGCCGTGGTGCGGCTGGCCCAGGCGCTGGCGCCGGCGTGGGTGCCGGGATGGGTCCGGGCATGGCCCCCGGCATGGGGCAGGGCATGGGTCCCCGCATGGGCCCGGGCGCCGGTGTGCGCCCTGGTGTCGGCCAGCGTCCGGCGATTCGCCAGGGTGTGCGGCCGCCCAACGCGGCGCCGGTGGTGCCGCCGTTTGACGACATCCTTCCGTAGCAACCGCGATTGGGGATTGGGAGCTCGGATTCAGATTCACGATTTGGAGTTGCGATTGGGATGACGATTGAACAGCGAAGGCCGCCTGATATGGGCGGCCTTCGTGCGCTGGGAACCGTCGCGGCGACGAATGACGGCGTTAGTGCGCGGCTGGATCCGCGCCGAGATGGCTCATCAGACCACCTACCGCCGCGAGGTGTTCTTCCACGTCGAAATGCTCCGCATCGATCATCGACTGCACGGCGCATCCCTTGATCAGGCTGACGCTCACGCCAGCGAGTCCTTCCGGCGTGACGCCCGGAAACCGTTCGGGCTCCGCGCGCAGCACCTCCGCCGCGAGCGGACGGAACGACTCGCGATAGCGCGCGAACTCGGATTGCAGCTTCTCGCGGATCGCCGCGTCGCGCACACCGGCCATCCAGAAATCGAAAGTCAGGCGAATCCGGAGCGGTTCGCTCATCAGCCGGCTCATTTCTTGGCGCAGGACGACAACGAGACGCTCGCTGGGCGATGCCAACGCTGCCGCCACCGGATCGACCTCCAGCACCGTGGTCGTCGCGAGCACGTGGTCTAGCAGGGCGAGCAGGAGCTGGCGTCGGCTCTCGAAATGGAAGATCACGAGGCCGGGGCTGACGCCCGCCGCGGCGGCCACCTGGAGGATCGTGGTCTCCCAGAGCCCGCGCTGCGCCGCCACCTCGTAGGTGGCCGCGAGGATCTGCTCGCGCCGCTCGAGTTCTGCCACCTTCTTCCCCGGCATTGGACTCCTCCCGGTCGTGTGGCGTCCACACGCGGATGCGCGACGTCCCCAGTCAGGGAGCCTTCGCAGGCTGAGGGGCGCAACCGCGCGTTGACTGGGCAGCTGACTGGGGATAACATTGTATTGAACGGTGATTCAATAGCAAGTGCGCTACCGTTAAGCCCTGTCCACGTGGGTGCGTTAGAAGCTTCGGCGAGGAGTCGGCGACGATGCTCGAGACAGTTGACGTTTCGCTGCCGATAGTTGCCGACCGGGTGCGAATCCCCGCGCGGCAACTGACGCTGGCTGTGGCGCGCGGATGATCACGGGGTTTCTTCTTGCTGTGGCGCTGGCTGGCCTCGTCATTGGCGTGCTGGTTGGCGCTCGGTCGCCGCGCGCCTGGCTGGCGGCGACGGTCACGGCCCTGACGGCGGGATTGGCGGCCTCCATCGGCGTGCTCGCGGGTGGTGACACGTGGGACTGGCGGAGCGCCGTGCGTCTCGGTGGAGAGACACTGCATCTGCGGCTCGACGGAATCAGCGCGCTCTTCTTCGCGCTCCTGTGCGTCATCGCCGCGGCGGGCGCCGTCTACTCCAGCGAATACTGGACGGATGCGGCGCATCCCCGCACAGCGAGCACCGGCCGTCGCTGGTGGAACCTCACCATACTGGGACTCGGCTGGGTGCTGCTCGCGTCGAACGGCATCCACTTCCTGCTCGGGTGGGAGGCGTTCACGCTCTCCACCTATTTCCTGATGACGCTGGAGCGTACGTCGGCTGAGGTGCGGCGCGCCGGATGGCTGTACCTCGCGGCCTCGCACGTATCCGTGCTCATTCTCTTCGCGTTCTTCGGCTTGCTCTCAGTGCGAACCGGCAGTTGGGACCTGGGCCCGATGCAATCCCACGCCGAACTGGCGCCGCTGTTCTGGCTGATGCTGCTGGGCTTCGGCATCAAGGCGGGCATCTTCCCGCTCCACATCTGGCTGCCGTCCGCACATGCGAACGCGCCGAGTCATGTGTCGGCCCTGATGTCCGGCGTCGCGATCAAGATGGGGATCTACGGTCTCGTGCGATTCAGCGGCTGGCTGCCGGCGCCGCCGGGCGCTGGCTGGGTGCTGGCTGTGCTGGGCGTGACGAGCGCGGTGATTGGCGTTGCGTTCGCGCTCGCGCAGCATGACCTCAAGCGACTGCTCGCGTATCACAGTGTGGAGAACATCGGGATCATCCTGATCGGCCTCGGCTTCGCGATGGTCGCCACCGACCAGGGCTATCCCACCTGGGGGCGCCTCGCGCTCGCGGGCGGTTTGCTGCACGTCTGGAATCATGGACTGTTCAAGGGCCTGCTCTTTCTTGGCGCCGGCTCGGTAGTGCACGCCACCGGTACGCGCGAGATGAGCCGGCTCGGAGGACTCTGGCGGCGGATGCCATGGACGGCCAGCCTGTTCGCACTCGGGGCGGTTGCCATCTGCGGACTGCCTCCGCTCAACGGTTTTGTGAGCGAGTGGCTTGTCTATCTCGGTCTTTTCGGCGCCACGCTTTCACGCGGTGCGTCTGTGTGGGGGGCGATACCGGCGGCGATCCTGCTTGCGGTGACCGGTGCGCTCGCCCTCGCCTGCTTCATCAAGGTGTGCGGGGTCGTCTTCCTCGGCGGCGCGCGTTCGCGCGACGCCGCGTGCGCCCACGAATGCGGCTGGGCGATGCGTTCGCCCATGCTCCTGCTGGCCGGCGCCTGCGTCGCCATCGGTATCGCACCGGTCGTGTTCTGGCCGGCGGTTTCGCTCGCCGTGGGCACGTGGCAGCCGGTGTGGGCGGAAGCGGAAGTTGCCGGTCCGCTCGCGGCACCGCTCGCCGCACCACTCGCCGTGTTGGGTGGCGCGCAGATCGGCGTGCTGCTGCTGTCGGCGGCGGTCGGCTGGATGCTGCTGCGGTGGACGCGCCGACAAGGTCTGGCCACAGGCCTGACCTGGGACTGCGGCTATGCCGCGCCGTCGCCGCGCATGCAGTACACCGCGGGCTCGTCCGCTGGCATCCTTACCGAATGGTTCGCCTTCGTGCTGCGTCCGGTCCAGCACGCCGTGCGCCCCGTGGACGTGTTCCCACAGGGTGCGAGTTTCCTTGAGCACACGCCCGAGACGGTGCTCGAACGCATCGTGGAGCCGGCGGGCGCATTCGTCCTGCGGGTGGCGGGGGCGGCGCGGCGGCTGCAGCATGGACGCGTGCAGGCATACCTTGGGTACCTGCTCGTTGGTGTGGTACTGCTGACCCTGGTGGTTTTGGGCGGAGTGCACTGATGTTCCTGAATCTCATCCAGATCGCCGAGTCGTTCGGCGTGTCAGAGGGCGTCGTGGACGGGTGGATCCGCGACGAGGGTCTGCCGCACACGCGAGACCGCGGACGCCTGATCTTCGACCGCGCGCAGGTGGCGCAGTGGGCGGCGAATCGCGGGCTCTCCTCTCAGGCCGGCTTCCTTGCGCCGGAGCAGTCGGTGTTCGCGACAGACATCCGGCTCGAGCCGTTGCTGCGAGCCGGCGGCATCTGGCGCGCGGTGCCCGCCGCTGATGTCGGCGACGTGTTCGATCGCGTGGTGGCCGCGCTGCCGCGGACCACCGCGTCGGTGCGACAACTGCTGGCGCAGCGCCTGCGCGCGCCTGGCGGAGTGACCGCGGCACCGGTGGGCGGCGGCTTCGCCGTGCCGCACCCGAGCGCGCGCGTGGCGCTCGGCCGCGACGCGGGGACGATTGCACTGCTCTTCCTGCGCGAGGGGATGCTGCTGCCGGAGCCGCCGGCGGACGGTATTGACGTGACGCGCCTGTTCTTCTTCATCGCGCCGTCGCCGCGCGCGCACCTCGACCTGCTCGGTCGGCTGAGCCGTCTGCTGAGGAGCACGCCGCTGCGCGATGCGCTTACCGAAGGGGCCACCGACGACGAGATCTTCCGGGCGGTGGCGATGCTGGATGAAGAGCTGGCCGGACCCGCGAGTCGGGCACGCACGCCGTGAGCATTGGCCCACTGTTGCTCGCGTCGGTTGGCGCGCTTCTCCTCGCCGCGGTCGCGGGGCGCCGCGCGCCGCGGGCATGGCTTGCCCTCACCCTCGTGGGCGCAGCGGCAGCGCTGGTTGCCGCACTCATCGTGTTGTTCGGCGGCGCCGACTGGGAGTGGCGCAGCGTGGTGCGCCTCGGAGGAGAAACGCTGCACCTGCGGCTCGATGGCGTGAGCGCGCTCTTCCTCGCGCTCGTCGGGGTGATCGGCAGCGCCGGCGCGATCTATGCGCGCGAATACTGGCCGGACGAGCACCACGCCGCGTCGGCGCCGCGGGGCCGCGCGTGGTGGAGTGCACTGGTGCTGAGCATGATCCTCGTGCTGACGGCGTCCAACGGACTGCACTTTCTCATCGCGTGGGAATCGTTCGCCATCGCCGCCTACTTCCTGATTACGCTTGACCGACAGCGGCGCGCCGTGCGTTCGGCAGGGTGGCTCTACCTCGCCGCGTCGCACGCGGGTACGATGATGTTGTTCGCGTTCTTCACCCTGCTGGCGGTGCGCACGGGCAGCTGGGAGTTGGGTCCGATGCGCGACCACGCATCGTTGCAGCCGTTGTTCTGGCTGGCGCTCGCGGGGTTCGGCGTGAAGGCCGGCCTGTTTCCGTTGCACGTGTGGCTCCCGTCGGCGCACGCCAACGCGCCCAGCCACGTGTCAGCCATCATGTCCGGCGTCGCCATCAAGATGGGTGTGTATGGCATCGTGCGATTCAGCGGATGGCTGCCGGTTCCGCCCGCCGCGGGCTGGGTGCTGACCGGACTGGGCGCGGCGAGCGCCGTCGTTGGCATCGCCTTCGCGTTCGCGCAGCAGGACCTGAAGCGGCTGCTCGCGTACTGCTCGGTCGAGAATGTTGGCATCATCTCGGTCGGGCTTGGCGGCGCGCTGCTCGCCGTTGGCGACGGAGGGGCTCCGTGGGGCCGGCTGCTTCTCGCCGGTGCACTGTTGCACGTGTGGAATCATGGACTCTTCAAGTCGCTCCTCTTCCTGGGCGCGGGTTCGGTGCTGCATGCCACTGGCACCAAGGAGATGAGCAGGCTCGGTGGACTCTGGCGCCGACTCCCGTGGACGGCGGGACTGTTCGCGGTTGGGAGCCTGGCAGTTGCCGCACTGCCGCCCCTCAACGGCTTCGTGAGTGAATGGCTCGTCTACCTCGGCCTTTTTGACGCGGTCACCAGTCGAAGCGCATCGGCGTGGCCCGCGATGCTGGCCGCCATCATGCTCGGCATCGCCGGGGCGCTGGCGCTGGCGAGTTTCCTCAAGGCGGGCGCCTTGGTCTTTCTCGGTGCGCCGCGAACCCAGCCCGCGGCCCGCGCGCACGAGAGTGGGTGGACCATGCGCGCGCCGATGGCGGCGCTCGCCGCGCTCTGTCTGGCGCTCGGACTCGCGCCCACGGTCGTGTGGCCGGCAATCGCTCGCGCCATCGGGTCATGGCAGCCCGCCTGGACAGGGACTGACGTTCCCACGCCGCTTCGCGCGATTGGCGGAACGCAGGTCGTTCTCGCCGTGCTGGTCGTCCTGGCGGGGTGGGGGACGTGGCGCCTGACGCAGCTCCGCGGCGTACGGCGCGGCATGACGTGGGACTGCGGCTACGCGGTGCCCACCGCGCGCATGCAATACTCCAGCGGTTCATTCGCGGAGATCGTGGTGGGGTGGTTTCGGTGGCTGCTGCGCCCGCGCCTTCTGCTGCGCCGTCCGCGCGGCCTGGCGCCCGTGCGGTCATTTCGCCTCGAGCGGATGCCTGACACCGTACTCGACGTAGTCATCGCCCCGCTCGGAGGCGCGATCATGCAACTCGCGAGCGGGGCCCGCCGCCTGCAGCACGGAAACCTGCAGGCGTACATCATGTACGTGGTTGCGGGACTGGTCGCGCTCGGTGCGATGGTCCTCGGGACGGGCGTTCGATAATGTCACTTCTCGCATTCGTGCTTCGCCTCGCCTGCTGGGTGCTGCTTGCGCCGCTGCTGCCTGGCATCATCAACAAGGTGAAGGCGTGGGTGGCGGGCCGTCGCGGGCCACCGGTGCTCCAGCTCTACTACGACCTCGCGCGTCTCGCGCGAAAGCAGGTCGTCATGAGCACGCTGGCGTCACCGGCCTTCATCGTCGGCCCGGCGGTCGCGTGGGTGGCGGTGCTGAGCGCCATGATGATGGTACCGCTCGGACCGCTCGGCGCGAGCCTGAGCTTCCGCGGCGACATGATACTCGTGCTGTATCTTCTGGCGCTCGCCCGATTCGCCATCACGTGGGCGGCGATGGAAACTGGCTCCGCGTTCGAAGGCATGGGAGCCGCTCGCGAGGTCAGCTATGCGGTGCTCGCTGAGGCGGCGATGATCGCCGCCATGCTGACGCTGAGCGTGCAATCAGGCAGCGTCTCGCTGGCCACCATGCTGACGCCGACGGTCGGCACCAGCGCGGTGCTGCTCGCCGCAGGGCTCTTCACGGTGCTGCTCGCGGAGAACTGTCGCGTCCCGTTCGACGATCCCAACACCCACCTCGAACTGACGATGATCCATGAGGTGATGGTGCTCGATCACAGCGGTCCACCGCTCGCCGCTGTCCTGCATGGGGCCTCCATGAAACTGATGCTCTTCGCCGTGCTGCTGACTCAGGCGGTGTTGCCCATGGGGACGTATTCACCGTTCGGCGCCGCGGCGGTGCTGCTGGCCGGGGTGCTGGTGGTGATCGTCGGCGTTGGCCTCATTGAGTCGCTGCTGGCCCGGTTTGCGTTCCGCCGCGTGCCGCTGCTGCTCACCACGTCGGTGCTGCTCTGCGTCTTCGCGCTGCTCGTGGCGTGGCAGGGGGCGGCCTGATGCTCGACCTGAACCTGCTGATCGGCCTCGCGATGGGGCTCAACCTGGTGGCGCTGGGCAGCAGCCGCCTGCCGTCCATCATTCGCGCCACGGCGTTGCAGGGCGTGTTGCTTGGCGTCATGCCGTTGCTCCTGGAACATGACCTGGACTGGCGCGTGGCCGCGGTGGCGCTGGCGACCGCAATCGGAAAGGGCGTGGTGATCCCGGGTCTGCTGCGCCGGGCGATGCGCGCGGCGCACATCGAGCGCGAAATCGAACCGTACATTGGTTTCGTTCCTTCTCTGCTGCTCGGCGCGCTCGGTACCATCGCCGCCGTGGCGGTCGCGCGGCAGCTGCCGCTGCTGCCGGAGCACGCGCGGTCCCTGCTCGTCCCGGGTGCACTCGCCTCCATTCTCACCGGCTTCGTGCTGCTCATCGGCCGAGTGAAGGCGATCTCGCAGGTCTGCGGCTACCTGATCTTCGAGAACGGCATCTACTTGTTCGGCCTGCTGCTCATCTCGTCCACACCGTTGCTCGTTGAAGCGGGCGTTCTCCTCGACCTCACCGTGGGCATCTTCGTCATCGGCATCATCGTCGATCGTATCCAGCGCGCCTTCGATTCCCTCGACACGCGCAAGCTGACGGCGCTTCGCGAATGAGAGAACTCCTGCTGATCGCGGTGCCGCTCGTCGGAGCGGGGGTGGCCATGCTCTGGCCGAGCGACCGGAGCAGGCCGTGGATCCTGCCTGTCGTCGGCGGCGTGCACGTGAGTCTCGCGTTCTGGCTTCTGTTCCGTCCACCGGTCGTGGCGCCAGAGGCATGGCTCGGCTTCGATCCGGTGGCGCGTTCGGTGTTGCCGGCGGTGTCGCTGCTGTTCTTCTTCTGTGCCGTCTACGCGGTCAGTTATCTACGCGTGCGTCACGAACGCAGCAACCGCGTCTTCGTCGCCGTGCTGCTCGCGGTGATGGGGCTGCTAAGCGCCGGACACCAGGCCCGCCACCTCGGCGTCCTGTGGATCGCGACGGAGGCGGTAACGCTGGCCGCGGTGCCGCTGCTGCACTTCAACGGCACGCCGCGCGCGTTCGAGGCGACGTGGAAATACCTGCTCGTGGGCGGTACCGGCATCGCGCTCTCGCTGCTCGGATCGTTCTGCCTCGGCTACGCCTCGCTCCACGGTGGCGGCAGTGCTGACCTGACCTTCGTTGCGCTCGCGGCGCAGGGCGCCGCGCTGTCGCGTTCGTGGGTGCTCATCGCGTGGGTGCTGCTGCTCGTGGGCTACGGCACCAAGATGGGGCTCGCGCCGATGCACACGTGGAAGCCCGATGCGTACGGTGAGGCGCCGGGCATCGTCGGCGCGCTGCTCGCCGGCGGCGTAACGAGCGTCGCGTTCACCGCCATCCTCCGTGTGCGCGCCGTGGTCGGCGCCGCGGGAGCGGGCGCCGTGGCAGACCGCACGCTGATGGCTATCGGCCTCTTCTCGATGGTCGTGGCGGCCCTGTTCCTGCTGGGCACGCGGGACTTCAAGCGCATGCTCGCCTACTCGAGCGTTGAGCACATGGGCATTCTGAGCATCGGTGCCGCGCTCGGCCCCGCCGGAGTGTTCGCCTCGCTCTTCCACATCTGGAGCAACGGCCTCACCAAGGGCGCGCTGTTCCTGAGTGCCGGCAATATTCATCGCGCGGCCGGGTCGGCATCCATTGATGATGTGCGCGGCATGGCCCTGGTCACGCCGCGCTCGTCGATGATCTTCGTCGCCGGCCTGTTCGCGGTGACGGCCTCGCCGCCGTTCGGGCCCTTCTTCAGTGAACTGCTCGTCCTGCGTGCGGCGCTGGCGTCGGGGCACTTCGTGGCGGTTGCCATCTTCCTGACCTGCCTGCTCTTTGCCTTCTTCGGGCTCAGCCGCGTGGTGTTCGCCGTGGTCGACGGCAGGCCGCGTCCGGCGACTGTTGCAGCGGGTCGCCGCTTCGTCGAGTCGGCTGGCTCGCTGGTGCCGCCCGCAGTGCTGCTCGGATTGTCGTTGTGGCTCGGGCTTTTCACGCCCGACGTCTTGCGCGAAACGTGGACCGCCGCGGCCACCCAGCTCTTCCCGACGCCATGAGCGACGCCACTGTGTTTGCGCTCCTGCCGAATGCCTCGTCCATCTCGTGGCACGAGGTGCCCGAATGGCCGGCCGAGGAGTTCGTGCGGCGCACGGCCGGTGAACTCGACCGGGGCGCCAGGCTGTGCAGCT
>JBAZTM010000083.1:0-16833 GCA_041661925.1 Gemmatimonadaceae bacterium
GTGGGGTTCGAGACGACCGCGCCGGCCAACGCGATGGCGGTCTGGCGGGCCCGCGACCTCAACGTGAAGAACTTCAGCGTGCTGGTGTCACACGTCACGGTGCCGCCGGCCATCAAGGCCATTCTCGAGGCGCCGGGCAACCGTGTGCAGGGTTTCCTCGCCGCCGGCCACGTCTGCGCGGTCATGGGATGGGAGGAGTACGAGCCCATCGCCGCCGCGTACAAGGTGCCGATCATCGTCACCGGCTTCGAGCCGGTGGACATCCTCGAGGGCATCGCGATGGCGGTGGCCCAGCTCGAGGACGGCCGGCATGAGGTCGAGAACCAGTACGCGCGGTCGGTGCAGCGTCAGGGCACGCCCGCGGCGCGCGCGCGCGTGCAGCAGGTCTTCGAGATGACCGACCGGAAATGGCGCGGCATCGGCGAAATCTCGATGAGCGGGCTGCGACTGCGCGAAGAATTCTCGGCGTACGACGCCGAGCGCCGGTTTGGCGTGGCGGGTCTCACGGTGAATGAGCCGGAGGCATGCAAGGCTGGCGACGTGCTCACCGGTCGCCTCAAGCCGACGCAGTGCCCGTCGTTCGGCACGCGCTGCACACCGGAGCAGCCGCTTGGCGCGCCGATGGTCTCCACCGAGGGGGCCTGCTCGGCGTATTACAGTCTGATGCGACACCGCGCGGTCGAGCAAACGCTGGTGGGACCATGAGCAGACCCCGTGCTGGCGGCACCATGAGCGGCCCCGCCAATCCCGCGGGTCTGCACTGCCCCGTGCCCCTCGAGGCTACCGATCGCGTACAACTCGGTCATGGCTCGGGCGGCAAGCTGAGCGCGCAGCTGGTGGCGCGCCATTTCCTGCCGCACTTCGACAATCCGGCGCTGTCACAGCTAGGCGACGCGGCCGTGTTCGGCGTGGCGAGCGGTGATCTGGCCATCTCCACCGACTCGTTCGTCGTGCATCCGCTCGAGTTTCCGGGGGGCAACATCGGGTCGCTCGCGGTGCATGGCACGCTGAACGACGTCGCGATGATGGGCGCGCGCCCGGTCTGCCTCACCGCGGGGTTCGTGCTCGAGGAGGGGCTGTCGCTCGCCGTGCTGGATCGGGTGATTGCCGCGATGGCGCTGGCGGCGCGTGAGGCGGGCGTTCCCATTGTTGCCGGCGACACGAAGGTGGTGGAACGCGGCAAGGCCGATAGCATGTACATCAATACCACCGGAGTCGGTGTCATCGATCCCGCCTTCCGGCCGGCGCCGGGGCGCGCGCAGGTGGGCGACGCGATCCTGGTGAGCGCGCCCATCGCGCGGCACGGCATGGCCATCATGGCGGCGCGCGAGGGGTCGTCGTTCCAGAGCGCCATCACCAGCGACAGCGCCTGCCTGGCGCCGCTTGTGGATGCCCTGCGCTCCGTCGGGTCGGAGGTGCACGTCCTGCGGGATGCCACGCGCGGCGGCGTGGCGAGCGCGCTCAATGAGATTGCGCTGGCCTCCGGCGTCGGCATCGAGATTGACGAGTCGGCCGTTCCCGTGCCCGGCGATGTGCGCGCGGCCTGCGAGATGCTCGGGCTCGACCCGCTCTATGTGGCCAACGAGGGCGTCATGGTCGCCTTCGTCGCGGAAGGGCAGGCCGACGCGGCGCTCCGCGCCCTGCGGTCGCACCCGCTGGGAGGCGAGGCCGTGCGGTTCGGACGGGTGGTGGCGGCGCATCCGCGCCTCGTGGCCCTGCGCACGGCGCTGGGCGGCACGCGCGTAGTGGACCTGCTCCCGGGCGACCAGCTGCCGCGCATCTGCTAGCCCCTTTCCGCTCCCGCGTCGCCGCGACAGCTTCCCTGCCATCCACTCGCTGAGGATATCGTGTACCACGCTCCCGGATTTCTCGCGCTCATTGAAGCCAAGCGCGCGCACGTGAAGGAGGTCTCCGTCCAGGAGGCGCGCGATCGCGCCGCCGCCGGAGCGCGACTCATTGACATCCGCGAACAGAGTGAGTGGGCGGCGGGCCATGCCAGCGGCGCGGAGTATCTGGGCAAGGGCGTGATCGAGCGCGACATCGAGTCGCGCGTGCCCGAGAAAGACGCCGAGATCATCCTGTACTGCGGCGGCGGCTTTCGTTCCGTGCTTGCGGCCGATGCGCTGCAGCAGATGGGCTACACGAACGTCGCATCCATGGCCGGCGGCTGGCGCGAGTGGAACGCCCTCGGCGCGCCGACGGAGGTTTAATGGCAGCGTCGATCTTCGACCCCGCCGCACGTGCGGCGCTCCTGGCGCGCTTCGACAGACTCGACGCCACCGCCCCCGCGCGCTGGGGCAAGTTCACGGCGCCGCGCATGGTGTCGCATCTCATCTCGGCGGTGCGCATGGCGCTGGGTGAGGAGTCGTGCAAGGACCGGCCGTCGATCCTCTCCAACCGCGTCGTCCGGTATCTCGTCATTCATCTCCTGCCGTTTCCCAGGGGCGCGCCCACTGCACGCGAGATGCTGTCGCGAGCCCCGGAGTCGTGGGCCGCGGACGTCGCCGCCGTGAAGGCGCTCATCGAACGTGCGGCGGCGAAGGGCCGTGACAGCGCGTGGGCGCGGCATCCGGCCTTCGGCGACCTGTCCGGGGATGACTGGGGCGTGCTCATTCACCGACACACGCATCACCACCTTTCCCAATTCGGCGCCTGACCATCCACCCTCTTCTGGAGCGAACCATGCTGAAGGAGTTCACCGCGTTCCTCAAGCAGTACGGCGTCATCGGCCTCGCCATCGCCGTCATCATCGGTGGAAAGCTGAATGATCTCGTTTCGGCCTTCGTCAACGGACTGCTGATGCCCATCATCGGCAGGATCACGTCGACCGCCGGCGGTGACTGGCGCGACTGGAAGCCCGAACTGCTCGGCATACAGTTCGAGATGGGCAGGGTGATCGGCTCAAGCATCGACTTCCTCATCGTGGCCTTCCTCGTGTTCTGGATGGCCAAGAAGATCCTCAAGGAAGAAGTCGTCACCAAGAAGTAGCAGTGGGCGTGCCATGACGACCGGCGAACGATTGGCTGCCGAGCTGCGGCGCGCCTGGAACGGCGAGCCGTGGCACGGGCCGTCGGCGGCAACCGTCCTGTCGCGCCTCACGGCGCAGCAGGCGGCGCACCGGCGCGCGCGCGGCTCGCATACCCCGTGGGAACTCGTGCTGCACCTGACGCTCTGGGCGGAGGTGCCGCTGCGGCGGTTCGACGAACCATCGTATGCGCCGCGCGATGAGGAGGACTTTCGGAGGCCCATAGCGACCACCGACGCGCAGTGGCAGCACGATGTCGCGGCATTGGGTGACGCGGTGGAGCGGCTGGCGCAGTGCGTGACAGCGATGCCGGATGCCGCGCTGAACGCGCCAGTGAGCGACCGCGGGTACACGTACGTCACCATGATAGACGGTGTGGCGCAACACCTCGCGTATCACAGCGGGCAGGCCGCCGTCCTCGCGCGCTCCGAGGAAGTGGCCGGCGTGATCGCCCCGCCCGCGTTGATCGCGGTGGCCGCCATGGCGGCGGCCGAGGCGCTGCGAGTCGTGTACGCGTGGCCGCTGGGCATGTCGCGCTGGACCGGCGTTCCGGTTGTGCTTGCAGCGCTGGGTCTCCTCTGGTGGGCGCACGAGCAGTTCGTGAAGGCGCGCACACCGGCCGCCCCGTGGCGCGCGTCGCGCTTCCTCGTCCTCGGCGGGCCGTATAGCGTGACGCGCAACCCGATGTACATCGCCGGGCTCGTCTTCCTGGCCGGTGTGGGCATGCTGCGCGCAAATGCGTGGTATCTCGTCGTGCTGGTGCCGACGTGGTGCGTCCTGCACTGGGGCGTCGTCCTGCGCGAGGAGCGCTACCTGCTCAAGCTGTTCGGAGCGCCGTACCAGGAGCTGCTCGATACGACGCGGCGCTGGCTGGTGTAGCGCCGGCCCTTAGACGGCGGCGACGCTGGCGTGCCGCGGAAGGTACAGGTCGACCGTCGTTCCTTCGCCCGGTGCGCTCGTGGCGCTCACAAAACCGCCACTCTGCCGCATCGCGCCGAACACCTCGGCGAGCCCGAGTCCCGGCCCTTGGCCTACGTCCTTGGTCGTGAAGAACGGTTCGAACGCGTGCTGGAGCGTGGTGGCGTCCATTCCGCGGCCGTTGTCGCTCACGCTCAGCCGCACATAGTCGCCGGGCGCCGCCTCGGGACTCGGCGCGTCCGCCGCACCAACCGCGACGTTGGACGTCGCCAGTGTCACCACGTCGGCGCCCGCCTCCCGCGCGTTCAGGCACAGGTTGGCGAGGACCGCGGCGAGTTGCGAAGGATCCATGGCGACCGGCCACAGATCCGAGGTTGGATGCCAGTCGAGGCGGATGCCCGCACCGACGACCCGCTGCAACGAGGCGCGTTGGTCGGCGACCGTCTGGCTGAGATCCAGCTCCCTGCGCGCGACCGACTGACGTTGCGCGTACGCCAACAGCTGGCGCGTCAGTTCGGCGGAACGCCGGGCCGCCGCCTGGACTTCCATGAGATTGGGGCGCAACGCCTGCGCCGCGTCCCGCTCCATCAGTGCCAGCTCCACATTGCCGAGGATGATGGTGAGCATGTTGTTGAAGTCGTGCGCGATCCCGCCAGCCAGGCGCCCCACGGATTCCATGCGCTGCGACTGCTGAAGCCGGGATTCGTACAGCGCCGCCGCCTGCTCGGCCGCGCGACGCTCCGTGATGTCGAAGACGGTCCCGCGCAGTTGGATGACGTCGCCCGACGGCCCGCGCACCGCGACGCCTGTCCCCTGCTGGGTGCGGCGTCGACCACCCTCTTGCAGCACTTCGAGCACCAATTCGAACCGCGTGCCCTGCGCGGCTGCCGTCTGCAGGGAGGCTTGGAGCTGCGTCCAGCTTTCCGGTGTGAAGTAGCGAGGAAGTTCCGCCAGCGACACTGACTGCCGAGCCGGGTCGCGACCTATCAGTCGGCAGAGACTCTCCGACAGATGAACCTGTCCGCGCTCCAAGTCCAGTTCCCAGCTGCCGAGTCCGGCCAAATCCTGCGCCTCACGCAGCCGTCGTTCGCTCTCCCGCAACGTCTCCTCGGCAAGTCTCCGCTCGATCACGAGCGCCACTTGGGTTCCCACCGAGGCGAGGAACGCCAAATCGCGTTCCGTATACGCGTCCTCCCGCTCGTAGTGCTGCAGGGCCAGGACGCCGATGAGTCCACGGGGCGTGCGCAACGGCACGCCCATCCAGGCCGGAGATTGTGAGCCGACGAGGTCGATCTCGTCCGCCTCCACGAGCCGGTGGAACACGTCGAGCGTGATGAGCGCCGGTGTGCCGCTCCGGAACACGTACGCGGTACAGCTCCGCGGGATCTCGACCGGCTGCGTGGGAGCCACGTCGCGCTGGTCCGCGAAGTAGGGGAAACTGAAGTGTCCCGTTCGCGCGTCGTGCAGCGCCACGAAACAATTCTCGGCGTCGAATACGCGCTGCAGCGATCGATGCATCGACTGAAGCGAGCCCTGGAAATCGGTGGACGTTGCCACGCCGTGCGCGATCTCCCGCAACACATCACGCTCGAGGAGGCTGCGGTCGCGTTCGGTGACGTCTCGGAACGACCAGACCCGGCCGATGCGCGTGCCCTCCGAGCGCATGGGCAAGGAATACCGTTCGAACACCCGGCCATCCTTGAATTGCAGCACGTCGAAACCGGCGGCATCCCCGTCGTAGAGCGCCTGCACCTTTGCCAGAAAGGCGGCGGGATCCCTCAACTGGGCCAGAACGAACGCGAGCAGCTCGTGGTCGTCGCCGCGCGCCAACAGCTCGGGCGGGACTCGCCACAATTCGGCGAAGCGACGGCTGACGTGCATGACCTTGCCGGCGTTGTCCACCGCCAGAATGCCGTCCACCGTGGACTCGAGTGTCGCGCGCAGCTGTGCTTCGCGCGTTAGAAGGAGCGCATGCGCGCGTTCGCGGTCGCCGCTGCGCACCCGTAACAGGACGAGGACCGGGACGAGGGCAATGAGCAGCACCAGCGCCGCCAACAGCGCGCCGACTAGCGGCGGCATCGGCGGGAGCGCACGCAGCAGCAACACGGCCACCGCCTCACCGAGCACCGTTGTGCCGATGAGCACCAGATAGAAGCGCGTGGCCGACCGGGTTGTCATCAATTCTCCTCTGGCGGCACGGGGAGCAACGCTCCAAACGCCGAGGCCAATCGGCTCGCGCCGAAATTCCGTCTGACGGCGGTCCCTCGCTGGGGAGGCCGCGCATAAACTAACGCAAATCGGCTCCCGCGGTGCGGTGGGGCGGTCCCGCTGCGTCAGGCCGCGTCCGGCTCAGGGACCGGGGACCCGACCAGCGCGCGAGCTAATGTCCCCGGCGCTTTGCGCGCGCCGTGGGTGCGGCCTCGAGCGGATTCTCCGGCCAGTGGTGCTTCGGATACCGCCCACGCAGGTCCTTGCGCACATCGAAGTACGAACGCGCCCAGAAGCCGGCGAGGTCGCGTGTTACCTGCACCGGGCGGTGCGCCGGTGAGAGCAGCTGCAGCGTGAGCGGCACGCGACCCTCACCGACGCGCGGCGTGTCGGCCAGACCAAAGAGCTCCTGCAGCCGAACCGCCAGTGCAGGCGCGGCGGCGTCCGCGTAGTCGATCGGGAGCCTCGAACCGCTCGGCACCACGCAATGCGTCGGTGCGAGCGCGTCGAGTCGCTCGCGCTGTTTCCACGTGAGTCGCGCGAGCAACGCATCAGCGACGTCCACCCGCGCGAGCGCGTTGAGCGTGCCGATTGCGTGCAGGGCGGGGAGCAGCCAGCTGTCGAGCGACGCGCGCAGCGCATCGTCAGAGACCTCCGGAAGTTCCGCGTCGCATCGGTGCGCGAAGGCGAGGCGCTCGCGCAGTCGCGTGGCGCGGTCGTCCCACTTGAGCACGGCGAGCCCCTCACTGTGCACCACCTCGAGCAGTGAGGCCGCGGCTTCGTCCGCACTGGGTGCATCCACGCGGCGCTCCCGCAGCGTAATGCCGCCGAGCCGCGACACGCGCGTCAGTCGAAGCGTGCGCCTCGCCGCGTCCCAGTGGCGCACCAGCTCCTCCGTGCCGTGCGACGCGAAGTGGGTAATGACGTCTGCGGCATCAATGGCCGCCGCTATCCAGATGCGGCTCTCACGCGGGTCGCCATCCACGTCCGCGATGGCGAGCCATTCGGCGGCGCCAAGCGGCTGCGGCACCGCGAACGTGGCGCCGCGCCCGTTTCGCAGCAGGTAGCGGCCGGGTTCACCGGGGCGCTGACGCGCGAGACGGTCCGGGTACGCGAGCGCCACAAGCAGTCCGACCGCGTCGTCGCGTGCGGCGTCACCCGCCGCGTCGTCGGGCGCACCGCTCGGCCGGCGCCGGGCGTCGCGGCGTGCGTCGTCGCGCGGCGCACCGAGTCCCCGTCGCAGGGCGTCGGCCTCCTGTTTCACGCGCTGCACGCGCGCGCGGTCGGCACGATGCGCGCGCGCAAAGGCCGGGTCGCGCAGCGCGCGCACCCGATCGGCGAGGTCCGCGTCGCCCTCGGCGGATACGCGATCGAAGAGGTCGCGCTCGCCGAGCAGCGCCGCCACGTCGCAGGCAAGCGCACCGAGTCCCAGTTCGTGACCGCGCGCCACCAGATGCGCGAGCCGCGGGTGCGCCCCCAATGCCGCGACGCGGCGCCCGTGCGGCGTGATGCGACCGTCCGCGTCGAGCGCGTCGAGTTCACGCAACAGTCCCTGCGCCTGGCGCAGCGCCCCTTCGGGCGGTGCATCGAGCCACTGCAGCGCGCGCACGTCATCAATGCCGGCGGCGGCCAACTCGAGGGCGAGCGGCGCGAGGTCGGCTTCGAGAATCTCGGGTGTCCGCTGGGCGAGCAGCTGTGCGTCGTCGCCCTCGGCCCACAGACGGTAGCACGAACCCGGCCCGAGGCGTCCGGCGCGGCCGCGGCGCTGGTCGGCCGAGGCGCGCGACACGCGCGTGGTCGCCAGCCGCGTCATGCCGCTGCGTGCGTCAAAGCGCGGCACACGAGAGAGTCCGCTGTCGATGACCACGCGTACTCCCTCGATGGTCAGGCTCGTTTCGGCGATCGACGTGGCGAGCACGACCTTGCGACGACCGTCGGGGCTCGGGCGAATGGCGCGGTCCTGCGCATCGAGCGGCATCGCGCCATAGAGGGGTATCACATCCACCGCGGGTCCTGCGTCGTCGAGAAGCGCGGCCGTGCGGGCAATCTCGCCCTGGCCGGGCAGGAAGACGAGGACGTCGCCGTGGTCGTCCGCGAGCGCGGCGCGCACTGCCGCCGCCGTGAACTCCTCCACACGCTGCCGTTCGCGCGGGGTACGGTGGATGGTTGTCACCGGGTGCAGGCGGCCCCTGCTTTCAATCACCGGAGCACCACCGAGCAGTGCCGCCACCGGCGCGGCTTCGATGGTCGCCGACATCACCGCGATGCGCAGGTCGTCGCGCACGAGGGCGCGCGCGTGCAGCGTGAGCGCGAGGCCGAGATCGGCGTGCAGGCTGCGCTCGTGGAACTCGTCAAACAGCACTGCCGACACTCCCTCGAGTGTCGCGTCGTCGCGCAGCATGCGCGTGAGCACCCCTTCGGTAATCACCTCCACGCGCGTCCGTGACGACACCCGCGACTCGAGGTGCACTCGGTATCCGACGGTGCCGCCCACGTCCTCGCCCAGCAGCCGGGCCATGTGGTGGGCGGCGGCGCGGGCGGCGAGACGGCGCGGTTCGAGGACGAGCAGGCGCCCCGTGCACCACGGCTCGTCGCGCAGCGCCAGCGGCACGCGGGTCGTCTTGCCTGCGCCGGGCGGCGCCACCAGCACGACACGCCCCGCCGTGCGCAGGGCGTCGCGCACCGCGGGCATGACGTCGTCGATGGGGAGTCTGGGCGCGCTCACGGCCGGGAAGGGGATCGCACCGGGGCGGGTTTCCGCCGCGGGCGTCGCGGCGGTAAGTTAGATGTCTCGCACCGCGCAGTCCACGAGTCCCCCCTTCCGCCCCGCATGTTCTCTTCCGTTCGCGACCGCATCTTCGTCTCCATCGCGCTCGGCATCCTCGCTGGCGACATCGTCACCAAGCGAATCGTCGAGGCCGCGCTGCCGCTGCATCAGCCGCGGGAAGTCATCGGCGACGTCCTGCGCTGGACGCTGACGTACAACACCGGCGCGGCCATGAACATGCATGTCGGCCCGTCGTCGCGCGTGATCTTCTCCGTCATCGCCGTGGTGATGATCGCTGTTATCCTGCGGATGTGGCGCGGGCTGCCGCCGACCTCCACCTGGCTCTCGGCCTCGCTGGCGATGATCGTCGCCGGGGCGGCTGGCAACCTGATTGACCGCCTGCGCAGTGCGAGAGGCGTCGTGGACTTCATTGACGTCGGCATTGGATCAACCCGGTTCTGGACGTTCAACGTTGCCGACGCCGGCGTCTCGGTAGGCGCGGTGATCCTCGCCATCCTGACCTGGCGCGAGCCGGTTCCTGAATCGGCCCCGGTGCCGAAGGACGAGGACGCGCCGCCGCCGGCGTGATCCGCGGCATGACCACTGCCTTCATCGCCGGTGCCACCGGATACACCGGGCGGCACGTCACGGAGCGCCTCGCGCGCGAGGGCGTGCAGACCTTCGCGCACGTGCGACCCGACTCCTCGGCCATCGGCTCCTGGACCGCCCGCTTCTCGGCCGCGGGCGCCAGTGTGGACGCCACGCCGTGGAATGTGGACGACATAGCGCGCACGATGGCACGCCTTCGCCCAGAGCTGATCTTTGCCCTGCTCGGCACGACGCGCGCCCGCGCCGCGCGTGACGCGCGGGCCACGGGGGCGGCCGCCGGCTATGACGCGGTGGACTACGGCCTCTCGGCGATGCTGCTGCGCGCCGCCCGCAGTGCGGGCATCCGGCCGCGCTTCGTCTACCTATCGTCCATCGGCGCGCGCGAATCGAGTCGCAATCCGTACCTCGCCGTGCGCGGCCGGTTCGAACGGGAGTTGAAGGAGAGCGGACTGCCGTATCTCATCGTGCAACCCTCGTTTATCTCGGGGAGCGACCGGGACGAGCGGCGCGTGGCCGAGCGCGCGGCGAGCATCGTCACCGACGCGCTGCTGCGCGTGGCGGCGATCGCCGGCGCGCGCACGCTGCACGACCGATGGGCCACGCTCACCGGCGACGCGCTCGCCGCGGGCATGGTGCGGCTGGCCCTCGATGTGCCGGAGGGCCGCGTCATCGCGGATGCGGCCGACGTGCGCCGCGCCGCACGCATCACGGGCGCGGGCGGCGCATGAGCAAGCGTTACGACCAGGCCTACTTCGATCGGTGGTACCGCGATCCGCGACACCGCGTCAACACGCCAGCCAGCGTGCGCCGCAAGGTGCGGCTCGTCCTCGGCATCGCCGAGGCGCTGCTCGAACGCCCGGTGCGCTCCATCCTCGACGTCGGCTGTGGCGAGGCGGCGTGGCGTTCGCATTTTCTCGATGAACGCCCCAAGACCGACTATGTGGGCGTGGACTCCAGTGAGTACGTGGTGGAGCGCTTCGGCCGCACACGGGGCATTCGCGCCGGCACGTTCGGCACGCTCGGCCAGATCGGGATCACGGAGCGGTTTGACCTCATCGTCTGCTGCGATGTGCTGCAGTACGTGCGCACCGAGGAGATGGGCCCCGGGCTGCGCGCCGTGGCAGGAATGCTCGACGGTGTGGCGTATCTCGAGGCGTTCACCGACGTCGACGAACTCGAGGGCGACAAGCGGCACTGGCACCAACGCACCCCGACCTGGTATCGCGAGGCTTTTCGCGGCGCCGGTTTGACCGCCGTCGGTATGCACTGTTACGTGGGCGAGCGCATGCGTGACTCCACGCTGGCACTCGAACGTGCCGAGTAATCGCGCGCGGACCTTGTGCGCGCTCGTCGCGCTGGCTTTGCTTGCCTGCGCCGATTCGGGCACATCACCGCCCACCCTCATAACGGGCGAGTGGGGCGGCGACCACGCGGGACTCATCGCCACACCGGACAGTGGGACGATGGAGTACGACTGCGCCGTCGGTCGCATCACCGAGCCCATGCGCCCCGACGGTGATGGCCAGTTCACCGTCATCGGGACGCATACGCCCGGCCACGGCGGACCGATTCGCATTGATGAGGTGCTCCCCAAGCGTCCCGCGCGCTACACGGGACGCGTCGCCGGCGACAAGCTGACGCTCACCGTCGTGATGACGGACTCGGCGGTCACCGTGGGGACATTCGAACTGGTGCGCGGGCGATCGCCGCGCGTCTTCAAGTGTCTGTGAGCGGCGTGCAGCTCAAGGTCTGCTGCATCGCATCAGTTGCAGAAGCCGAACTCGCCCTTTCGCTCGGCGCCGATGCGATCGGGCTCGTCTCGGCGATGCCGAGCGGGCCAGGCCCCATCCCCGACGCCGATATCGCCGTCATCGCGCGCGCGACGGAGGGGCGCGTACGCCGTTTCCTCCTGACTAGCCGCACCGCTTCCGTCGACATCGCCGCGCACGTGCGCGAGGCGGGCACGGACACGGTGCAGATGGTGGACACGCCCTCCGTCGCAGTGATGCGCGAGTTGCGACGCACGATCGAGGGCATCGCGCTCGTGCCGGTCATCCATGTTCGGGGTGCCGATGCCATCGCTGAGGCGCAGGCGCTCGCCCCTCTTGCCGACGTGCTGCTGCTCGATTCCGGAAACCCGGGCGGCGCGGTGCGGGAGCTGGGAGGAACTGGGCGCACGCACGACTGGGAAGTCAGCGCGGCGCTCGTGCGTGCGGTCGCCCCGTGTCCGGTCTTCCTGGCGGGCGGCCTGCGCGCTGACAACGTGGCCGAGGCAGTGCGCACCGTACGTCCTGCCGGAGCGGATCTCTGCTCGGGCGTGCGCACGGGTGGGCGACTGGATGCCGCAAAGCTGGCGGCGTTCGTCTCGGCGCTGCGTTCGGTCTCGCTTGTCTGAGGCGGCGCAACGGCGGCGCCGGACGCCCGCGCTGATTACGTTGGAGGCACCATGACCGACCGACCCGTGAACCTCGCCGACCTGCGCGCCGAGTATTCGACCGTGGGCATCACCCGCGAAGAACTGAACGACGATCCGGTGGCGCAGTTCCGCGCCTGGTTCGATCAGGCCTGCGCGTCCGGGATCCACGAGCCCAACGCGATGTCGCTGGCCACAGCCGGCAGCGACGGCCGTCCGGTGGCGCGCACCGTGCTGCTCAAGCAGTATGACGAACGCGGCTTCGTCTTCTTCACGAACCTCGAAAGCCGCAAGGCGCGGCACATGGCCGAGAACCCGCACGCGGCGCTGCTCTTTCCGTGGGTCGCGCTCGAGCGGCAGATCCTGATCACGGGACGCGTGGAGCGGGTTTCCGTAGCCGAGGCCGCCGCGTATTTCGTCACGCGCCCCGTGGGGAGTCAGTTGGCCGCGTGGGCCTCGCCGCAGAGCACGGTGCTTTCGTCGCGCGGCCTGCTCGAGGCCAAGTGGGAGGAGATGAAGCGCAAGTTTGCCGATGGCAAGATTCCGCTTCCGTCATTCTGGGGCGGCTATCGCGTGCTCCCCGACCTGTTCGAGTTCTGGCAGGGGCGGGCGAGCCGCATGCACGACCGATTCCAGTACACGCGCGAAGACGGCGCGTGGGTGATCGAGCGGCTCGCGCCGTAGCGTCGGTCCAAACGTAAAGCGGGCGCCCCGAAAGGCGCCCGCTTCGTGCATATATGGAGGTCGCGCTTACTTGACGATCTTCGCGTCCTCGATGATCACCGCGTACTTGTAGCCCGCGCCAAAGTCCTTGCTCGTCTTCACCGTGCCGCGAATCGTGATGGTCTGGCCCTTGGCCGTCTCGTCCATCGTGGTCACGGTGATGTCGTTGTTCACCTTGGCCGCGTCGCCGCTGCCGTCCTGCAGGTGGATCCAGTTCTTGCCCATCACCTGCGCGTTGTACTTCACGACCGTGCCGCGGATGCTGATGACCTTTCCAACGAGCGCATCCTTCTTGGCAAACGCCTCGGCGATCGTGTACGCGTCGGCGCCAGCAGCCTTCTCCACCTTGCCCACCTTCACCACTTCCGCCGCCGGCGCGGTGACGCCCGCGTGCGGATTAGAGCCGTCGGCCATGGCCGCACCACCCATTGCCGGGCCGCCCGCGCTCGCGGCGTCGGCGCCATCAGGCGTCAGTGTGCCGAAGTAGACCTCGTCGAACGTGCGCTTCAGCGCCTTCGACTCGAACTTGGTCATGAGCATCGGATTGTAGACGCGCACGTTCGCGCCCGTGGCCACCGCCGCTTGCGGCACGGCGGCCCACACGTCGCCCTGCGGGGTCTTCACTTGCAGGTAGCTGTACGGCGGTGCGTCAAGCTTCTGGAGCACCGGGCCCGCCAGAGCGCCAGCGGGCGCGGGGGCATTCGCGTCGGCCGACGTCGCCGGCGCTTCGCTGAGCGGAACCTTGTCGGAATCCGCCGTCTTAGATGAGTATCCGCAGCCGGCGACGATCGTCGCGAGCAGCAGGGGAAGAGCGCCACGCATGCAATGCACTCCTGAAATGGTCAGTTTGGGGACAGCACACCCTCGCGAAATGTAAATGGGTGCGCCACGAAAAAGGGGCTAGCGCTGGTCCTCGAGCCGCTCCCGGCGTCTCGCGCGTACCATAGTGAAGATCAGCGACACGATCAGCAGCACCGACCCGAGCACCAGGAACGACGCGATCCGGTAGGCCGGCCCAAGCTGGAAGATGCCCACGACGATCATGTAGAACGCCGTCAGCAGCAGCGTGAGGTGGCCCATCCAGCGGTACTTGGGGCTGCGCACCACCAGGTTCATGACGTAGTACGCCACTGCCACGGCCACCCACGACACCGGCACCCACGCGTTCGCCACCAGGTGATACGTGGCGTACGGGAAGATCACGAAGCCGCTCGCGAGGTAGGCGTTGCGCATCAGCTCGGTTCGCAGGTCGAGCCGTTCCTGCTGCCAGCGGAGGATGCGCGCCGTGAGCAGCGCCACGATGCCGAGGCCGATGCTGATGCCGCTCTCCGACGTCGCCGCCACCACCATGTACGCGGCCACGATGCCGAGGAAGACGAAGAAGTTGCCGATGACGATGAGCTTGGACCGGAACCAGAGCGCCGTGGCGACAACCAGGAGACTCTCCGCCGAGAGCCAGACGAACAGTTCCGGCACGGGGACGAGCTTCGCGAGCGCGACGCTGAGCGCCAGATAGGCCGTCATCGCGTAGAAGAACGTCGTGATCTGGCTCCGCACGAGCCTCCAGAACGCGATCGCGAGGCCCAGGAAGACGACAGCCGCCGCGAGGTGGGCGGGGCCGAATTGCACCGGCGCGCCGCCCATGGTGGCGAGTACGAACAGCAGGTACCCCATGCCGCAGTTGAGCAGCACGGCGAGAATGGTGGCGAGGCACTCCTCGTCGCGATCGCGCCGCAGCAGCGACGCCATGGCGTTGATGAGCACGAAGGCCAGCACCACGTAGATGCCGGCCGCCGGTCGCGACGCCAATTCGACGGACCGTCCCTGCCACGGACGGTTGATGAGCCAGAGCAGGTGCGCGATGTAGCCGGCCGGGATCAGGAAGAGCTGCAGCCAGGGCCAATCGCGCGTCACCGCCGCCCACGCCCCGATGCCAAGGAGCACTGTCACGCCGACGAAAACCACGCCGGGCGTGCCGATGGCCACCACGCTGACGAAGCCGGTGAAGAGCGCCAGCGCCGCCAGCCAGGCGGCCTGTCGGTGCAGTGCGATCGCGATGTTGGCGGCAACGATGGCGAGCAGCAGCAGCCGTCCCGCCACGCTTTCCACCGAGAGCACATGCTCGGCGCCGAAGAAGAAGAGGCGCAGCACCGAGAAGTAGAGCAGCGCCATGCCCGCGCCGCGGAAATAGCCGGCGACGAGTTCGAACGTCGTGTGCCAGCGGAACGCGAGGCCCAGTAGCACCAGGGCCACCAGGCCGCCGGCCAGCGACGGCAGGTACGGAGGAAGGCCCGCCAGCGGAAGAAGCAGCGCAAAGCCGACGCCGAACGTGAGCACCAGCACGCCGACGCTCGCCAGCCAGTTCTGTCCGACGACGAACTCGAGGTCCTGCTCGCCGGCCGGTTCGTCGGCGGAGTCGATGTCACGCGTGTCAGCGGACGTCGCCGCCACGGCGGCGCAATCCGCCGACGCGTCGTCGATGGGTGTCAGGTCAAGCCGAGCTTCCAGCCGCGCGAGACGCCGCTCGATGGACAGCAGCGTCTCGGCGAGAGCCGGGTCTGACACCTGCGCACGACCTTCGGACATCACGCCTCCAGCGGTCTCAGCGGTGATCGAGCGGCCAGCGGGGCGCAGCGGCGCCCCGTTTCAACGCGACCGGGGAGGGCGACCGGTCGCGCGGCTGAGTTTTCGGCGACGCGCGTCGAGGCGCGCCGCGATCTGCTATCGTGTGCGTGCTCCCACGACCTTCGGCTTCTCGGCGGCCTTGGCCTCCGGCGGCGTGTTGTGGCAATCGGCGCAGGGACCCGTCTTCCAGTCCGTGCCGACATCCACGGGATGCATGTACGGGAGCCCTTCGAGGTTCACCTGCATCGCCTTGCCCGCCACCTGCTGTCCGACAATCGTGTGGCACGTGTTGCAGTCGTTCGTCAGCACCTTCCCCTTCTGGTCCACATGCTTGCCGTCGTGACAGCGGAAGCAGCCGAGGAAGTACATGTGGCCGATGTTATCGGGGAAGTTCTTCCAGTCGGCCTTCATGGACGGGAAGTAGTTCTTGGCGAACAGTCCCTGCACTTCAGTGACCATGCGCTCGATCTGCGCCTGCTTGGACTTGGCGAGGGCGGGGAAGTTGGTCGCGTAGTACTCGGTGATGGTGAGGCGAATGCTGTCCTTGGCGATCGCCGCCGTCGAGTACTTCTCCTCGAGTGCGTGCACCGCCAGGTCCTTGGCGCTCGGCAGTCCCGGGTCAATCCAGCCCAGCGTCATGAGGTGGTTCACCATGCGCTGCGGGTTGCGGTACTGGTGCGCCGGCCGGTTGTGGCAGTCCACGCAGTCCATGCGCCGCGTCTCGCCCTTGGCGGAATCCTCAGGGGTGAACGCCAGTTCCGAGCTGCGGAAGATGCGCACCTCGCCGTCCGGCCCTTCGCTCCTGATCCAGGGGATCACCTGGCGACGCGTGTCGGTGGCGGTGTACGTCACCTTGTTGCGGATGTTCATGTGCCAGTGGATGCCGGACGTCGGGCCGGCTTCCTTGTTGCCGCCTCCCACCTTGATGAGCAGGTCGATCGTCGACTTCACGTTTTCCTGTCCCACCGAGGAGAAGTACGTCTGCCGCATCAGCTTCTGGCTGAAGAACTGGCTCGGCCAGTGGCACTGCTCGCAGGTCTGCTGCGCCGGGCGCAGGTTGTGAATCGGTGTTTCGATGGGGCGCGGGAATTTGTTGAACGCCACCGAGTAGAGCTGGTAGCTCCCCGAGAGCTTCGACTTGACGAACCACCCCGCGCCGGAGCCGATGTGGCACTTCACGCAGCCGACGCGCGCATGCGGCCCGTTCTGGTACGCCGTGTATTCGGGCTCCATCGGCGTGTGACAGCTCGTGCCGCAGAACTTGTCCGTCTCCATCGCGTGATACGCCTTGAAGCTGCCGACGCCCGTCGCGAGCACCAGCGTGCCGCCGAGCACCGCCACCAGCACGATGCCGGCCTGGTGGCGCTCATTCGACAGGTCGATGGTGGGGAAGTGGCGCTCGGCGTGCTTCCCGATCCGGATCAACCGGTTCTCGCGCAGGATGCCGAAGATCGCGATCGCCACGCCGAAGAGCAGCACGGACGGCACGATGATGAACGCGAGGACGCCCACGTACGGGCTGGGGTCCTTGGCGAGCCATTCGTT
>JBAZTM010000084.1:0-16587 GCA_041661925.1 Gemmatimonadaceae bacterium
CGTGGCCTGATGCTGAACCTGGCGGCGTTCACGCTGCTCACGGTCTGGTTCATCTGGCGCCGGTACGAGGCGGCGCGGTACGAGCGCGCGGCGGAACATGCGGCACAGGCGGCGGCGTTGGGAGGGTACAATGGGTAACGGAATGCAAGGCGGCGGTGTGGGCTACGTGGTGGCGTCGTACGTCATCACGTGGGTGGTGCTCGGGGTCATGTTGATGCGCACGGTGGGATCGGTGCGCCGCGCCCGGGCGGAATACGATCAGGCGGCCAAGGGAGAGTTCAGGACATGACAACGAAAAAGACCAAGTGGGGCGCGCTGGCTGCGGTTGGCGTCCTCGTGATCGCGTTCGGCTGGCTCATCTACGGCGGCCTCGACAGCAACGTGGTGTACTTCCTCACGCCCAAGGAGCTGCTGGCCAAGGGCGCCGAGGGCTACGACAAGCCCATGCGACTTGGCGGCCAGGTCAAGCCGGGATCGGTGGTGTGGGACGAGCAGAAGCTCGACCTCCGTTTCGCCGTCACGGATGGCACCGGGGAGATCAAGGTGCAGTCCAAGGGGGCGCCGCCGCAGATGTTCAAGGACGGTCAGGGCGTGGTGGTGGAGGGGCGCTACGGGCACGACGGCGTCTTCCAGAGCACCAGCGTGATGGTGAAGCACTCGAACGAGTACAAGGCGCCGGCCAAGGGTGAACGCCCGTCGGACATGTACAAGTCCCTGATGAAGAGTCCCACCACATGACGCGACTGCTTGCGTTCAACGCCATCGTCGTCGCGCTCGCCGTGACGGCGCTCGGGGCGATCTTCGGCCCGATCGCCGTCCGCAAGGGCCGTCGCGACTGGCTGATGTACCTGTACGCCGCCGTCTACACGAACTTCGCACTGGTGTCGTTGTCGACCTTCGCCCTGGTCTTCGGGCTCGTGTCGCACGACTTCAGCATTTCGTACGTGGCGCAGGTCGGCAGCCGTGCGACGCCGACGTTCTATACGATCATCTCGCTCTGGGGCGCGCTCGAGGGCTCCATCGTGTTCTGGGCGTGGGTGCTCGCGATGTACGCGGCCGCGGTGGTCTGGTTCAACCGCAAGCGGGAAGGGAACCTCGTACCGTACGCGGCCGTCACCCTGCTCGTGGTGGCGCTCTTCTTCCACATCCTGCTGGTCGGGCCGGCGAATCCGTTCCTGCCGGTCTTCCCCGTGCCGTTCGACGGCCCGGGGCCGAACCCGCTGCTGCAGAACCACATCCTCATGGGTGTGCATCCGCCGCTGCTCTACCTGGGCTACGTCGGCCTCACGGTGCCGTTCGCGTTCGCCGTGGGCGCCATGCTCTCCGGCGAAGTGGCGGACGACGGCTGGATTCGCGTGACGCGCCGCTGGACGATCATCGCATGGGGCTTCCTCACCGCCGCAATCATTGCCGGCATGTGGTGGTCGTACGAAGTGCTGGGCTGGGGCGGCTACTGGGCGTGGGATCCCGTCGAGAACGCGTCCTTCATTCCGTGGCTGACCGCCACCGCGTACCTGCACTCGGTGATGGTGCAGGAGCGCCGCGGCATGCTGAAGCTGTGGAACCTGAACCTCATGGTCGGAACCTTCGTCCTGACCATCCTCGGCACCTTCCTGACGCGCTCCGGCATCATCTCCTCGGTGCACGCGTTCACGCAGGGGACCATCGGCTACTACTTCCTCGCGTTCATCGGCATCGTCCTGATCGCCACGCTCTTCCTGGTGGCGGGCAACAGCGACAAGCTGGCGTCGGAAGGGCGGCTCGACGCGCCGCTGTCGCGCGAGACGGCCTTTCTGCTGAACAACCTGTTCTTCACCGTCTTCATGTTCACGGTGCTGATCGGCACGCTCTTTCCGCTGGTCGCCGAGGCGGTGCGCGGCGTGAAGGTCAGCGTGGGGGAGCCGTTCTTCAACCGGATGACGCTGCCGATGATGGTGGCGCTCCTCTTCCTGATGGGCGTGGGTCCGGCGCTGCCGTGGAAGAAGGCGCCGGGGGCGGAACTGAAGGGCAAGCTGCTGCCGGGCGTGATACTCGGCGTGGTGTTTGCGGCGGCGGCGCTGGTGGCTGGCGCGCGCAACGGTTACGCGGTGCTGGCCTTTCTTTTCTCGGGCTTCGCGCTCGGCGTGAATGTCCAGGAGTTCGTGCGCGGCGCCAACGCCCGCGTCCGGGCGCACGGCGAGTCGTGGCTCGTGGCGCTCTCGCGCCTGGTCAGCGGCAACCGTCGCCGGTACGGCGGCTACACGGCGCACATCGGTATCGTGCTCGTCGCGCTCGGCGTTGCGGCCTCGTCCACGTTCAAGAAGGAGCAGGAGGCAACGCTCAGGCCGGGTGAGTCAATCACGGTGGCTGGGCACACCCTGCGCTTCAAGAGCGCCTGGGGACGCGAGGAGCAGCAGCGGCAGGTCATCGGCGCCACGATGGAGTGGATGGACGGTGACCGCGTGCGTGCCACGATCGAGCCGCGGATGAACTACTATCCGACGCAGGAAGCGCCGGTGCCGACGCCGCAGGTCAAGAGCACGCTGCGCGGCGACATCTACCTGAACCTGATGGCGTTCAAGCAGGATGGCTCGAACGTGACGGTGAAGGTGATCTGGGAGCCGCTGGTGCCGTGGATCTGGCTGGGCGGCTTCGTGCTCCTGCTCGCCGCCGTCATCGGTGTGCTGCCGGAGCGGAAGCGGACCGCCGACGCGCCGGCGGTGCGTTCACCGGCGCTATCGGAGGGCCAGCCGTGAACTGGAAACGAGCCTCGATTGCCGCGGCCACGGCCGCGCCCGTCATCGGGCTCCTCGCGTGGGGACTGACGCGCGATCCGAACAGCATCCCGTCGCCGCTGCCGGGGCGCGAGGCGCCTACGTTCGCGCTGCAGGTCTTCGCGCCGGGGCAGGGCGACCTCATGCGTCCGGCCGGCGACACGGTGCGGCTCACGGACCTGCGGGGCAAGGTGGTGGTGCTGAATTTCTGGGCCTCGTGGTGCCTGGCCTGCCGTGACGAGCACAGCGCGCTCTCGGAAGTCGCGCAGACCTATGCAGGCCAGCCGGTGCAGTTCCTCGGTGTGTTGTACAACGACGTTCCCGACAAGGGGACGGCGTGGATCGCCGAGATGGGAGGACAATCCTATCCATCGGTGGATGATCCCGGCGCACGCGTGGCGATCGACTATGGGCTGTACGGCGTGCCGGAGACATTCTTCCTCGACGCGAACGGGCGCGTCGCGTACAAGCACACCGGCCCGGTGACGCCGGGCGTCGTGCGGTTCAAGGTGGATTCGCTGATGGCGGCGGCGCAGCAGGGCGTTCCCGCGCCCGGCGCGGACACGGCCGTGACCACAAAGGTGGGGAAGGCCCAATGACGAACGCACGGACTCTCGCGCGCTCACTCATCGGCGTCGCGGCGGTGCTGACGCTGGCGACGGGCGTGGCGCCGGCGCAGGCTCCGGAACTTCCGGCGGCGCCCCAGGGCGCGCCGCAGGACAGCGGGGCGTTGCGCGTGAAGGTGCAGGGGACGCTCACCGACACGCAGAAGAACGACCCGGCGCTCGACGCCGCCACCTCGGCGGTGGCCGCCCAGTTGCGGTGCCCGGTCTGTCAGGGAGTGGCGATCCAGGATTCGCCGTCGGAACTGGCGCAGCAGATGCGCATGGTCGTCAAGGAGCAGTTGGCCTCGGGCAAGTCCGCGGACGAGGTGAAGGCCTATTTCGTCTCCAAGTACGGCGAGTGGATCCTGCTCGAGCCGCAGGCGCACGGCTTCAACATCGTCATCTACGCGCTACCGGTGCTGCTGGTGGTCGGCGGCGCCGTGCTCCTCGTCTTCATCGTGAGGAAGTGGACCACGGCGGCCCCAGCGACCGCCGGAGGAGCGTCCCGCACCGACGGCGACGAGTAGCGGAGACACCACGACCGAAGGCACGAACAGGCCGGCGCGGGGAGTTCCCGCGCCGGTCGTCGTTTGCGCATTGTGACTCGGTGCGCCGCGTGCGAACTTTGGGCCGACGCTTCCCCGACGGTAGATGCTCGATCCCATCGAACACCTCGCCCGCGACGACAAGTGGTACTTGGGCGCCGGCGACGGCACGCTCTTCGCGCCCACGTATCCCGCCTGGCTTGACACGCCCGGCTACTGGGACGAGGCAACCGTGTATCAGTATGGCTTTGCGCCGCTCTTCACCGTGACCGTGCTCGACGCCGCCGGTCGGGAGATTCCGGCGCGCGCCACGTCGCGCCGATGGACGCCGGCTGATCTCACGGTGACATACCGACTGGAATCGGGCATCACCGCCACGGAGGTGCGCACCGTGCATCCGGGCGGCGTCTTCGTGTCGGAGTGGCGCTTCGCCGCGTTCGAGCCGGTGCGCGTGCACCTCGTGGCCTGGACGGCGCAGGACGGCGCCTCCGTGCCGATGGGCGAGGCGTCGTGGACCAACGGCGCCGTCTGTTTCCCGCGCATCCTCAGCGACCGCCGCCAGCAGCCACTGCGCGTACGGGCGGAGCTCGCGTGCGTCGGCGAAGCTGCCAGCTGGGCCGCATCGCGCAGCGAGAAGAGTGCACCACAGCCGTTCTGGCGTCACACGCCGTTTGTGGAGCAGTGGCGTGCCGGCGGACTGCCGCGCTTGGTGCGCGACGAGGGCATCTCGCCCGACGGCCTGTTCTATGCCGCCGTGCACCGCACCGTGGACATCGGATACCAAGGGTCGTCGGCGGTCTTCGCGATGAAGATCGTGGCCGACGACCCGGCGCTTCCCGTGCAGGACACCCCGCGCGCCGTGCGGCCGACCCATGGCACCATTGCCGGGGCCAGCCGCCGCCGCTGGCACGCCTGGTTCGAGCGCGTGCCGCAGCTGCGCTGCTCGGATCCGTATCTCGAAACGTATTACTACTATCGCTGGTACGGCCTGCACCTCAACGCCACGGCCGCGGGGCACGGCAACCATCGCTGGCCCTCGATGTGCGAGGGGATCGGCTTTTTCCATCAGCCGATCTCGTACTCGGCGCAGTGCCACGCGCGCGAGCTGCGCTGGCTCGACGACCCGTCGCACGCCCGCGGCGTGCTGCGCACGTTCTTTGCGCACCAGAAGGAGGATGGGTCGCTGCACGGACGCGTCTATGCCAACCACCTCACCGGCACCGATTACTACCATGCCGACTGGGGCGGGGCGCTCATGGCACTCGACGCCGCGTGGCCCGACGAAGCCTTCATTGCCGAACTGTATCCAGCAATGGCGCGCTTTGCCGAGTGGATGGTGCGCACGCGCGACGCCGATGGCAGCGGCATGTTCGACGTGGTGGACCAGTACGAGACCGGCCAGGAGTACATGAGCCGCTACCAGGCCGTGGATCCCGATGCCGACCGCTACGGATGGGAGAACCGTCTCCGACTCAAGGGCATCGACGTCACGGTCTACGCGTACGTGCTGTTCCGCACGCTGGAGCGCTATGCCGCCAAGGCGGGCGGGGACGCCGCGCGCTGGAAACACCTCGCGAAGCGCACCCGCGATGCCGTGCGCGACGACATGTGGGATCCGGTCGGTGAGATGTTCTCCGACGTGCACCCGAAGACGGGCAAGCGCACCGGCGTGAAGGCGGCGGTCTGCTTCTATCCGTACTTCACCGACATCGTGGACGAGTCGCACCTGCGCGGCCTGCGGCAGTCGCTGCTTGACCCCAGGCAATTCTGGACGCAGTTCCCGGTGCCGTCTTCGTCGCTCGACGATCCGCTCTTCAACGCGGAGGCCGAGTGGAAGGGCAAGCGCCACGTCTGCCCGTGGAATGGGCGTACCTGGCCCATGACCAACAGTCACCTGGTGGAAGCGCTCGCCGCCGCGTCGCGCATCGGCGTGCACAGCCACAGCCTGCGCGAGCAGACGGGCGACCTGATCAAGCGGTTCGTACGAATGATGTTTCACGACGGCGACCTGCGGCGACCGAACTGTTTCGAGCACTACAACCCGTTCACCGGCCGCGCCTCGGTGTACCGCGGCATTGACGACTACCAGCACTCGTGGGTGGCCGACCTGATCCTGCAGTATGCGGCCGGCGTGCGGCCCAACGATCATGGCATCACCGTCGACCCGTTCCCTCTCGGGCTCGAGCAGCTCACGCTCACGGGTGTGCGCGTGCGCGGTCGCACGCTCGAAGTGCGCATCGTCGGCGACAAGTTCACGGTCATCGCCGGCGGCGACCGCATCGAGTCGACGCTCGGCGAGGCCGTGGAGCTGGAGGGCTAGTCGTGGCGGCGCTCAACGTCTCGCGCCTGGTGAAGCACTTCGCCAACGGCGTGGTCGGCGTGGATGACGTCACGCTGACGGTGGGCGACGGCGCCTTCACCGCGCTCGTCGGCCCGTCGGGGTGCGGCAAGACGACGATCCTGCGCTGTGTGGCGGGACTCGAGGAGCCGACCAGCGGCGAGGTGCGCATCGGCGGGCGGGATGTCACGTGGCTGCCGCCTCGTGATCGCGACGTCGCGATGGTCTTCCAGAACTACGCACTCTACCCGCACCTTTCGGTCGGCGAGAACATCGGCTTCCCGCTCAAGGTGCGGAAGACGGCGCCCGCCGAGGCGGCGCGGCGCGTGCGGCAGGCGGCGGAGCTGCTGGAGATTGGCGCGCTGCTGGACCGGAAACCCGCCCAGCTGTCGGGGGGCCAGCGCCAGCGCGCGGCGCTCGCGCGCGCTCTCGTGCGCGAACCGGCGCTCTTTCTCTTCGACGAGCCGCTCTCCAACCTCGACGCGCAGGTGCGCTCGCAGACACGCGCCGAACTCGTGGCGCTGCACCGGCGGCTTGGCGCGACGATGCTCTACGTCACGCACGACCAGGTGGAGGCGATGACGATGGCGCAGACGGTCGCCGTGATGGCGAACGGACGCGTGCTGCAGGAAGGACCGCCGATGGCGCTCTATCGCGACCCCGCCTCCCTTTCGGTCGCACGCTTCATCGGGTCCCCGTCCATCAACACGGTGGCCGGGCGCACCACGGGCGCACGTTTCGAGGGCGCGCTGTCGTGCAATGCGCGCGTGGGCGCCTGTGCCGCGGCGGTGCTCGCCGTCCGCCCCGAACACCTGGTGCTCGGGCCGGCCATCGACGCATCGCCGGCCGTCGTGACGCTCGTCGAGCCGCTGGGCCCCGAATCGCTGGTGCGGCTGCGCCTGCGCAGCGGCGAGGACCTCGTGGCGCGCGTGGCCGGCGAGGCGACGTGCCGAACGGGTGATGAGGTCGGCGTGCGCGTCGCGCCGGGCGAGGGACTCTGCTTCCGCGCCGGCGATGGCGCACGGCTGGCGTAGCGTGCGCGCGCGCCGCGTCGCGGCGGCGACGGTGCGCATCCTCGTGGCCACGGGTGCGCTCGCCGTCGCTGCCTGTGGCGCGGACGAGGCGGTCACGCTGCGCATCACGTCGTGGCAAAGCCCCGAGGAGAACGCCATCGACGCGGTGGAGTTCCGTTCGTTCGAGGCGGCGCATCCCGGCGTGCGCATCGTCAACGATCCGGTGTCGAACAGCGCGGAATACCGCGAGAAAGTGCTGACCTCCATCGGCGCCGGCACGCCGCCCGACGTCTTCCTGCTCGACGGCATTGACGTTGCGGCCTTTGCCTCCCGCGACGTGGCGCTCGACCTGCAGCCGTTCGCCGAGCGCGTCGGGGTGCTGCTCGGGTTGTTCTTTCCGCAGGTGGTCGAGCCGTTCAAGGTCGGCGGCAAGCTGCTGGCCTTTCCCAAGGGCTTCTCGCCCATGGTGTACTACTACAATCGCGCGCTCTTCGCGGACGCCGGCCTCGCCCCGCCGAAAAACGGCTGGACGCAGGACGAGTTTCTCGCCGCCGTGCGCGCGCTCACGCGCGATACGGACGGCGACGGCGTCGTGGACCAGTGGGGGACCGTACTCGACCAACGGCTCTACGCGTGGCAGGCGTGGATCTGGAGTGCCGGCGGCGACGTGCTGACCGCGGACGGTGCGCACGCGACGGGCGCCGTCGACCAGCCGGAAGCGGAGCGCACGCTTACCTTCCTCACCGATCTTCCGAGGCGCGGCTACGCGCCGCCGCCGAGCGCGTCCGGCGGTGCGCTCGGGTTCGAACAGCGCCTGTTCTACAGCGGGCGGCTGGGGTTGATGACGAGCGGGCACTGGATGATCCCGCGCATGCGGCGCTATCTCGAGCAGGGGCGCGTGCAGCTGGGCGTGGTGTCAGTGCCGCGCACGCCGGGGCATCAGGTGAAGACACCGCTCTTCGCCAGCGGGTGGGCCGTGCCGTACAACACGCCGCATCGCAAGCTGGCGGTGGAACTGGCCGCGTGGATGGTGCGTGCCGATGCGCAGCGGCGCCGCGCCGCGTCGGGGCTCGAGATTCCGACCTTGCTGACGGTGGCGTACGAGTCGGCGGCGAAGGACCGCACGGGCATGGAGATGGACTTTCTTTGGCAGGTGCCATACGGCGGCGTGCCATGGGGGGCGCGGGTGGCGCAGTACCGCGAGGTGGAGAAGGCGATGATGGACCTCGTGGACCGGGTCGTCGTGGACCGCGTGTCGGTGCGCGAGGCGACTCGCGAGGCGGCGGCAGTCGTGGACCGGGCGCTCAGCCGATGACCGCCTCGCACCGGCGTGCCGCGGTGCTCGTGGCCGTGGTGTGGGCCGTCGCCACGGTGGGGGTCGCATGGCGCGCGCTGCGCGGCGTGGACCGTGCGGCGCGCAGCCACGAAGCGTTGGCGATGGCGCTCTCGTCGCGCGGTACCGTGCCGACGCCGGCGTGGCCCGTCGGGCTCGGGGCGCGCGACTCGCTGGCCGTGCGCACGGAGGAGACGCCGCTGGTGGTGCGCGGTCCGTCGGGCAACGTGATTACCGCGCCCGTCAAGGATGCCGACGACTGGGACGTCATTGGCGCCGTCAGCGTGGCGGCCCGCTGGCGCGAGCGCGCCGTGCCCGTCGCGCTGCCCGCGGCGGCGGCGCTCGTGTTCGCTGCGACGCTGCTGCTTGCGGTACCTGCCGTCACGGGCGGAAGCGCTGCGGCGCTCACCGCCGGCGCCGCAACGGTCTTCGGCGCGGCCGCGCTGACCACCGGCGCACGGCTTCGCGCTGCCGCCCACGCGCTCGCAGCCGTCGGCCATGATGCGACCGTGCTCGACCGTGTTGCGTTGCGCGTGCCGTCGCTGTCGCTCGCTACGCTCGCGCTGGTGCTGCTGGCCGCGTGCGCGGCAGTCGCCGTCGGCGTCGTGCGTTGGCATGCCGCGGCGGCGGGGCGTCCGGTGCGCGTGCGTGAGACGCTGAACGCGTGGGGATTTATTGCGCCGAGCTTCGTGCATCTCGCTCTCTTCACCATCGCGCCCGTGGCGTTCCTGCTCTGGATCTCGGTGCACGACTGGGACCTGCTGGCGAGCGACCGGCCATTCGTCGGCCTCGCGCACTTCCGCGAACTCGGCGCCGACCCGCTCTTCTGGCGCGCGCTGCGCAACGGGCTTGTCTACGCGCTATACGTGCCGGTCACCATGGTGGCCGCGCTCGCGGCCGCGCTCCTGCTCGACCAGCCCCTGCGGGGCATCAAGGTGCTGCGAGTCGTGGTCTTCCTGCCGTACGTGGCGTCCACCGTGGCCGTCGCGCTGGCCTGGCAGTGGCTGCTGCATCGCGATTTCGGCCTGCTCAACGCGGCGCTGGCGGCCGTGCACCTGCCGCGCGTCGACTGGCTCGGCAATCCGTCCACGGCGCTCCCGGCCCTGATGCTGGTGAGCGCGTGGGGACAGCTGGGCTACATGATGGTGGTCTATCTGGCGGGGCTGCAGGCGATCCCGGCCTCGCTCGTCGAGGCGGCGCGGCTCGACGGCGCCGACGCGTGGCAGCGGTTTCGTTTCGTGATCTGGCCGATGCTGCGCCCCGTCTCCACCTATCTGCTGCTCACCGGAATCATCTGGTCGTTCCACGGATTCACCCTCGTTTACGTGATGACCGAAGGTGGGCCGGCGCACGCCACCGATGTGCTGGTCTATCGCATCTACCAGACCGCGTGGGAGTTCCGCCGCTTCGATGTCGCGGCGGCGATGAGTGTCGTGCTCTGCCTCCTGCTCCTGGCGCTGACCGCGCTGCAGTGGCGCACCGTCAAGGGAGAGCCGGCCGATGCCTGACGTGCGCGCGCGCAAGGTGCTGGGCTACGCGGCCGCTCTCGTGCTCGCGTTGCTGATGGTGGCGCCATTTCTCTGGATGCTCTCCACAGCCCTGATGGACGAGTTCGAAGTGTACCAGGCGCCTCCGCCGCTGCTGCCGTCTGTGCCGCGCTTCGCCAATTTCCCGGAAGCACTCACCGCACTGCCGTTCACGCTCTACTTCCGCAACTCGTTCATCCTGGCGGCGGCCACCGTGACGGGGCAGGTGGTCACGGCCGCCATGGCGGGCTACGCGTTCGCGCGGCACCGGTTCGCTGGACGAACGCCGCTCTTCGCCGTCTACCTCGGGACGCTGATGATCCCGGGCATCGCGCTTCTGGTGCCGCGTTTCCTCATCGTGGATGCGATGGGACTCGTGGACACCGTGGCGGGTCTCGTCTCGGTCGAACTCGTCGCCGCCTGGGGGATCTTCCTCATGCGACAGTACTTCCTGTCGCTCCCCCGCGACATGGAGGACGCCGCTCGGCTCGATGGCGCGTCGGAGTGGCAGGTCTTCACGCGGGTGGCGCTGCCACTGGCGCGCCCGGCGCTCGCCACCGTGGCGCTCTTCGCGTTCATCGACGCGTGGAAGGCGCTGCTCTGGCCGCTGATCATCGCCCGCTCGCCGAACCTGCGCGTCGTCGAAGCCGGAGTCGCGTCGTTCCACGGGATGTACTACGCCAACTGGCCCTGGCAGATGGCGGCGGCCGTCGCGGCGCTCGTGCCGGTGCTGATCGTCTTCCTCATCGCGCAGAAGGCGTTTCTACGGGGATTGGCGTTTGGAGGATTCAAGTAGAGACAAACAACAGAGAAACAACAGAGAGACAACAGAGAAACAACAGAGAAACAACAGAGAGACAACAGTACAGACTCGGAGCAGGCGCCCGCACCGAGACGTCGGTCTCGACGTTTGTCTGTTGTCTGTCTGTTGTCTGTCTGTTGTCTGTCTGTTGTCTCTCTGTTGTCTCTCTGTTGTTTCTCTGTTGTCTCTCTACTTCTGCTCTACCTTCACCTCGATCTTCTTCGGTTTCGGCAACTCCATTTTTGGCACCCGCAGGTGCAGAATGCCGTTGGTCAGCGTGGCTTCGATGTTGTCCTCCTGCACATTCGTCGGCAGCTGGAACGAGCGACGGAACGAACCGAAGGTGCGTTCGACGATGTGCCACTTGCCGTCGTCGCCTTCGTTCCTGACCGCCGCCTTTTCTCCGGCGACCGCGAGCACGCCACCCTCGCAGGTGATCTCGAGCCGGTCCTCAGCGAGCCGGCCGTTGCTCGCGAGCAGCGGCGTGCCGGCATTGCCGAAGGTGTCCTCGAACAGCTTGTCAATTTCGCGGCGAAGCCCGAAGACGGGCGCGGCAAACTTGGTGGTGCGGACCATGGGGCCTCCTATTACCAGTCGCATCGTGTGATGGGTTGAAGGATCAATGGGCGGCGCCTCGGTGCGCCGCGGCTGCATCACGGATGCGCAACCAGCATGCCGCGCACGGTTTGCCACCCTGGCAAACCGTCCTGTCAAGGTGAACGACACGTCTGCCACGCCGGCACGCGCGCACGCCGGAGACATGATCGGTCATCTTGTCTCGTCCCGCGCCGCGGCGTAGCTTCGCGATCCGACCCTTTTCAGATCCTCGTGACCGACCTGTCCACCTCTCCGGTACCGACCACCCGGGCCCTCGACGCCCTGGCCGCGGTCATCGCCGAATTCAACGCCGCGCGGCCGCTCGAGACGAGCATCGCCGTCGCGCTCGACGCGCTGCGGCAGTCCCTTGATGCCCGCGAGTGCTCGCTCTGGCTGCACACCGCCGACGGGCTCGTGCGCACGTGGGTGGCCGGCGAGGCGCAGGCGCCGGAAGCGGCGGTCGCGGCGGCCCTCAGCGCTGCGGATGAGGTAGACGGCGTGCGCGCGGTTGCGGTGAAGGGTGCGGATCGCCGCGTTGGCGCCCTCGTGGTGCGCATCGGGCGTCCGATGCAGGGCGAGGAGGGGATGCTGCTGAGCGCCGTGGCCAACCTCCTCGCGCCGGAGCTGGCCCACGCGGAACGGTCGCGCCAGCTCGAGGTGGAGGTAGCCGCGCGCACGGCGGAGATCGATCGCGAGCGCCGCTTCACCGAGAAGATCATCGACTCGCTCCCGCTCGGCCTGTACGTGATCGACCGCGAGTACCGCGTGCAGGCGTGGAACCGCAAGCGCGAGACCGGCATGCAGGGTGTGTCGCGCGATGAGGCACTGGGCCGGGTGATCTTCGACATCCTCTCGCGCCAGCCGGTGGAGATGCTGCGCCGCGAGTTCGACGAGGTCTTTGCGACCGGGCGCATCCAGGAGTACCAGATGGAGTCGTCCGCCAGCGGCTCCGCGCGCACCTACCGCATCACCAAGATCCCGATGCGCCTCGGCGACTCCGCGGTGACGCACGTCATCACCATCGGCGAGGACGTGACGGAGTGGCGCGAGGGACAGCACCGCTACGCGCAGGCCGAGAAGCTGGCGGCCATCGGCACGCTCGCCGCCGGCGTGATGCACGAGATCAACAATCCGCTGGCGACGATCGCGGCCTGCGGCGACGGCCTCGGCTACCGGCTCGAAGACCTGCAGAAGAAGGGGGCCGACGTCAACAAGGACCTCTTCGACTACATCGAGATCATCGAGAACGAGGTCGTCCGCTGCAAGCAGATCGTAGACCAGCTGCTCGACTTCAGCCGGCCCAAGCAGCTCGCCAAGTCGCGCGTGGACCTGAACGACGTGGTCGAGAAGACGCTCTTCCTCATGAAGCACCACGGCGGCTTCAAGAAGCTGACCCTGGTCAAGGAGCTCGATCAGGCGCTGCCGGTGGTGCCGCTCGGCAACGCCGAGCAGCTGGTGCAGGTGTTGATGGCGCTGATGATCAACGCCACCGATGCCAACGACGGCCAGGGGACCATCACGGTGCGCACGCGCACCGGACCGACTCCCACGGACGGCGCCATCGTCGAGGTGAGCGATACCGGCCACGGCATCGCCCGGCCGGAGCTGTCGAAGATCTTCGAGCCCTTCTACACGACGAAGGCGCCGGGGCGGGGCACGGGGTTGGGCCTCGCCATTTGCTATGGCATCGTGCAGGACCACCGCGGGCGTATCGAGGTGGACAGCGTCGTCGGAAAGGGGAGCACCTTCCGCGTGCTGCTGCCAACCCTCGAATGGTGACGATGCCGACTCGTTCGGGGCCGGACGACGGCACGGCCTCCGCCGCTCCGTTGACACTGGCCGAGGTGGAGCGTCGGCACATCGCGGCCACGCTGGAGCGCACGGGGTGGCATCAGGGACGCGCCGCCGATGCCCTGGGGATTTCCGTCAAGACGCTGTACCGCAAGATCCGATCGTATGGGTTCCAGCGTCCGGGGGCGCGCACGCGATGAAAGTCCTGGTGATCGAGGACGACAAGACGGTCGGTCAGTTCGTCAAGCGCGGGCTGGAGCAGCAGCGCTGGAGCGTGGACCTGGTGGCCGACGGCATCGAGGGCGAACGGTTGGCGCGCACGCAGCCGTATGACGTCGTGGTGCTCGACATGCGCCTGCCGGGCAAGCAGGGACTCGACATCCTGCGCGACCTGCGCGCCTGGGGTTTCGAGCGACCCGTGCTCGTGCTCACTGCGCAGGATGCCGTGGATGCCAAGGTGGTGACGCTGCGCGCCGGGGCCGACGACTACGTGACCAAGCCCTTCGCCTTCGAGGAGCTGCTGGCCCGGGTGGAAGCGCTGGCGCGCCGGCCGCGCGCCATCGCTACGCCGGTGCTTACCGTGGGCGACCTGACGCTCGACCTCGACACGCGCGAGGTGCGGCGCGACGGCCGACTCATCGACCTCACGCCCAAGGAGTTCCTCGTCCTCGAGTACCTGATGCGGCATGCCGGCCGGGTGATGAGCCGCACGCTGATCACCGAGTACGCGTGGGGCTACCACTTCGATCCCGGCACCAACATCGTGGACGTGGTGATCAACCACCTGCGCAAGAAGGTGGACGCCTCGGCCCAGAAGAAGCTCATTGCCACGGTGCGCGGCGTCGGCTACGTGGTGAAGGACTAGGCGGGCGCCGTGGCGACCATTCGGTCGCGGGTCACTGCAGCGTATGCGCTCGCACTTTTCGGGACGATGCTGGCGTTCGCCGGTGCGCTGTGGACGGCGCGCCGCGCGTCGGCACTGCTCGACATCCAGACCCGGGTGGAGACGTGGACCAATATCGCGCATCTCGTGCTCACACAGGCGGGTACGCAGATCAACCCGGTGGTGGTGGACACCACCGGGGCGCAGCGCGAGCCGGAGCTGCGGCCGCCGCTGCGCGCGCGCCTCGATGCGATTCCCGAGTTCCTCGTGGTGGCCGACTCGTCGCGCGCGCTCTACATGTCGGTGGCGGTACGCCGGCTGCCGGCCGAGGATCTTGACGAACTGTTGGCGGCGGTGATGCGGGTGCCGGAGGACAGCGTCGCCATCGTGCGGTTGTCCACGGACAAGCTCCTCCTGGTGGCACGCTTCGAGGACGGCGAGGCCGGTTCGGTACGGCGCGTGGTGGCGGGGAGTTCCGTGGCCTCCATCGACTTCATCGGCAGCGAGCAGTTCGGCGTGTTCCTGCTGATTGCGCCGCTGGTCGTGCTGCTCTCCGTGATCGTCGCGCACATGATCACGGGGCGGGCGCTGCGTCCCGTGGACGAGATCATCGGCGAAGTGTCGGCCCTCACCGACGGCCGGTCGCTGCACCGGCGGCTGCCGCAGGCCGAGGGCGATGACGAACTGGCGCGGCTTTCGGCGACGCTGAACGCCATGATCGCGCGCCTCGAGCAGTCTTTTGCCGGCCTGCGCCGCTTCACGGCCGACGCGAGCCACGAACTCAAGACACCGCTCACGGTACTGCGCGCCGACATCGAGCGCGCGATGTCGGCGGGGCCGCGATCCACCGAGGGGCTGGTGGCGCTGGAAGAGGCGTTGCAGGAAACGGCGCGCATGGCCGACCTCGTGGAATCGCTCCTGACGCTCGCCCGGGCCGACGAAGGGCGGTTCGACCTGCATCGCGAACCGGTGGCGCTCGTTCCGCTGGTCATTGACGTTGCGGAGACGGCGCAGATCCTGGGCGAGGAGGCGGGGTTGAAGGTCAGCGTGACCCCGCTCGAGGAGGCGACGGTCCTGGGCGATGCGCTCCGCCTGCGGCAGCTGTTCCTGAACCTCGTCACCAATGCCGTGAAGTACACGTCGCGCGGCGGGCGCGTGGATCTGTCGCTCGTGCGCCGCGGCGACATGGTGGAGTTCGCCGTGCGTGACACCGGCTTCGGCATCGCGGGCGCCGACCTGCCGTATGTCTTCGACCGGTTCTGGCGCGCCGACCGCGCCCGGTCGCGCACCTCCGAACGGGGCGGCGTGGGGCTGGGCCTGGCGATCAGCCAGTACATCGCGCACGCCCACGGTGGCTCCATTACCGTGGCGTCGCGGCTGGGGCGGGGATCGACGTTCACCGTGTCCCTACCCATGGGCGGCGAGGAACCTTCGGCGTCGGAGTCGAACGAACCGACCGTGGAGCCCGAAAGGAAGTCCTAACTGCGCGTTAAGCGAATCTTAATGTTCCTGCGGTTACTCCCTTCATCCACGTGCCCTAGAATCACTTGCACGAACCGCCGTAACCGTTTCACCGCAGCCACACACGGGGTGCGTAGTGTTCAACAACCTGCTTGAGTCGAAGGCCAAGAAGGAAAGGTTTTTTGGCGGAGGCTTCGTCAGCGGCG
Organism: Gemmatimonadaceae bacterium; assembly: GCA_041661925.1. GTDB lineage: Bacteria > Gemmatimonadota > Gemmatimonadetes > Gemmatimonadales > Gemmatimonadaceae > PNKL01. The sequence continues at coordinate 15,854 of JBAZTM010000084.1, forward strand.
TGCTGCACGTGCTGCTGATCTGGGGCGCGGTCGTCGCGACCGCTAACGCCGGCCAGAAGCTGCGCGAGGCGAAGGAGCAGAAGGTCGACTTCGTCGAAGTGAAGAAGGAGAAGCCGAAGGAGCAGCCCAAGGAACTGCCCAAGGACGTGGCCGTCGCGCCCGTCGTGAAGGGGTTCCAGGTGCTCACGGCGCCGATCAACATCCCGGACGTCATCCCTGAGATCGACCTGTCGCGTTCGGTGACGAACGAGGCGGACTTCTCGGGCAAGGGCGTGCAGGGCGGCGTCGCCAACGGCGTAAAGGGCGGCATCGTCCCGACGGACGTGACGCAGACGTATTTCGAGTTTCAGGTGGAGAAGCCGGTGGTGCAGGCGCCCGGATCGTCGGCGCCCCGCTATCCGGAAATCCTCAAGTCGGCTGGCGTGGAGGGCGAGGTGCTCGCCCAGTTCACGGTCGACACCACGGGGCGTGCCGAGCCCGGGTCCTTCAAGGTCTTGAAGACCTCGCACGAGCTTTTCGCCCTCGCCGTCAAGAATGCCCTGCCCGGGATGCGGTTCCTCCCGGCCGAGGTCGGCGGCAAGAAGGTCAAGCAGCTCGTCCAGCAGCCATTCGTCTTCGCCATCCAAAAGTAGTTCGTTACCACCACTGAACCGCGGGAGCCTTTCTTTATGTCAATGATCGAACTCTGGCAATCCATGGGCCCGTTCGCCAAGGGCATCGTCTACACCCTCATG
>JBAZTM010000085.1:0-16390 GCA_041661925.1 Gemmatimonadaceae bacterium
CGGTAGCGTCGCCGTGAAGGTGCAGGTCGTCGCCGGTGACGAGCGCGAGGGCGGGCGCCGTCGCATCCTGAATTTCGGCCACACCATCGGCCACGCCGTCGAACACCTGAGCAACTACGAGATCCTGCACGGCGAGGCGGTGGCCATCGGCATGGTCGCCGAGGCGCGCCTCGGCGAGCTCGCCGGCTGGACGCTTCCCGGCCTCGCTGATGAGATCAGCGACCTGTGCACGTCCATCGGCCTGCCCGTGCGCATCCCGTCGGCGTTTGACGCCGACACCATCATCGCGCTCACGCGCGGTGACAAGAAGGCGCGCTCCGGCGTCGCGGAATACGCACTGCCCATGCGGCTCGGCGAGATGAACGCCGCCGAGGGTAGGTACGCCCTCGCCCTCGACGAGGCACTCGCGCGCGCGGCAATTGAAGCGACGAGGTAGCCCTCTGACTGACTAGGACCTGGTCAGCGTTGCCTGCGACGACGCGGCGAGACGTGCTTTGCATCACATTTTCGCGCTCCACGTTAAGCGCTTATAAAACAACGGGTTAGGGTGTTGAAAGAAGCGCCCGACAGGCTTGGCACGAAAATTGGCTGTTGACCGAGCCTTGTACTCAATTCTATGCTGACCGTCCCTGCAAGCTTATTCCTACGGGCGCCGCGGTAACGCCCGTTCCACGCCCAAAGTCGTACGGGGTGCGTAATGCAGCAGACGGAGCAAAAGGCCAAAGGTTTTTTCCGTTCGTCTCCCTCCACCGCGTTTGACCAGTACCTGCAGGACATTCAAAAGCTCCCCCTGATCTCAGACGCTGCCGAAGAGCGGCGCCTCGCGCGGTTGGCACAGAAAGGGGACGAAGCCGCCGCAGAGCGGCTCGTGACGGCGAACCTCCGGTTCGTCATCTCGTATGTAAAGAAGTATCAGGGCCATGGACTCGACCTGTCCGAACTCGTCGCCATCGGCAACGAGGGCCTGCTCAAGGCGGTCCGCAAGTTCGATCCGGACCAGGGCGTCAAGTTCATCTCGTATGCGGTGTGGTGGGTGCGCCAGGCGGTCCTGAAGGCGCTGGCCGAGCAGACGCGCTCCGTGCGCATCCCGCTCAACCAGAACTCCCAGCTCATCCGCCTCTCGCGCGCCGAGACGGTCCTCGCGCAGGTGCTGCGGCGCGACCCGACCGACAATGAGATCGGCCGACTGCTCGACGAGACTCCCGAGCAGGTGCGCGCCTCCAAGCAGATGTCGGCCACCGAGCTGTCGCTCGACGCGCCGGTGGATCGCAGTGACCGCGAAGCCTGCACACTGGGTGAGCGTTTCTCCGGCGCCGACGGCGCCGAGATCGAGGAAGTCACCGATTACAAGCTGATGCGCGAGACGATCGTTCGCGTGTTCACGCGCTACCTGACGCCGCGCGAACGCAAGATCCTCAACCTCTATTACGGACTGGATGAGGGCGCGGAGGCGATGACGCTGGAGAAGATCGGCGCGCTGATGGGAGTGACGCGCGAGCGCATCCGGCAGATTCGCGAGCGCGCGTTCGAGAAACTGCGGGCTTCGCCCGAAGGGCGGTCGCTGGCCGGCTTCTGGGCCAACGTGAGCTAAGCGCCGCACCTTCCCGGTACGAGGTCGGCGACACCAAGGAGCCCAAGTCCAGCGATGGACTTGGGCTCCTCGGCGATAGATTATAGAGTGTGACAATTGCTGCTGCCCTTCGCGCCATCGTCGGCGATGCACACGTTCTCGAGCGCGCAGCCGAGCTGCTCGTCTACGAGTCCGACGGACTGCCCGGATATCATCGCACCCCGTCGCTCGCCGTCTTCCCCGCCTCGGCGGATGAGGCGCTCGCCGTCGTGCGCGAACTTGCGCGGCACGGCGTGCCGTTCGTTCCGCGCGGCGCGGGCACCGGACTGAGCGGCGGCGCGCTCGCCGACGGCGCCGTACTTCTTGGCCTGCAACGCCTCAAGCGCATCATCGACATCGACCCCGTGCGCCGCGTGGCGCGGGTCGAACCGGGCGTCGTGAATGTCTCGCTCACCAAGGCGGCCACGCCGCACGGCCTGCACTACGCGCCCGATCCATCGAGCCAAACGGCGTGTACGCTCGGCGGGAATCTCGCCGAGAACGCCGGCGGACCTCACTGCCTCAAGTACGGCGTGACGTTGAATCACGTCGTCGCAGCCAGGGTCGCGCTCCCCGACGGCTCAGTGGTGGAACTCGACGGCGACGACGGCGGCTACGACCTGCTGGGCGCGTTCGTGGGGAGCGAGGGCTGCTTCGGCGTCGCGCTCGAGCTGTCGGTGAAACTGACGCCGAATCCCGAGCGCATCGTCACGCTGCTCGCGGACTTCACGAGCATCGACGACGCGGCGCAGACCGTCTCGGCGATCATCGCGGCCGGCATCCTCCCCGCCGCGCTCGAGATGATGGACCAGGCGACGGTGGGCGCGGTGGAGGCGAGCATCTACGCCGCCGGCTATCCCACCGACGCCGCCGCGGTGCTGCTCGTGGAAGTGGACGGGGCAGCCGTAGGGCTCGATGAAGACGTGCAGGGCGTTGATCGCATCTGCCGCGCGCACGGCGCGCGCGATGTGCGCATCGCCACCGAGCCCGCCGCGCGCGCCAGGCTGTGGCAAGGTCGCAAGAAAGCCTTCGGCGCGATGGGGCGCATCGCGCCGCACCTGGTGGTGCAGGACGCCGTCGTCCCGCGTACCAGGCTGCCGAGCCTTCTGGCGCGCATCGCGGCCATCGGCGCGGAAAACGGCGTCCAGGTCTGCAACGTGTTTCATGCCGGCGACGGCAACCTGCACCCGAACATTCCGTACAACGCCAACGACCGCGACGAAGCGGCGCGCGTGCACGTGGCGATGCGACAGATCATGCAGGCCTGCATCGACGCCGGCGGCACGATCACGGGCGAGCATGGCGTGGGACTCGACAAGCTGCCGTACATGGATGCGCTCTTCACGCCCGACACGCTCGATGGGATGTGCCGGCTGCGTGATGTCTTCGATCCGGAGCGGCGGGCAAATCCTGGGAAAGTGGTGCCGGTTCGATATTGCAGGGAGCGGCGGCCGAATACGCGGATGGCAGATGGCGAAGGGCAGATGGCAGAGGGCGGAAGGCAGATGGCAGATGGCACGGCCGTTCCGACCGGCGTTGCGGAGCCCGGCGCATGACACTCCGCCCATCCACCGTCACCGACCTCGCGGCGCTCATCGCCGAGTCCGCGGCGAAGAACCGCGCGCTGCGCCTCGTCGGCCGCGGCACGTGGCTCGACGGCGGCGCGCCGGTGGCGAGTGACGCCGAGTCGCTGCACCTCGACGCGTTCAGCGGCGTCATCGAGTACGAACCAGGCGACCTCACCATCACCGTTGGCGCCGCCACCACGATTGGAGAACTCGACGCGGTGACCGCCGCGCACAACCAGTGGTGTCCGCTCTCGCCGTGGGGCGGCGATGACGGCTCGGTGGGCGCAACGATCGCCACCGCCACGCCCGGTCCGTTCGCGCACGCCATGGGCCTGCCGCGAGACCTGGTGCTCGGACTCGAATGCGTGGACGGCACCGGCAAGACGCTGCGCCCGGGCGGCAAGGTGGTGAAGAACGTCGCCGGCTTCGATCTGGTGCGCCTGATGACCGGCTCGTGGGGCTCGCTCGCCGCCATCACTCGCGTCAGCCTGCGGCTGCGTGCGCGTCCCGCGGTGGATGAGACGTGGCACGTGCCGCTCGACGGCGCCGCCGCCGTGCGCGCGCAGGACGCGCTGCGCCGCAGCAAGACGCCGCCGATCGCCTGCGAGGTAACTGCTGCCGGCTTCCTTCACGCCGCGACCGCCGCGGGCCTGTTGGTGCGCATCGCCGGAAACGCCGCCGTGGTGGCCGCCGCGCGCGCCGACGTGGCCGCTCTGGGCGACGCGCGTCTCGTGGAGACATCGAGCTGGACCCAGCTGCGCGCGACCATGACAGCGCGCGCGCCGCGCATCCCGGCGTCGCCCGAAGTGCGCGCCCTCAACGACGGCGTGCGGCGCGCCTTCGACCCGGCGCACATCCTGAATCCGGGAATCATGGGATGAGTGCCGCCGTCACACCGCTCGATCATGCCCGCGCCGGCCTCGACAGCTGCGTGCACTGCGGCTTTTGCCTGCAGGCCTGTCCCACGTACCTCGGGCTCGAAGACGAGAACGACTCGCCGCGCGGACGACTCGTCCTGATGCGCGCCGTCGTCGAAGGGCGCGTGGCCATTGATGACGCCGATGTGGTCACGCACCTGAGCCGCTGCCTTGGCTGTCGCGGGTGCGAGTCGGCCTGCCCGAGCGGCGTGCCCTACGGCCACCTGCTGGAAGCGGCGCGCGAACAGCTCGCCGCCGTTCGTCCATTGCCGCTCCTCGCGCGGATCATCCTCTGGGCCTTCGCGCGTCCGACGGTGCTGCGCGTGGCGCTCTGGTTCGGCCGGATGGCGCGCGACACGGGCATTGCCGCGGAACTTGCCCGCCTGCCGGGGGCGATCGGCTTCCCGTTCGCGATGCTCGCCTCCACGGCACGCGAACCCGCCCAACAGTGGACGCCGCGCGCCGCGCGCACTCGCGAGACCGTCGCAACGCTCGACGGCTGCGTGATGGAGGGGCTCTTCACCGAGGTGAACCGCGCCACCGAGCGCGTGCTCGCCGCCAACGGCTATTCGCTGTGCAGCGCCCCGGGCCAGCAGTGCTGCGGCGCCCTGCACGTGCACGCCGGCGACGCCGCGACGGCACGCGACCTCGCGCGCACCAACATCGCCGCGTTCGAGGCGAGCGGCGCGACATTTGTCGCCGTGAACTCCGCCGGCTGCGGCGCGATGATGAAAGAGTACGGTCAGCTCCTCGCCAGCGACCCCGCCTGGCGCGCGCGCGCGGCGGCGTTCAGCGCGCGCGTGCGCGATGCGAGTGAACTGCTGGCCGCGGCCGGACCGCGCCCCGGGGCGCCGCTGCCGCAGCGCATCACCTATGACGCACCGTGCCATCTGGAGCACGCGCAGAAACTCAGCGCACCGCCGTTGCAGGTGCTGGCCGCCATCCCCGGCCTCGAGCACACGCCGCTCGACGACCGCGAGCAATGCTGCGGCAGCGCGGGCATCTTCAACCTCATCGAACCCAACGTCTCGGAACTCGTGCTCGCGGCGAAGATGCGCTGCATCTCCGCCACCGGCGCGCCGGTGGTCGCCACCGGCAATCCGGGATGCCTGATGCAGATTGGCGCGGGCCTCGTTCGCGAGGGACGCGGCGCGGTGGCGCGCCATCCTATCGAACTGCTGGACGAGAGCTACGCCCGGCTGGAGCGGTAGATGCAGATCGTCCTGCTCGAGTTCGAGGGGATTCTCGCCGAGACGACACCGCATCGCGTCGCCGCGCTGCGCGAGGCGCTGCTCGTGGACGGCCTCTCGCTCGACGATGACACGTGGATCGAACACTGCCTCGGGCTCCCCGTGGACGCCGCGGTGGCCGCCGCACGACACGCGCTCGGCGCGCCCGACGACCCGGTGGCCGCCGAGGTCTGCCGGCTGCGCGCCGAGCGTGGATTCAGCCAGCGCATCAGCCGCGGCCTGCTGATGCAGCCCGGCGGGCTCGCGCTCGTGCAAGCGCTGCGCACGCAGGCGCGCCTCGCGCTGGTCACCCGGGCATCGCGGCGCGACGTGGATTTCGTGCTGACGCTCGCCGGCCTCGCCGACACCTTCACGTGCGTGGTGACGGCGGATGACAAGGCGGACGGCAAGCCGTCGCCCGCGCCGTACATGCTGGCGATCGAGAAGCTCTCGCGCACGGCGCCCGTGGTGCTCGCCGACGCACTGGCGTTCGAGGATGCCCGCCCCGGAATCCGCTCGGCGCGCGCCGCCGGCGTGCGCACCGTGGCGGTGGGACCGCTCCCATTGCATCACGCGATGGAAGCGGACTCGTTCTTCCCCACGCTTGCCGGCCTCTCCTTCGATGAAATGCGGGCCCTGATCCGCGGAGGGCCTGCGTGAGCGACTCCATCATCACTCCAACCAGCGCCGAATTCGAGCAGCTGCGCACCGACGCGGGCCTGGTGGACCGATCCGGCCGCCTCCGCATGACGTTCGTTGGAGCGCAGGCGGCGGCTACGCTGAACGGCCTCTGCACCAGCGACGTGCTTGCGCTGCAGCCAGGGCACGGGCAGTACGCGGCGGCACTCACGCCCAAGGGCAAGGTCCTCGCCGACGTGCGGATCTTCCAGCGCGCTGCCGACAGCTTTCTCGTGGATGCTCCGGCCGCGGCCGCTGAGGGGTTTACGTCGATGGTGCGCAAGTACGTGAACCCGCGGCTGTCGCGATACGCGGACGTCAGCACCTCTGTGGCCTGCGTTGGCGTCGCCGGGCCGCACGCGCGTCAGGTGCTGGCCCACGCGCTCGGCTGCTTACCCGCCACCATTGACCTGCTCGCCCCGTTCGCGCACTGCGATGTGCCGTTCCACGGCGAGCCAGTGACGGTTGCGCGGGCTGATGACTACGGAGTGGACGGGTTCGACTGCTTCGTCTCAGTCGCCCTCGCCCCGGTTTTGCGCGAGGCGCTCACGGCGTCGGGCGCACCGTCCGCGTCGGCGGCGGCGCTCGAGGTGCTGCGCATCGAGGCCGGACGCCCGGCGTGGGGCGTCGACATGACTGACGACACGCTGCTGCACGAGGCAGGGCTCGACCTGCTCGATGCGGTGTCGTACACCAAGGGATGCTACACGGGGCAGGAAGTCGTGGCGCGCGTGCACTTTCGCGGCCACGTGAATCGCATCCTGCGCGGGCTGCGGCTCGCCTCGCCGCCCGACGGCGAGGCGCGCGTGTTCGCCGGCGACGCCGACGTGGGCGACGTGCGCTCTCGCGCCGTGTCGCCGCGACTCGGCGCCATCGCGCTCGCGATGCTGCGACGCGCGGTGGAGCCCGGCACGACGGTGATGGTGCGGTCCGCAAGCGGTGACGCGCCGGCCACCGTCGTCGAACTCCCCTTCCCGGCGTGAGCCTCGCGCTCATCACCGGGGCGAGCGGCCTCGTCGGCTCGCACATCGTCGAGCGGCTGCGGCGCGACGGATGGGCGCTGCGGGCGCTCGTACGCAACCGCGCAACGGCCGGTTGGCTTTCGGCGCAGGGCGTTGAACTGCGAGACGGCGACACGCAGGACGCCGTGGCGTATCGTCGCGCGGCCGAGGGCGCGCAGTTCGTCTTTCACTGCGCGGCCGCCATCACGCCGCGCGGCGGATGGGAGGCGTATCGCGCGCCGAACATCGACGGCACCGCGAATGCGGTGGAGGCCGCCGCGCGCGCCGGCGCGCGATTGCTGCACCTGAGCTCGGTGGCGGTGTACGGGCCCGAGGGTCGCTACGCGCTCGCGCGAGGAGAGGGGCTCCAGGAACTGCAGCCGATGCGGCCCATCCCCGAGCAGTGGTGGTACGCGCGCTCCAAGCGCGAGTCAGAAGCGCTCGTGATGGATGCCCATCGCACCGGACGCGTGTGGGCCACCGCCGTGCGGCCGTGCGTGATCTACGGGCCGCGCGACCGCCAGTTCATCCCGCGCGTCGCCACCGTGCTGCGCCTGCCGGTCGTGCCGCGCATCGGCAATGGGCGCGCCGTGCTGTCCATCGTGCATGCGCGAAGCGTCGCCGAGGTGGCCGTGCGCGCCGTCACGGGCGAGATCGCGGGTGGCCGGGCGTACAACGTCACCAATGATCCGCCGCTCTCCGTGCAGGGTTTCTACGAGGCGGCGCAGGAAGGGCTCGGCCTGCGCGCGCGGTGGCTGCCAATTCCCGGGTCAGCCGTGCAGGCGGCGCTGGGCGGCGCGGGCACCGTGGCGCGCGCGTTGCGAATTCCGGGGTCCTGGTTGCTCAGTGCGCGGTCGCTGGACTTCCTGCTGCAGGACAACCCCTTCTCGAGTGACCGCGCGCGGATCGAACTCGGCTGGACGAGTGGCATTGATCCGCACGCGGGGGTTGTCGAGGCCTTCAGGGACTGCCTGGCGCGCTGACGCACGAACTCCTGGGTACAGAAAACACGCGGGCGCGACTTTCGTCGCGCCCGCGTGTTACAAACCGGAAACCGTGATTACGGCTTCTTCGCTTCAGCCGGCGCGGCGGCCGGAGCCGCGGCCGGAGCAGCGGCAGCCGTCGAATCTGCCGGCTTCGTCGTATCGGCAGGAGCGACAACAGCAGCAGTAACAGCGGCCGGAGCAGCAGCCGGAGCCTCTTCCTTCTTGGCGCAGGCAGCGAGCACGAGCACAGCAGCGACGAGGGCAATGCGCTTCATTGAGAAAATCTCCACAGGAGGGACACTTAAGGCACAGCGCGAGACTGCGCCTTGGTACGCAGTGCTCGAACGCGCTGAATTTACGGAGCAAGAACACCTCGTCAAGACACATGGCATGCGCGAATAACATGGGCACATGCCGATGCCCAGCGACGTGTCTCACTCCGCCTTCAGTGCGACTCGACGCGCGGTCCCGTCACGCATCGGATCGAACCAAAGTCTAGCAATGTAAGATACGATCTAACTGCCTACCACGCAACTAGTTGCATCAGCCCCCCACCCAGCAGCCCTGCCGAGGGGCCCAGCCGGTCCCTATCTTGAACGGTCCCCCTCGGTGCGGGGGCGTCCAACCCCCCTGTTCTCCAGACCATCCGCCGTGGCTGATTCCGCCGTCCAGACCGTCCGGGGCGCCTGTCCGCACGACTGCCCCGATACCTGCGCGATGATCACGACTGTCGAGGACGGCCGCGCCATCCGTGTGCAGGGTGACCCGGACCATCCGTTCACCGCCGGCTTCCTCTGCGCGAAGGTCAACCGCTACCTCGAGCGCACCTATCATCCTGAGCGACTTCTTCACCCGCTGAAACGCGTCGGAAAGAAGGGGCGCGGGGAGTTCCAGCGGGTGACTTGGGACGAGGCGCTGCACGACATCGGCCAGCGGCTGCGCGCCATCGCCGATGGACCGCATGGTCCGCAGGCCATCCTGCCCTACTCGTATTGCGGCACCATGGGGATGCTGCAAGGCCAGTCCATGGATCGCCGCTTCTTCCATTCGCTCGGCGCGTCAAAGCTGGACCGCACCATCTGCAGCACCGCGGGCGCGTGGGGCATGCGCATGACGGTGGGCGCCAACATTGGCGCCGACGCGGAAGGAATCCCATCGAGCGACCTGGTGGTGCTCTGGGGAACCAACACGCTCACCTCCAACCCGCACCTGTGGCCGTTCGTTCGGCAGGCGCGGGACAAGGGTGCCCGCGTGCTGTGCATCGACCCCCTGCGCACGCGCACCGCCGACCAGTGCGATGAGTGGATTCCCATCCGGCCCGGCACCGACGCGGCGCTCGCGCTGGGCATGATGCATGTGATCTTTGGCGAAGGGCTGCAGGATGACGATTACATCGACAAGTACACGCTCGGCGTTGAGCAACTGCGCGTACGCGCACTGGAGTATCCGCCGGACCGCGTTGCGTCGCTGACGGGCCTCGCGGCCGAACGCATCGTGGCGCTGGCGCGCGAGTACGGACGCGCCAGGGCGGCCTTCCTGCGTGTCAACTACGGTCTCCAGCGGCACGGTGGCGGCGCCATGGCCGTGCGCACCATCGCCTGCCTCCCTGCGGTGACCGGACATTGGCGGCGTCCCGGCGGCGGCGTTCAGCTCTCCACCAGCGCCAACTTCAAGTACAACACGGCGGCGCTGGAGCGTCCGGACCTGTCACCGGATGTCCGTACCGTCAACATGATCCGCCTGGGCGACGCGCTCACCCGCAGCGACGCCGGCGTCGGCGGGCCGCCCGTGCAGGCGCTGGTCGTGTACAACTCCAATCCCGCCGCCGTGGCGCCGGACCGCAACCGGGTGCTCACCGGGCTTCGGCGCGAGGATCTCTTCACCGTGGTGCTCGAACACTTCCAGACCGACACGGCAGATTTTGCGGATTATGTGCTCCCCGCCACGACGCAGCTGGAACACTGGGACGTGCACCTCGCGTACGGCCACCATTACGCCGCGCTCAACCGCCCCGCCATCGCGCCGCTCGGCGAGTGCAAGCCCAACACGCAGATCTTCCGTGAGCTGGCCGCGCACACGGGGTTGCGTGACGCGGCGTTCGCGGACGACGACGACGCGCTGCTGCGGCAGGCGCTGCAGACCACCGACCCGAAGATGGCGACCGTCACGTACGAGGCGCTCATGGAGCACGGCTGGGTGCGGCTCAACGTGCCGACGCCGTACCTGCCGTACGCCGAGGGCGGCTACCCTTCCCCGAGCGGCAAGTGCGAGTTCTATTCGGCGCGCATGGAGTCCATGGGGCTGGATCCACTGCCGGCCTTCACCGCGCCGCATGAGTTTCCGGAAGCGGTGCCTGAACTGGCGGCGCGCTTCCCGATCACGCTCATCTCGTCACCGCGGCATCAGTTCCTCAACTCGACCTTCGTGAACATCGCCTCGCTGCGGCGCGACGCCGAGCCCGAGGTGACCCTCCATCCGATCGATGCCGCGCCGCGAGACATCGCGGAGGGCTCGTCCGTCGTGATCTTCAACGACCGCGGTGCGTTTTCCGCGGTGGCGCGTGTGTCGGAGAGCGTGCGCCCGGGAGTGGCGTGGGCGCCGAGTGTCTGGTGGGGCAAGCTGACGAGCGACCACCACAACGCCAATGAGACCACGTCGCAGCGCACCACCGACATGGGCGGCGGGCCCGTCTTCTACGACAACCTCGTCGAGATCGCGCCGGCGGGGTGAGTTGGCTTGGGATCTGTGCGGCAGATGGCTCTACTGCCTACCACGGATGACACGGAAACTGTGGGATCACACGGAGACTGCTTGGGGGGAACCCCTTTTTGGGCAGGATCCGTGCGAATCCGCCGGGTTCCGTGACTTCCGTGGTATGCAGTTGAAGTAAAATGACGCCGTCTGCAACCGCCGGGTGACATATGTCGCGCCCCGTCAGACTAGTGTCGTGAGGTCCACGACTTGACGGATTGCACTATGGCCGAGACGGATCTCTATCTCTACCAAACGACGCGCGTGATCATCGGCGCGTTCTATTACGTCTTCAACCGACTGGGCTCCGGGTTCCTCGAATCCGTCTACCACAGAGCGCTGGGTTTCACGCTCGAGCGCTCCGGCCGTCACGTAGAGCGCGAGGCAGCCCTCAGCGTTGCCTTCGAGGGGCAGGTCGTCGGGGAGTTTCGCGCCGACCTGATCGTTGATCAACAGGTGCTCGTCGAGGTGAAGGCGGTCGAGCACATCGTCGCAGCACACGAGGCGCAAGTCATCAACTACGTGCGCGCATCAGGGCTGCCTGTCGGTCTCCTGCTGAATTTTGGCGCGCGGCCGAGCTACCTGCGCTTCGTTGGCCCGGCCGCGACGCGCGGATCTGGCGGCCTCAGACAAGCGAATGAGGCAGTGGATGGAATGCCGAAGCGTCAGGATGCACTTCGCAGCTCCGGGTAACGCCGGAACGCCCACACGGCGTACACGCCCATCACCGCGGCCATGCCGCCGATGGCCCAGGCGGCACCCCATTGGCGGGCGATCAGCCCGCTGACCGTCGAACCGATCGGGTTGGTGCCGATGTAGACGGCCACGAAGATCGAGATCACGCGCCCGCGCAGCGCATCCGGGGCGGCCGACTGCAGCAGGCCGTTGATCACGGCCATCTGCACGACCATGCAGATGCCGATGCCGAATAGCAGTACGCCCGAGATCACCTGCGTGCGCGATAGGCTGACGAGCACCAGCAGCACAGGGAACGCCAGCGACGAGACCGTGAGCGCCCGACGGCGACTTTGCCGCTGTCCGGCGGCCGCCAGCCAGAGCGCGCCGAGCATCGCGCCCGCCCCGACGCACGTCATCAGCGCGCCGTAGCCACCGGGTCCCAGGCCGAGCACATCGCGCGCCAGCACCGGCATGAGAGTGAGCACCGGAATGCCAAGCAGCGAAAAGACGGTGGTCACCTGCATGAGCACGGCCGACAACCGGTGCGTGCGCACGTGCATGATGGCCTCGCCCAGTGCATGCAGCGCCCGGCCCGCCGGAGCCACCGGCAACCTTGGCAGGTGGATGAGCGAGAGGCTGGCCAGCACCGCGAGGTACGACAGCGCATTGATGCCAAAGCACCAGGCAATGCCGTAGCGCGCGATGACGATGGCGGCCAGCGATGGTCCGGCGATGCGCGCGAAATTGAAACCGCTCGAGTTGAGCGCGATCGCGTCGATGACGTGTTCCTTGCCCACCATCTCGATGAAGAGCGACTGCCGCGCGGGAATCTCGAACGCGGCGATCATGCCGCCAAGCAAGGCGAGGGCGATGAGCCAGCCGATGGTCATGTGTCCCGACCACGTGAACCACCAGAGCAGTGCGGCCTCGACGAGCATGAGCGCCTGCGCGATGGCGACGATGCGGAGCCGGCGAAAGCGATCGGCGATCAGTCCGCCGGGGAGCGAGAGCACGAGGATGGGCAGCGTGCCGGCGGCCGCGACCACACCCACGAGAAACGCGTCGTTGGAGAGCTGCAGCGCCAGCCAGCCCTGCGCCACCTGCTGCATCCACGTGCCAATCAGGGACGTCGTCTGCCCGGCGAAGAAGATCCGGAAGTTCGGGGAGTGCGAGAGGACCCGAAACGGGTTGAGCGACGTGCGCAAGGACATCGAGCAAAGATCGCCAAGCGTCATGGCAAACGACAGAGTGTGCGCGCGCCGCGCGGGCGGCGCTTGATGCCGCTTTCGCACATCCGTACACTTCGACTCATGCTCTCCGCGCTCTCTGCCGCCGTGCTCGGGTTTCTGCTGGGGCTGCGGCACGCCACCGATGCCGACCACGTCGTCGCCATCACGGCGATCGTGGCGCGCGAGCGCACCATGCGGCGCGCCGCGCGGATCGGCGCGCTCTGGGGCATTGGGCACTCCATCACGGTCTTTGTCGTCGGCGGCGCACTCATCGCCTTCCGCGTCGTCATTCCGCCGCGCGTGGGGCTGATGCTGGAGTTCGGCGTGGCGATCATGCTGATCTTCCTCGGCTTCAGCAACCTGCGCGGCGGCGCACCGGTCACACCGCACGGCCATACGCACGAGTTCGACCACCGGCGCCCGCTGATCATCGGTACGGTGCACGGACTCGCCGGCTCGGCGGCCGTGGCCATTCTCGTGCTGGCGGCAATCCCGCAGACGCTGTGGGCGTTCGCCTACCTCATCGTCTTCGGCGTGGGAACCATCGCCGGCATGATGCTGGTGACGGTGATCATCGCCGCCCCGGCGATGTACGCCGGCGAGCGGGTGGCGCGCATGCATGTCGGCATTCGGCTGGCCGCGGGCGCGCTCAGCCTGGGGTTCGGCCTGCTGCTGGCCCGCGAACTGATTGTGCACGGTGGCCTGCTGTCGGCGGCGCCGACATGGAGCCCGAAATAGGCGGATGGAAGGCCGCAGCTAGCTGCAGCCCTGTGCCGTCAGTCGCCCTTCTTCGGCGGCTTATCCGCGGGCTTGCGCGCCTTGTGCTCGCCGGTGGGGATGCGATGCGCCCCGGTGGCCATCCAGTGCGGGCGCGGCAGCGTGGCGCCACTCCAGACGCTGTACAGGCGAGATCCAACGGCCACGGTGACCGACGCGATGACCGCCAGCGGACTATGGATCTTCTCGAGCAGGATGAAGACGACCGCGCCCGCGAATGCGGACGTCGTGTAGAGCGTCGTCCCGTGCCGGAAGACAACCGGGATCTCGTTCACCAGCATGTCGCGCATGATGCCGCCGCCCGTGGCGGTGACCACGCCCATCAGCACCGCGACCGCCGATGGCAGGCGCAGCTCGAGCGCCATGGTGACGCCGACGACGCTGAAGAAGCCGAGCCCGAGCGCATCCACGAACTCGCCGCGGGCCACCAGCCGGCGCGAGAAGTCATGCACGCGCTTGCTGTACACGAACGGAATGCACAGCGCAAAGATGATGATCAGGTACTCCCACCGGCTCACCCAGAAGAACGGACGCCGGTCGAGCAGCACGTCGCGTATGGTGCCGCCGCCGAAGGCCGTGACCACGGCGAGCGCGTACGTGCCCACGAAGTCGAGGTTCTTCTTTGCGGCCGTGATCATCGCCGACAGCGCGGCGAGCACCACGGCGATTACTTCGAAGACCAGGACTGGGGAGACACCCTTCAACATGAGGAGGGGGAGGGGGGTGGGTTCAGGGTGTGGAAAGAGGTGGGGAGGCGGGGACAGCACCTGCGCCTCCTCAAGCTAACCCTTCAGGGCTGGTGCGACAGCGCGTGGCGTGCTGGTAGCTTTCCTGCGCATGCCTGCTCCCCACTCCACGCTACGATCGGTCGCGCCACGAGCGGCCAAGCCGCCCAAGGCGCCCAAGGCGCCGTCCAAGGCCGCGTCGCCGAAGGTCGCGCTGCCCAAGGCCGCCCGCCGCAAGCCGCTGCGTGCGGCGGCGCCTCCGGCGCCGGATGTCGCCCGCGAGTTCTCGCGCCGCCTGCGCGCGTGGTATCGCCGCAACGCGCGTGACCTCCCCTGGCGCCAGACCAGAGACGCGTACCGGGTGCTCGTCTCGGAGCTGATGCTCCAGCAGACGCAGGTGTCGCGGGTGCTCGACTTCTACGAGCGTTTTCTCGTTCGCTTCCCGGACCTCGCATCGCTCGCGTCGGCGCGGGAGGGGCAAGTGCTCGCGCAGTGGCGCGGCCTGGGGTACTACGCGCGGGCGCGCAACCTGCACAAGCTGGCGCGCCGCGTGGTGCGCGAGGAGGCATCGGTGTACGGGGGCGCGCTTCCCGCCGCCCCGGAGGCGCTGCGGGCCCTGCCGGGGGTCGGCGCGTACACCGCCGGTGCGGTGGCCAGCTTTGCGTACGAACAGCGCGCGGCCCTGGTGGACACCAACGTCGCCCGCGTGCTGAAGCGCTGCTTTGCGCCCTCACTTCACCCGAAGCGCGGCCGTGACCTCGCGCGGCTGTGGGTGATCGCCGAGGCGGTGCTCCCGCGCACCGGGCGCGCCGGCTGGACGCACAACCAGGCGCTGATGGAGCTGGGGGCCTTGGTGTGCACGGCGCGGGTGAAGCACTGCGGAAGGTGCCCGGTGCGGACGATGTGCGTCAGTGCCGATGCGGAGTCCGGATAGGGAGCTCGGATGGGGATTGCGATTTGGATGAGCGATTGGGATAACGATTGGGGGGCGCCGAGTCATCGGCGCCCCCCAATCGTCCATCGGAATCAGGAATCGATATCCGGGATCGCGGTCCTGAGTCCAGATCCTCCGTCTTACTTCGTAATGCGGTGCTTGTAATCCAGCGTCGACTTGTACGGCCGTTCGTCGAAGCCGGTGTAGATCTGGCGCGGCCGGGCGATCTTCTGCTCCTTGTCGAGCAGCAGCTCCTCCCACTGGGCCATCCACCCCGCGGTGCGCGCGATCGCGAACAGCACGGTGAAGTAGTCCGTCGGGAAGTGCAGGGCGCGGTAGATCAGGCCGGTATAGAAGTCCACGTTCGGGTAGAGCTTGCGCTTGATGAAGTACTCGTCGCTGAGCGCGATGCGCTCGAGCTCGACGGCGATCTCCATGTCCTTGCCCATGCCGGTGATCGCGAGCACCTGGTCGCAAAGCCCCTTCACGATCTTGGCGCGCGGATCGTAGCTCTTGTAGACGCGGTGGCCGAAGCCCATGAGCTTGTGCTCGCCCTTGCCGCTCTTCACGCTCTCGATGAACGCCGGGATGTTGTTCGGGTGGCCGATCTCCTCGAGCATGCGCAGCACCGCCTCGTTGGCGCCGCCGTGCAGCGGGCCGTAGAGCGCGTTGATGCCGGCCGAAACGGCCGAGTACGGATCGACGTGCGACGAGCCGACGGCGCGCACGGCGTTGGTGGAGCAGTTCTGCTCGTGATCGGCGTGGAGGATGAACAGCACGTCGATGGCGCGGGAGAAGACCGGGTTGGCCTCGTACTTGGGCTCCGACATGCGCGCAATCATCGAGAGGAAGTTCTCGGGATACGGCAGCGAATTGTCGGGGTACACGAGCGGCAGCCCCTTCACGTGGCGATACGCGAACGCCGCGATGGTGGGCATCTTCGCCAGCAGGCGCACGAAGGCGATGTCGCGCTCCACGGGGTCATGGATCGACTTTGCCGTGGGATAGAACGACGAGAGCGCCGAGACGCCGGCGGCCAGCATCGACATCGGGTGCGCGTCGTAGCGGAACCCGGTGAGGAACTGCTTGATGTTCTCGTGCACGTACGTGTGGTACGTGATGTCCGCCACCCACTTGTCATACTCCTTCTGCGTCGGCAGCTCGCCATGGCGTAGCAGCCACGCGACTTCGAGGAAGCTCGCCTTCTCGGCCAGCTGCTCGATGGGATAACCGCGATAGCGCAGGATGCCCTTGTCGCCATCGATGAAAGTGATTGCCGACCGGCACGACGCGGTGTTCATGAACGCC
>JBAZTM010000086.1:0-16238 GCA_041661925.1 Gemmatimonadaceae bacterium
GCGCTCGTCGCGATCATGCGCCGGCTTCTCCTCATCCTCAACGCCATCCTCAAAACGAAGCAGCGGTGGCAGGCACCCGTGCCCGCCACCGCTTGACTTCCAACACAACTGCTCCGTGGTGAAAAAGGCCAGCATATCACACACGCAGTTCGGGCAAATCGCGGAATAGAGCCAGCGCCTCCGGATTCGCCAGCGCATCGGTGTTCGTCACCGCGCGACCGTGCACCGCGTCGCGCACGGCAATCTCGCTGATCTTGCCGCTCAGCGTGCGCGGAATGTCCGCCACTGGCACGATGACCCTGGGCACGTGATGCGGGCTCGTGTTGGCGCGGATGGCCGTGCGGATGTGACTCGCCAGCGTCTCGCTGAACGCGGCACCCGGACGCAGATGAACAAAAAGCACGATGCGCACGTCGGTGCCGCCGGCGCCGTCAGGCACGTCCTGCCCAATCACCACGCTCTCGAGCACCTCGTGCACCTGCTCCACCTGCCGGTAGATCTCGGCGGTGCCGATGCGCACGCCGCCGGGATTCAGTGTGGCGTCGCTGCGCCCGTAGATGACGAGCCCACCCCGCGGCGTCTCCTCCGCCCAGTCGCCGTGGCGCCAAACGCCCGGGAAGTGGGAGAAGTAGGCGTCGCGGTACTTCGCGCCCACGGGATCGTCCCAGAACGCCACCGGCATCGAGGGAAACGGCGCGGTGCAGACGAGCTCGCCCGGTTCGCCCACCACGCGGCGCCCCTCGGCGTTCCACACTTCCACGGCCATGCCAAGTCCGAACGACTGCAATTCACCGCGATGCACGGGCAGCAGCGGATTGCCGAGCGCGAAACAGGAAATGAGGTCGGTGCCGCCCGAGATGCTCGCGAGCATCACGCCGGGTTTCACATCGCGCGCAACGTAGTCGTATGCATGCGCCGCCAGCGGACTGCCGGTGCTGAGGATTGCGCGCAGCGCCGACAGGTCGCTCGTGCGCGCCGGCGCGAGCGCCGCCTTCTCCGACATCGCCAGGAACCGCGCGCTGGTGCCGAACACCGCGAGGCGTTCCTCGGCGGCCATCTGCCAGAGCAGTCCCTCGCGGGCGGGCGGCATGGGCGCGCCATCGTAGAGCACGATGGTGGCGCCGACGGCCAGCGCCGAGACGAGCCAGTTCCACATCATCCATCCGCAGGTGGTGAAGTAGAAAAGCCGTTCGTCGCTCTGCAGGTCGAGGTGCAGCAGGTGTTCCTTCAGGTGCTGCAGGAGCGTGCCGCCCGCGCCGTGCACCATGCACTTCGGCAGCCCGGTCGTGCCCGATGAGTACATCACGTAGAGCGGATGGCCGAACGGCAGCCGGGTGAATTCGAGCGGAGCCCCCCGACCCGGAGCCGCGAAGTCGCCCCACAACTGCGCCGCCCTGATGGCGCGGAGGTCAGGCGTGTCGCGCAAGCAAGGTACCACCACCACGCGTTCCACCGTCGGCAGGGCGTCCACGATCTCGCGCACGCGCGCGGCACAGTCGATCTCCTTGCCGGCATACCGATAGCCGTCGGCGCAGAAGAGCAGGCGCGGCGCCACCTGTCCGAACCGATCGAGCACGCCGGTCACGCCGAAGTCGGGCGAGCAGGAGGTCCAGACACACCCGATGGACGCCGCGGCCAGCATGGCGATCACGGTCTCGGGGATGTTCGGCATGAAGCCCGCCACGCGGTCGCCGGCGACGAGCCCCGCCCCGCGCAGCGCCGCGGCAACGGCGGCGACTTCGTTAGCGAGCTCGCAGTGCGTGATCCGGCGCGCACCGGCACGCTCGTCGCGGGCGATGAGCGCCAAGCGGTCGTCACGCCGACGGAGCAGGTTCTCCGCGAAGTTGAGGCGCGCCCCCTCGAACCATCGTGGTCCGAGCACCGCGTCGGGCGGTGCCATCCGGTCGCGGCCGATCAGGGCGGCGTCCCACTCGCCTCCGCCAGGCAGCGGTTCCGCAATCACGCCCGCCCAGCGCCAGAGCTCGGCCCAGAAGGTCTCGCGCTCACGCACTGACCAGGCGTGCCACTCGGGCCACGGCGCATCGGCGGCGGGTGCCGACGGATGCCGTGCGGAAACGGACGTGACAAAGCGCCCCATGGACGCGCGATCACGCGCATCAGCTAAGGGGACCCATGTTGGCGGATTTTCGGAAATAATTGGGGGCCTCATGCGGGAACTTTACTGCTGAAGATGCTATATTAGCCGTCGAAGCACCACGAATTTGGACCACCTGTGGTGCATCAGGCCTTGGCACTGAAGCCGCGTCGCCGAGCTGCCGTTCACTGGCAAATTGGTGCACGCTCCCACCAGGACCCACACGCAGGAGACCTACTCTATGCGACATCGCACGTTCGCAATGATCCTCTCGCTGGCCGCAGCCTTGCCGCTGTCGGCACAGACGTTCACGCCGGTGGAAATCGGCGTGTACGGACACTACACCACCTTTGCAGACGTCACGAAGCTCGATCCCGCGTTCGGACTCGGCGGGATGATCAGCATCCCGCTCGTCAAGCGCATCGCCTTCCAGTACGAGGGTGACTTCGGCGCGACGAACAGCACGCGCGTCGGCGACCTGACCGCGTGGAATCACCGCTTCGATCTGCTGTACCACATTCCGTGGGGGGCGCGCCGCTCCGTCTTCCTCGGCGGCGGCTGGACCGGCACGCAGTACAAGACCGACACCACCAAGAATCAGTATGACTCCGGCGGCAACGCGCAGGTTGGCGTACGCTGGTGCCTGGGCGACAACTGGGCGCTCCGCACGAGCGCGGTGATGGACTTCAAGGATCCGTCCGATCAGATCCCGACGGGCGATCGCACGCAGACGCTCGGCCTGCGCGCCGGGTTGAGCCGCTTCTTCGGCGGCAAGGGCACGTCGCCGTGCCTCGTCGTCGTGCCGCCACCCCCGCCGCCGCCGGTTGTCGTGCCGGCGCCGGCCCCTGCGCCGCCGCCACCGCCGCCGCCGGCTCCGAAGGTTGAGCCCGCTCCGGCCCCGGCGCCGCCACCGCCTGCCCCGAAGCCACGCGAAGTCTTCCGCATGACCGGCGTGTACTTCGATTTTGACAAGAGCAACCTCAAGCAGTCCGGCAAGGACACGCTCGAAGCAGCGGTCAAGTACCTCAACGCGAACCCCGGCGCCCGGGTGGAGATCGTCGGCCACACCGACAGCATCGGCACCGATGAGTACAACCGGTCGCTCTCCGACCGTCGCGCGACGACGGTCATGAAGTACCTGCAGGAGCGCGGCATCGACGCGTCGCGCATGACCATCCGGGGAATGGGTGAGTCGGATCCCGCAGCGGACAACGGCACCAAGGAAGGCCGCGCCCTCAACCGGCGCGTGGTGATCATCGAATTGTAAGGCGATGGACGATCGGGATTGCGGATTCGGATGACGATCCGGCGCCCGATCACGAGGGTGAAGCAGATGGGGGGCGCCGACGGCGTCCCCCATCTGTTTTCTCGCGGTGACGGCCGCGGGCCGGACGCCGCCGAAACGCGCCCAAAGTCGCCAGACAACCCCCTGCCGGAAATCGCACATTCCACTCTTGCAGAAGCGCGACCATGACCCGCATCTTCTGGATGGCACGTTGTCATCATCCTTACCCTCAGGAGCTTTCGCCGAGTGCCTCCATAGAGCGAAGGGCCTGTCCCCCCCGCGACCTCCTGCGCCATCGCGCGCGAGCGGGCGGCTTAAGGAATGTGACTTTCTGTCCACCAATTCACGGTACAACTCATGATGAAAACACGAGTACTCATGGCGTTGATGGGACTGGTCTTCACTGCTGCGCAGGCATTCGCGCAACAGAAGACCGTGACCGGCAAGGTGACCTCTGACGTCGGGGCGCCGATTGCCGGCGCCCAGATCGTCATCAAGGGCACCCGGCTCGGCGTCCTCAGCGACGCCTCCGGCGACTATTCCATTCGCGCCGAAGTCGGCCAGGTGCTGCAGTTCCGGTTCATCGGCAATGCGCCCGAGGAACGGACGGTCGGCGCCGCGGACGTCATCAACGTCCAGTTCCGCCGCGTGGCGACGAGCCTCGATGCCGTCGTCGTGTCGGCCCTTGGCCAGACCAACGTCAAACGCGCGCTCGGCACGGCCCAGCAGTCGGTCACCGGTGCCGAGATTGCGGGCTCGAACCGCCAGAACTTCATCAACGCGCTGCAGGGGCGCGTGGCGGGTGTCGAGGTGACGAGCACCTCTGGCGTGCCGGGGGCCTCCACCTCGATCACGATTCGCGGCGTCAGCTCGATCTCGAGTTCGAACCAGCCGCTGATGATCATCGACGGACTGCCGCTGGACAACAAGACGATGATCACCGCGCAGCTCGCGGCCGACGCTCCGAATTCGCCGACGGCGTTCAACAACCGCGGCCTGGATTTCACCAACCGCGCCGCGGACATCAACCCCGAGGACATCGAGTCGCTCGTGGTCCTCAAGGGCCCGGAAGCCTCGGCGCTCTACGGCATTGACGCCGCCAACGGCGCCATCGTCATCACGACGAAGCGCGGCAAGCCGGGCACGGGCGGATTCGAGTACAGCAACTTCTTCCGGATGGACACGCCGGGCGGCCAGCCCGAGATCCAGCGCGTGTACAGCGCCATCAACGCCTCGGGGAGCCCGATCCTCGGGAGTTCGACGTACCTGTACTACGGTGTTCCGTACGCCCCCGGCACGAAGTTCTACGACAACGTCAGCGGCTTCTTCAAGACGGCCCTGACGCAGAAGCACTCGCTGTCGTTCAGCGGCGCGGCCCCGGACAACCGGATCAACTACCGCATCGCCATCTCCGCCGACAAGCAGGAAGGCGTGGTTCCGAACACGAACTACAACCGCATCAACCTGACGGGCGCCACGCAGTCGGTCGTGAACTCGTGGCTGAAGGCCGACCTCACGATGACGTACGCCTACGCCACCAACGACCAGGCCTACAAAGGCGCCGGCGGCCCGCTGCTCGGCCTGATGGCGTGGCCGCAGGATGACAACGCGGCCGACTGGCAGACGGCGGCCGGCACGCGCCGCCGCTATTCGACGCTGAGCGACGCCTCGGAGAACGACAATCCGTACTTCAGCGTGGCGAAGAACGTCATCAATTCCAAGACGAACCGCATTCTCTCGAACATCGGCCTGACCATCGCGCCGTGGGCGTGGGGCAGCCTGAAGACCAACATTGGCGTTGACAACTACACCAACTCCAACCTGATCCTGCGCCACCCGGAGAGCACGTACGGCTACTCGAACGGCGGCATCCTGGACATCAACACCGACCTGACGCGCAACATCTCCACCCAGACCCTGCTCAACATCAACAGCCGGCAGATCTGGCAGGGTCTCTCGATCAGCGGCGTCGTCGGTAACGCGGTGAGCGACTACAAGTCGAACACGGACGCACAGCAGGGGCTCGGCTTCCTCGACCCCAATTTCGTCTCGGTCAACAACACCAACTCGCGCACGGCGCGCACCACGATTTCGCAGCGCCGGCTGGTCAGCGTGTTCGGCAGCGCCACGGTGGACTACAACAAGTACCTGTACGTCACCGTCACGGGACGCAACGACTGGACGTCGACGATCCCGGAAGAGCGCAACTCGTTCTTCTATCCCAGCATCAACACGTCCTTCATCTTCTCCGACGCCTTCCCGACGGTCGGCCAGTACATGACCGGCAAGCTCCGCGCCGGCTACGCCCAGGTGGGCAAGGACGCCCGCCCGTACGCCTACATGCCGGCGCTCGAGTACAAGCTGACGTCGTACGGCGGCTACGGGTACAGCTTCTGGGGCCCGAACCGGGCTCTCAAGCCGGAGTTCGCCGAATCGTACGAGTTTGGCACCGAGCTGACGTTCCTCGACGACCGACTTGGCCTCGACGTGACCTGGTACCGCAAGGAGACGACGGATCAGATCGTCAATGACATTCGCGGATCTTACGGGACCGGCTTCATCCTGTTCAACCTGAACGGCGCCAAGACGCGCAACGAAGGCACCGAGATCACGGTGCGCGGCACGCCGTACCTGGACGACAAGCTTTCGTGGGATGTGGTCGCCAACTTCGACCACTCCTTCGGCCGCGTGATCGCGCTTCCGAACGCCCTACCGGAGTCGTACAACTCCGACACGTGGCTCTACGGCAACGTCCGCAGCGGCGTGAAGCCCGGCACGAGCACGCGCTCGCTGACCGGCACGTTCTATCAACGCAACAACGCCGGCGACGTGCTGATTAGCCCGACCACGGGGCTACCGCTCAGGAATTCGGTCTTCGTGGACCGCGGCTACGACCGCCAGCCCGACCTCACCGTCGGCCTGTCGAACACGATTCGCTACAAGAAGCTGCAGGTCTCCTTCCTGCTCGACATCCGGAAGGGCGGCGACATCCTGAACGCCACGGACCACTACCTCACGGCGCGCGGCCTGAGCATGCGCACGCTCGACCGGAATGAACCCCGGGTCATCAAGGGCGTGATCCGCGATGGCCTGGAGAACACCGCGACCCCGACGGTGAACAACATCGTCGTGATTCCGGCGATCAACAGAGATTACTACGTCTCGATGAGTGAAGAGCTGTTCATCGAGAAGGACATCAACTGGGTTCGCCTGAAGGAAGTGACGGCCCGCTACCAGCTTCCCGGCAAGTGGCTGAACGCGCGGGATGCCAGCTTCTTCATCACCGGCACCGACTTGTGGCTCGAGACCAACTACACCGGCCTCGACCCGATCGTGAACGGCAACACCGCCGCGCTCGGCGGAGCGGGCGCCTCGGGCATTGACTACGGCAACTTCCCGATGCCGAAGGGCCTGGCGTTTGGGCTCAAGGTGGGGTTCTGACCATGACTCTGACCAACAGAACTTCCGCGCATCGCAGGCATTCTCCCACAGTGATCACAACGAAGCCCATGAAGAGACTCTTTGCAGCAGTGCTCGTGGGTTCCCTGGCGTTGACGGCGAGTTGCAAGGACTTCCTCGACGTCAACACGAACCCGAACGCCCCACAGGCGGCGTCGGCCAACCTGTACCTGCCGCCGATGCTGCACTGGTGGGTGTCGTCCCCGCAGTGGGACGGCCGCTTCGTCGGCCGCTACACGCAGAACTACATCCTCGTAAGCTCGAGCCCCACCACGTGGGACCGCATGGGCTACGACCCGGGCTCCGATAACGGCGCGATGCAGTGGCGCGACGTGTATTGGACGTTCGGCCAGAACCTCGTCAACATGATGACGCAGGCCGAGGCGGAGGAGCGTTGGGACGTGCTCGGCGTGGGCTACCTGCTGAAGGGGTGGGGTTGGATGGCGCTGAGCGGCCACCATGGCGAGATCATCGTCAAGGAGGCCATTGACCAGTCCAAGTTCTACTTCAACTACGACACGGAAGAGTACGCCTATACCGAGACGCTGCGCCTGCTCGACAAGGCGATCGAGAACCTCAAGCGCACCGACGGGGCCGTCAACGCGGCGTACCTCGGCAAGGGGGACAAGATCTACGCCGGCGACCGGGCGAAGTGGCTGAAGGCGGCCTATGGCCTCAAGGCCATGACGCTCAACCGGTTCTCCAACAAGGCGACGTACAAGCCGGCGGACGTGATTGCCAACGTGGACCTGTCATTCACCAGCAACGCCGACGACGCGCTGCTGCCGTTCCCGGCCACGGTCAACGACGACCGGAACTTCTTCGGCCCGACCCGCGGCAACATGCCGTCGTACCGCCAGACGTACTTCATCGTCGACCTGATGGACGGGACGCAGTTTGGCGGCGCGGTGGATCCACGGATGAGCCGCATGCTGTCGGCGTCACCAGACGGCGTGTTCCGCGGACTGGACCCCGCCCTGGGCACGTACGGCGCGCTCTCCACGGCGCAGCGTCCCAACAACATCTGGGGCTACGCAGCGACGCCGGCCGCGGGCTCGCCAACACGCTACATCTTCGACGACAAGTCGCGCTTCCCCGCCATGACGTACGCGCAGATGCAGTTCGTGAAGGCCGAGGCGGCGTACCGCATGGGCGACAAGGCGACGGCGCTGGCCGCGTACAAGAACGGCATCGGGGCGCACATTGATTTCGTGAACGCCCGCAATCTCGACGCCAGCTCGAACGCAACGCAAATTCCCGCGGCCGAGAAGAGCGCCTTCCTCGCTGATCCGAACGTCGTCCCGGCCACGGCGGCTGGGCTGACCCTGACCCACATCATGTCGCAGAAGTACATCGCGCAGTGGGGGTGGGGCTTCAACGAGACGTGGATGGACATGCGCCGCTACCACTATACGGACATCGATCCGGCGAGTGGCCGCCAGGTCTTCCCTGGCTTCGTGCTGCCGACGACAACGATGTACGGCGACAATGCCGGCAAGCCCGTGCAGCGCGTCCGTCCGCGGTATAACTCCGAGTACGTGTGGAACCTGGCATCGCTCAAGACGATCGGCGGCGACGCCACCGATTATCACACCAAGCCGCTCTGGATCACTCAACCGTAACGGACCATGAAAAAACTCACATCCATTGCGGTGCTGCTGCTCAGCGCGACCGTGCTCTCGTCCTGCGGAAAGGAAGCATTTCCGGACATCACGGCCCCCTTGGCTGAGTCCCGCATCAAGTTCTTCAACTTCAGCGTCGGTGCTCCTGGCGTGTACTTCTACGCCAACAACAACAAGGTGGCCGGCATCATCGGGACCGCGGTTATCGACGCGGCAACCGGCATCGTGACCAGCGGCGCCGAGTCCGTGACCGGCACGGTGTACGGCGGTGTCACAGCGGGCGGCTATTACAGCGCCATCGCCCCAGGGTCGTACGACCTCAAGGCGCAGCTCGCCGACACGACGCAGCGGGCGACCGTTGTGTCGAAGGTCACGACGAGCATCGCCGGCGGCAAGCACTACTCGTACTACCAGAGTGGCGCGTACGACGCAGGCACCAAGACGGCGGAAGCGTTCGTGCTGGAGGACAACTTCCCCGCCAATTTCGACTGGACGCAGGCGTACGTCCGGTTCGTCAACGCCGGATCGACATCGGCCCCGCTGACGCTGTACGGAACCAACACCACCACGGCGGCCCCGGAAGCCGCCATCGGCGCCATCACGGCGTACAAGGGCGGCAGCGCCTTCGTGGGCGTTCCGACCGGTTCGTACACCTTGGTCGCTAAGGATGCCGGCGGCGTGTCCAAGGTCACCCGGACGGGGGTGTCATTCTCGGCGGGGTTTGTGTACACCATCACGCTGCGTGGGACGACGTCGCTGTTCCTGGATAACACGACGAACCGGTAGGAAGTCGTACGATTTCGGACTTGGACCTAGGATTGCGATTCGGGATCTCGATGTAGGATTGCGATTGGCGATTGGGTTCGGATGGGGGGCTCCTTTCGGGGGGCCCCCCATCGCTTATCGTAATCCTATATCGTAATCCTCTATCGCAATCCTGAGTCCAAATCACCAATCAGCCCTTGCCGAGAATCCTCCTCGTCGACGCCGACGCCTTCTTCGTAGCCGTTGCCCGGGCGGTCGACCCCGCCGGCGCCGGCGCCTCGTCCCTGTTGATCGTCGGCGGCCGCCCCGGGTCGCGCGGCGTCGTCTGCTCGGCGTCGTACGAGACGCGCGCCTTCGGCGTGCGCAGCGGCATGCCTATCTCGCAGGCGCTGCGCCTGTGCCCCGCGGCCACCTGTGTGCCCGTGCCGCGCACGGCCTGCGCCGACACGAGTCGGGCCATCCGCCGCGTGCTCGACAACTTCACACCACTCGTCGAGGGGGCGAGCATTGACGAGTGGTACCTCGACCTCTCCGGCACCGAAGCGCTCTATCACCACGAACCCATCGTCGAGACGGCACGGCGGATACGCGACGAGGTCTTCGCGCAGACTGGCATGCGCGTCTCCATCGGCGTCGGGCCCAACAAGCTGGTGGCCAAGCTCGCCGCCGAGCGCGCGAAACCCAAGCCCGGATCGGGAGCCACGGGGGTGCACGTCGTGGACGAGGTCGGCGTCGAAGCGTTCATGCGGACGCTCGCCCTCGGCGACATACCCGGCATCGGCCCCAAGCTGCAGGAGAAGCTCGCCGGCGTCGGGCTGGTGGCCGTGCGCGACGTCCTCGAGACCGATCCAGCGAGCCTGGCCCGGTGGCTGGGCCGAGAGACCGCCTACCGCGTGCTCCGCAAGGCGCGTGGCGAAAGCGACTCCGCCGTGGAGCCGCGCACTCCGGCCAAGCAGGTGAGCCGCGAGGAGACTTTCGACCGCGACATCGCCGACGCCAGGGCGCTGCGCCGCGAGCTGCAGATTCTGGCCCATCGTGTCGCCGCCGACCTGCGCGGGGACCACCTCGAGGCCCGCACGATCACCGTGAAGGTCCGCGATCAGCGTTTCACTACCCGCACGATGAGCCGCACGGTGGAGGCGCCTGTCTCGTCGGACGCGGCCATCGCCGCGGCGGCGCAGGACCTGCTGAGCGCCCTGCGCAAGGATTGGAGCGCCCCCGTACGCCTCGCCGGCGTGGCGCTCTCGAACTTCACGCCGGCACGAGACGCCGAACAGCTTGGCATCTTCGACGGAGGCCGCGGGGGCAACGAGGGCAGCGCCGGTGACAGCCGAGAGAGTCTCCGCGATCGCGAGCTTTCCCGCGCCGTGGACCGCGTGCGAGAGAAGTTCGGCGACGCCGCCATTCGCGCCGGCGCGCCACGCGCCGCGCCACTCGGCGAGAAGGGGGCGCGCAAGCCGAGGTAGCTGCCAACTTTGCCCCGTGACTCCGAGGCGCGCTCGCGAGTTGGCGAACTGCTTATCACGGATTTCACGGAAGAGAACGGAGGAGCACGGATCCGGCTCTGGGAGAACCCCTCGAAGCAGGATCCGTGTTCCTCCGTTCTCTTCCGTGGAATCCGTGGTAAGCAGTTGAGTTGAGTCCATCTCGCGCCGGATTGCGGCCCACGTGGCGCCGGTCCCAGCCGCTGCGCATCTTCCAAGCGCCATGGCACCTCGGATCTCTCTCTATCTGCGTCGATCGGTCGCGATGCTGCTGCTCGCCGCCGGCTGCAGCGACTCGCCGTCCAGCCCTCCCGGCTCAAAACCGCCTATCCCCAACACCGTGACCCTGAACGGCGCCACCCTGAAAGTGGCGATCGCCGCGACACGGGCCTCCCGCACGCAGGGGCTGACGGGCGTAACCACCATGGCTGCCGACAGTGGCATGCTCTTCGTCTTCTCCGACGACCGCCAGCGCGGCTTCTGGATGAAGGACACCCCGATTCCGCTCTCGATCGCCTTTCTTGACGCCAGCAAGAAGGTGATCTTCATGGCCGACATGGCGCCAAACACCACCACGGTGGTCGGCGGTTTCAACGCCGGACTGATGCGGTACGCAATTGAAGTGAACCAGGGGTGGTTTGCCGCGCACGGCGTCACGCTGGGCATGTATGCCACCTTCACGCTGCCAACGGGGCTCGTCGTCGAACCAGACGCGTAGCGCCCGCTCCAAACGTCCCCTCCACCCGAGACCCAACCGTGCGCAGAATCTCGATTGCCGTTTCGCTCGTCGCGCTGGCCGGATGCACGCAGCCGCCGGCGCCCTCCACCTCGCCACAGCCCGCCAGGCCGGCTGCAGGTGCCAACACCGGCGGCGCTCCCGCGGGCGGCCCTGCACGCCCCGACACGACCCGTCCGCAGACGCCGACGACGGGCGTTCCCGGTGGCGCGCCGGGCGCCGCCACCGAGCCGAACCCTCGTCCGTACGCCACGGTCATTCGCGGCGACGTGAAGACCAAGGCCGGCCTCTTCAAGACGCACCGCATCGGGTCGCGCCTGTACTACGAGATCCCGCGCGGCGAGTTGGGCAAGGACATGCTGCTAGTCACGCAGATCGCCAAGACCAACGAAGGCAACGGATACGGCGGCCAGGCGCTGGACAACCGGGTGGTGCGCTGGGAGCGGAAGGACAACCGGATCCTGCTCAAGGCCGTGAGCTATGGGATCATCGCCGACCCGTCGACTTCGGTCGCGAAGGCCGTCGATGCGGCCAACTACGACGTCATCCTCGGCGCCTTCAACGTTGAGTCGTACGGCCCCGATTCGGCCGCCGTCATCGAGGTGACGCGGCTCTTCACCGCCCCGCCGACCGAGATCAGCATCGTGCGCCGCTACCGCGGCACGCTCGACGCTTCGCGCACGTTCTTCGAGCGCGTGGCCACGTTCCCGACCAACATCGAGACCGAGGCGACGCTCACCATCAACGCCACGCCCACACCCACGCCGAGCCCGTTCGGTGGCGGCGCGCCGGCGGGCGCCGCGGGCGCTCCGCCGCAGAGCGAGAGCTACCTGGTGCACTGGTCGATGGTGAAGCTCCCCGAGCAGCCGATGAAGCCGCGCCTGTGCGACTCGCGCGTCGGCTACTTCCGCACCACATCGATCGATTTTTCGCGGCCGGAACAACGGTCGCAGGCACGCTGCTTCATCACGCGCTACCGGCTGGAGAAGAAGGACCCGTCGGCTGCCGTGTCGGAGCCGGTGAAGCCGATCATCTACTGGGTGGACCCGGCGACGCCCGAGTGGCTCAAGCCATGGGTGCGCAAGGCCATCGAGAGCTGGCAGCCGGCCTTCGAGGCGGCGGGCTTCAAGAACGGCATCATCGCCAAGGAGGCGCCGTCTGTCGCCGAGGATCCCGATTGGTCGCCGGAGGACGCGCGCTACTCGGTGATTCGCTGGCTCCCGAGCACCATCGAGAACGCCGTGGGTCCGCACGTGCACGACCCGCGCTCGGGCGAGATCATGGAAGCCGACCTCCAGATCTACCACAACGTCATGAACCTCAACCGCGACTGGTACTGGACGCAGGTTGGGGCGCTTGACCCGCGCGCCCGCAAGCTGCCGTTCCCGGATTCGCTGCAGGGACGGTTGATGGAGTACGTCATCGCGCATGAGATCGGGCACTCGCTCGGCTTCCCGCACAACATGAAGGCGAGTTCGCTCTATCCGGTGGACTCGGTCCGGTCGAAGACGTGGGTGGCCAAGAACGGCCACACGCCGACGCTCATGGACTACTCGCGCTTCAACTATGTGGCGCAGCCGGAAGACGGCATCGCCCTTGGCGACCTGATTCCGAAGCAGGGGCCGTATGACGTCTACATGACGCACTGGGGCTACGCGCCCATTCCGTCAGCCAAGACGCCGGATGACGAGCGGGCCACGCTCGATGCGTGGGCACGCGAGCAGGACAAGACGCCGTGGCTCCGCTTCTCGACCACGGACGACTTCGGCGCCGACCCGGGCAACAACACCGAGGCGGTGGGTGACTACGACGCGGTGAAGTCGACAGCGCTCGGCATCAAGAACATCAAGCGCCTGGTGCCGATGGTCGCGCCCGCGGTCAACGAACCGCTCGACGACAACGACGACCTGAAGGAGCTCTACGGTCGCCTGATCGGCCAGTGGTCCACGGAACTGCGCCATGTCGTTGCCGTGGTGGGCGCCGCCGAAACGCAGGAGAAGTACGGGTCGCAGCCGGGCCCGCGCTTTACGCCGGTGAGCGCGGCACGCCAGCGCGAGGCGGTGAAGTTCCTGAATGAGAACGCGTTCAGGACGCCGACCTTCTTCCTCGACCAGTCGATACTTCGCCGCATCGAGCCCGAGGGATCGGTGGCCCGCATCAACCAGGCCCAGCGCGGCCTCATCACCGGACTGCTGAACGACGACCGCATGGCGCGGCTCGTCGAGTTCGAGGCGATGGCAAAGCCCGGCGAGTCGTATCCGCTCGCCGAGATGCTGGCTGACATGCGCGGCGGGATCTTCAGCGAGCTGAACAGCGGGAGCGTGACCATCGACGTCTTCCGCCGCACGCTGCAACGCTCGTACGTGGAGGCGGTGAAGGCCAAGCTGAGCGCCACGCCGGCACCGCGCATCTCGTTTGGGCAGACCGGGCAGCTGACGCAGCTCCCGGCGCGGCCGACGAGTGACGCCCGTGCGCTCCTGCGCGCCGAGCTCCGCACGCTCGACGCGCAGGTGAGGGCGGCCACGGGGAGGGCCAGCAACACGGTGACCCGGGCGCACCTCGCCGATTTGCACACCGAGATCGACGACATCCTGAATCCGAAGAAGTAGGAGCGCGCCGCGCCTTCTGCCTCTCAAGTGCAGGGACACAGGCACGGTGTGGGCACGGGAACGGGAGGGGTCTCCAACGTTGGAGGCCCCTCTTCCGTTGCTTCTTACGTTGGCCGACCTTCCATGCGAACTCCTTCGCCGAGCCCTGCCATGCCGTTGCTCTTCCCGCTGCTCCTCGCCTTCACCGTCGCCCGCGCCGACTCGGTGGACATCCTCGTCAAGGGCGGCACCGTGTACGACGGCTCCGGCGGCGCGGCACGCGTCACCGACATCGGCATACGCGGCGAGCGCATCGTCTTCATCGGCGACGCGACCAAGGCGCAGGTAAAGGCAGGGCGAATCATTGACGCGAAGGGGCTGATTGTCGCGCCGGGATTCATTGATCCCCACACGCACTCCATGGAGGGCGTGGACCGGTTCAACGACGAGCGTCGCAGGAACATTCCGGCGCTGATGCAGGGCGTGACCACCGTCACGAACAGTCCCGACGGCCGCGGCCCATGGGACGTGGCCCGCATCCAGACGGAGACCGAGCGGAAGGGGCTCGGCACCAACACCTTTGCGATGGTCGGCTTCGGCACCCTGCGCAGTCTGGTGATGGGCGCATCATCGGCTCCCGCGACGCCGGCGCAGGTGGACAGCATGCGCAAGCTGGTGGACAAGGCGATGCGCGAGGGCGCCTACGGCGTGGGCTCCGGCCTGTTCTACGCGCCGCAGAGCTACGCCAGCATTGATGAAGCGATCGCGGTGATCTCATCCGCCAAGCCGTACGGCGGTATCTACGACACGCACCAGCGCGACGAAAGTTCGTACACGCTCGGGCTGATGAACTCCGTGCGCGAAGCGATTCGCATCGGCCGTGAATCGGGGCTCACCACCAACCTCGGCCACGTGAAGGCGCTCGGCGTGGATGTGTGGGGCTACGCCGACAGCGTCTTGCGCCTGATGCGCGAAGAACGCGCCACGGGGCACATGGTCGTGGCCGACCAGTATCCGTGGACGGCGAGCGGCACCGGCCTGAGCGCCGCCCTGCTCCCCCGCTGGGCGCAGGCGGGCGGGCGCGATTCGCTGCAGGCGCGCATCGCCGATCCCACGACGCGCGAGAAGATCCTCGCCGAGATGCGCGAGAACCTGCGCCGCCGCGGCGGCGACAGCACCCTGCTGCTCATCAACGGCGGGGCCAATGCGCAGCCGTACATCGGCAAGTTCCTGAAGCAGGTGGCCGCCGAGAAGGGGACGCCGGCGTCGGAGACCGCGCTGGAACTGATTCGCCAGGGCATCGACATGGGCGTGGCCTCGTTCAACATGACGGAGGCCGACATCGAAACGTTCATGAAGGACCCGTACGTGATGACCAGCTCCGACGGCTCCGGCGGCCATCCGCGCCTCTACGGCACGTACCCGCGCAAGATCCGGCGCTATGTGCTCGACACGCCGGTGATCACGATGGAGCGCATGGTGCAGTCGGCGACAGCGCAGGTCGCGGAAGTCTACGGCGTCAAGGAACGCGGCTGGCTCAAGACGGGTTACTACGCCGACGTCATCGTCTTCGATCCGAAGACGGTCCGGGAGGAGGCGACGTACGTGGAGCCGACGAAGCTGAGCGTTGGGATGAGGTGGGTCTTCGTGAATGGGAAGGCGGCGGTTGCGGAAGGGCAGCCTACTGGCGTCATGGCCGGGAAGGGACTTAGGAAACGATAGAGGATCTGGAATCCGGAAGCGATGGAGGATCTGGAATCCGGATTGCGATTGAGGAGTGAGATTTCGAATCTCGATTGACGATGACGGCGGCGGGGGTTCGCCGCCGTGATCGCTTCGACGATCTTCCGCACGCTCTGCTGTTCCTTAGCTTCTGCCGTGTAGCAACTGCCGCACTCTGTCCCTCTCTGTCCCTCTCTGTCCCACTCTGTCCCACTCTGCCTCACTCTCCGATGAGCATGCGCACAAGTACCCTGCCCTTTCTCTTGATCGCCTTGGCGCCGTCTCTCCATGCCCAGACCCTCCGCGACCAGGTGCGCGCGTGGCGCGAGGTGCGCGAACCGCAGATCGTGCGGGAGTACGCGGAGTTCCTCGCGATCCCCAACACCAAGAACGACGGCGATGCGCTGCGCAAGAACGCCACAGCCATCGTCGGCATGCTGGCGAAGCGCGGCGTGACGGCGCGCCTGCTAGAGAACGGAACG
>JBAZTM010000087.1:0-13455 GCA_041661925.1 Gemmatimonadaceae bacterium
CAGCTCACCGAAACGCGCGTGGTATCCGGCGCCGACGACCGTGCCGTCACGGACGATGACGGCGCCGACCATCGGGTTCGGCGCCGTCTGCCCCCAGCCGCGCGCGGCGAGCGCAAGCGCGCGCCGCATCCAGGCGCGCTCGCGGACACTCCACGCGCCAGCCGAGTCTCGCATCAGAATCCTGTGCGGAGTCCCACTGAGAAGTAGCCGCGACTGGTCGCCGCGTCGGAACCAAACGTGTTGATCGCGGCTGGCAACGACCCACCGCTCACCTGACCCACCTCAGCCACGAGCCTGCCGATGATGAAGTTGAGGCTGAAGCCGGCGTAGATGTTCGTGCGCGTCATGCCGTTGCTGACATCCACGCTTGTGGTCTGGGTCGGGAACGGCGCCTGCGGACGAACGGTGACCTGCAGGTTCGCCGAGTTGTCGTACTTGTCCTGGCCGAAGCCCGCCTGCAGTCCGAACGCCATGAAGCTCTTCGACGCGCTGAAGCGCCAGCTGCTGGTCTTGATGTCGAGGTTGTTCATGGCAAACTCGCCCGGCGCGGACGACCCGCCGGCGCTCACGTTGCTCTGGCCGGCCACCGAAATCGTCGGAAGCGCGCGCTTGACCCAGCTGAACGAAACGCCGGGCACGAGAATCGACTCCTGCAGCAGACCAACGCGCAGCCCGTAGCCGAACTTCGTGGAGCCGCCGGGGAGCGAAACTGTGACGCCGCCGCCCTCGGGCGCTGTGGGGATGTACGTGGCGGTCATCAGGGCGTCCACACCGCCCACGCGCGTGACGCCCAACGGGAATCCCTTGTAGATGCCGAGCGCCCCGTCAATGGACGCCATCGGGATGAACTGGTCCTCGCCCGGGTACGACGTCGCCTGTGCCGAGGAGGTGTTGAATCCGACATTCTCGAACTTCGGGAACGTCCCCCTCACCGCGGTGCCACGCAGGGCGATGGTGAAGTGCGGAAAGCCGCCAATGACGCCGCCCTGACCGAGCGTGGTGCTCCCGCCGACGAGCGCCGTGGAGATCTGCGGCGTGAGGAAGTTGAAGAGATCCGTCGTCTTGCGGCACGCGTCCGCGGTCGTCCCGGTCGTCGCGCACTGCGCCCGCACGGAACTGCTGAACGCCACCAGCGCCGCTCCGGCGAGGATCATCGAATTGCGCACCCGCATACTCACATGCCTCCGCTAAGGATGACTCGTCCCTTCCCCTCGACGACCTCGCCGAGCATCCAGCTCTCGACGCCGGCCGCGGTGGCGCTCGCGCGAACCTGCGCGGCGCCCGGCGCGTCGGTGATCACCACCATGCCGACGCCCATGTTGAACGCCCGGAACATCTCGTCGCGCGCCACGCCCCCAGCCTCGCCGAGCACGCGGAAGACATTCGGAATCTCCCACGAGCTCGTGTCCACGACGGCGTCGAGCGCGGACGGAAGCGACCGGTCGAGATTCCCCGGCAGGCCGCCTCCTGTAATGTGTGCCATGGCATGAATAACACCACGGACCGGCGCGAGTGCCTTGAGGTACGACCGGTGCACCGCCAGCAGGACATCGGCCGTGGACCGCGTATCGTCGGGGAACGTGTCCCCGGGCGCGAGCTTCAGCCGCTCGTTCACGATGCGGCGCGCCAGGGAGTAGCCGTTGGTGTGGAGGCCGCTCGACGCGAGGCCCACCAGCACGTCGCCCGCGCCCACGCGGTCGCGCGTGATCACCTCGTCCTCCTCGACCCAGCCGACAATGAAGCCGGCCAGGTCGTAGTCGGGCGGCGTATAAAGTCCCGGCATCTCCGCCGTCTCCCCGCCCACCAGCGAGCAGCCGTTCTCCCGGCACCCGGCGGCGACACCGGCGACGACCTGTTCCACCGTCTCCGGGAGCAGTTTGCCGAACGCGACATAATCGAGGAAGAAGAGCGGCTCCGCCCCCTGCACCAGGATGTCGTTGACGCAGTGGTTCACCAGGCAGTGACCAATGCTGTCGTGCCGGTCGGCCTCAATGGCCACCTTGATCTTGGTCCCCACGCCGTCGGCGCTCGACACGAGCAACGGCGCGCGCGCGCCGGCAGGCACGCGAAACATCCCGCCGAAGCCGCCGAAAGCGCCGCGCGCACCGGAGGTGAAAGTGCTCTCGACGAGCGCCTTGATGCGATGCTTGGACGACTCGGCGGCGTCGATGTCGACGCCGGCACCCGCGTAGGTCAGGCCCGCGTCACTCACGACGGCATGTCCTGGTCAAAGGAAACGAGGCGGTGGAAATCGGCGACGCGACGGTCAATGTCATCGCGGGTCACCGAGAGCAGCCGCGTGATGGAGAAGGCCTCGACCACGAACGAGCCCATGGCGGAGCCGATGACGACGGCGCGGCGCAGGTTGGCGTCACTCAGGTCGTCGGTGCGCGCCAGGTAGCCCATGAAGCCGCCGGCGAACGAGTCGCCGGCTCCGGTGGGGTCGAAGACCGCCTCGAGCGGATAGGCCGGCGCGTAGAAGATGGAATCGCGCGTGAACATGAACGCGCCGTGCTCTCCCTTCTTGATCAGCACCGTCTTGGGTCCGCGGGCGAGGATCCAGCGCGCCGCCTGCACGAGATTCGACTGCTCCGTCAGCTGGCGCGCCTCGCCATCGTTCAGCGTGATGAGATCCACGCGCCCGAGCAGATCGAGCAGGTCGCCGCGCCGCGACTCGATCCAGAAGTTCATCGTGTCGCACGCCACGAAGCGCGGCTTCTCCACCTGCTCGAGCACCTGCAGCTGGAGCCGCGGGTCAATGTTGGCAAGGAAGACGTACTGCGCCGACCGGAACTGTTCCGGAAGCTTCGGGCGGAAATGCGAGAAGACCCCGAGCCGCGTCTCGAGCGTCTCCGCCGAGTTGAGGTCGTGCCGGTAGCGACCGCGCCAGCGAAATGACTCGCCCTCGGCCTGCTCGAGTCCGGTGAGGTCAATGCCGCGCTCGCGCAGCGCCTCGAGGCGCTCCACGGGATAATCGTCTCCCACCACGCCCACGAGCTGCACCGGCGCCTGATGGCTGGCCGAGGCGGAGAAATAGGTGGCCGAACCGCCAAGTACCTCATCGGCCTTGCCGAAGGGAGTTTCGACGGAGTCCAGCGCGACGGAGCCGACCACTAGTAGAGACATGCTGATCGAGGGTGGAGGAGGGGTGCAGGGGCTTGGTGAGGAGGGACGAGTGGAGAGAGGAGGTACGGGGGACGGGGCGTGCTAGCTACATGCGTTCGGGCGCGGTGATGCCGAGCAGCGCGAGCCCGTTGGCCAGCACCTGCCGCGACGCCTTGGCGAGAACCAGCCGTGCACGCAGGATGTGCGCGGGCTCGCCGAGCACGTGATGCTTGTGGTACCAGAGGTGCACCTGCCGCGCGGTCTCCAACAGGTACGCAGCCACGCGGTGCGGTTCGAGCGCGTCGGCGGCTCCGGCCACGAGGCGCGGGTAGTCGAGCAGCGACTTCACCAGCTCGCGCTCGGCCTCCTCAGACAATGCGTCCCACTGCACGCCGTCGGCGGTGATTGCCGCCGGATCGATCTCGCCCACACGGAAGATGCCGCTCAGCCGCGCGTGCGCCATCTGGATGTAGTAGACCGGATTTTCCTCCGACTGCGAGCGGGCGAGGTCCACGTCGAAGACCAGCTGGCTGTCGCCCTTCCGCATCAGGAAGAAGTACCGCACCGCATCGCGCCCCACCTCGTCGATGAGGTCGCGCACGGTGACATAGCTGCCGGCGCGCTTGGAGATCTTCACTTCCTCGCCGCCGCGCATCACCGTCACCATCTGGTGCAGCACATACTCGGGGTAGCCGAGCGGCACACCCACCTCGAGCGCCTGCAGGCCGGCGCGCACGCGCGCCGTGGTGCCGTGGTGGTCGGCACCCTGCACGTTGATAGCACGCGTGAATCCGCGCTGCCACTTGGTCACATGGTACGCCACGTCCGGCACGAAGTACGTGTACGTGCCGTCGCGCTTGCGCATCACGCGATCCTTGTCGTCGCCAAAGTCGGTGGTGCGCAACCAGAGCGCGCCGTCCTGCTCAAACGTGTGGCCGCCCTTCCGCAGCATGTCCACCGTCTCTTCCACGCGGCCGTCTGTGTAGAGCGACGATTCGAGGAAGTAGATGTTGAACGAAACGCCAAACGCCTTGAGGTCGAGATCCTGCTCGGCACGCAGCGCGGCGACGGCGAAGCGACGCATCGCGTCGAAGAGGGCCTCGTCCGCGGGACGGTTGCCGGCGGCGATGGCCTGGGCGCCGGCGAGGAGTGCGGGGGACGGAGGTGCTTCGCTTTCGGACAGGAACCGATCGGCCAATTCCTTGATGTACTCGCCGTTGTAGCCACCCTCGGGAATCTGCACATCCACGCCCGCCGCCTGCGCGACGCGCACCCACAGTGACTTGGCGAGATTCTCGATCTGCACGCCGGCGTCGTTGTAGTAGAACTCACGCGAAACCCTGTACCCTGCACTTTCGAGCAGCGCGCTGATGGCGTCGCCGAGGGCGGCCTGGCGGCCATGCCCCACGTGCAGCGGTCCGGTGGGATTGGCGGAGACAAACTCGACGTTGACCGGCGCGCCCTTCCCCACATCCGTGCGACCGAATGCCGCGCCCTGCGCGAGGATGTTCGCAAGTCCGCGGGCATTGGCGCCACTGTCGAGGCGGAAGTTGATGAAACCCGGGCCGGCGATTTCCGTGGCGGCAACACCGGCGGCAGCCAAGTCGAGCTTCGCGACCAGCGCCTCGGCAATCTCTCGCGGCTTCCTGCCGAGCGGCTTTGCGAGCGTCATCGCGAGGTTAGTGGCCCAGTCGCCGTGCGCCAGGTCGCGCGGACGCTCAAGCACCGGCGTGACGCCATCGGGGGCGCCGATGGCGATGGCGACCCGCGTCAGTTCCGCGCGCAGCAGTTCGTCGGGACTCATTCGCCGCCCTTCGCGGGGGGCGCAGCGGGCGCGGCAGCCGGCTTGGCGTCGGACTTGGATGACTCGGACTTGCCGGAATCGGACTTGCCGGACTCTGACTTCGACGCATCGGCCTTGGCGCCTTCGCTCCTCGCGCCATCTCCCCTGGCGCCATCGCCCTTGGCGCCATCACCAGCGGCGCCCTCGCCCTTGCCCGTGCTGCTCCTCGAAGTCGGCGCCGCCTTCTTGCCGTCCTTGCCGTAGTCCGTGATGTAGAAACCGGACCCCTTGAACAGCAAGCCGCCGCCTGCGGACATCCGGCGTTCGCCGGGCAGGCCGCAGGTGGGACAGGGCAGTTCGGACTTGGCTGCACTCATCTTGAGGAAGAACTCCTCAAAATCATGGCCGTTGGCGCAACGATACTCGTACGTGGGCATGGAAAGGGGGCTAAGATGCGATGGGCGTGTAATTTAGCACCACGATTGAGGATTTGGAATGCAGATCGCGACTAATGATGGCGATTGCGGACGACGATTCGCGATCCGAAGGGCGCTGCACGGCGTGACCGAGCCGCCATCTGGTCCACCCTAGCGATCCATCCTGGCTTTGAGCTTGGCCAGCGCTTGATCGACGCTCGTGGGCGTCAGCGTATCGGCAATGCGCGCGAGCTCCTCCGCTTCCTTCCACGCAAACTCGAGGTCGAGCAGTTCTCCGGCGAGGAGTTCGCGCTCGCGCTGTTCCTGGAGGGCCATCTCAAGGGCGAGCGCCGTGACCGCTCCGTACTCACCGAGCTTCTTGGCGGCGAGTGACCGCCCCATGTACCGCCGCAGGACGCCCGTGGCGAGGTCGGGCGCGCGGTCGTCGGCCACGGTCGTCAGCATCTCGACGGCCATCCGCTCATCGGTCTTCCGTCCACCCCAGCGATTGAACTTCGCCACCAGCTTCGGCAGCACCGACTCGGCGCCCTGCCCTCGGTATTCCACGAGTCGGCGCCCGATCACGGGCACCGTCACCTCGAGTACATCGTGCTCCGGACCGAGCCAGATTCGGGTACCCTTGACGTGCTTGGACTCGACACGTGGGGTTCTCACGGTCTGTTCGACTTGCGCTTCCGTCTGGGGCTGGCCGCGGTCGGCAGCCCAACGCGAGCTGGGCGCATCGGGGTCGAGGGTACTATGCGCGGGCGTCGGCAGCAGCAATCGCGTAGCGCGTTCGTAGCCACGCTGCGCCAACCGCCAGATGCCCTGGAAGGCGAAGGCGCTGGCACCTGCCGCCGCGGCGCCAGCGTAGAAGCCACCGATGGCAATTACACCGCCCGCAACCAGCCAGCGATACTGCCGACGCCGCGCCGCCAACTGCGCGCCAAATCGCCAGGCTGCCATCTCCGGACGCTGTGCCCCGCCCACGCGCACGAGTTCGGTGCCCTCGCCCACGCGCGCGAGCCCAATGTTGTCGGTACTCATGCGCAGGCGGGTGCCCTCGAAGAGCCGCTCGCACTCGTCCATCGCATCCCACCGTTCTTCGAGCGGCGACAGGTTCCAGCGCTTGCACGACGCGCAGATCACCCAGAAACGCCCGTTGGCGCTGTCAAACGCCAGCCGGCGCCCGACGGGAAAGTGCTCAACGCACTCGTTCCGGCCGAGATCGGTGTGGCAGAAGAGGCAAGTTGAGTACACGGAAATTCAGGATGAGAAGCTCGGATTTGGATCGCGATTTGGATGGCGACTTGGATGAGCGATAGGGATTGGAGATTGGATTGCGGCAATCGAAATCGTCGTCGCCCATCCCCATCGCAATCCCAATCCGAGCTCCCAATCCTCAATCGCCGTTACCTGTGCCGCCCCCACACCGCCTCCAGCGCGTCGCTGATCTCCCCCACGCTGCACCGCGCGCGCACGGCGTCCACGATGAGTGGCATCAGCCCAGTCGTACCCGCCCGCGTCGCCTGCTCCAGCGTTCGCAATGCCGCGGCCGCCGACGCGCCGTCGCGACGGGCTCGCACCGCCGCCACACGCCCCTTCTGTTCCGCCTCCAACTGCGTGTAGTCGGGCGTCGGAATGACCGGGGGCGGAGCGCCGTCGCCGAACTTGTTGACCCCCACCACGACAGTCTGCCCGGACTCGACGGCCAGCTGGTACGCGTACGCGCTCTTGGCAATCTCCTCCTGCATGAAGCCCGCCTCGATGGCGCGTGCGGCGCCGCCCAGCGACTCCACGTGCGACATCAGGTCAAGGGCGCGCCGCTCGACTTCGTCGGTCAACGCTTCCACGTAGTACGAGCCGGCGAGCGGGTCCACGGTCTGTGCGACGCCGCTCTCGTGGCCGACGATCTGCTGCGTGCGCAGGGCCAGCGTGGCCGCCTCCGCGGTGGGGAGCGCGAGGGCCTCATCATAGCCGTTGGTGTGCAGCGACTGCGTGCCGCCGAGCGTGGCGGCGAGTGTCTGCACGGCGACGCGCACCACGTTGTTGAGCGGCTGCTGCGCCATCAACGTCACGCCGCCGGTCTGCGTGTGGAATCGCATGCGGCACGAGGCGTCGCTGGCGCCGTACCTCTCTCGCATCAGGCGCGCCCACAGTCGTCGCGCCGCGCGGAACTTGGCGACTTCCTCGAACAGGTCGTTGTGGCAGGCGAAGAAGAACGACAGCCGCGGCGCAAAGTCATCCACCGCGAGGCCGGCGTCGAGCGCCGCCTGCACGTAGGCGAGCGCGTTGGCGAAGGTGAACGCGACCTCCTGCACGGCGGTCGCGCCCGCCTCGCGCATGTGGTAGCCCGAGATGGAAATCGGGTTGAACTGCGGCACCTCGGCCGAGCAGAACCGGAACGTTTCGGCTATGAGCGCGAGCGATGGCGTGGGCGGATAGACGTACGTTCCCCGCGCCACGTACTCCTTGAGGATGTCGTTCTGGATCGTACCCGAGAGCGCGGAGCGCGCGATGCCGCGCTCCTCGGCGACCACGATGTACATCGCCAGCAGCGTGGACGCCGTGGCGTTGATGGTCATGGAGGTGCTGACCTTGTCGAGCGGCAGGTCGGCGAGGAGCGCGTGCATGTCCTCCACGGTGTCGATGGCCACGCCGACGCGACCCACCTCGCCGAGGGCGCGCGGACTGTCGCTGTCGATGCCCATCTGCGTCGGCAGGTCGAACGCTACGGAAAGCCCGGTCTGTCCGGCATCGAGCAGGAGCTTGAACCGCCGGTTCGTCTCGGCGGCTGTGCCGAAGCCCGCGTACTGCCGCATCGTCCAGAGCCGGCCCCGATACATCGTCGGTTGCACGCCGCGCGTGAACGGAAACTGCCCCGGCTGTCCGAGTGCGCGCGCCGCGTCCTGAATCCCGTCCGCCGGTCCGTAGACGGCGGCGATGGGAATGCCCGAGGGGGAGACGACGTCTCCCGCCATCTAGCGCTCACCCTCGAGCATGCGGATTGCGATAGCGACGTCCTGCTTGCTTCCGATGTACAGCGGCGAGCGCTGGTGCAGTTCGTCGGGCACGACCTCCATCAGCCGATGCACGCCGTTCGTGGCCGCGCCGCCCGCCTGTTCGCAGATGAAGGCGAGCGGGTTGCACTCATACAGCAGGCGGAGCTTGCCACTCGGGGTCTTCTTGTTCGCTGGGTACACGAAGATCCCACCGCCGAGCAGGTTGCGATGGAAGTCGGCGACGAGCGACCCCACGTAGCGAACATTCATGGCCTCGCGCTGCATGTCGAGGCCGCGATACCGACGCATGAGCGCCCGCACCGGCTCGCTCCAGTGCTGCTCGTACGAGTCATTCACCGAGAGATACTTACCGACCTCCGGCGTGCGTATGTGCGGGTGCGAAAGCAGGAACTCGCCGATGGAGGGATCGAGCGTGAAACCATGCGCCCCGTGTCCGGTCGTGTACACCATCATCGTGCTCGATCCGTAGATCACGTAGCCGGCCGCCACCTGCATGAGCCCCGGCTGCAGCATGTCCTCGATCGTCCCTCGGCCCGGGCCCGGCGTCACACGGCGCATCACCGAGAAGATGGTCCCCACGGGCACGTTGACATCGATGTTCGACGAACCGTCGAGCGGGTCGAACAGGAGCACGTACTTGCCGCACTTGAACTGCGGCGGGATCTCGATGATCCCCTCCTCTTCCTCCGACGCCATGGCGCACAGCTTGCCGCCGTGGTCCATCGCTTTGGTGATGATCGCATTCGCAATCACGTCCAGCTTCTGCTGATGCTCACCCTGGATGTTGTCCGACCCGGCGGCCCCGAGGATGTCAATCAGCCCGGCGCGACGCACCTTGCTGCTGATCATCTTGGCGGCGACGGCAAGCTCGTACAGGATGCTCGAGAGCTCGCCGGTGGCCTCGGGGAACAGGGCCTCCTGCTCGATGATGAACCGGTCGATCGTGACGACCGAAGTGTCGGTGTGGTTAATCATTTTGACCCAGAGAGCGACAGAGTCCGGCAGAATCCGACAGAGTGCGGCAGGGGGCGGTGAACGGTGAAAGGTCGCGTGTGATCATCGCAGACGCCAGCGGACGCCGGCGGCTTGGAGGGTCCAGCCGGTGCCGTCAGTGCTTGCGACCACGGAGCCGAGTTGGTCGGTGCGCAGCACCGTGGCGCCGTGGGCGGTCAGGCGGCGCATGACCGCGGGATCGGGGTGGCCGTAGAAGTTCCGTGCCGCGACCGACACGAGGGCCGCACGCGGCTGCACCGCGTCGAGCCATGCGTCGGTGGTGCTCGTGCCGCTTCCGTGGTGGGCCACCTTGAGCAGATCCGCGCGCAGGAGCGCCGGCGACCGGTCGAGCAGCCAGCTCTCCTCGGGGGCCTCGGCGTCGCCAGTGAAGAGCATCGTGGCTGACCCGAACTCGAGCCGCACGACCACGCTCGCCAGATTCGGGTCCGTCAACCCGGCGGTCCATGCAGAGTCCGGCGCGAGCACGCGCAGGAGCACGCCATCAATGCCGATGACCTCGCCGGCGCGCGCGCGGCGCCAGGTGACATTCAGTCGTTGCGCCGCGTCCAGGGAGGCTCGGTACGGCGAGCTGCCGCCGGCGAACGCCGCGTCGAGATACGCGGCGGGGCGCATCGCGCCCAGCACCGACGCGGCCCCGCCCGCGTGGTCCGCATGCGGATGCGACAGAACGAACAGTGCGAGCGGCCCGCCGCGTGCACGCAGATACGGCACGATCGTCGTCCGGCCCGCATCGCGCTTGGGGTCGGCGCGCCCGGCATCGAAAAGCAGCCAGCGTCCGCGCGGCGTGCGAACCGCCACGGCATCGCCCTGCCCCACATCGATCATATGCACCTCCAGCACGCCGCTCGAAGAGGCGGGCGCGAATGCGGCCGTCGCCACGGCGGCGAGCGCCAGCGCTGCCGGTGGCGCCCAGTAATGGCGGACGCACGCCGCCAGCACGGCCACACAGGCGACGCCGAGGGCCACCGCTGTCAGCAGCGATGGCGACGCGTGCAGCGTGGCCCACGGCAGCGCGGCGCCGACGTGCGCCACGAGATCGAACGTGCGTACCATCGGCACGGAGGCGGCAGAGACCAGCGAC
This sequence comes from Gemmatimonadaceae bacterium, assembly GCA_041661925.1. Taxonomy (GTDB): domain Bacteria; phylum Gemmatimonadota; class Gemmatimonadetes; order Gemmatimonadales; family Gemmatimonadaceae; genus PNKL01. The sequence continues at coordinate 10,423 of JBAZTM010000087.1, forward strand.
GCCGCCGCCGGCCACCACCCCAGTCCGAGACCGAGAAAGAGCGTCGGCTGCAACAGCGCGATGACCGGCCCCGCCGCGAGATTCGTGAACGGCGCCACCAGGCTGACGCGTCCGAAGTGCCACGCGACGAGCGGCGCGGTAGCGAACGACGCGACGACGCTCACCACCAGTTCGCCCGCCATCTTACGGCGCCAGCCGTCGAGCGACGCCGGAAGCAGGCGTTCCGCGACGGCGCGCCCGGCGATTAGCGCCGCGAAGCCGCTCACGCTCAGCTGCCAGCCGAGGTCCACCGCGGTGCGCGGCTGGTACAGGAGCGGAATGCCACCGCCCCACGCGAGCGCCGCCCATGGGGAGGTGTTGCGCTGGAGGGCGAACGACACCGTCTGGGCGCCGATCATCACGGCGCTGCGCACCGCGGGTGGAGGCGCGCCGATCATCAACACATAGAGCAGTACCAACGAGAGACCGGACCAGCGCGCCGCGGCGGCCGGCAGGCGCGCCGCCTGCAGCAGCAGGAGCATGGCGCCCGACACGATGGCCACGTGCAGGCCGGAGATGGACAACATGTGCACGATGCCAGCGTCGGCGTAGCGGTCGCGCAGTTGCGGATCGAGGTCCTTGGTGTCGGCGATCAGCAGCGCGCGCACGAGCCCGGCATCGCTCCCGAAATGCCGGTCAATTGCCGCTCCGGCGCGGTCACGCCACGGGGCGAGCGCTCGCGGCGGCTCGTACCGCGTGCGGCAGCGGAACGGCAATCGCTCGCGCGCCATGCATTCGCGATCGGCGCGGGCGGCATTGCCACCGACGCCCACGCCGATGGATGCGATGAGCAGCACGGCCGCCCACGCGGTGTGCCGCAGGCCCAGCAGGACGAGCGCGGCAAGCGCGAGACTCCCGCCAAGCGAGGCAGCGACGCCGACAGTGTCGGCGGAGAGACCAGTAATCAGTCCGGCGGCATACGCCGCCGCAGTCCAGGCGATGAGGGGAACGGGGGACGCTCCATCCGGTGGCGAACAGCATGCCACCCGCCCCGGCGCCCAGCGTCACCGAACGCGCGCGCGCCGTACCAGTTCGTTGCGAGACACCGCGGCGCATCGCGTCGCAGGCACGCCAGTCCGCGCGACCACGACATGGGCAGCGGCGCGCTACCCAGACATGGGCAGCGGCGCACGCTCGCGCACCACCTGCCCGGTAAACGTCGAGCCAGTCGTCCCCGTCAGCTCGACGTGGAAGTACTGCCCGATCAGCGACTTGTCGCCGGGAATCAGCACCGTCTTGAAATCGCGCGAGCGCGCCTGCAGCAACTCACCCTTGCGCGCCTCCTTCTCCACCAACACCTCGCACCGCTCACCAACGCGGCGGAAGTTCCGGTCGCGGCTGATGCCGCGCACCGTGGCCATCAGCTCGTTGAAGCGCGCATCCGCCACGGCGTCCGGCACCGTGAGTTCGGCGGGCATGCGGGTCGCCGGCGTTCCTTCGCGCGCCGAGAACTTGAACATGAAGGCGTCGTCAAACCCAACTTCGCGCACGGCGCTCAACGTCTCCGCGAAATCCTCATCCGTCTCACCGGGGAAGCCGACGATGATGTCGGTAGTGAGCCCCAATCCGGGGATCGCCGCACGCAGGCGCGACACGCAGTCGAAATACTCGTCCCGCGTGTACCGGCGCAGCATGCGCTTGAGTGTGCGGCTCGACCCGCTCTGCATGGGCAGGTGCACGTGCTCGCACACGGTTGCGACCTCGGCCATCGCGGCGATCACGCCATCGCTGAAATCGTTGGGATGCGGGCTGGTGAAACGCAGTCGCCGCAGGCCCGGCACCGCCCCGACCGCACGCAGCAGGTCGGCGAAATCGCGCGCGCCGTCGTGATACGAGTTGACCGTCTGGCCGAGCAGCACCACCTCGGTGAGGCCCTGCGCCACCACCGATTCGGTTTCGCGCACGACATCCTCGAGCTGGCGGCTGCGCTCGTTGCCGCGCGTGTACGGCACGATGCAGTAGGTGCAGCGATAGTCGCAGCCGCGCTGCACCGGAATCCACGCCTTCACCCCATCGAAGCGGCTCGCCGCGACGTCCTCGTAGTGCTCCTCGAGATCGAAGTCGGTGGCGATCATCCGTTCGCCCTTGCGGGCGCCCTCGATGAGGGCGGGAAGCGCGCGATAGCCGTCGGGGCCAATCACCAGCGAGACCCTGGAGTCGGTCTCGAGCAAGCGCGGTCCCAGCCGTTGGGCCATGCACCCGGTGACGCCAAGCACTGCGTCCTTCTTGAGGAAGCGCCGGAGCTCACCCAGCCGCCCGATGACGCGCGTCTCCGCATGCTCGCGAATGGCGCAGGTGTTGAGCAGCACGACGTCCGCCCCCTCGGGACTGTCCACCGCCTCATAGCCCTCGGCTGCCAGCTTGCCGAGCATGAGCTCGGAGTCGCTGACGTTCATCTGGCAGCCGTAGGTTTCGATGAAGACAGTGGGCATGGAGGGACGATTGAAGAGTGGGAGTTCGGATTGGGATTGACGATTGGGATCAACGATTGGGATTTACGATTGGGACTGGCGATTGAGATGCGCGACTGAATGCGATGCCGAGAGCGAGGCAATCGTCATCCAAATCGACCATAACACCGCAATCCCGATCCGAGCTCCCAATCCTCAATCGGCCGTTTTCGGCTCCACCGGCAACTGAATATAGAAAGTGGAGCCTTCCCGCTCCTTCGACCGCACCCAGATGCGGCCGCCGTGGGCCTCCACGGCGAGGCGGCAGAAGGCGAGGCCGAGCCCGGAACTGCGCGTGCGCGGCGCGTTGGGTGAGCGCACTTGCTCGAACTTACGGAAAATCACTTCCTGGAACTCGGCCGGGATGCCGGGACCGTTGTCGGTGACGGTGAACAGGATCCCCTGCGGGTCACGCCGGGCGGCGAGCTCCACGTGCACGGTGGTGGCGGAATGCGAGAGCGCGTTCTGCACGAGGTTGGAGAAGACGCGCCGCAGCAGCGCCTTGTCAGCGCTGAAGACCGGCGCCTCGTCGGCGGCCTCGTAC
>JBAZTM010000087.1:13465-15426 GCA_041661925.1 Gemmatimonadaceae bacterium
GGTGAACCGTGCGTTCCAGTCGATGACGAGCTCCGACAGGAACGCCGCCGGCGCGATGGGCTCGGGCGAGATGGCGATGCGTGTCTCTTCCACGCGCGCCACCTCGAGCAGGTCCTGAATGAGGCCCAGCAGGTCTTCCGCCTTCCCCTCCGCCTCGGAGACGGCCTTGTACTGCCCCTCCGCCATCGGGCCGTAGTCGCCCTCGCGCAGCATCTCGAGCGTGGCCAGTACGCTGGTGAGCGGCGTCTTGAGGTCGTGCACGATCATCTTCATCAGGTCGTCGCGCACCTTGGTGAGTTCGCGCAGCGTGCGATAACTCTGCTCCAGCGCATCGGTGGCGCTCTTGAGCTTGAGCAGCGAGCGCACCCGCGCGCCCAGCACGAGGCGATTGTGCGGCTTCAGCAGGAAGTCGTCGCCCCCGGCCTCGATGGCCTTCACCCGGTCGGCCGTATCGTTGAGCGCGGTGACGAAGATGACCGGGATGCGCTGCGTGCGCGGATCGCGCTTCAGCCGGCGGCAGACTTCGAATCCGGTGTCGCGGTCGTCCACCCCGAGCTCGCCGGCCGGCATGGAGACGTCGAGGATGCACAAGTCGGGGGCTTCCTCAAAACAGGCCGCGAGCGCACTCGGGCCGTCGTGCGCCCGGACGGTGCGGACGCCCAGCGCCGTCAGCTGGTCGGCCAGCAGCTCGGCATTGGCATCGACGTCATCGGCGACGAGGACGAGCGGGGGGAGCTCCGCACCGGCCGGCGGCATGACGCTACGGCCTTACGGTGAGCCCGACGCTGAGAATCGTCCCCGTCTCGGTCAGGCCGCCGGCCTTGCGTACGGCGCGCTGCAGGCTGAAGTCGATCCCGGCCCAGCCGCGCGCTACCGTCGCGCCGCCTCCAATGGACAGGACCTGTTCATTGACGGCGTGGCCGTTCCACCCGAACGGCAGTCCGCGCTTCCGCGCGCCCAGACGAAACTGCGAAGGCGTCCCCTGCACCTTCGGCCCCGCCACTTCAGCGCCCAGTGCGATCTCGGTGGCATCGCGCACATCGAGCGAAGCCTGGCCCAGCGTGCGCATGCGCGACCACTGTTCCTGGTTGACGCGCAGCAGGAGCGTTGAACCGGGAATGCCGTCGTACGTAAGCGACGCGCCGTAGCGGTTGGGCGCGTTGCCGCGGGTGGCCAGCGAGTCGTCATAGCGCGTGCGCATGCTCCCGCCCAGTCGCGCCGAGGCGGCGACGAACAGGTGCGGCACGGCGCGCGCGATCATCCCGACCGACACCGCCGACCCGGCATACGAGAGGGTCGTCTGCTGCGCGAGCGAACCGAATTTCGTGCTGTCCGTAAAGATGCGCGACAGGCGCATACGGTTGGCGCCCGTGAGGGCGTGGAACGCGACGCCGGCCTGAATGCGATCATTGAACTGCCACGCATATCCGACGCGCGCGTCATTGATGGCGCCGCGCACCGACGTTGAAACCGTCGAGGCCACGCGATCGCCGCCCACCGTCACGCTGTCCTGGAAGGAGGCGTCCCACGTCCTGTCGAGCAGCGTGGAAAACGAGACGCCGAGGAAGCCGCGCGCGCCCGCCCGGGTACCGACGCTGATCACGGGAAAGCGAGCCGTCTTGGTGTTCACCGTGCGGCCGTCCACCGACAACTGACGGAACTCGGGATCCACCTGGAAACTGAACAGCGAGCGCCCAGCGCCCACGAGCGCGCCGGGGTTGATGGGCGAGCCGGGATCGGTCTCGCCGAGCGCACCGCCGGTACCCGACGAGCGCGTGCTGTTCTGGCCGACCGGATAGCCGAAGCCCTGGAGGCTGAGCGCACCCTGCCCCGCGAGCGGCGCGGCGGACGCGGCGGCCAGGAGGGCCGTGGCGAGGAAGCGACGCATCAGGGCACTCCGAAGTTGACGCGGGGGATGTAGCTCACACGCAGCCTCGGCCGCACCGACGCCGGCGATTGCG
>JBAZTM010000088.1:0-15236 GCA_041661925.1 Gemmatimonadaceae bacterium
CCTGCCTGCCACGGGGCCGTGTGCGACCGCGAGGCACCGTGCCGCCGCTCACCGCGTTTCTCATGCCGGGCAGCGTGAATGCGGAGTTGGCGAATGTCCTGTGGCTCACCCTCGGCGACTTCGGTGGGAGCGTTCCTGACCTGCCCCAATTCCAGGCGCGGTTGCGCTCGCTCGCGCAGGTGGACCGCTTCGAGTCCGTCTGGCTGCATCCGCAGCGCGTCGCCGGCGACTCGGTGCAGCTCGTTGCCCAGGCGCGGGCCACCAGCTCCGCTCAGTTGCTGGCGGGTGCGGCCTTCGACCGCGAACTGGGAGCGCGTCTCTGGGTGGGACGTGTCCAGAGCCTGCCGGGGCGCAACGCCGAAGTCACCGGCGTGCTCGCCGTCGGCCAGCTGCAGCAGGAGCTGCAGGTCTCGCTCAGGCGCAGCTACGGTGCGCTGCGCTCTCTCTGGACGCCACTCATTGGCGGCGCCATCACGCGCATGCAGGTGCGCGATATTCGCGACGGCCGTGAGTACCCGGTCATGCAGACCGCCGACTGGATGGCCGAGGCGGGCATCGAGCGGCGCCTCACGCGTCGCGCGAGCGGCGCGCTGACCATCTTCGCACGACAGTGGGACGAGCCGGTCTATGCCGGCACGCCCACGGCGCTCGGCGCGCGCTTCCGCCTGCAGTCTTCGGCGGCCGCCGACAAGATGCCGCGCGGCGTCGTGGAGTTCGAAGGAACGCTGCGCTACTGGCGCGCCGCCGCGGAGCTCCGCCGCATCACCACCCTTCGCCGACTCAATCTCGAGAGCGTGCTCTCCGCCGTGCTCGGCGAGCGACTGCCGCTGCAGCGCAGTGCCTTTCTTGGCGGCACCGACGTCGGCTTTCCCGGCTTCAAGCTGCAGGAGCTGCGCGGGGCGCAGGCCGCGATGGCGGCCTTGCGTGTGGCGCACCCCGTGTATGGATCGCTCAACCTGCAGGGCATGGTGGCTGGCGGGGCGCTCCAGCAGAGCACCTACGGCGTGTTCCGCGACGCCCGCGGCTACTTCGGGGCGCGAGGCGGCGTCGGCCTGTCCACCGCGCTGGGCCCCTGGGCCCTCGAGTACGGCGTCAACGACCGGGCGCGCGGCACTTTGTACCTGCGTTTTGGCGAGTGGTTCTAGCCGTGCAACTCAGCGTGCTCGATATCCTGCTCGCCGCGGCGGTCATCGCGGTGGCGATGGTGCTCGGCGCCGGGTGGTACTGGCGGCGCTGGGTGCGGCGCACGGCGCGCCGCGCGCACCGGCGCTTCGGCGCCCGCATTGACCGGTTCAAGCTCACGGGCAAGCGCTACATCACTGAGGCGCTCCTCAACGATCCCGACGTCGCCGCCGCCGTGCACGCGCACGCCGAGGAGCACGGCGTGCCCGAGCGGCAGGTGTGGGAGCGCGTGCGGCAGTATCTGGACGAGATCATTCCCGCCTTCTCGCTGCTCATGTACTACCAGTTCGGCTACGCGTTGTCGAAGGCACTGCTCGCGATGTTCTACAAGGTGTCGGTGGATTATGTGCGCCGCGCGAGCATCGAGGAGCTGCCCCGCGAGTCGATCGTGGTCTACCTCATCAACCACCGCAGCAACGCCGACTTCGTGCTGGCCAGCTACGCGCTGGCCGGCGAGGTTGCCATCTCGTACGCGGTCGGCGAGTGGGCGCGCGTCTTTCCGCTCGAGTATCTGTTTAAGTCGTTCGGGTCGTACTTCATCCGCCGTCGGTATCGCGAGCCGCTCTACCACCGCGTCCTTGAGCGGTACGTGCAGCTGATCACGCGCAACGGCGTGACGCAGGGGATCTTTCCCGAGGGCGGGCTGACGCGCGACGGGCGCCTGCGCCCCGCCAAGGTGGGGTTGCTCGACTACGTGCTTGGCGCGGCGCGCGAGCCCGGCTTTGCGGAACGCATGCAGGTCATCCCGGTCGCGGTGAACTACGACCGCGTGCTCGAGGATCGTACGCTGCTGCGCGAACTTCGCCTGACGGAGGGTGGACGACGCCCCGGCCGGCTCGCGCAGTTCAGCGAAGTGCTCAGCTACGCGGGGTGGAACCTGGGCCGAGCGCTCTCGCGCCGGTGGAAGCGATACGGTCGTGCCGCGGTGGTGATCGGCGAACCCATCGCCGTAAAGCCGTGGCTCGACGAGGTGGCGGACGGCGGACCGTCGCTGTTCAACCGCCCGCGCGCCGATCGGCTCGCGGCGGTGCAGGTCTTCTGCGACCGCGCGATGGAGCGTATCGGCGAGATCATCCCGGTGACGCCGGTGCCGCTGGCCTGCGCGGCGGTGCAGACCTTCGACGCCGATTTCATTACACGCGCCAAGCTGCTCGAACGCATGGCCGAATTGCGCGACGCCCTGGTGGAGCGCGGCGCGCGCGTGCTGCGCGCCGACCGGCAGGTGGAGGAATCATGGGAGCGAGCGTACCGTATGCTGCGCATGCGCCGCGTGGTGGCGCGCGCCGGCGATGGCTACCTGATCCTCCCGAAGGGACGCGAGCTGGTGAGCTACTACGCCAACTCCATCGCGCACCTGTGCGGGGAGTTCGAGGGCGCGGTGAAGGCGCGGGATCAACTGCCGGTGGATGGGATGATTGGGATGTAGCCGGGGAGGGGGAGGGGTGCAGGGGTTTGGTAGGGGGGAGGAGTGGAGTGCGGAGTGAGGGGGGAGGAGGCGTGCGTCGCTCTCGGCCTGTTCGCCTCCTCCCTCCTTCCCATCTCTCCACTCCTCTCTCCTTCCAACCCCCTGCACTCGTCCTCCTCCCGTCCCATTGACCCCCTGCCCCCATCCCGCTATTAATTCAGGCTCTGTTCCGTGCCACCCATCCTGGGTGATCCACGTAGGACCAGATTCACGAACAGCATCAGGATACGATGCCGACGATTAACCAACTCGTCCGGCAGAGCCGCCGAGATGTCGCCCGCAAGGCGAAAGCCCCGGCTCTGAAGGAGAACCCGTTCAAGCGTGGCGTGTGCACTCGCGTGTACACCACCACCCCCAAGAAGCCGAATTCCGCGCTCCGCAAGGTCGCGCGTGTCCGCCTCACCAACGGCTTCGAAGTCACCGCCTACATCCCCGGCGAAGGCCACAACCTGCAGGAGCACTCGATCGTGCTCATCCGCGGCGGCCGCGTGAAGGATCTGCCGGGCGTTCGCTACCACATCGTGCGCGGCAAGCTCGACGCCTCGGGCGTGAACGGCCGCAACAAGAGCCGTTCCAAGTACGGCACCAAGAAGCCGAAGGCGGGGGGTAAGTAAGCCATGAGTCGCCGCAAGAGTGCCGTCAAGCGCACCATCCTCCCGGATGCCCGCTACGATTCACAGACCGTCTCGAAGTTCATCAACGTGCTGATGTACGCCGGCAAGAAGTCCACCGCCGAGCGCATCTTCTACGGCGCGATGGACCTCGTCGAAAGCCGCACCAGCCAGCCGGGCGTCAACGTCTTCAAGCAGGCGCTGGCCAACCTGAAGCCAGTCGTCGAGGTGAAGAGCCGCCGCGTCGGCGGCGCCACCTACCAGGTGCCGGTCGAAGTGCGTCCCGAGCGCCGTACCGCGCTCGCCATGCGCTGGCTCATCTCGTACTCGCGCGACCGCAACGAGAAGTCCATGGCCGAGAAGCTCGCGGCCGAGGTGATCTCGGCGTCGAAGGGCGAGGGCAATGCGGTCAAGAGGAAGGAAGATACCCACCGCATGGCAGAGGCCAATAAGGCCTTTGCGCATTACCGGTGGTAAGAGAGACAACAGAGAAACAACAGAGAGACAACAGATAGACAACAGAGCGGGGCGCTTCGAAGTCGAGGCGCCCCGCGCTGCGTTCCTGTTGTAGCTCTGTTGCTTCTCTGTTGTCTCTCTGTTGTCTCTCTGCGACTAAAACTCGAATCCCACCGCCAGATTAATGTGCGTGTTTCTCAATGTGCCGTTCGCATACGTCGTCGCCATGCGCCGCGCTTCCAAGCCTAGCACGACCGGGCCGGCGGGGCGCACGTGCAGGTGAAGTTCAGAGACCACGTTCTTCAGACGCGCGGTCGCGGAGAGTCCCTCGTCGTCGGGATCATCCCTGCCGAGTCCACCACCGAGCGTCACGTGGGCGGTCGGCTTGACATTCAACTGGCCCCACATCCCGGTGCTGTGAACGGGCTGGCCGGTCACGGTGAAGAGATGCCCAACCGCACCGCCGCCCAGTCCCTGCATCCCCTTGCCCGCATACCACTCGCCGCGCAGCTCGACGCGCCGCGACAGCGGGACGAGCGCGTCGGCGGTGACGCCGGCGGCGCGGCGCAGGCTCGACGTGTTGGCGGTCGCGTACCAGCCACGATGCACGCCCACGCCGACCTCGGCCGCGAGATCATCCTCGCCCCACCGCGCGTGCGCCCGCGCCTCGACGAAGGGCCGCTTGGAGCGCTGCGCGAGGTCATGGTCCGACGGCGCCATGTCGGCCTTGCCGGCCAAAGTCGGCGCCAGCACCGCGCCCTTCACGCCGACGGTCACGCGACCGGGGCGCTGCACACCGACGCGCATCTGCGGCAGCCACGCCCACAGGTTGCCCGACGTCGAGAAGCCGGGCGCCCCGATGGACGCGAGGCTGCGCGGGTTCAATGGGCTGACCAGCGGCGCGTCCTGCCCGATCATCACCTCGGCACGCTTCCAGCGCAGCCACGCCCGCGTGACCGCCAGCCGGATGATCGGCGACGTGCTGCCGTCGTTCTGCCCGCCGTAAAAGTCGAGGTCCATGTCACCCGAGAAGTCCGCGCCCAGGATGTTGGGCGCGTTGATCATGAACCCCAATGTCGATTGCCGTATCGAGAGCCCGACGCCGCCGCGCGGTAGGCCGTCCGCGACGAGGGGAGACACCATGAGCGGCACGTCGATGTTGTTGACGCGCGCCGAGTTCGAGAAGGCATGAACGAGGACGCGTCCGGTCAACTCGAACGACAGGCGCGCGTGCGTCTGCACGGCGACCTGCGCCTGGTCGGCCATCTGCTGCTGGAGCAGGGCGATGGTCTCCTCGGCGCGCTCGAGTCGCGCGATGAGCGAGTCAATGGATGGCGGTGCCGGCTCCTGTGCAGCCGTCGCCGACGGGGCGCACCAGACGATGACAGCCGCCGCGGTGTATACCCAGCGGCGCGCGCTTGACCCGTGTGGTGAACGCCCGGTATAGTTGCGCACAACGTCGGCCGGTGTCGAGGAGGTAGTCGCGATGCGTCGCATATGGTCTGAATTCTGCCCCATCGGGATACGCGTCCTCGGAACGTGCGCTCTGGTCCTCGTCCCCGCCAGCCTTCCAGCGCAAAGTATGGTCGCCGGGCGTGTCATGCTGCAGGAAAAGGCCGGGGAGAAGACCACGGACTATGGTAACACGGTCGTCTGGCTGGAGCCCGCGTCGGGCACGGTGCGGGCAAACCCGGTGCGCACACAGGTGGGGATGAGCGAACGGACCTTCACGCCGCACGTCCGCGTCGTCCCGGTGGGCTCCACGGTGGAGTATCCCAACCAGGATCCGTTCACGCACAACGTCTTCTCCACGACGCCGGGCGCGCTCTTCGATCTGGGCGCCTACGCGAGCGGCACGAGCAAGGGCTACCAGTTCCGGAAGACGGGGGCGTACCCCACGTACTGCAACATTCACGCGAAGATGGCCGCCTACGTGGTGGTGGTGAACACGCCCTGGTATGCGCAGGCCGCCGCGGATGGACGCTGGCAGGTGACAAACGTGCCCGCCGGGAAGTACCGGCTGACCATCTGGCACGAGCGCGCCCCTCAGGTCACGACCGAAGTCGACGTACCGGCCGGCGGGCTGTCGGGCATCGAGACGACGCTCGACGCGCGCGGGTACCGGGTGGTGGCGCACAAGAACAAGTTCGGCCGCGATTATACGAACGCCGGCGTCGTCTACTAGCGTCGGCTGCCTGTGCTCACCGTGGCCTCACGCGGCTTATCGCTCACCACCCGCATCTTCGGCAGCACCGCGGCCGTCGTCGCGGCGGTGCTGGGGGTGACGCTTTTCTTCACGTCGCGACAGGCGGCGCGCACCGCCGACGCGACGGTGGACCGCGCGCTGGCGCAGGCGAGCAGCCAGATCGCGTCGCAGCTGGACGCGCGGCGGCGGGAGCTGCAGGGGCAGTCGGAGACGTTCGCCAAGGACCCCGACTTCCGCGCCCTCGTGCAGAGCAACGCGCGGCCGGGCGACCTGCTGGATCAGGTCATCGAGGCGCAGGAACGCATCGAGGCCGATTGGGCGCAGGCGACGGACGCCGGCGGCGTGCTGCTCGCCAAGAGTGATGATCCCAGCGCGCAGCCGATGGATCTGTCCGAATCGGCGCTCATCGCCGGCGCCTTGGGCGGCGTCGCCGCACACGGATTTGGCCGAGAACCGGCGCCGCGCGGGCTCTTTCAGGCGACGGCGGTGCCGGTGACGGTGCCCACTGGCGACCGCGAGCGCGTGGTCGGCACGCTCATGGTCGTACGCGGCATCGACGAGGCGTTTGCGCAGTCGGTGAAGAATGCCTCCTCTGAGTCCATTGACGTCGCGTTCTTCGCGCTCGACTCGTCGGGGCCGCGGTTGGTGGCCAACACCATCGGCGCAGGGGACGAGGTGCGGCGCGCCATTACCAGCATCGAATGGCCCGTGGCGCCCGACAGCGCGCTCGCGCCGCCGCCGATGCGCACGACCGTGCGCATCCTGGGAGAGCAGTATGTGGCGCTCGGCGCGCCGTTGCGCGCCGCGTCCGGCACGCTCGTGGGCGGCATGCTCGTGCTCAAGGACCGCGACCGCGAGTTCGCCGCCTTCCGGCAGCTGACCCGGGTGATCATTGCATGGGGCGTGGTGGGGCTCGCGCTCGCTGGGCTGCTGGCATTCGGCATCGCACGGCAGATCACGCGTCCGGTACGCTCACTTGTGGCGGCCACGCGGCGCGCGGCCGACGGCGACTATACCGCGGACATCGCGGTCACCGCGGAAGGGGAGATTGGCGCGCTGGCCGACGCGTTCCGCGCGATGCTCGCCGACCTGCGCAGCAAGCAGGCGCTCGTGGACTACCTCGGGCACCGCTCGAATGACGCGCAAACGGTCATGCTGGCGGCGGGCGCGTCGTCCACCATGGCGCGGCAGGCGATGGAAGGCGGCGTTGCCCCGGGGATGACCTTTGCGAACCGGTATGAGGTGAAGGAACTGCTCGGGGCCGGCGGCATGGGGCTCGTCTTCCGCGCCATGGACACCGAGCTGGGCGAGGTGATCGCGCTCAAGACGCTGAAGAAGGAGATGCTCGACCAGGACCCGAACGCACTCGAGCGGTTCAAGAGCGAGATCCGTCTGGCGCGGCGCATCTCGCACCGCAATGTCGTGCGTACGCACGACCTCGGCGAGCACAGCGGCGCGTACTTCATCACGATGGAGTACGTCGAGGGGCGGTCGCTGAAGGAGCTCATTCGCGAGCGCGGGCGGCTGCCCGTTCCGGTGACGCTGACCGTGGGCAAGCAGCTGTGCCGCGCGCTCGAGGTGGCGCACGCCGCGGGGGTGATTCACCGCGACATCAAGCCGCAGAACATGGTGGTGCAGTCGGACGGCGTGCTGAAGGTGATGGACTTCGGCATCGCGCGGCTCACCTCCGGGCACGGCAGCATGACCCACGCCGGGATGATCGTGGGCACGCCGGAGTACATGTCGCCGGAACAGCTGATGGGCGATGAGCTCGACGGGCGCGCCGACATCTACGCGGTGGGCTGCGTGCTGTACGAGTGTCTGGTGGGAAACACGCCGATCACGGCCGACACGCCGATCACGATCATCGCCAAGGTGATGGAGGAGACGCCGCCGGCTCCACACACCGTGTACGCGGACATTCCGATGGTGCTGAGCGACTTGGTGATGGCGTGCCTGGCGAAGCGGGCCGCGGACCGTCCTGGCTCGGCGCTCGAGGTGCACGATCGGCTCGAGGCTCTGGGATAGTCTCGCGTGGAGGGCGCGCGGTTCGGCGTGTCCCTCCCAGCAAAATTCTCGGGCCTGACTGGCGCGTTGCACGCGCCTCTATTGGGCCCTCCAGTATTTGCTGGGAGGGACACGCCGAACCGCGCTCAGCTCGGCCCGGCGGTACCCATTGCTACGGGCGCTGCAGCTTGGCGAGCACCGTGACCGCGCGCACGTGGCAGAGGCCGTGCGTGACCTCGATGTTGTCGCGACGCCATGGTTGGTAGCCATCGACCTGCGCGCTTACGCTGTACGTGCCGGGTCGCTCCCACGCCGCGCCCCACGCGCCCATCAACAGCGGTGCGGTCACGGAGTCGCTGAAGGTGCCACTCGTGGCGCGGAGCCGCATGGTACCGCTCCCCTGCGGCGGTTGCCCCGTGGCGGAGTCGTGCAGCAGCAGGTAGATGCCGGCGCGCAATTCCAACGTGCAGGCGAGGTGCAGACGTGTTTTGGCCACGAGCGTTGGCGTTCGCGCGGATGGCGACTTGGGGAGCGCGACGGCGGTGAGATTCAACTCGCCGATGTGCCGCACGGCCGCCGTCCCGTCGCCGCGTATCTCGAGCGCGGTCGAGTCGGTGGCGGTGATGCTCGGAACGCCATAGTCGGCCGGGTTCCCCACGACCGCCGCCCGCAGGATGAGCGAGTCGGGGGCAGCCATGTGAATATCGCCGAGGATCAAGTCGGGCCCGAAATCGGCGCGCAGACTCAGGTGCGATTGCGGCGTGCTCCCCGGCGGCGCGACGGACGAGTCCGTGGACGCCGAGCAGGCGACCAGCCCGTAGGCGGCGAATGCAAAGACGCGTAACACGTTGCGGCATAGGGTCATAGAGTGATCGTACGTGTTCCATGGACACAGCACAAGTGGGCAGAATGTCCCGAAGGCGCGCCCGCGCGGCCTGTCGGGGTGCGTGTCCGAGAGCCGGTGCCTATGTGTGGCCGCCGACCGGCGCAGCGCAATCCCCAAATCCCCTTCCAAATCGCCAATCGGAATCGCTCATCGGAATCCGAATTCCCACTCCGAGATCCCAATCCTCAATCGTCGTTCAAGACTTGACAGCACAAGGAATTGCGCTACCTTCCACAGGCTACAGGGAATTGCAGTGAATCGCGTTCTTCGTAGCCGGCCACTTCGGTGGACGACCGGGAGACTGCGCCCGGCATTATGGGCCCGCCAACTGACTGGAAGCGGTTGTCAGCGCGGGGGCGAAGGACCAAGCCGACCGATGACGCACGGGAGAGGGAGCAGCCCGCGCCGAGGTTTCCGAAAAGCAACGCAGGACAACTCAACGTCGGGGCTTGTCAGCCCGGCGCGCCGTGGGTCCCCACTCGTGCAGCAGTGGCGGGGGTACCCGGCGATGGCGGATGGATACCGGCTTTTCCCATGGTGGGAGGGGCGCCAGGTCCAGCCGCGTTTTCGTTGGCTGAATTCAATCCCGCTGCAGCTGGCGGTTCAAACTTTCGGTTTTTCCGCATATGGCCCGCGACACTGAACTGAAGTACTACCGCAACATCGGTATCATGGCGCATATCGATGCCGGTAAAACCACGACGACTGAGCGCGTCCTCTATTACACGGGGAAGTCGCACAAGATCGGCGAGGTGCACGACGGCGCGGCCACGATGGACTGGATGGAGCAGGAGCAGGAGCGCGGCATCACCATCACCTCGGCCGCGACGACGTGCTTCTGGATGCGCCACGGCCAGAGCGACAAGAAGGGCGACGGGCCGGAGTACCGCATCAACATCATCGACACGCCGGGGCACGTCGACTTCACGGTCGAAGTGGAGCGGTCGCTGCGTGTGCTCGACGGCGCCGTGGCGCTGCTGGACTCGGTGGCCGGCGTCGAGCCGCAGACCGAGACGGTGTGGCGCCAGGCCGACCGGTACAAGGTCCCGCGCATGATCTTCGCGAACAAGATGGACCGCGTCGGCGCGAACTTCGACCGCTGCATGGACATGATCAAGGACCGGCTGACGCGCAACGCGTACGCGCTGCAGCTGCCGGTCGGGTCGGGCGAGCTCTTCACGGGCCACATCGACATCATCGAGCGCAAGCAGTACATCTTCGACGACGAAACACTCGGCAAGACCTTCACGGTCACCGACGTCCCCGCCGACATGCACGACAAGGTCGAGGCGGCGCGCCACGAGCTGGTGGAAGCGGCCGTGATGCACGACGACGAGCTGATCGAGAAGTTCCTCACGTCGGGCGCCGATTCGCTCACCGTCGCCGAGATCCGCCACGCGATCCGCGCGGCGACGGTCAAGATGGCCTTCTGCCCCGTGCTCTGCGGCGCCTCGTTCAAGAACAAGGGCGTGCAGGCGCTGCTCGACGCGGTCATCGACTATCTGCCGTCGCCAATCGAGAAGCCGGCGATCCAGGGGCACCTGCCGCACCACGACGAGACGTTCGACACGCGCGACGTGAACGACGAGGCGCCGTTCGCGGCGCTGGCGTTCAAGATCGCCACCGATCCGTTCGTCGGCCGCCTGACGTTCTTCCGCGTCTACTCGGGCATCCTGAAGGCCGGGTCGCACGTCTACAACAGCTCCAAGGACAAGCGCGAGCGCATTGGCCGCCTGCTCCAGATGCACGCCAACAAGCGTGAGGAGATCGAGGAAGTGCGCGCCGGCGACATTGCCGCCGCCATCGGCCTCAAGGAGACCCGCACCGGCGACACGCTGTGCGACGAGGACAAGCCGATCATCCTCGAGGCGATGAAGTTCCCGACGCCCGTCATCGACGTCGCGGTCGAGCCGAAGACGAAGGCCGACCAGGACAAGATGGGCATCGCGCTGAACAAGCTCGCCGAGGAAGACCCGACGTTCCGCGTCCACACGGACGCCGAGACGGGGCAGACGATCATCTCGGGCATGGGCGAGCTGCACCTCGAGATCATCGTCGACCGCATGATGCGCGAGTTCAAGGTGGACGCGAATGTGGGCCGTCCGCAGGTGGCCTACCGCGAGACCATCCGCAAGCGCGTCACGAAGATCGAGGGCAAGTTCATCCGCCAGTCGGGCGGCAAGGGCCAGTACGGCCACGTCGTCATCAACGCCGAGCCGGCGCCCGTGGGGCACGGCTACGTGTTCGAGGACAAGATCGTCGGCGGCGCGATCCCCCGGGAGTACATCTCCCCGGTGGAAGCCGGCATCAAGGAAGCGCTGGAGAACGGCATTCTCGCCGGCTTCCCGATGGTGGACGTGAAGGTCGAGCTCATCTACGGCTCGTACCACGACGTCGACTCCAGCGAAATGGCGTTCAAGATCGCGGGTTCCATGGCCATCAAGGAGGCGGCGCGTGCCGCCCACCCGGTGATCCTCGAGCCCATGATGAAGGTCGAGGTCGTCACGCCCGAGCAGTACATGGGCGACGTCCTCGGCGACCTCTCGGCCCGCCGGGGGAAGATCGGCGGCATGATGCAGCGCGGGGAAGCGCAGGTGATCGCGTCGACCGTGCCGCTGAGCGAGATGTTCGGGTACTCCACGCGCCTCCGCAGCCAGACGCAGGGACGCGCGGTCTACTCGATGGAGTTCTCGCACTACGAGGAAGTTCCGAAGTCGAAGATGGAAGAGATCGTCTCCAAGGCGAAGTAACCCCGTACCACCTTTTTTTCCACAGGACCATTTCCATGGCCAAGGCAAAGTTCGAGCGCACCAAGCCGCACGTAAACGTGGGCACCATCGGCCACGTCGACCACGGCAAGACGACCCTTACTGCCGCCCTCACGAAGGTGTCGGCCGAGAAGGGCTTCGGCACCAAGTACATCTCGTATGACCAGGTCGCGAAGGCTTCGGAGTCGCAGGGACGTCGCGACTCGACGAAGATCCTCACGATCGCCACGTCGCACGTGGAATACGAGACGGCCAACCGCCACTACGCGCACGTCGACTGCCCCGGGCACGCCGACTTCGTGAAGAACATGATCACGGGCGCGGCGCAGATGGACGGCGCCATCCTTGTGGTCTCGGCCGTGGACGGCCCGATGCCGCAGACGCGCGAGCACATCCTGCTCGCCCGCCAGGTGAACGTGCCGAAGGTGGTCGTGTTCCTCAACAAGTGCGACCTCGTGGACGACCCCGAGCTCCTCGACCTCGTCGAGCTCGAAGTCCGCGAGCTCCTGTCGAAGTACAACTTCGACGGCGACAACGCCCCGGTGATCCGCGGCGCCGCCATGCGCGCGATTGACGGCGACCCGAAGTGGGTCGGCGCCATCCAGGAGCTCTACGACGCGATCGACACGTGGATTCCGCAGCCGGTGCGCGAAGTCGACAAGCCGTTCCTGATGCCGGTCGAGGACGTGTTCTCGATCACGGGTCGCGGCACGGTGGCGACGGGCCGTATCGAACGCGGCAAGATCAAGACGGGCGAGGAAATCGCGATCGTCGGCTTCGGCTCCGACAAGAAGTCGGTGGTCACCGGCGTCGAGATGTTCCGCAAGCTGCTCGATGACGGCCAGGCGGGCGACAACGTCGGCCTGCTGCTCCGTGGCGTGGACAAGAAGGAAATCGAGCGCGGCATGGTACTCGCCAAGCCCGGTTCGATTCCGCCGCACACGAAGTTCGAGGCCGAAGTCTACGTGCTGACCAAGGACGAGGGCGGCCGTCACACGCCGTTCTTCAAGGGCTACCGCCCGCAGTTCTACTTCCGCACGACGGACGTCACGGGCTCGATCGAGCTGCCGGCCGGCACCGAGATGGTGATGCCGGGCGACAACGTGCAGATGGTGATCGAGCTGATCACGCCGATCGCGATGGAAGAGACGCTGCGCTTTGCCATCCGTGAGGGTGGGCGCACGGTGGGCGCGGGCGTCGTCACGAAGATCCTGAAGTAAGTACTGGGACGATGACGGGAGACGGGAGATAGGAGACGGGAGATGGCCGGCAGCCGCCGGGCGCTCCATCTCCCATCCTCCCTCTCCAGTCTCCCGTCAGTCTCCCTTGCTCCAATCCTGAGGCATCACTATGGCTGGCAAGATTCGCATCCGACTCAAGGCCTTCGACCACGCCGTCATCGACCAGGCGAGCGCGGACATCGTCCGCACCGCCGAGAAGACGGGGGCGCAGGTGAGCGGCCCGATTCCGCTTCCGACGAAGACGCAGCGCTGGACGGTGCTCCGTTCGCCGCACGTCGACAAGAAGTCGCGGGAGCAGTTCGAGCTGAAGACGCACAAGCGCATGATCGACATCCTCGATTCGCGCGCGCAGACGATGGACGCGCTGACGAAGCTGGATTTGCCGGCGGGCGTGGACGTCGAAATCAAGGTGGAGTGAAGGGCAGAGGGGAGACGGGAGATGGGAGACGGGAGATGACCGTCGCCAGCCCCGGACCCCGTTGCCGTTCGCTCAGAGTCCAACGGCCAATCAGCCTGCGCGCACGGCGCCGGCGGCCGCGACTAATCCCGAGGAACTCATGATCGGAATCATTGGCAAGAAGCTGGGGATGACCCAGATCTTCAACGAGGCGGGGCAGCAGATCCCCGTGACCGTCGTCGAGGCGACGCCGAATCCCGTCACCAAGGTGACGACCAAGGATAAGGCGGGCTTTGCCGCGGTTGAGCTCGGCTACGGCGCGCAGAAGCTGCGCCGGGCGAGCAAGAAGGGGGAACGCGAGCCCCGTGGTGTGCGCGCCGGCAAGGCGGAACTGGGCCACGCCGTGAAGGCGGGACTCCAGACGGCGCCGCGCGTGCTCAAGTCGGTGCGTCTCGATGACGCGCCGGGCAAGAATCCCGAGGTCCCGACGTACAACGTCGGCGACGTCATCACGGTCGGCATCTTCACGCCGGGCGAGACGGTGAAGGTCACCGGCACGACCAAGGGCCGCGGGTTCCAGGGCGTCGTCAAGCGCTACGGCATTGGTGGCGGACCGAACACGCACGGCAACACCAAGCACCGCCGGCCGGGCTCGGTTGGACCGGGCACCGACCCGTCGCGCGTGATCAAGGGCAAGAAGATGCCCGGACACTACGGCGACGAGCGGCATACGCAGATCAATCTCCGGGTCGAGAAGGTCGACGCGGATCGCCATCTCTTGTACCTCCGCGGTGCGGTGGCCGGGCCGAAGAACGGCATCGTGCTCGTCCGCAAGCAGGGCTAACCCATGGCTGATACGATGAACTTCGAAGCGGCCGCCTTTACCGCGCTGGGGACTCCGCGCGAAAAGGTGAGCCTGCCGCAGGCGACATTCGACGGCACGGTGAACGTGCCGGTGATGCAGCAGGCGGTGAAGGCACAGCTCGCGAACCAGCGCCAGGCGAACGCGTCCACCAAGACGCGCGGCTTCGTGGCTGGCGGCAACCAGAAGCCCTGGAAGCAGAAGGGGACCGGCCGCGCCCGTCAGGGCTCGACCCGCGCCCCGAACTGGCCCGGCGGCGGCACGGTGTTCGGCCCGCACGGCGACCGCAACTACTCGCAGGCGCTGCCCAAGCAGGTGCGGGCGCTCGCCCGCAAGAGCGCGTTCAACGCGAGGGCCCGTGAGAACGCGGTGCTGGTGATCGACCAGTTCGCCTATGACAAGCCCAAGACCTCGCAGCTGCACCAGCTGCTGGCGCGCCTCGACGTGGCCCACCAGAACGTGCTGATCCTCACCGACGGCGTGAAGACGAACGTCTACCTGAGCGGCCGCAACCTGCCGAAGGTGCGGGTGCTGCCGTACAGCGACGCCTCGACGTACGACCTCCTCTGGTCGGACGTGGTGCTGGTGGAGGCATCGGCGATTGGCCAGACGCTGGCCCCGGTGGCCGAGAAGGCGATGGATAAGGTGAAGGTGAAGAAGACGGGCACGCCGAAGACGCCGAAGGCCCGGAAGGCGGCCGAAACGTCGAAGAAGGCGACCGCCAAGAAGGCGGCGGTGAAGACGGCGAAGCCGGCGCCGGCCAAGAAGGCCGCAGCCAAGAAGGCGCTGGCCAAGCCGGCCGCCTCCAAGAAGGCACCGGCCAAGAAGGCCGCGGCGCCGAAGAAGAAGGGGAAGTAATCCATGCCATCCACGTATCGCACGATCGTGCGCCCCATCGTCACCGAGAAGAGCTCGGCGGCATTTCAGGACCGGGGCGAGTACACGTTTGAAGTTCATCCCGACGCGAACAAGGCGGCCATCAAGCAGGCCATCGAGTCGCTGTTCGGTGTGCATGTCACCGGGGTCTGGACGTCGCAGCAGCGCGGGAAGCCGCGCCGCGTCGGGCAGAGCACCGGGCTCCGTCCGCGCTGGAAGAAGGCCATCGTGAAGCTCCGCCAGGGCGACACGATCGAGATCTTTGAGGGCTAAGCCATG
>JBAZTM010000089.1:0-15170 GCA_041661925.1 Gemmatimonadaceae bacterium
CACGTCGGCGCGGTCGTACTGCTGGAACGAGTGATACTGTCCCTTTCCGGTGGCCCACAGGACGCAGAGATTCGGCGGGATGCCGGCGTCCACCCACGACGCCACGATCCGGTTGATGGCCCGCGCGCCCTGACTCCCTCCGAAGACGAGCAGCACGCGCGCGCGCGCCGGAAAGGACCAGCGCTCGCGCGCCATCCGTGCATCCGGATGAATGTCGGGCGGCGGTTCGATGGGATTGCCGGTATCGATGTACTCGCAGCTTCCCGTCGGGAGCGTCGCGGCCGCCTCGGGAAAGCCGAGGTACGCCTGCGTCGTGAAGCGCGCGCTGAGGCGCGCTGTCATCCCGGGGTAGGCGTCGCCCATGTGCTGCACCACCGGAATGCCCTGGCGCCACGCGTAGAGCATGGTAAGCCCTGACGCATAGCCGCCGGTGCCGACCACGAGCCGCGGCGGCTGCTCGCGCCGCAGCTTGCGGAGGGCGCCCCACGCGCCAACCGCCCCGCGCACCGTGCGCCAGTTCTGCCAGACGCGCGGACGGTAGAGCGGGTGCAGGTCAAGCAGGGTGTGCGGAAACTCCGTGGTGGGCAGGACGTCGCGTTCGATGCCGCGCAGCGCGCCGATGAAGTACGGGTGCACATCAGGACGGAGGCGCACCAGCGCGCGCGCGATGGCGAGTCCGGGATAGAGATGCCCGCCTGTGCCCCCACCCGCGAACCAGACGGCGTGTGGCATCAGTACCGTGCGCCGGCCGCCGCCATGCCCGGCGCGGCGCGCGTGGGATCAGTGGCCGGTTCGCCGTACACGCGTTCCCGTGCGCTGCCGATGTTCACGAGAATCCCCGTCATCAGCAGAGAGAGCAACAGGTTCGAGCGGCCGTACGAGATGAACGGCAGCGTCAGCCCCGTCGTGGGCAGCAGCCCGATGGCGACGCCGAGATGCAGGTACGCGGTCGTGACCATCGTGAAGGTGATGCCGATGGCCAGCAGGCGCTGAAACGGCGTGCGCGCCTGCGCGGAGATGCGGAAGCCGAGCCAGCAGTAGGCCGCGAAGAGCAGCGTGACGCCAGCGATGCCGATGAAGCCCCACTCCTCGCCGATGTTGCCGCCGATGAAGTCGTTGTACGGCAGCGGAAGGAACCCGTACTGCTGCCGTCCCTCGCCGTAGCCGACGCCGAACAGCCCGCCCGACCCTACCGCGATGAGCGACTGCTGCAGCTGGAAATTGACCTCGCGATGCACCGCCCCGGCCTCGGAAAAGCCCAGCAGTCGTTCGAGCACGTACTGCAGGCGCTGCACCTGGCTCCACAATACCGGCACCGACACGAGGCCGAGGAAGACGAAGTGGCCCACGCGCACGCCGCCCGCGAAGAGGATCACGCCCATCAGCAGTACGTAGTAGACGGCCACCGACAGGTCGGGCTCGAGCGCGGCCAGCACCGCCAGCGCACCGACCACGAGCAGGATGGGGAGCATTCCCTTTGACAGGTGGCGCAGCAGGTCGCCCTTCTTCACGACAAGCATCGCCGTCCACGCGATGACCGCGAGCTTGGCGTATTCCGACGGTTGAACCGAGCCGCCGAACAGGAAGCGGCGCGACCCGTGGATGGGCGGCGCGATGCTCCGCGTGAACGGGAGCACGCACAGCAGCATCAGCACGAGAGCGCCGAGCATCAGCGGCCATGCCATGTCGCGCCACCACTCGGCGTCGCGCTTGGCGGCCAGCATGAAAAGCACCGTGCCCACACCGATGCCGGCGAGCTGGCGCGCGAGAAAGTGCCAGCTTGGGTGACCTGACTGCATGGCGACCATGGCGCTGGCGCTGTACAGCGTCGCCAGGCCGAACGCGAGCAGCGCGGCCGTGCACATCATGAGCGCACGCGCTTCGACGGTGGTGCGCCAGCGCTCGCGCGAGACGCTACCCGACATGGCGCGGGGCATCGCCGTGGCGCTCACGCGAGCTCCTGCGCCAGCTGGCGGAAGGCCTCGCCGCGCGCTTCGTAGTTGGTGAACATGTCAAAACTCGAACAGGCGGGGGCAAGCAGCACCGCGTCGCCCGGCGTGGCCGCCGCGCGCGCGCGATGCATGACGTCCTCAAAGGACGATCCGCCCCGCTCCAGCGGCACGCTCCCCTGCAGGTCGGCTGCGATCAACGGCTCGGCTTCGCCGAAGGCGATCACCAGCTTGGCGTGCGCCGTGAGCGGCTCGACCAGCGACGAGTACGGCTCGCCCTTGTGCTTGCCGCCGAGGAGGACCACGGTGGGCCGGGCCATGGCCTCGATGGCCACGCGCGCCGACGACACGTTGGTCGCCTTGGAGTCGTTGATCCACTGCACGCCGCCGGCGTCGGCCACCACTTCCAGCCGATGCGGCAGGCCGCGGAAGGACCGCACCGCGTCGGCCAGCACCGCCCGCGCCGCCTTGGTCTGGTGCGCCGCGTCGGCCACCATCACGGCGAGCAGCGCAGCGAGCGTGTTCTCCACATTGTGCCACCCCAGCAACGGCAGGTCGTGCCGCCAGATGAGCGGCTCCTTGAACAGCATGAGCGCGTCGCGCGCCCCGTCGTAGTGCGCTGCGGAGAATGCGTCAAATCGCGAGAAGGCCCAGCGTGTGCCGGGACATCCCATGCCAAGCTCCAGGACACGGCGATCGTCGGCGTTCACCACCCAACGCGAGTCGGGCGTCGCGTTGCGATACATTAGCGCCTTGTCGGCGTAGTAGTCCTCCACCGTCGCGTAGCGGTCGAGGTGGTCGGGGCTCAGGTTGGTCAGCACGCCGACGTCCGGTCGCAGACCGGGCGTGTCGTGCAACTGAAACGACGACACCTCGAGCGCAATCCAGTCCGGCCGCTCGCCCGAAAGCGCGACGTCGCTGAGCGCGCGCCCGATGTTGCCGGCGGCCACCGCCCGATGCCCGAGCGCGGTCAGCAGGTGCGCCACCAGCGCGGTCACAGTGCTCTTGCCGTTCGTCCCGGTGATGGCAAGGTACGGGACGCCGCGCAGGACGTGCAGCGCCACCTCGATCTCGCCGACCACGGTCACGCCCGCCGCGCGCGCCGCGGCAATCGCCGGGGCCTCGGGCGGCACACCCGGGCTCACCACCAGCAGCGACGCCGCGCGGATGCGCACCAGGTCGTGACGGCCGCCATCGGCGGCGATGCCCTCGACGCGCAGCGCGGCCGCGGCCTGCGTCACCGCGTCGCTGCTGCCTGAGTCGGACGCGTACACGCGCGCCCCTTCACGCGCGAGGAGCCGGGCGACAGCAACCCCGCTGCGGCCCAGCCCGAGAACGGCGATCTCGCCGCGGGTCAGCGCCGCCTGGATCACCGCAGCTTGAGCGTGCTCAGCGCCAGGAAGGCGCAGAGAATGCCAAGAATCCAGAACCGGACCACGACCTGGGTCTCAGGCCAGCCAGAGAGTTCGAAATGGTGGTGGATCGGCGCTCGTCGAAAGACGCGGTTCTGCCGCGCATACTCCACCCCGTACCGGCGCTTGCGCCACTTGAACACACCGCGCTGCAGGATCACCGACGTGGTCTCGGCCACGAAGACGCCGCCGATGATCAGCACCAGGAACTCGCTCTTCAATAGGATCGCCACCGCGCTCAGCGCGCCGCCGAGCGCCAGCGACCCCGTGTCGCCCATGAAAACCTGCGCCGGGTTGCAGTTGTACCACAGGAAACCGACACAGGCGCCGAAGACCGCCGAGCAGAAGATCGTAAGCTCGCCGGAGCCGCGCAGGTAGAAGACGAGCAGCGCCTGGCTGGTGTCGTAGCGTCCCATCACGTAGGCGAAGATGGCGAGCGTGGCCATGGCGATGGCCATGAGTCCCGCCGCGAGCCCGTCAAGGCCGTCAGTCAGGTTCACCGCGTTGCTGGTTCCCGTCATCACGAACGTGACGAACCCAACGTAGAGGAGGCCGAACGTCGGGACGATCAATAGGTACTTGTAGAACGGCAGCGTGGTGGACGCGCCCGGCAGGTTGCTGATGGGGAACTGCCACAGGTACATGCCCAGCGCGAAGCCGATGGTTATCTGCCCCGCGAGCTTCCACCGCTCCACGAGCCCGGTGTTCTCCTTGCCCTCGCGCTTCTGCTTGAGCTTAAGGTAGTCGTCGAGGAAGCCGATGCCGCCCATCCACAGCGTCACGAGGAGCGCGATCCAGACATACTTGTTGTTCAGCCGCATCCAGAGCAGCGTCGGCAGCAGCGTCGCCACGAGGATGATGAGCCCGCCCATGGTGGGCGTGGTCCCCTTGCCGGCATGCGAGTCGGGCGTCCCCTGGCGCACCACCTGGTGCAGCGCCATGTGCTTCAGCCGGTCGATGATGATCGGGCCGAAGATGAACGACACGAGCAGCGCCGTCACGGCTGCTCCCGCCGCGCGGAACGAGATGTAGCGGACCACGTTCAGCACGCTGAGATGGTCGCGCAGCGGATAGAGGAGCTCGTACAGCATTATGAGGAGGAGGCCCAGGCCTGCAGGTGGGGAAGCAACCGCTCCAGCCGCACGCCGCGCGATGCCTTGAGCAGGATCGCGGCGTCCGGTTGGAGTCTCTGCTGGAGGACTGGCCACAGGTCGTCGACGTCACCGGCCGTGAGAACGCGCGGATCGCCCGCCCCCTCGGTCGCGAGCGCCTCCTGAAACTCGCCGATCCCGGCGACCACGTCGGCGCCGCTCGCCAGCGCCACGCGCGCGATGTCGCGATGCAGCTGCGCCGCGGTTGGGCCGAGTTCGCGCATCGTGCCGAGGACGGCCACGCGCTGCCGGCCGGCGCCAACGGCGGCGAGCAGTGCAAGCGCCGCCCGCGCCGAACCCGGATTGGCATTGTAGGCATCATTGAGCAGGAGCGCGCGTCCCAAGGGCTCTACCGATGAGCGCATGGGCGGCTGCGGCATGGACGCGATGCCGCGCGCGGCGTCGGCCACCGCAATGCCGAACTCGCGCGCCGTCGCGAGCGCGAGCATGGCATTGCGCAGGTTGTGTGCGCCGCGCAGCGGCACCTCCACGCGCACGCCGTCGAGAAGCAGCCAGCCCGTGCCGTCTGCCTTGAGGCCGTGTTCGCTCGCCGCCACGTCGCCCGCTCCGAGTCCGGCGGTTACCACGCGGCGCGCGCGGCGGTGCGCCTCGGCGATCAGCCCAGCTTCGTCAATGGGAACGACCGCCAGGTCCACTTCGTCAAACAGCGACGATTCCTCGGCGAGCACGCCGGCGAGGTCGCCGAATCCCTCGAGGTGCTCCTCCTGCACGCAGGTGACCACCGCGACGTCCGGCGTGACGATGGCGCGCAGCAGTGCGATCTCGCCGGGCACATTGGTGCCCACCTCGACCACCGCGCAGTCCGCCCCCTGCGGGAGCGCAAGCAGGGTCAGCGGTGTGCCCACCTGGTTGTTGAGATTCCCCGTGGTGGCGTGCACCTGGTGGCGCGCGCCGAGTGCCGCCTTCAGCAGTTCCTTGGTGGACGTCTTGCCGTTCGATCCGCCGACGGCCACCACCGGCAGCGTCCACGCCGTGCGATAGAAATGTCCGAGTGCGCCGAGCGCGTGCAGTGTGTCGTCCACCGTGAAGACGGGCACGCCGAGTCCCGCGGCGCGCGACGCGTCCTGCACCACGAGCGCGGCCGCGCCGGCGGTCACGGCGTCTCGCAGGAAGTCGTGCGCGTTAAAGCGCTCGCCCGCGAGCGCGACGAACAGGTCGCCCGGCTGGAGCGAGCGGGTGTCCGTACCGACGGCGCGCAACGGACGGTCCGTGCCGCCGAATGCCGGCAGGCCAAGGGCCTGCGCCACCCGCGCGAGGGTCCAGAACTCGTGGTGCATGCGCTACTCTGCCCCCAGCAGGCCACGCACGATGGCCGCTTCATCGAAGGGATACGACGTCGTCCCGCGGATCTGATAGGTCTCGTGCCCTTTGCCCGCCAGCAGCACGACGTCGCGCGCCGGATCGGCCATGGCGATGGCGGCGGCGATGGCGGTGCGCCGGTCTTCGATGCGCTCGTAGCTCCCGGCCGGCAACGCGGCGCAGATGTCGTCGAGAATGCGCTCCGGGTCCTCGGTGCGCGGATTGTCGCTCGTCACCACCACGGCGTCGGCGAGACGGTGCGCAACCTCGGCCATCATGGGGCGCTTGCCCTTGTCGCGGTCGCCGCCGCAGCCGAACATCACGATCAATCGTCCGGGCGTGAAGGGACGCAGCGCAAGCAGCGCGCGCTCCAGCGCGTCGGGCGTGTGCGCGTAGTCGCGCAGCACGGTGGGATGCTCGCTTAGGATCTCCAGCCGTCCCGGCACCTGCGGCAGCGTCGCCAGCCGGTCGGCGACGGTCGCGACGTCGAGACCGACGGCGATGCAGGCGGCGGCCGCCGCGAGCGCATTGGCCACATTGAAATCGCCGATGAGCGGCAGCGCCACCGCGGCGCGGTCGGGTCCGTGCACCAGCGTCCAGCGGCTGCCCCGCGGATGAAACGTCACGCCTTCGGCGCGCACGTCGGCGCCCGTGGCCTGCACCGCGAACTTCAGGTGGCGAGGCGTCGTCGGGAGTTGCTTCCACGCGGGGTCGTCGGCGTTGGACACCAGCACGCCCTCACCGGTCAGGCAGCTGACGAGCAGCGCCTTGGCCCGGAAGTAGGCCTCGAACGTCTGGTGGTAATCGAGATGATCGCGCGTCAGGTTGGTGAAGACGGCCGCCGCGAAGCGCAGTCCTTCCACGCGCCCCTGGTCGAGCGCGTGCGACGACGCTTCCATCGCCACCGACCGCACCCCCGCGTCCACGAGCGCGCGCAGCAGGCGCTGCAGCTGGATGGGCCCGGGGGTGGTGAGCCCGCCGCCACCCGGCAGCGGCTCACCCGCGCTCCCCACCAGCACGCCCAGCGTACCGATGCTGGCCGCGCGGGCGCCGGGTGCGTCGAGCAGGTGACGCAGCATGCTGACGGTGGTCGTCTTGCCGTTCGTGCCAGTGACACCGACGAGGCGCAGGAACGACGCCGGATCGCCGTAGAACGCGGCGGCAACAATGGCGGCGGCGCGGCGTCCGTCGCGCACCACCAGCGCGGGGAGCGACGTCGCCGAGACATCCTCTACGATCGCCAGCGCGGCGCCGGCCTGCGCCGCCGCATCGAGGAAGGCGTGTCCGTCGCGCTGCGTGCCGCGGACCGCCACGAACGCGCCGCCGCGCACGACGGCGCGCGAGTCATCGGTGATGCCGGCGAGACGCTCCGGCGCGGCGCCATGGCGTCCGGCGAGCAGGCCGGCGCTCTCCAGCGCCTGCACGAGCTGCGACACCGATGCGGTGCGGCTCATGGCGCCACCGTCACGGTCACGCGGCTTCCCGCGGGGGCAATGGCACCGGCGGCCGGCCACTGCGCCGCCCGGTCACCGCGGGTGAACGCCACGCGAAATCCGGCGCGGTGCAGTACGCGCGCGGCGGAGCGACGCGAGAGCCCCATCACCTGCGGCACGGCGCGCGCGCCGGCCACCACCTGCACCAGGCGGATGGGCTGTCCGAGCGACACCTCGTACGGGACGCTGCCAGCGCTCTCCGTCACGACGACGGCATCGGCGGCGTCACGCACCGGCTCGTCGAGAGGCGGTGCCGCCGCGACGCGCTGCGGCGCGCTCGCCAGGCCCTCCCGGTCGAGCGCTGCGTCGCGCGCGGCGATCGCCGCTTCGAGCACCGTCTTGGACACCGGCGCGGCAGCCTTGCCGCCGTAGATGCTCTTTCGCGGGCTGTCGATCTTCACGAGGATGACGATCTGCGGCGCCTCGGCGGGGAACATCCCGACGAAGCTCGCCGTGTATTCACCGCGCACGTAGTGCTTGTTGCGCGCCACTTTGGCCGTGCCCGTCTTGCCGGCCACGTCGAACGTGGCCAGCGACGTCCCCACCGCGGTGCCGCTGTCGAGCACGCCCTTCAGGAGTCCGCGCATCGTGCGCGCGGCCCCGGGCGACATCAACCGTCGCACGACGCGGCGCTCGTGACGATACAACACTGTGCCGTCCGGGGCGCGCACCTCGCGCACGAGCGCCGGCTGCAGCAGTTCGCCGCCGTTCGCGATGGCCGCGTACGCCGCCGCCAGCTGCAGCGGCGTGACCATGATCTCGTAGCCCATCGCCAGCGACGCCGGCGTCTTCTTGGACCACTGGGCCGGAAGCGAAAGACGCCCCGGCGACTCCGACGGATACGTGGTGCCCGTCGGCGCGCCGAACCCCGCGTCGCGCATGAGCTCGTACTGCTCCCGCGGCGTCATGCGCTGCGCGAACTGGATGATGCCGATGTTGGACGAGTAGCGGATCACGTCGGCGAGCGAGAAGGACGAGCCCTTGTGGTCGTCCTCGATGATGCGCCCGTCGAGGTTCCACTTGCCACCGTAGGTGTTCACGACATCACTCACGCGGGCGCGGCCGTGATCGAGCAGCCACGTCGCGATGAACGGCTTGAGCGTGGAGCCCGGCTCATACGGCTCGGTGAGGGCGGTGGCCGCGGTCGAACGCGGATCGGCGCGCACGCTGGCCATCGCGCGCACCTCGCCCGTCTGCGCGTCGAGCACCACGATGTCGCCGCCGGCCGCATCCTGCTCCGCGACCGCATCGTTGAGCGCGCGCTCGGCGATGTCCTGCAGGCCGGCGTTGATGGTGAGCGTCACGCTGTGACCGGGACGCGCGGCGGCGCCGTCCTCCGACGGCGACGCGAAGCGGCGTCCCTTGCTGTCGCGCAGGAGCGCCTCGTGCCCCGCCCGCCCGCGCAGCAGCGCGTCGAGCGCAAGCTCCACGCCGTCCACCGGCACGTTGCCGTCGGCGGTGCGGCCAATGATGCGGCGCAGACCGTCCGATGGCGGCGCCACGCGGTTCAGCACCGGCTCCGGATGCACGCCGCGCATGGCGGTGATCATCGCCACGTCCGTCGGCAGGAAGAGCCCGGGGACCTCGACCCACTTCACCGTCGTGTCGGTGGCACGCGCCACCCAGGACTCGGCGATGCCGGCGCGCCGCATCAGCGTGCCGAGCTGCGCCGGGTTGCGCACCTCACGCGGCGCGATGCGCAGGCGCACCATCTCGCGGCTTTCGACAAGAACCGCGCCGCCGGCGTCGCGAATCGCGCCGCGCGGCGCGGGGAGCGGCGCGGCCGCCACCTGCTGGTCGCGCGCCCGCGCACTCCACTGCGCGCCGTCGAGCAGCTGCACCTGTGCGGCGCGGACGATCACCGCCAGCGCGAAGAGCGCGAGGGCGCCGTGGATCAGGCGCGGACGGTTAGCGAACAGCGACACGGGGCGATCGCCGCAGCGTGACGACGAGGCTGTCGCCAGGGATGCGCATGTGCAGCCGCTCCTCCGCCACGCGTCCCAGATGCTCCATGCTGGTCGCGGTCCGGATGTCGCCGTCCAGCTTGGCGCGCTGCGCCGCCAGCGCGGTGCGGCGCGACTCGAGCTGTTCAATGGCGCGCGCGCGCGTCACGCCGAGGCTGCGGCGCCACACGACGCCGGTGGCGAGCACGACGAAACCGGCGAGCGAGAGGAAGACCACGGTGCGTCCGCGCATCTCAGTCCTCCCGCCGGAACGCGCGCAGGTGCGCGCTGCGGGCGCGCACGTTGTGCGCCACCTCGGCGTCAGTCGCCGTAATCGGCTTGCGGGTCAACAGGGTGCCCAGCGGGCGGCCGCGACAGGTGCACATGGGTTGCTTGGGTGGACAGACGCACGACGCCGACCACTCGCGGAAGGCCAGCTTCACGAGCCGGTCTTCCCCCGAGTGGTAGGCGATCACTGCGAGGACGCCCCGCGGGGCGAGACGGTCACGCAGCGCCGGCAGCGCCCGCGCGAGTCCGTCCAGCTCGTCGTTCACCGCGATGCGGACGGCCTGAAACAGCCGCGCGAAATCTCCCGGTCCGCTACGAGGCCCGAGCACCGCGCGAATGGCGCCCACCAGGTCGTCGCTAATGGCGAACGGACGGTGCTCGCGGCGGTGCACCACCTCGCGCGCGAGCCGTCCCCCCTTGGGTTCGTCGCCGTACTCCTTGAAGGCGCGCGTGAGCTCGGCGACGTCGGCGTTGTTGAGGAAGTCGGCGGCGGAGTCCCAACGGGCAGACGGCGGACGGCGGACGGCGGACGACTGACCGGAGCTCGCGGCCTCTCGTCGCCCTCGCACTTCCCCGTCTGCCGTCTGCCATCCGCCGTCCGCCGTCTCTCGCGCAGCGAGCACATCCATCGCGCCGCCGAGCGGCGCGCCTTCCCGGAACGAGAACCCCCGCGCGTCATCGTCGATCTGGTGCGAGGAGACGCCGAGGTCGAGCAGGATCGCGTCGAACCGCGCGTCGGTCGGCAGCAGCGTGCCCGCGTCGGCGTAGTTGCCACTCACGGCACGGAAGCGCCCGTCGTGGATGGCCGGCTGCAACCGGCGCGACGCCTCGGCGATTGCCGCCGGGTCGCGATCGATGCCGGTGACTTCCAGGCCGGCCTCGAGCATCGCCGCGGCGTGCCCTCCCCCACCCAGCGTGCCGTCGAGCGCGCGCGACGCGCCGGCGAAGAGGGCGAGGATTTCCTCGACCAGCACCGGCGCGTGGTACGCAGTATCAAAGCGCGTGGTCACAAGGGTAGGTGGCGAAAGGCGTACTATAGAGACGATGGAGCCAGCTTGGTCGAAACTCCGTGTCTCGCCTCGCGCGCGCGAGCGCGCCCACACGCGCGAGCGCCCGCACCAGAGCCCCTCCCAACGCAGAACGGGCGGCCCAAAAGGCCGCCCGTCTGTTGTCTCTCTGTTGTCTCTCTGTTGTCTTTCTTACTTGCAGTACCCCTTCACCTGCTGATCCGCGCCCGTCATGATCTGCGGCACGTACGGCATCAACTGGGTTACGACGTCCGGGGCGAACCGGCCGCCCGCTGGAAGGTTGATGTTCGCCGTCGAGATGTTGTCCTGCGAGAGCTTCGCAAGCTCGCACGACTTCGTCTTGGGAGCCTCCGTCACCGCCGCCAACGCGATGTAGAAGGACGAGACGCCAAGAATGAACTTCGCCTGGTTCTTGGTCTCCCCGGGAGCGAGCGTTGCGTCAGCGAACTGTACCCACGGGATCACGGCCTGGCTGGCTGCGATCGCTGCCAGCCAGTCCTCCGATGTCTTCGACTGCTGCGCCTTGTTGAAGGCATCTTGCGCCGCCTTGAAGTAGATGCGATTGCCGAGGATGAGCGCAGAGCTGCCAACGACCTGACCATCCTCGCCCGCCGCTTTCGCCTCTCGCAGCACCGCGAATGCGCTGTCCGGCTGCTTGAGCTCGTCAAAGGCCTTGACGATCTGCATCCGTACCGCCGGCGCCTTCGGGTCAATCGCCAAGATCTTGCGGAAGGTGCCGATAGCCGCCTGCTGCTGGCCGGTCTTCAGCTGCTCGGAACCGAGCGCCGAGAGCAGAGTGGTGCTCGTCGGGAACTTCGCCGCACCCTGCGCCGCGATGTCGGCCGCCTTCTGAAAGGCGCTGTCGCCATCGAACGCGGCCACCATCTTTGTGAAGTAACTCGTGTCGGCCAGCGACGTGTCGATCTTGACCATCTCCTCGCCGAGCGCCGTGCCGTTCTTGTTGTCACCCGAGTTCAGGTAGACTTTGAACCCGAGCAGCATCAGCCGCACGTCGCCCGGATTGTCCTTGATTGCCTGCGAGATGACCGGCTTCGCCAACTCCCACTTCTGTGCCGCCCCTAGCGAGTTGACGACGTCCTCGACCATCCGGGTATTGGTCGGATCGGTGGCGAGGAGCCGAACCAGCATGTCGGTCGAGCCCTGATCGTCGCCCTTGTCCTTGTACGCCTGCGCGGCATACGCCAGCGCGACCTTGCTCTTGGGATCGTACTTCAGGACTTCGAGCGAGACGGCGATGATCGAATCGGGCGGCTGCTTGAAGCCGATGCGAACGTTCAGCTCGCACAGGCGCACGAGCGTCGCCTGCGGGTAGGCCGCCACACCGGCACGCGCCGCGGCGATCGCCTCGGCCGGCTTGTTGTCGCGGCCCAGCATGTTGCACTTCTTCTCTTGGTCAATCTGCTTGCGCGCGTCCTGCAGGCTCTTCGACAGGTTCGAGGCCAGGCGCGAGAGCTTGTCGCCCTCGGCCGGTGGCAGCGGCTGCGAGAGTCCCGCGTCGCGCGTCAGCACCAACGTGGTATGGGCAATGAAGCCCGTCGCCGTCTTCTCGACGGTGCCTTCGATGTACTCGTCGGTCCGGAGGAGCTTCGCGAGGCTGCCGAGGTCGCCCGACGACAGTGCCTCGTCGTACGGGTAGCCCGACTGCTCGACCACCGTCTTGTAGTCTGCCGACGAGATCACCGTCAGCGCGCGAAACGGAATGTCCGCGCTGAAGCGGCTGCGCAGTTCCTCGGAGGCCTGCACCGAGAGCTTCTTGTCGCTGCTCCGCAGCGTGCCGACGACCAGACGGGGGGCATTCGGGTTCGGGGTGCGGGTCGCCTGGGCGGACGCCACAGGCGCGGCGCCAAGAATCAGGACCGTCGCCGCAACCATCGAACGAGCGTAGCCAAGCCGTGCCTTCACAGTCATCTCCTCCGAACGTTGAATCCTTCTACCCGGCCGGGGCCAAAGCGGTCCCAAATCGGGGTCCAGACAGCAAACAGTGGGCGAAGAGGGACTCGAACCCCCGACTCCCTGCGTGTAAGGCAGGTGCTCTAACCAGCTGAGCTATTCGCCCGGAGCACCCCGCACCTGCCGGCGCTACCTCGCGAGGATTGCCCGCGGCACCAGCACGCAGTAGCCCAGCACGAGCAGGATGGGAGCGATGGTCTCGCCCCCGCGTGCGAGGTCGGCGTAGCCAAGAACGAGCGTCAGCAACGCCGCTCCCCACCACATCACCGCGCTCGATACCTGCCGGTCCTGTGCGTTCGCCATAAGCGATTGAGGTTATTCCAGTTGGGCGATGGTGTCAAGCAAGATCTTGGAAAGGAATATACACAATAATCGAATCCTAATGCGGCCCGGCGCTCCCGTCCTCGCCCAGCAGCGCCGCGAGGGCGCTGGCCCGCTCCCGCTCGGCCTGCGCCGCGTCGGCGGCGCGCATGGCCTCGAGCCGGCGCTTGTTGCGCCGTCGCCGCACAACCCAGAGCGGGCCGACCATCAGCATCACGAAGCCCGCCCCGAGACTCACATCCGTGACGAGGGCAAGGCCGCCGTAGCGGCGACGCGTCGCCTTCTGCCAGTGTTCTTCGAAGCCGCCAAGCGTCAGTCCGAAGGCCTGCCGCACGGCCCGTTCGAGTGACCGTTCCCGCTCCCAGTACGCGAAGAACAGGGACAGCCCGCGCACGCGGTCGAGCGCCGCCAGTTCCGCCACCGCCCGGTACGAAAAGGCGTACGCGGCCTGGGCGGAGGTGGACCCCCGATAGAACGACGAGTCGAGGCCCGCGAACGTCGGCAGCCGGCCGAACGCGATGGCAAGGGAGAAGTTGGTCGCCAGGACATCATCGCGCCCCCATTCGCCCGCCGCGTACGACGCGTACCCCTCGTCAAACCAGCGGGGCGGCAGATCGCCAAGGGCCTCATGCAACGCCAGATGGGCGAGCTCGTGCCGGAGCACGGCAATGGCATCGCCTCCCTTCCCGCCGCGATGGCCATGAAGCACGATGCGTCGCTCCAGGGGAAAGGCGAAGGCCTGCCCCCACTCCGGCGCGCCGTCGCCCGCCCAGCGACTGAAAGTCGCGTCATCGGGCGCCACCCAGATGGTCACGCGCACGCGGGGACGGGGCAGGCCCGGAAAGGTGTCGCGTGCCTCTGCGGACGCGGCGAGCGAGGCCGCGAGACGGGCATCGGTGGGCGCGTAGTGCACCGTGAACCGGCCGCGCTCGAGGCGCCGCAATCCTTCGGCCTGCTCCTGCGGCAGCGCGCCGGCCTGCGCCGGCCACGCGACGGCCGACCACACGACGGCCGCCCACGCGACCAGCACGAGCGCGCGGAGTCCCGCCGCCGCGCGCCGGCACATCACGGGATGCGTGGCGGTTCCCCGCCCGCCTCCACCGTCGCCAGCACCTCAGCGCAGCGCTTACCCCACGGGCTGAACTTGTTGGTGGTGTGCCCGGTGCGCCACGCTTCCTTGGCCGCGTCGAGCTCGCCGTTGTACCAGTGCGCACGGCCCAGCTCGTAGTACGCCTCGATGAGGTTCGGGCCAAGCGAGAGCGTCTTCTGGAAGAAGCTCTGCGCATCCTCGAACATCTCGCGCTCAAGGTAGACGAGCCCGAGATAGAAATGGGCGTAGAGCGTCGCCTTCTTGTCGTTGTCGAGGCGGATCGCCTTCGACAGGTGCTCGATGGCCTCGCCGAAGATGCGCTTCTTGAGGCAGATGTAGCCGACGTTGATGCGTGCCAGCGCGTTGGCGGGCTGGCGCATCAGCACCTTCTGGAAGTTCATCAGCGCTTCGTCGTACTTCTCCTGCAGCATCTGCGCCCAGCCAAGCAGCGCCTCGCTCTGCGGGTCGTTGGGCGATAGCTCCAGCGCGCGCTTGAGCGCGGTCTCCGCCGCCTCATAGTCGCCGAGCGAGAGCCGGCTCCATCCCTTCTCGATAAAGGTGGACGCGCCGATGTGGTCGGCGTGCACCACCGGCTTCTCACCGCTGAACTCGGGCGCGTTGGTGGCGGCGTCCGCTTGCTGCGCCTTGAACTTGTCCACGAGACGCTTGACGTCGTCCTTGAGCGCGCTCGTCTCGGCCACGGCCGCGGAGAGATCGGCGACCGCCTGCTCCAGCGTGCGGAACAGGGCGATGATCTCCTTGCGGGTCGCGTCCCGATCGGCGGCCGGAAGCCCGGCGTCGAGCTTCCGCTCGATCGCGGCGTACTGCGCGGCCAGCGTTTCCAGTGGCGGAACGGTCACGAATCCCTCCGCACCATCTCGAGGTTCGCCTGCAGGTGCGAGTCCGAGGGATCCAGCGCGAGCGCCGCCTCCCAGCACCGGATGGCCTCGTCCTTCTCTTCCCGCTTGAGGCGAATATGGCCGAGCTTGCGCCAGACATCGGGCCCAAGCCGTTCGTTGAACTTCACGGCGCGCAGGTACGATTCGAGCGCGTCGTCGAGCTGGCCATTGCGGTAGCAGAGGTCGCCGAGGTTCTTGTGCAGCTGCGGTAGTCCGGCGTCCTCATGCAGGCCGTTCTCGGCCGCCACCTTCGCCTCGTCGGCGCGTCGCTTCTCGGCGAGCGCCACCGCGAGGTTGTTGAACAG
>JBAZTM010000090.1:0-15110 GCA_041661925.1 Gemmatimonadaceae bacterium
GCTACTCGGCCGGTGGCTTGTTGACGGCACGCCTCTGCCTGTCCAACGCCTCCGGCGCCCGCGGCAACAACGGGACGTTCCAGGCGGTGGTCGTGCTCAAGAGTCCCATCGGCGATCTCCGCAACAAGAAGTTCACCGATCCGACGTCGCCGTTCTACAACCCGACGCACCCCAACCGCGGCGACACGCTCAACATCAACCAGGCGAACGCCTGCGGCTTCACCTGCGTGACGTCGAACGGCGTGGGCGTGAGTGCGCGCGCCACGTATGGTGTGGTGACGAACAACGAGGCCGACATCTTCGCCGCCGTCCGTCCCCCGTCGGAGTGGAGCGCGCAGGGCTACTTCGACATGTTTCATAATTACGACTTCCCCACGCGGTGGTCGCCGCAGACGGGACGCGCCGGCGGATTCCCCCGGTACGTGCCGCCAGGCAACTGGGACTACAACCACGACGGCAAGCTCGACACGCTCAAGGTCTTCCATTGCACAGATCCGGTGGCCGCGCTGAGCCTCGACGGATGTGTCGTTCCTTTCTCCGACACGATGCTGGGCGGATTCCCCGCCACCATCCACAATAATTACTGGGCCGGCGCCGGGCCGGTGAAGCTGAAGGCCGGGGACACGACGTCGTTCTGGCTGGCCTATCTCTCCACCACCGACTCGACGGCGCTCGAGAAGCTGATCGACAACGTCACGGGCCTGTACCAGAACTTCTGGCTGAGCCCCGAACCGCCCTGCCCGGTCAACGTCGTCTCGGCCGTGCCGACCGGCGGCAACCGACAGTTCGACACCTTTTTGCGCCTGTATTTCGACCAGCAGCACAACGACTGCCAGGACAAGTTCCTGATCGAGCAGGCGAAGATCCTCAAGGCGAGCACGACCTCGAGTGACGTGCGGCTCAAGGTCTACAACCCGCGCATCGTGAACAACATCCGCAAGATCGCGCTGCCCCGCGGCACGATCCTGCGCGACACGGTGGCGGTGGACACGCTCCCCGCCACCCTGGCCGCCTGCTCCTCGGCCGCCACGTACAACGCGGCGCTGTGCCGAATCATGACGGATACGGCGCTCGGCGTCATCGACTCGCTGCTCGTCTTCAAGTCGTGCACGGGGGGCGCCACGTACACGTCGTCGACCGGAACGAATTGCTATCCGACCGTGTCGCGTGACGCCGCGGGCGGCCCGACGCGCTACCCGTGGCAGCGGTACTCCACGCTCGCGCGCGGCTCCAACGGCCTCTGGCCATCGGTGTACAGCGACGGCAGCATCACCGGCGGCTTGACCTACACATATGTCTTCGTCGGCCAGTCGTTCCCGGCCTCGTGGGACATTGTGGAACTCAACGCGCAGGGACAGTTCGTCAACGGCAAGTACACCATCCGGCCGGCCACGCTGAACGGCCTGTCGGCCAACACGGCCAACCGCAACGTGGCGTCGGTGTACATCCCGGTGAGCCGCCAGGCGGGGGCGACGGCGTCGTCCATCACCCTGGCCCCGCTCGCCAACGACACGATCGCGTCGTACTCCATCACCACGCGCGTCGAAAAGACCGTGCGCGGCAAGGACCCGATCATCGGTCGCATGGTGCTGTCCGACTCGGCGGAGGTTGAGGCCTTCTATCAGGTCGCCACCGCCGCCGTGCCGACCAAGACGACCGTGCGCCTGTTCCAGCTGGGCGACTCCGGCACGGTGGGCGCCACGCGGCGCTTCGCCGTGCGCAAGGAGGAGTACACGGTCAATGGCAACGTGGACGTCGCGGGCAAGCCAACCGTGACCACGGTGGTCAGCGGCGCCAGCAAGACGGTCTTCTCGCGGTTCCGCACGCCGGCCACGCGTCGCCTGCAGTTGACGTTCCTCCAGGGCGGCGTGCCGATGTATGTCTCCGACACGATCTCCGCGGCGGATGACAACACGCCGGCGGCAACGCTGGCCAATCCGAACTACGTCGGCATGTTCTTTGCGCTCGACACCACGCGGCAGCGGGCGCTGCGCGGCACGTTCTGGCAGGCCGAGGGAATCCCGGTGCAGCTCAGCGGCACGGCGCCGACCATCGGGTGGGTGCCGGGCACGCAGCGCGACACCATCGCGTACAACCGTTATCAGATCACGTTCAGCGGCAAGGAGTTTGGTCCGGGGTATCCGTTCACCTTCGACCGGACCAACCAGGCCAAGCTGCCTGCGGACTACGCCGCCTCGCTTGCCGCGCGCGTCAACGCCGGCACCACCAACACCACGGCGGCGGCCGCGGCAGCGCTGAACCTGGCGCTCAACCGCACCAACATCACCGTGGATTCGCTGGCGTCGCTGGGCATTCCGTTCACGGTCAGGAACGTGTTCCTGAACGCCAACGCCACCGTGGCGGTGCTCAAGAGCTCACGGCCGGTGACGGCCCTGCTCGGCACGAACGCCGACACCATGCGCGTCACGGTGCCCACCGGACAGTGGGTGCCGGGCGATCCGCTCTACTTCATTGAAACGTTCAAGGTCGTGCGCCACGACACGGTGACCACCACGCCGCTCGTGCGGCGGATCCGCCTGGTGAACGGCATCCCCGATTCCGTGGCAGTCACGCGCGTCACGTGGGGACCGACCTCGCTCGCGTGCGGCACGCCGAACACCTGCAACCCGCTCAGCGGCATCGGCGGCACCGGGTACACGGCGACCAACGCGAACCAGACGCTGAACGTGCTCTACTACCGCCCCATCCGCGGGATGCCGGCGTTCCAGTACAGCATCACGCCGGACGTGGCGGGTGAGAACATCGCGTCGGTGAAGGAGGGCGACCTGTCGCTCGTGAAGGTCGTGCCGAATCCGTACATCATGTTCTCGCACTACGAGCAGACGGCGGGGCTGTCCCGCCTGCTGTTCACCCACCTGCCGCCCACCGGCACCCTGCGCATCTACACCGCGTCGGGTCAGCTGGTGCAGCAGATCAAGTGGAATCCGTCGGACCTGCAGCGCAACTGCCGGGCCACGGTCAACACGACGCAGTGCAGCGACGCGGGTGACCTGCAGTGGAACATGCGCACGCGCGAGGACCTGGAAATCGGGCCAGGGTTCTACGTCTTCGTGGTGAGCACCGAGGTCGGCGGCAAGAAGGTCGACAAGCTCGGCAAGTTCGTGATCATCCGCTAACCGGGGCGACGACTATGAGACACCACATCATTCGCCTGGCCACCGCCGCGTTCGCCCTGTTCTCCGGGGCGTCGCTGGCGGCGCAAGGCACCATCATCGTCCCGGAAGCGACCGACCGCACATCACGCGTCGGCACGCGCGGGGCCAACTTCCTCGAGATCGCGGTCGGCGCCCGCGCAACGGCGCTGGGGTCGGCCGTCGTGTCGCAGCTGGATGGCCCGGAGGCGATGTTCTGGAATCCGGCCGGCATCGTGACGGCCCAGGACATCTCGGTCGTCGTGAGCTACATGCAGCTCTACGGCGCCAGCAGCGGCATCACCAACACCGCCGCCGCGCTGACCACGCCGCTTGGCCAGGGCGCCGTTGGCCTTTCGTTTACGCAGTTCACGTCGGGCTCCATTGACCGGACGACGGAAGTCGCGCCGGACGGCGACGACCCGGCCTTCCCCGGGCAGTTCTCGTATACCGGATCCGCCCTCGCCCTGCAGTATGCGCGCAACATCACCGATCGCCTCGCGGCGTCGGCGGGGCTGCGCGTCGTGCAGGAGGGCATCGACTTCGCGCAGAACACGTACTTCGGCTTCGACCTGGCGACCCGCTTCCGCACCGGGCTCTACGGCCTGAGCGTGGCCGCGGCCATCACCAACATCGGCCCCAGCAACCGGTTCACCGGCAGCGGCATCACGCGCCGCGTGTCGGCCCCGCGCGAAAATGGGTTCGCGACCGGCGGCAGTATCCCGGTGCAGTTCAACACGCGGCAGGTTCAGCTCCCGACCGGCTTCCGCGTGGGTATCGAGTCGCACCTGATCGGCGACGCCGAGGCGCTGTTTGGCGCCAACAAGACGCACGCGCTGGTGGGCGAACTCGACTTCTTCGATGCCATCGACACCGACGTGCAGCCGTCGCTTGGTTTCGAGTACGGCTACAAGTCCAACTACTTCCTGCGCCTGGGCAAGCGCTGGTTCAATGAACAGCACGCGCCCTGGAAGTTCACCGACGGCCTCTCGTTCGGCGGCGGGGTGAAGATCCCCGTGCTCGGACGACGGCTGACGCTGGACTATGCCTACACCACGATGGGCGAACTGCAGAACAATCAGGTTCTCAGCTTCGTCATCGGCCGCTAACCACCGGGAGACCAACACTCATGCGCAGACACATCGCGCTCGTCGGTGCCGTGCTCCTGGGCGCGTCATCGCTGGAAGCACAGACCCAGGCCAAGATGTTCGACCTGGGCGTACAACTCGGACAGCAGGTCTTCGACAAGGGGACGGCGCTCAAGAACACTCCGTTCGTGGGACTCGATGCCACGTACGAGCTGCCGTGGAACCCGCTCAAGCTCGCCGTCAAGAACTCGACGTTTGGCATTGGCCTCAACGTCGACGTCTCGCGTCCGGTGACGGACGGCGAGCAGTTCCCCGTGGTCGCCTTCGACTTTGGTGACACGACCTTCCTGTATGCCGTCTCCCAGCGCATCACGCTGGTGCAGGCCGGGCTCCAGGCGGTGGCGGGGATCCCGGTCGGCAAGGCACGCGTGTACGGCTTCGTCGGCTCGGGGATCTACTCGATGTTTCTGGATCCACGCGCCGAACGGCATAACGAGAAAGTCACCAAGCCCATGGCCACCTTCGGCGGCGGCGTCAACTACGCACTGACCTCCACCATCGGCTTCCGTGCCCAGGCCAGGGCCATCACCTATACCCAGTTCGACCGCAGCAAGCTCGATGCGAGCGTGGACTACATCCAGGACCGGCGCATCCGCGACGCACTACCGGCGCCCGAGCCCACGTCCAAGACGCCGACGAATGTGCAGTGGTCCCTCGTCTTCCATTACATCCCCGGAGGGAAGTGAGATGCGCTCTTCTCATCTGACCCTCATCGTGACCGTCGGCGCCGCCTTCGTGCTCGGGGCGTGCCAGACCGACCCCATTTCCGGGCCGTCCCATGTCGTCGGCGAACCACTGCTCGACATGATCTTTGGGCCGGCGGGCAACGCGGCGTTCCCCACCGTGACTGGGGCGCGCATCACCACCGCCGCGGCGCGCGATACCATTGAATTCACCGCGAACGCCCTCCCGCCGACCGGCGCGGGCAACACGTACCAGATCGTGCTCGTGGACACGGCGTCGGGCGCCACCACCGCCGCGACGGCGCGCATCATCCGCACGGTGCGCAGCCGGCGGCCGGTGAACCGCGACTCGTCGGTGGCGGTCACCAAGGTGGACACGTCCACCGCCGCGCAGTTCAGCATCGCTGATACGGCGACGACGGTGGCGATTCGCATCGCCAATACGGCGATCGCCACCCGCACCCACGTGCTGCTGCGTTCGGCGGGCGAAGGCTCGGTGCCGCCCACGCTGACGGCGGCGCGCACCGGATTCCTGTCGTTCCGCTACAAGTCGGGCACCGCGTACGCGGTGCAGACCGCTGTCTTTGGATCCTTCGCCAACGCGGCGGCAAACCGGCTTCGCTTCATCGTGTCGGCGTACGTCGTGAATGCCAACTTCTGGGGCGACCAGGTCCGTTTGAGCTTCCGCAACCTCATTCGCCCGCCGGCCGGCTTCCGCTACGCCGCCTGGATGGTGGATGAGCGCACCGGCACGGCCACCCGTCTCGGCGGCATCCTCTCGCCGGTGCCGGAGAACGCGCCGCTCGACGATGCCGATCTCGGCACTGGCAAGTGGTACAACAACGTCGGTATCCTCGAGGCGCAGGTGCGGGGCGACATGAAGGCGCTCAACATCGTGCCGCAGGATTACACGTTCATCACGCTGGCGCTCGAACCGTACGGCGGCACCGCCGTGCCCGTGCGCCCGGGCACCGCATATGTGCTCTCGGCGTCCATCCCGAACTCGGTGGCGAGCCGTTCCGCCACCCCGGGCAAGGTGTTCGGCTCGATCACGAGCGCGTCGGGCAAGAGCTTGCTCAACACGACCGTCTATCTGCAGGGCATCAACATGACGGTGCCGGGCCAAGTCGCGTCGGCCTCCGCGACGGGCACGTGGCAGTTCCGCGCCGTGCCCACGGGCGTGTACAAGGCGTACGCCATTCCGTTCGGCGACGCGGCCATCCGCGATTCGGCCACGGTGACGGTTGGGTCCAAGAAGGTGAACGGCACGTTGACTGGAGATTCGCTGTTCGTGACGCTGCGGATTCCGTAGGCACCCCACATGGCAACGACCAACGGCCGGCGAGCGATGCTCGCCGGCCGTTGGTCGTTGCGGGGTGGAGGAGGAGTGCAGCGGCTTGGGAGGAGAGAGGAGTGGAGCGATGAGTGAGGAGGCGAAGGCCTCCTCCCTCATCCTCCTCTCTCCACTCGTCTCTCCTTCTTCGCCGCTGTACTCCTCCTCAACCCCAAGAGTGACACGCCCCTCCGCGCACCGTACCTTTTCTGTCGCCCCCCGGCCCACGCCTACGAGAGGGTTTGACTTTGGCCGTCATCGGACTGGACCTCGGGGGAACGAAACTCGCCGGTGCCGTCTTCGACGCGGGTGGCGCCGTGCTCGCCGAGGAGAGCGTGGCGCTGGAGCGACGCACCGGTGCCGACGTCGGGTCGCTCGTCGTCTCCTGTCTCAACCGATTGATGGCCAAGGCGCCAAGCGTTGAGGCGATCGGCATTGCCGTGCCCGGCATCGCGCACTCACGGACCGGCCGCGTGTGGGCGCCGAACATTGCCGGATGGGATGACTATCCCCTTCGCGACGAGATCCGCGCTTCGCTGTCGTACGAGGACGTTCCGGTGGTCATCGAAGCGGACCGGTCATGCTGCATCATGGGCGAGGCATGGCACGGCGCGGCACGCGGCTGCCGCAACGCGGTGCACATCACCGTGGGCACGGGCATCGGCGCCGGCATCATGGTGGACGGCCGCATCCTGCACGGGGCGCACGACGTCTCCGGCGCAATCGGTTGGCTGGCGCTCGACCGGCCGTGGGACGAGAAGTACCGCGCCTGCGGCTGCTTTGAGTACTACGCCTCGGGCGACGGCATCGCCCGCTACGCCCGCGAGCTGCTGGCCGAGCGCTCTGCGTACGGTGGCGCGCTGCGCGCCGTCGCCGCCGACGCGCTGACCGCGCACGACATCTTCCCGCTGTACGACGCAGGTGACGAAGTGGCGGTTGCCGCGCTCACGCGGGCCATCGAGCTGTGGGGCATGGCGACCGCCAACCTGGTGAGTCTGCTCAACCCTGAGCGGATCATCTTCGGCGGCGGCGTCTTCGGGCCGGCGACGCGCTTCCTCTCCGATATCGCACGCGAGGCGAAGCGCTGGGCGCAGCCGATCAGCATCACGCAGGTGGAACTGGCCGCCTCCGCGCTGGGCGGAGCCGCCGCCCTGCATGGCGCCGGACACTTCGCACTCCGCGCAGTGTCGTCCTCGCGCGCCGGAGACAGCCGATGACCGCGCGCAAGCCGCTCGTCTTCGCCGCCGCATGCATCGGCATGCTCTTCTTTGGCGTCGCGCTGCTCTCCATGGGTTCCCTGCTGCCGGCCATCGCCGCTCGGTTCCAGCTCGACAGCCTCGCGAGCGGCGCGCTGGTCGCCATTCTGCCGTTCGGCGTGCTTGCCGGGTCGGTGGTCTTCGGCCCCGTCGTGGACCGCTTCGGCTACAAGCTGCTGCTCGTGGCCAGCGCGCTCGTGATGATCGCCGGGCTCGAGGGTCTCGCATTCGCGAGTTCGGTGGGCACGCTGCGGCTCGCGATGCTCGCCATTGGCTTCGGCGGCGGCATTCTCAACGGCGTCACCAACGCGCTCGTCGCGGACATCTCCGCCGGGGAACGCGGGGCGAAGCTGAGCCTGCTCGGCGTCTTCTTCGGCCTCGGCGCGCTCGGCATGCCGGTGCTGCTGGGCGCGCTCGAGGGCGTGGCGTACGCGGTGATCCTCTCGCGTATCGGCGCGGCACTTCTGCTGCCGGTGGCTTATTTCGTCTTCATCGAATTCCCCGTCCCCAAGCAGGCGCAGGGTTTTCCACTCGCACAGGGCATGGGGCTGCTGCGTGACGGTGGACTGCTGCTCATCGCGGTCACGTTGGCGCTGCAGAGCGGACTGGAGGGCGTGGTGAACAACTGGACCACGACCTACCTCGAGTCGGGGCGCGGCCTCGGCGCGTCGCAGGCACTCTTCGCGCTCTCCGCGTTCGTCGTGGGCATGGTGGTCGCGCGCCTCGCGCTCGCCCAGGTGCTGCGGCGCGTGGCGGGCGACCGCGTGCTCTACGTCAGCATGGAGCTTTCGGCGTTTGGCATTGTCATGATTCTGGCCGCCGGTTCGAGCGCGGGACTCGCAACCTTCGGGTTCGCCGTCCTCGGCGTCGGACTCGCCGCCGGCTTTCCGCTGCTGCTCGGCTACGTGGCAGACCTGTATCCGGCGATCTCGGGCACGGCGTTCAGCGTGGTGCTGGTGATCGCCCTGCTCGGCAACATGGGGATCAACTACCTGGTGGGCGTGCTGTCGAACGCCGCCGGCCCCGGACTGTTGCCACTGTACCTCGGCGCCTGCCTCGTGCTCCAGTTTGCCGTCGCGCTGGCCGCGATCCGGTCCTTCAAGAAACGGATCGCGGCGGCGCCCCGCTAAATCAGCGCCACGCGCCGCTTGTACTCGGCGAGCGCCGCGTCTAGGCGCTCGCGCGCCGTCGTGTCGCCAGGCACGTTGTGCGACGGGTGGATGTGCAGGTGCACGCCGCGGTCGGCGAGGATC
Source organism: Gemmatimonadaceae bacterium (assembly GCA_041661925.1). Classification (GTDB taxonomy): domain Bacteria; phylum Gemmatimonadota; class Gemmatimonadetes; order Gemmatimonadales; family Gemmatimonadaceae; genus PNKL01. The sequence continues at coordinate 8,826 of JBAZTM010000090.1, forward strand.
TCGGCCACGGTGGCGATGGTCATCCAGACCGTGGTCACGAAGGCCATGGTGGAGAGCGGCCCGATCTTGTCGAAGTGGTTCTTCAGCGGCACGGAGGCGTCCACCGCCGGCACACAGGTGTCAATGACGATGTCGGCGAGGTCGAAGATCGTCTTCCCGCAGGAGTGGCGGGTCACCTTCCCTTTCGCCTCGGCGGCGGAACCGCAGACGACGACCGTCATGCCCTGCTTTTTCGCCTCGAGCGCGACGTCGATGTTCACGGCATTTATGCCCGTGTGGGAGAAGATCCACATCGTGTCCTTCGGGTCGAACGCGTACCCCTTCATGATCGCGACGCCATAGCCCTCGGCGCGTTCGAGGAAGAGGAACTGCTGGATTCCCATCTGGCCGGTGATGCCGGTGAAGAAGGTCATCGGCAATTCGACCATCGGGTGAAAGCCCACGAAGCCGCCGATGCGCGGGTACATCTCCTCCACGGGGATGGTGGCGTGGCCGCAGCCGAAAGTGTGCACCCAGCGCCCGGCCTCGATGGAGTCAGCCATCACGCGCGCGGCTGCCTTGATGTTGTCCTGCTGCGTCTGCTCGATGGCGCTCATGACCGCGCGCGTGTTTTCGAGCCACTGGAGTGCGAGCATGAGAGACCTCAGGGCGCGGCGCGCGTCCATGTGCTGCGCCGCCAGGATGTGCGTGAAATCAGTTGGACGGACCGGTGCCAGGACCGTGCGTCGGCACCGCAGCAATTCTAGGCGTGCATTTACCCGCGGCTAGGGGTCGGCGTCACCGCGAATCACTTCAGCGCTTCACCCACGCACTCCGTAATACAAGTCGCGTGTTGAGAGCTATTCTCAACGACTCTTGCGATCTAACACAAAGCGTCGCATGATTTTCGCCGCTTACCCTGCGGTGCCGCACCGGCGCCGTCCCGTACCCTTTCTGGTACACCTTCATGAGTTACCGCAAACTCCTGTACTGCCTCGCGAGCCTCGGCTGGGCGGTGGCCGCGCCCAGCCTGCTCAGCGCACAAGGAACCCAAGGAACCATCACTGGGCGGGTCACGGAGGTCGGCACCAACCAGCCCGTCCCCTCCGCGCAGGTCATGGTCCTCGGCTCTCCGGCGGCCGCGTTGACCAATGCGGAGGGCCAGTTCACCATTCGCGGCGTGCTCGCCGGGACCGTGACGGTGCGGACACTCCGCATCGGCTACGCTGAGTCGCGGCAGCAGGCCACGGTGATTGCCGGTCAGACGGTCACGGTGAACTTCAACATCACGCAGGTGCCGGCGTCGCTGAGCGCGGTCGTGACGACCGCCACGGGCGACCAGCGCCGCGTGGAAGTGGGCAACGCCATCGCGCAGGTGTCCGCGGCCGACCTCACGAAGACGCTCGCCATCACCAGCGTCGGTGACCTGCTCGGCAACCGCGCCGCCGGCGTGGCCGTCTTCGGCGCCACGCAGCCCGGCGCCGGCATTCGCATCCGCATTCGCGGCACCAGCTCGATGTCGCTGTCCAACAATCCGATCTACTTCATCGACGGCATTCGCGTCGAGGGCACGACCGGGTCGTCGACCGTGAGCGTCGGCGGCACGCTGCCGAGCCGCGTGGGCGATCTCAACCCGGAAGAGATCGAGAACATCGAGATCGTGCGCGGCCCGTCAGCCGCCACGCTGTACGGCACCGACGCGGCGAACGGCGTGATCGTGATCACGACCAAGAAGGGCGTCGCCGGCAAGCCACAGTGGACGTACTACACGGAACAGACCGCCGTCAGCGATCGCAATGACTACCCGACGGCCTACACCGGCTGGCGGACCGGCACGACGAGCTCCACCAGGACCACGTCGTCCAACGCCAACGCGGCGTTCTGCATGCTGAGCCAGGTGTCGTCGGGCATCTGCGTCCAGGACAGCGTGACGACGTTCGACATGACCAGCGACAAGGACGCCACGCCGTTCGGCATCGGCTATCGCTACCAGCACGGCCTGCAGGTGCGCGGCGGCTCCGATGTCGTGCGCTACTTCCTGCACGCCGAGGTCGAGAACGAGGACGGCGTCACGAAGGTGCCGGAATTCGAGAAGCGCTACATGGCCTCGCGGGCGCTGTCGCTCTCGGCGAGACAGCAGAACCCAGGCGGCGTCGGCAAGATCACGACGCGCGCCAACCTGAACATCGCGCTGTCGCCGCAGGCCGACCTGGCCATCAGCGCTGGCTACATCTCGCAGGAGATCAAGCTGCCGCGCAGTGACGACAGCGGCACGCCGGGCATCGCCGCCAACATCTTCGGCGGGCCGGGTATGAAGTACAACACCAACTCCGCCGGCGACACGCTGTACGGCTGGCGCGAGTTCACGCCACGGACCATCTACCAGGCGGAGACCACGCAGGACATCGAGCGCTTCATCACGTCGATGTCGGCCAACTGGCGTCCGTTTGCCTGGATCGCGCTGCGCGGCAACGCGGGTGTGGACTTCATCGGGCGCACCGACAAGCAGCTCTGCCGCTTCTCGCAGTGCCCCAGCATCACCGACAAGCTCGGCTTCAAGGAAGACAACCGCACGAACTTCTTCACGTACACGGTGGACGGCAGCGCCACGGCCACCCGGACGCTCAGCCCGACGGTGGAATCCAAGACGACCGCCGGCGTGCAGTTCTACCGCAACACGTTTGACCGCAACGGCGTGACCGGCCTGAACCTGCCGCCGGGTGCCGTGCAGGTCACGGCGGCGTCGACGATTCAGGGCGACGAGAACACGTCCGAGAGCCGCACGCTCGGCGCCTACATCGAAGAGGGCATCGCCTGGCGCGACAAGGTGTTCGTAACCGGCGCCGTCCGCTCGGATCGCAACAGCGCCTTCGGCGCGAATTTCAAGACGGTCTTCTACCCGAAGCTGTCCGTCTCGTGGGTCCTGTCGGACGAGGAGTTCTTCCCGAAGCTGGGCTGGGTGAACCAGATCCGCCTGCGCACCGCCAGCGGCGCCGCCGGCGTGCAGCCCGGCACCACCGATGCCGTGCCGTACTATTCCGCGAGCACCTTCCGCGGCGAGAGCGGCGACGTGCCGGCCGTGGTCTACACCACGCTCGGCAACCGCAACCTCAAGCCCGAGCGCTCCACCGAGACCGAGTTTGGCATTGACGGGACGTTCTGGGACAGCCGCATCGTCTCCGAGTTCACGTACTACAGCAAGCTCTCCACGGACGCGCTCGTCAGCCGCGTCCTGCCGCCGTCCCTCGGCACCGGGGCCACCGCCCGTCTCGAGAACGTCGGCAAGGTCAAGAATGCCGGACTCGAGGCCTACGTCCGCGCCGACGTCCTCAAGCGCGACAACATCGGCTGGGACGTGACGGTGAACGGTTCGATCAACGAGAACAAGCTCGTCTCGCTGAATGGACTGCCCAACATCGTCCTCTCGTCGACCCTCCAGCACCGCGAGGGCTATCCCCTCAACGGCTGGTGGTCGCGCCAGCTCCGGAGCTTCAAGGACAAGAACGGCGACCGCATGATCACGTACAACGCCGACACCACGCTCAGCGAGATCAGCGTCACGGACACCGCCGTCTTCCTCGGCAATCCGCTCCCCAAGTACGAGTTCGTCATGACGCAGGGGGTCGAGTTCTGGAAGCGGCGCATCCGCGTCGCCGCCCAGCTGGACTACAAGGGCGGGTTCAAGATCTACAACAACACCGAGCGCATTCGCTGCGCGAGCCGCAACAATTGCCAAGGCCTCTTCGATATCAACGCGTCGCTGGAGGACAAGGCCCGCGTGGTCATGGTGCGCGAGCACCCGAGCCGCTCGGTCGCCTCGTTCATCGAGGATGGTGACTTCATTCGCTTCCGCGAGCTGTCCGTCAACGCCAACCTGCCCAACGAGTGGGCGCGCTATGTGCGTGCCAAGACCGCCACGGCGACCTTCGCCGTGCGCAATCTCGGCGTGCTCTGGACCAAGTACGGCGGCCTCGACCCCGAGGCGTTCGGCACCACGGGTGACGCACCGTCGTCGTTCCAGGCCTTCGGCCCGCCGACGTACGTCACGTTCCGCTTCACTTTCGGCTTCTAAACGGAGAGCGCCCGAATGAAAGTGTCATCCCTGTTCAGCGCGCTCCGGTCTCGCCTGCCGCGTCCCGCGGCGCGGACCTTTGCGCCCATCGTTGCCGCGCTCGTCCTGGCGGCCTGCAATCCCACCGACGTGCTCGAGGTCACCGACCCCGACATCGTCAATCCGAGCGACGTCGCCTCGGCGGCCGGTGCAGACGCCGTGCGCCTCGGTGCGCTCGCCCGCTTCAACTCCGCGACGAGCGGCGACGAGAGCCTCCTCCAGCTCGGCGGACTGTTCTCCGATGAGTGGAACAACGGCGACTCGTTCATCGCCCGTCAGGAGATCGACCAGCGCGTGATCACGCGCGAAAATTCGTTCATGCTGGCGGCGACACGCATCCTCATGCGGGCGCGGCTGTCGTCGGAGCAGGCCATCGACCTCCTGCGCAAGTACAGCCCCACGGCGCCGGCCTGGCAGCTGGCCGAGATGTACCTCGTGCAGGCGTACCTCGAGAACCTTGCCGCCGATCACTTCTGCAGCGGCGTGGTCATCTCGACGGTCGTGGACGGCGTTGAGGTGTATGGGGCGCCGATGACGACGGTGGCCCTGTACGCGCGGGCGCTTGCCCACGCCGACTCCGGCCTCGCCCTGATCACCGGCACCACCACCAATGACGTGCGCGTGAAGTCCGCGCTGCAGGTCACCAAGGGGCGGATCCTGCTCAACCAGAACAACCCGGCGGCGGCGGGCGCGGCGGTCACTGGCGTCGCGACCTCGTTCCAGTACTTGATGTATCACGCCCAAACGGCGACGAGCAACACCTTCTGGACCCTCGGCAACATCGCGGGCCGCTACAGCGTCTCGACGAACGAGGGCATCAACGGTCTGGATTTTGCAACGGCGAACGACCCACGGCTCCCCACGTGCCAGGGAAACGACGCCGTCTGCAAGTTGATCGGGGCGACCCGGGCGAACCGCGATGACCTCAGCAAGCCGTTCTGGGTGCAGCGCATCTGGCCGGCGCGCGAGTCGTCGGTGGCCATCCTCACCGGCGCAGAGGCGCGGCTCATCGAGGCCGAGTCACAGTTGGCCGCCGGCAACACCGCGGGGTCGCTGGCCACGCTCAACGCGCTGCGCACCACGGTGGCCGGCCTCGCGCCGCTCGCCGATGCCGGCACGACGGCCGCGCGCGTGGATCAGCTCTTCCGCGAGCGCGCCTTCACCCTGTTCGGCCGTGGCACCCGCACGGGCGATATGCGTCGCCTCATCCGCCAGTACGGGCGGACGGCGAGCGCGGTCTTCCCCACCGGCACCTGGCACAAGGGCGGCAACTACGGCACGGACGTGAACTTCCCGATCCCGTTTGCCGAGACCAACAACCCGGCGGCGGGCGCGGGGGTCTGCATCGATCGCAACCCGTAAGCCCTGAGGCAACCCGGAAGTCGAACGGCCGCCGAGCGAGATGCTCGGCGGCCGTTCTGCGTGCGTTCCTTCTGAGTGGTGCGCTTGCAACGCGCAGACAGTACCGGGGCTGGGGATCGAACCCAGATGGGATTGCTCCCAAGGGATTTTAAGTCCCTCGCGTCTAGCCAGTTTCGCCACCCCGGCGGGATCTTCGGATTGGGATTGTGAGCTCGGATTTGGATCGAGGATGCGGATTGGCGATCCGGATTCACGAGGCCGATTCACGATAAAGGTACGGAGTGGACAGAGGGCGGGAAGGCTCCAAGCCCCCCGCCCCCGTGCACTGCCGTACTCCGTCGTCCTCTGTCGCACTCTGTCGCCCTCTGCTTCAGAGCGGGAAACGGGACTCGAACCCGCGACCCCAACCTTGGCAAGGTTGTGCTCTACCAACTGAGCTATTCCCGCGTGACTCGCATTTTAGCCGCCCGGTCGAAGCGCGGCAACCGTAGTCTGCCATCTGCCATCTGCCATCCGCCATCACCCGCCCTCACTCCTCAATTCTCGCGCCATCATCCGCCGTGACGACCCACGCCCGCGGCCGGTGACCGATCGCCTTGGCGTACGCGCCCGGGAGCGACTCCTCCAGCGCGGCCAGCGCCCCCGTATCCCCGAACACGACGGCGCAGCCGCCCCACCCCGCACCCGTGAGCCGCGCGCCAGAAATGCCCGGCGTGCGCATCGCGAACTCCACCACCCAGTCGAGCTCTCGTGACGAGCAATCGTAGTCGTCCCGCAGCGACCGGTGCGACGCGAGCGCCAGGTGCCCGGGAAAGCGCTCCCCGGCGTTCAGG
>JBAZTM010000091.1:0-14595 GCA_041661925.1 Gemmatimonadaceae bacterium
GGGGGTCGCGGTCGTGGTCGCGGTCGTGGTCGCGGTCGGGGTCGCGGTCGGGGTCGTCATGACGCCCGCCAAGCGCCTACGCCTACTGATCCGCGCTGCGAAACGTCGCGCCGTGCGCGAGAGAATCGCTCGCAGGTTCACGGGCGGGCCAGGAAGGGGGAAGCGTGACGCCCAGGGCGCTTGACTTGTTCTGCGGGGGCGGCGGCGCGTCGATGGGGCTGCACCGCGCTGGGTTCGATGTCGTCGGCGTGGACATCAACCACCAGCCGCGCTATCCGTTCTGCTTCATCCAGGCAGACGCGCTGACGTTCCCGCTCGAGGGCTTCGATTTCATCTGGGCGAGCCCGCCGTGCCAGGCGTTCACGGCGTACAGGCGCCGGCCTGGGCATGTCGCCGTGCGGCCGAATCTGATCCCCGCCATCCGTGCCTGGCTATTGGAGGCTGGCGTGCCCTGGTGCATCGAGAACGTCACCGGGGCGCCTCTCATCAACGCCATGACGCTGTGCGGGTCGATGTTTGGGCTGGATGTCAGACGCCATCGGAAATTCGAGACGAGCTGGCTGATGCTGGCCCCGCCCTGCAATCACGCAGCGCAGCGACCACGGTTCGCGCAGGCGACGAACCGAGCCAACCTGCGCCAAACGGTCGAGGTCGGCGTGTGGCGCATCCCGCTCAAGGTGCAGCAACGGGCCATGGGCATCGACTGGCTGCCGCCGAAGGAGCTGAGCCAGGCCATCCCGCCGGCATACGCGGAGGCGATCGGGCGTGATGCGCTCCATGGGTTGATCATCCTTGACCGCGTGCGAGGCGGGGCGTAGGGTTCGCCCGCGGATTCGAGACGAGCCCGAAGGCTCACCAACCTTTTGATCAGCCGGCGTGCGCGATCCTCGTGTCGGATCCGCAAATCTCGCCTGAGCCTCTCGCGCTCGCCGGCTGGTCGCTTTCTCTGGATAGGGCGACGATGCTACGACCGTACCAGGCCCGCGCGCTCGAGGATCTTCGCAGGCAGTACGGAGCCGGACATCGCGCCGTCTGTCTGGTGCTTCCCACCGGTGGCGGAAAGACGAAGATTGCGGCCACGGCGATTCGATCTTCCGTCTCTCGTGGACGCCGCGCGATCTTCCTGGCGCACCGCTCCGAACTGATATCACAGGCCGCCGATAGCCTGCGCCGCGAAGGGATCGAAAACATCCTGACGATTTCGGCCGGGATCAGCGTTGGGGATCCGGCCGCTCCCGTTGTCGTGGCGTCGATTCAGACGCTCACCACGGCGCGATGGCGCGAGAAGCTTCCGCCCGCCGCGCTCGTGGTGATAGACGAGTGCTTCCCGGCGGGAACCATGGTGGGCACCGTCGCGATCGAGAGACTTCAGGTTGGCGATGTCGTGCCCTCGTTCGATGGCAAACAGATTGCTCCCGGCCGGGTCACCCGACTATTCCGGTCAGTGCCGGCGCAGATCGTAACCGTAACCACAGCCGCCGGAGCGATCCATTGCACTGGCGGACATCCGTTCTTCACGCGCCGTGGCTGGATAGCTGCCGCGCTTCTTACCAACAACGACGAGGTACTCTATGCGGGGCTGCGATCGCTGCGCGGGACCGACGGGGAAGAACGCAAGCAAGTACTCCACCAGGCAAGCGCTGATCTGCGATCCATGCATCCTCATTCGGCGCCGCGAGCGCACGGTGAAGTGGTCGGGGACGTGCCGGATGTGCAGCGTGGAATTCTGCCTGTGGGGGAAGCGGGCGACGGCGGCGCGCCTGCTTGGCATCGCCTACTGCACGCGGTCGTGCTCGGACACGTTCAAGAGCATCCGATCCTCGGCGACCATGGCGGCAACGAACCGTGTGTACGCTTCAAAGCGGATGCGGTAACGCAACCCGATGCGCCTGGCAGTGAACCGGGAGCGGGTGTCAAAGACCCTGCGGACAATGGGACATCGGCCGCCATGGACCGGGGGTCGAGGCAGGGGCACGACGGTTCCCCAGGATCGACTACAGGCCGCACTGGGCCAGGGCTGGGAGGCGGAATTCCAAGTCCTAACCCGCAAGGAACACGGCCTTCCGAGCTGCATCTACCTAGACCTGGCTCACCCACTGTTGATGGTGGCGATCGAGGTGGACGGAACAAGCCATGGCGTACTGGCGGTTCAGGCAGCGGACCGGCGAAAGGAGGCGTTCTTGCGTGGGTCCGGGTGGACGGTGTTGCGCTTCACGAACCAGGAAGTGATGGCCGGTTTGGAGGGCTGTGTACGGATGGTCACGTCTACAACATCGAAGTCGAGGGCACCCACACCTATGTAGCCGGCGGATTCGTCGTCCACAACTGCCACCACACCAAGGCCGCGAGCTGGGAGCGCCTGATCGAATCCTACGGTACCGCGCACAAACTTGGCCTGACGGCGACACCGGAGCGAGCGGACGGCAAGCCGCTCGGCGACATGTTCACGGCGCTCGTGGTGGCGTCCAGCGTTTCGGAGCTGACGGCGCTGGGCTACCTCGTCCCGTGCAGCGTCTACAGCCCGGGCGCGAAATCGCGCGCACTGGCGGATGATCCCGTCGAGGTGTACCTGTCGAGCGGGGGCGGCGAGCAGGCCGTGATTTTCTGTGCCACGGTCGACTATGCCGAGAAGGTATCCGATCGCCTGACGAGTGCCGGCGTGCCGGCTGCGTGCGTCGACGGCGAGCTCGACAAGCGCGAGCGGGCCGCGCGGCTGGAGCGGTTCAATGCCGGCGAGCTGCGCGTGCTGGTCAACTGCCTATGCCTGACAGAAGGCTGGGATTCACCGGCTGCATCGGTGTGCATCCTGGCGCGCGGCGCCGATCACGCCGGGCTCTACATCCAGATGGTGGGCAGGGTATTGCGCCCTCACCCCGGCAAATCAGCCGCACGCGTCTACGATCTACGCGGCGTGGTTCACGCGCACGGCCTACCCGATCAGGATCGCACCTACAGCCTCGAAGGAAAGGCGATTTCAGCATCGGAGAAGCTGCCACCGTTGATGCAGTGCAAGGGATGCGGGGCTGTCTACCGCCCCGCCCCGTACTGCCCGATCTGCGGCACCGTGAAAGCCCCGCCAGAAGATCCCGCGATCAGGCGCCAGCGCATGGCGCAGATCTTCGCGGCGCACACGCCGGATCAGCGCGAGGCGTACCGGCGCACACTGATCGAGCAGGCGGCGGCGCGCGGATACCGCCCGGGCTGGATTCGCTGCCGCATGGAGGCCCGCTATGGCAGAGCGTGACATCCTGTACGCGATCCGGCTGACGCTGGGCGCCGATCCGCGTGTCGTGCTCTGGAGAAACCCGATCGGGTTCTACAAGGAGCAGGGGCGCGCGATCCGGTACGGAGTTGGGGGCGCAGGCGGATCGGATCTGATCGGAATCCTGCGGCCGTCTGGGCGCTGGTTCGCGCTCGAGGTGAAAACTGAAACCGGAGTGGCCAGCACCGAGCAGGCGATGTTTCTGGATCTGATCCGCCGCGCTGGCGGGTGGGGATCCATCGTTCGATCCGTGGCCGAGGCGAAGGCATCGCTCGAGGCTGCACTGAGGGGGGAGTCATGAAGATCGAGATCAAGAACGAGTGCAACCCGAGCGGAAGGGTTCCGAAGCGGGCGCGCAAGAGCATTCACGATCACGACTTCTCTCCGTCCGGTGTGATCAAATTCTACATGTGCGGTCCGAATGCCGCCGCTGGATATGTAAAGGGGGTGAAAAAATGCGCTACCGATGGGCATCACGAGGCGTGCGCAACGTGCGGATGGCCGGCCGATGAGCACCGTGATTACCCTGGGCGCCGCCCATGACCGAGTACCCCGCCGACCCAGCGCTAGAGCGCCTGGTGTGCGGGATCCGGCTCTGCGCCGACTCCCGCGCCCCCGAGCTCGCGCGCGTGGCCGCATCCTGGTTCTCCGATCCGCGCTGCGCGATCATCTGGCGCACCGTCGAGCGCCTAGAGCCCGGCCCCGCTAGCCTGATGCACGTCGGACACGCGATCGATGACATCGCGCAGATCGGTGGGTGGGCGTTCCTGAGCCAACTCGTGGTCGACGCCGATCCGGGCTGGCACCTGCCAGGAATCGTGCGCCGGCTGTATCACCTCGGCCTGCGCCGCGCCGTGCTGTGCGCGGCCGGGGACATCGCAGAGCAGGCATACAACGCGCGCGATGCCGTCAAGCTCGCGCAGTGGGCAAGGAGCCGCCTCCCGTGATTCCCGATCCGCTTCCGTCTGCCACGATCTCCAGGTTCTCTGGCCTGCTGAAAACCGACGTAACCGAAACCATCACCACTACCTGGCCGGAATTCCTCGAGCACCTCGAGCGCGACCCCATGCGGGCGTTCACCGGGAAATACGATCACCACGGGTGGTCCGCCGCCGCCTTCTCCCCGCCGATCCGGGACCGCGCCAACGTCGCCAGCGTCGGCGCCCTGATCTTCGACTTCAACGCCGGCACCGCGTTCGAGCGGGCCGTCGACGGGTGGTCGACGTGGTACGGGATCGTGTTCACTACTAAGGGCCACACAGCGGATTCCAGTCGGCTCCGCTGCATCCTTCCGCTCTCCCGCACGGTGAGCGCGGCCGAGTATCACCGGCTCTGGATCTGGGGATCCGCCATGTGCGAATCCATGGGCCTGAAACTCGGCTCCGAGCCAGCCGATCCAGCCGCGTTCTGGTACGACGCCAGCACCCCGCCGGGTGGGTGGCGAGCGGCCCGCCTCCCAGGCGCGCCGCTAGACCCCGGTCCAATCCTGGCCGCCGTTCCGCCCCCTCCGCCGCCGCCCCGGCCATCCCTGCGCCTGATCACGGCGATCGATGACGAGGGGCCGCCGCCGATCGGGGATCCGCCGCCGCCGACATGGCGCAGCGAACTGCGCTGCAAAGGAGACGGCGTAACACCTCAGAAAACATACGGAAACACCTACCTTGTGATTGCGAACCACAACGCGTGGGCGGGGCACTGGAGCTTTGACGAGCTCGCGCTGACGCCGTGCCTGGACGGGCGCCCGGTGACAGAGGAGGCCACCGACGAGGCCCGGCGCCTGATCGAACGCTGCTACGGCTTCGCGCCGGCCCTGGACGACGTGCGCCACGCGATAGGAGAGGCCGCTTCCGCGCGTCGGTTCCATCCTGTGGCCTCGTACCTGCGGGGCCTCACCTGGGACGGCAAGGAGAGGCTGCCTGGGGCCTGTGGCGCGCTGCTGCGGAATCCCGATCCATTATCCGGCGTCATGCTCCGAAAGTGGTTCGTCGCAGCCGCCGCCCGGGCACTGGCGCCGGGCTGCAAGGTCGACACTGCATTGGTTCTCGTCGGGGAGCGGCAAGGGCGCGGAAAGTCCACGTTTTTTGACGCGTTGGCGGATCCGTGGTTCTCCGACTCGGCGATGGATCTCGAGAGTAAAGACGCGCTCCTGGGCCTGCACTCGGCATGGATTCACGAATGGGCCGAGCTCGAGAACGTGGTGAGTGAGCGCCACGAGTCCCGGATCAAGGCGTTCCTATCGAGTAGATCCGATATGTTCCGCGCTCCTTACGCCAGGGCAGTCGCGAAGCACCCACGCAATTCCGTGATCGTAGCGAGCACCAATTACAGCCGATTTCTTACCGATGTCACCGGAAACCGCCGCTACTGGATCATCCAGGTCCCGGGCAGGATCAACACCGTGACGGTGCGCGAGGCGCGGGATCAACTCTGGGCTGAGGCTGCGGCGGTATTCGGAGGCGCAGTGGGCTGTAAGGCCTGCGACCTGCCGCACGACCGGTGCGAGGTGCATCGCTGGTGGCTGAGCGATGAGGACGAGGACGCCCGCGAGATCTCCTCCTCCGCGCACCGGGTCGAGGACGTGTGGCGTGATCGGATCGAGGAGTGGGCACTAGCGCTGCCGCCGGGGAAGCGACGGGACGAGATCTCCATGCTCGATGTGCTGACGGACGCCCTCGGGATCGAGGTGGGCCGGCAGTCGAAGGGGGATCAGATGCGGGCCGCCAAGGCGCTCCGGGAATTGGGGTTCACGCGCCCCCCTGGATACGGAAAAAGATGGGCTCCAAGGGATGGGTTTTTCACACCCCGTATTTCGCAATGACGCAGTGCAGCCTCACCACCTCACCACCTGTTTAGACGTTTTCAAAAAAGGTGGTATTGGTTGGACCAATGGTATTTTCCTAGATATACGGAAACAGGTGGTGAGGTGGTGAGGCTTCTAGAAGATCTTGTAACGACAAACGAAACACCCTCACCACCTCACTCGTTCGAGGTGGTGAGCTACTCGAGTAGCCAGCGAAAACTTTGCGTCCAGCCGGTATTTTTTGTGTGAGATTTTCACAAAAGCTCACCACCTCGCCAGAGGTGGTGAGGAGGTGGTGAGGCGACTTATCAACAGGGGGAATCAGCCATGAAACAGAGCGAATTGACGCGCCGCGAAATCGTACTGCGAGAGGCCCGGCGATACCTCGCCGTGAACGCCGGGAATCGGGAGGGGATCGGGGATGCCGTGGCATGGGCAGCGGACGGCACCGCCGAGCGCATGGAGGCGACGGCTGCGCTGGTGGCCGCGTGGCTGTTCGTGGCGCCGGACAACCCTGACGACGTGGGCCGCGTCGTGCTCCAGCTAGCGGCGTGCGACCAGGCGATAGCCGCCGCCGGCCTGGCCGCGATCCTCGAGCGCGAGGACGCTCCAGCAAAAGAGGGATGCGTGTTCGACGCCGGGCGGACCTGCTGCGCTACCCACTGGATCGACTGCGAGATACTCAGGGTGCCAGCATGAGCGCCCGAGGTCGCGGCGCCGTCATCCGCCCCAGCGAGAACTACCCGACGCCGGCATGGTGCGTGCATCGCTTGCTTGAAGCCCTGCCGCTCCCGTGTGGCGCCTGGCTTGAGCCCTGCGCCGGCGAGGGCGCGATCGTCAAGGCCTGCCGCCTGCCCGTGCGCTGGACGACATGGGATCTCCGCCCGGTGAAGGCCACGAAGACCGGTGACGCGCTCCAGCTCGCGCAGGAGGCCCGGGAAGGGGCCTTCCGCGTCGGCCTGACAAATCCCCCATTCAGCCTCGCCGGCCCGCTCCTGGGGGCGCTACGGCCAATCTGTGAGCATGTCGTGATGCTCCTGCGGTTGAACTGGCTGGCGTCGGCCGCCCGTCACCCGGTACTTTCGCTAGACATGCCAGACGTTTTTGTCTTGCCTAACCGCCCGTGCTTCGTGAACGGCAAGAGCGACGCCACTGAATACGCGTGGATGCACTGGGGGCCGGCACGGCGGGAGTCTGGCCGTGTGCAGCTACTGGCGCTGACGCCGCGCGCGGAGCGCACCGCGTGATGTACGTCGTCACCGTCTGGGTCAAGCGGCGGTCCGGCCGGGTGTCCCCGATGCGCTCGAATTCGATGACGGAGGCCGCTGCCGAATCGCTGGCGTTCGCCCTGCGCGCGACGGGGTATCGCGTCGTGGTACGACGGGCGGCGGTGGAACGATGACGCTCCCGAAAATGCTCATCCGCCAGTCCACGCACCGCCCCGGCGCCCCGCTCGACATGTCAGCCGTGCTCGAGCCGCGCGAGCGCGTCCCGCCGGCCCTGCGCTGGCTGCTGGCGCTGGCGCTGCTGATCTGGCTGGCGTCGGCCGCCTCGTGCTGATTGCAGTTGCGCCGGATGCTGGCGTATGCTGAGCCATGCAACTAGCCTACCTCGGATCCCTGGGTGACGTTTTCGCGGCCGGGCGTGTCGTCCCGGCGCCGAGTGGCCCGGTTGTGTCGCGCGCGGCGATCTCGACGCTCCAGCAGGCGGCGAACTACGCGCGCGCGGCCTACGCGGCGTGCGTGCAGTACCGTGCGGCCTACGGCACCGGCGCCGATCTCGAGGTGGCCGCCGAGCTGTACAACGACGTTTCCGCCGAGGCGCTGGGGCCACAGTCGGATCCCGCCGATGCGCTGATCCAGTTTCGGGATCACATGCTGGTCGACGCCGATGACTACGTGAACCAGTACCGGGCGCGGCATGGCATCCCGGCGCCGGGCGCATCTGGGGGCGGTCCCGGGTACGTTACCGGCGGCGCGGCGGGGAGCGGCCCGGTTGCCGTTGCGGCTGGTTTTGGCGGGTGGATCGCGGCAATCATCGCCGGCGCGGCGTTATACGTGTTCCGCGGCGGCAGGGGGAAGCGCGCCAGGTGAGCGGCTACCTCGCGGCGCTGGGCGAGGACGTGAGCTTCCAGCTCGCGCCGATGACGGTTGCGGTCATGGCGCCCGCCGTCACCCCGGCCTATGAAGCACTGACGATCGCACCGGTCGAGGCGCAGGTGTACCAAGCGCCCTACGAGCCAGCCGCCGCCGCACCGCTGCCGGATGTCTTCCAGGCCGCTGCCGCTGCCGCCGTGATTCCTGAGCCGGTCTACGAGCCCGCGGCACAGGCCCCGTTGCCCGAGGCGTTCCAGGCCGCCGCCGCCGAGGCCGCCACGATGCCGGCGTATGAGCAGCAGACGGCCGCGCCGCTCCCTGACGGCTACGAGGCGGCCGTAGCAGCCGCCGTCACCAGCGCCGGGGCAACGTCGGGGCGCGCTGAGCCGATGATCGAAACCATCCCGACGACGGCAGAGCCGCCGCAATCGCAGGCCATGACCGTGTCGACCCCGGCATACACCGCGTTGACCACCCAGGCCATGACCGTGGTCGAGGCGCCAGTGACGTACCAGGATATACCGGTGAAGTCGGAGCCGTACCAGGCGCCGGCCTACGTCGCGCCGATTCCGGGGCCGAGCTCGCTTCGCGTCGAGGAACCGCCGCCGGCCTACGTCGTCGCCACCCAGCCGGCCGCCGAGCCCCCGCCGCCGGGGCAGTCGACCTCGGCGGTTGAGCCGCCTGCCGCCTACTCGAGCCCGAGCTTTACCCGCTCGCGCTACTCCGATCCCGGGTACGATCCCGAGATTGGCGCGGGGTCGACCACGTCGTATTACCAGGCCGCCGCCGGGGGCAGTGAACCGGCCGCCGCCGGTGGCGCCCGGACTGGATCGCAGGCGTCGACCTCGGCCGCCGCACCTGTCACCATGATCGCCGTCGCCGGCCTGTTGCTGGCCTTGCTGGGAGCCCTGAAATGAGCGGATACCTGAGTGCGCTTGGCGCTGGAAGTTTCGCAAATTCGCCGGTCGCAATGGCAATCTCGCGCTCTGCCGACTCGGCCCGCGCCGTGCTGTATACCATCCCGGTTGCGGCGTCTTATCCCACGGCTCAGGCACGCTACTACTGGGCCGTTATCGCCGCGCTGTTTTCGCAGACGGTGCAGCTCGTGGACGGGCTCAAGTCCGTTGGGCAAAACGCGGAGTTCAGCGACGCTCTACAGGGCGTAATCACACGCCTATTCAACGGATGGGACGCGCAAGATCAGCGGTATCGGATCGCCATCTTCGCGGCCCAGGGCGCGGGCGCGCCCACGGTGCATTTCGTCAACGATCAGTTCAAGGCCGACATGCTCACGCGCCTGGCGCTGCTGGACGTGGCCGCCGGGCGCCTGGCCGGCATCCAAGCGCATGTGCCGCAGACCGGCCAGAGCGCGGCCTATCGCGCCCTGGATTTCCTCAACAGATTCAACCCGGTTGTCGGGGCCGGCGAGGCAGCAGTTCAGCTACTGGAGGCCGCCGCCACGATCCCGGGGCGGATCGCCGGTGCAGCGCTCGGGGCCGTCCCGTGGGGCAAGTTGATCTTCGCCGGCATCGCGGTCTACGTCGGGATCTACGCGCTCCAGGAGCTCCAGGCGCGCCGGCCGGCTATGGCTCGCTGAAGAACCACCCCGCCGCCTCCAACGCCGTTCGCGCGGCCAGCTTCGCGGCGTCGATTGATTCGGCGTGATACCAGCGCCCCCAATCGCACCGCCCGTTTTCCTTGATTCGCCAATCGCCCTGATCCGTCACGGCGGCGACACGCCAGAACGGGGAGGAAATCGACCATAGCGCCGTGTCGTACTCGGGCCGTTTTGGATGGTGTACCCAATCGCCCGCCCAGCGCCCGGCCTTCAACGCCTCGATCTCGGTCACTGGAGCTGCGCCAGCTTCTCGGCGTCCACGCACGCCGGGCAGAGGCACTCGTTCGGATCCTGGCCCTGCACCGCGATGGAGCGCGGGCGCACCGTCCATCCAGGCGGGCGTTCCGCGTTCATCCCGCCGCGCATGGGAACCAGGGCGATCATGGCGCGCGTTGGGCACCGGTCGCAGAGCATGAGCCCGGCCTGGACTACGGGCATGAATCACCAGCGAGCGCGGCGGTGGCGTCGAGCAGCGCCACACAGGCGGCGTCGTAGGAACGCCACCCGGGGAAGTCTTCATTGAACGCTGGCGAGCCCCGGCGTCGCTTCTCAAGCAGAAACGCGCGAAGCTGGGCGGCGAGTTCAGACCGCGCGCGCCAGGCCGCCCGGAACCGCTCGAGCAGCTCGGAATCAGCCGATGGAAGCGCGGCCGGATCGGGCGCCAGCGCCAGCGAGCGCCCGCTGCGCCCGCACCCGTCGCAGCCGGCGCCGTCGCAATCGGGGCACGGGTCAGAGGTCGGCGCGGCAGACAGGCCCACCAATTCCAGCAGGGTTGTACCGAATGCCGCCGTCACGGTAACGGCGTCCTGGCCGGCGGATGGGCTCCACGCCTGGCCAGACTCGAGGAGAACCGGCGCGATGTACGCGGCGCTACCTTCCGCCGATACGACGCGGACGGCACCCGGCCCCCAGTTCGTGATCATTGCGCGCGCCACCATGCGAATCCTCCTTGACACAAACGCCCATAACGAGCCTTATGTGTTGCACATGGCCTTGCCCGGTGTCAATGAATTCATGGAGTACCTTTCCGGGTTCTGTGGTGCGTCAACGGTCGCCGCATATTCGATCGTGGCGCGGAAGTTCCTGGCCTCCAATGACGCGATAACGACGGATTCATTGGTGAAGTACGTTGGAGATTCGGCCGCGCGTGGATTAGCGCCGGCCACCGTGATCCAGCATCTGGCAAGCCTTGGACATCTGATAGAATTCGCCAGGATCCGCGGGTTCGACGTTCCGCCTGTCGTGGTCAAGCCGAAGCTACCTCGCGTTCGCGTCTCACTGGCGTCCACGATGTCCAGAGACGAGATGGGATTGTTTGATGATCTGTGCTGCACTCTGCCTGAGCCACAGTCAACGATCCTGCGAATCATGCCGCTATCTGGCCTCCGCGTGAGCGAGGCTTGCGGCCTGCTGGTGTCTGATCTGATTTGGCCCAGCGAACCGGACGGATTATTCGTGATCGCGGTGTCGCCGAATTCCGCAAGGACTGTAAAAGGGAAGTCGGATCGGCAGGTTGTGGTCCACCGGAAGGCCACGCCGATCATTCGACATTACTGCTTCAACACGTACCCGAAACTGCAAGGATTTCGTAAGGGTTCACCATGGCTGTTCCCGGCCCGCTCGGGCGGTCCAGTGATCAGGCGCCGGGTGTCCGATTCGTTCACCAAGATCGGCGCGGCGATGGGCCGCCATCTCAACCCGCATTCCAGCCGCCACGCGCATGCTTCCATGCTGAGCGAAGAGGGATGGAGCGTAGCCGCAATCATGCAGCAGCTTGGACATGAAAAGCCAGAAACTACAATGGGTTACATATCAATGAGCCTGGATAACCGACGCGAGCTCATGGCCGGCGTGAAGCTATGATACCGAAGCTCAAGATCCCGCGCTTACTGCGCTTCCTGGCCGACTGCATCGACGCAGCAGAACCCGAGGCCCCGGCGCGCTGCGAGCTCTGCGGGGTCGATCTGCCGCCGAGCCGAGTTCATCCCCCCTACCCGACGTGTCCGGCGCGCGGGTTTCATGTGCCAACCAAGAAGGTGAGCCAGCCATGAGCACGATCGCTACCAACGGGAATCCATTTGACAGGTATCGAGACGATCCAGAGCCAGAGGCCGAGCCCTACCAGGACCCGCCGGCCGACGAGAACCAGGCCGCCAAGGACACGGCGAAGATCACCTGGGCGGCGAAGATGGCCGCCTCGAAGGCGGCGAAGAAGATCGAGCGCGAGCGGGCAGCCGCCGCGCCCCAGCCGGACAAGCCGATCAACGAGGCCGAGCGCCAGCGCCAGAAGCTGGCCAACTTCATCCCCGACACCACGTCGCTCCAGATCTTCAAGGTCATTGACGGCCAGCCGGTCTACGTCGGGGACTTCGACGCGCGCGCCGTGCTCTCGAGTAAGAGCGTCCGGCACTTCATCATTGACAACCTTTACCGGAAGCATCACCGGGCGCAGGCCTGGGAGATCGTCCACACCAACGCGGATGGCAAAGAGCGCGCGCCGTATCGGATTCGCATCGACCCGGACGCTCAGGGCAGCCAGGAGGATCGAATGACCGAGAAGCTCGAGGCGATCGCGCAGCAGCAGAACGGCAAGCCTTCGCAGATGAAAGAGGCGGTCCAGGTGATGCGCGATCTGAAGGAAATGCAGGCGCAGGACGCCCCGCAAGGCCCCCAGCCGACAACCCTTGTCGAGTACATGATGATGCGCGACATGATGCGCCCGGCCGAGGATCCGCGACTGGCCGCCATCACCGAGAAGCTCGCGCGGCTCGAATCGTTCCTGTCGCAGCCCGCCGCGCCGATTCAGATGCCGCCGCCGGCTGAGACGTTCGGCCTTCGCGATGCTCTGGCGCTGATGCAGCAGATGAACGCGCCGATGGTGGAGATGATCCACAACATGCGCGCCGAGGCCAGCTCGCGCGAGGCCGCGATCCGCGACGAGATCAAGGAGGCGCGCAAGAGCGCCAGCACCGGCGGGCACGGCGGGCTTGAAGCCCTACGCGATCAGATCAAGCTGCTCAAGGAGATCGAGAAAGAACAGGGCGGCGGGGGCGGCGAGCTCACGAAGCTGGTCAGTTCGATCGGTGGGTTCCTCAAGGACATGAAGGCGCAGGAGGTTGCCACGGCGCCGGCCCCTGCCGCGCCGGCTGCATCCCCGGCCGCGATCCAGTTCCCGCCCGGGTTCGATGAGAAGGCGAAGGCGATCGCGGCGGCGACGACGGATCCGGCCCGCCTGGAGGCGGCGTTGCTGGCCTATCAGCACATCATCGCCAGCGCCGATCCGTTCTGGCTCCGCTTCCATTCGCTGATCGTGGAGCACGCGAAGAAGGGCGAAAAAGACCGCGTGCGGGAGTACGTGGCCGGGTTCCTCGAGGGCTGCGCGCAGTGGGTTCCCGAGGCCGCGCAAAAGGCCGCGCTCGCGGCGTTTGACGCGCAGTCGGCCGGCGTGATCGGGATGCTGGCGGCGGCATGAGCGCCGTAGCAATGAGAGAGGTTGCCCGCATGATCTCTCCGTCGTCGGGGGCGATGGCATCGCGGCCAGACGCCATGGTGTACCGCATGGAATTGCGCGATCGAGTCCTGCGAACGATGTCTGGATCCCTGTCGCCTCGTCAGCAAAAGGTGATTCAGCTTCGATTCGGAATCAGCGAGGAATCAGAGTACACCCCGGAGGAGGTCGGCGTTGAATTCGGGGTCAGCGCTTCGCGCATCCGTCAGATCGAGGCCAAGGCGCTTCGCGTGCTGAGGCACCCCAAGCGCGTTTCCGAGATGACCGGTGATTCCATTCCGATCCCGGTTCAGCAGCTGCGAGCGGTAGACAGGGCCGCGCGCGCACTGGTGCGGGCTTGGACGGCACTTGCCAATAGGGAGGTGACGCGATGAGCGCCGCGAGCGACAGAGACAAGCCGCCCGCAAAGATCGTCTGCAAGGGATGGCGGTCCAGCCTCCGACACGCGCGTCGCGTCGATCCCGTCGTCGAGTGCATGAAGGCGGTATTGAAGATCCGCGCTGGAAACTGGCCGAGGGATAGATACTGGTTCGCAGTCGGATGGTTACGTGGAAGGGGTAGATCGGAATCATCCGCGCGGGTTCTCGGATCCGATGCGATCAAGCGCATCGAATCCGGCTGGCAGCCGCCGCCCCCGAAGAGGCCAAGCGAAAGCCGGCGACGGAGCCCGGGGCGCGCTGCGGTTCCTGGGCGCAGACCGAAGGTGGCGTGATGACATTCCGCGAGCGTTGTGCGCTGACGGCGCTGACCGAGGCGCTGCGGGTTTCTGCAACATGGAACGCCTCCGCGCTCGCGGGTGCCGTGTGGGATGTTGCCGACGCGATGGCCGACGAGCGCGCGAGGCGCGATGATCCACGCCCCGCCATGATGACATCCGTGTGCGAAAAATGCCTGAAGTCGTTTCCGTCTCCGGGGCCAACGAGGTTTTGTGGACGGGAATGCTACAACAAGGGACGCATGAATCGCCCCGTCGAAGGATCCGACACGAAACGCCCAGTGTCGCCATGATCTGGCTCCTGAACATCCGCGACATGATCACGTTCGGCCTGGCCGCCATCGCTGCAACGGTGGCCGCGATCGTCGTCTGGTACGCGAAGGGCGCCGGCCCCGGGGCAATCTCGGCCGGTGCCGCTCTCGTCATGTGGCTGATCTACCTGCGCGCGCGGATCTGGCCGCGCTGGCTGCTGCTGCGCTCGGTGACGTTCACCACTCGGCATGGGCTGCGCGTGATCCTCGAGGGTGGCGACTGGCCGATCGCGGCGCAGCAGATGATCGAGGATGCCACCGAGGCCACGGTCGACGCCTGGACGG
>JBAZTM010000092.1:0-14199 GCA_041661925.1 Gemmatimonadaceae bacterium
TGCTGCTCGACGACCCGTTCGCGGAGCTCGACAACCGCCGTGCGGCGCGCGTGCTCGACCTCCTGCTGGAAGCCGGCGTCGGCCAGGTGGTGCTGTGCGTGCCCCGGCCAGAGGAGATCCCCGCGCGCTTCACGCGACTGGCGCGGTACCGCATTGCCGGCGGCGCGCTGTCGGAGGGCGCATGAGCGAGCGTCGGCGCGGTCCGGCAAAGGTGGGCGACGCCCTGGCCGATATGCTGGCCGGCAGCGCGCTGGGAGCGCGCATCGCGCGCGCGGAGGTGCTGGGACACTGGGCGGGGGCCGTTGGGCCGCAGATCGCCGCCGTGACGCAGGCACGGGCCATCGCCGAGAACGGCACGCTCACCGTGAGCGTGAAGACGAATGGGTGGGTGCAGGAACTCTCGATGATGGAACGTTCACTGGTCGCGAAAGTGAACAAGAGCGCCGGTGCAGAGACCGTGAAGCGGATTCGCTGGGAGCTCTACCGCTAAGTCATTGATAAATAATAACTTATAAAGGACCTCCCCGGTTGCGCTCTGGGGCGTTTTCAATTATAGTATTGGGGATGTGGAGAAACGACCGAATTCGGCGTTTCTTTGGAGCTTCCCTTACTCCCCTTTCCGCGCGCCATGGCCAAGACGAACGACGCGGCTGAATCGCACTACGACGCCTCCGGAATTCAGGTCCTCAAGGGACTCGAGGCCGTCCGAAAGCGCCCCGGCATGTACATCGGCTCCACGTCCAGCCGCGGCCTGCACCACCTGGTGTACGAGGTGGTCGACAACTCCATTGACGAGGCGCTCGCCGGCTACTGCGACGCCGTGTCGGTCACGATCCACGCCGACGATTCGATCACGGTATGGGATAACGGGCGCGGCATCCCGGTGGACATGCACCCCACCGAGGGGCTCCCCGGCGTCGAACTCGCGCTGACGGTGCTGCACGCGGGCGGCAAGTTCGACAAGAACTCGTACAAGGTGTCGGGCGGCCTGCACGGCGTGGGCGTGTCCGTGGTGAATGCCCTTTCCGAGTCGCTCAAGGTCTGGATCAAGCTCGACGGAAAGGAGCATTACATGGACTTCGTGCGTGGCGACACCACGACGAAGCTCAAGGTGCTCGGCAAGGTGGGGCCGAAGGACACGGGGACGAAGGTCTGGTTCAAGCCCGATCACGAGATTTTCACCGAGCTGCACTACGACTATACGATCCTGCAGTCGCGGCTGCGCGAGCTGTCGTTCCTGAACAAGGGCGTGCGGATCACGCTGAAGGACGAGCGGGAGGGCGAGGAGAAGGAGGAGACCTTCCACGCCAAGGGGGGCCTGCGCGAGTTCGTGCAGTTCCTGAACGCCAGCCGCAAGGTGCTGCACAACGAGATCCTGTACGCCGACGCCGAGCGCGATGGCATCGGCATCGAGATCGCGCTCCAGTACAACGACGGCTACAACGAGACGATGTTCTCGTTCGTCAATAACATCAACACCCACGAGGGCGGCACGCACCTCACCGGCTTCAAGTCGGCGCTGACCTCGGTGATCAACAAGCACCTCGACAAGTCGAGCGCGGCCAAGAAGGACAAGGACCTGCGCCTCAGCGGCGACGACGTGCGCGAAGGGATGACCGCGGTGCTGAGCGTCAAGGTCCAGGAGCCGCAGTTCGAGGGGCAGACCAAGACCAAGCTTGGCAACTCCGAGGTCGAGTCAGCGGTGAAGACGTTCGTCAACGAATGGCTGGCCGAGTATCTCGAGGAGCACCCGCGCGTCGGCAACATCGTCATCGAGAAGGCGCTGGCGGCGGCGCGGGCGCGCGAGGCGGCGCGCAAGGCGCGCGACCTGACGCGCAAGAAGTCGGCGCTCGACGTCGGCAACCTGCCCGGCAAGCTGGCTGACTGCTCGCTGAGCGACCCGGCCCTGTGCGAGCTCTACCTCGTCGAGGGCGATTCGGCCGGCGGTTCGGCCAAGCAGGGGCGCGACCGCATGTTCCAGGCCATCCTGCCGCTGCGCGGCAAGATCCTGAATGTCGAGCGGGCGCGCATCGACAAGATCCTGAGCAACGAGGAGATCCGCACGATCATCACGGCCATCGGGTCGGGGATCGGCGAAGAGGACTTCTCCATCGACCAGGCCCGCTACCACAAGATCATCATCATGACGGACGCCGACGTGGACGGCGCCCACATTCGCACGCTGCTCCTGACGTTCTTCTTCCGGCAGATGCCCCAGCTCATCGAGAGTGGGTTCATCTACATCGCCCAGCCGCCGCTGTATCGCGTGGCCAAGGGGAAGGAGGAGTACTATGCCTTCGACGAGACGCAGCGCGTGGAGATTGCCGACCGGCTCGGCGGCGGTCCCGACGGCAAGGGGAATGTGAACATCCAGCGCTACAAGGGCCTCGGCGAGATGAACCCGGACCAGCTCTGGAAGACGACGATGGACCCGGCGACGCGCACGATCCTGAAGGTGAACATCGACGACGCCGCGCAGGCGCATCACCTGTTCGAGACGCTGATGGGCGACGAGGTGGAGCCGCGGAGGGCGTTCATCGAGGCAAATGCCAAGTTCGCGTCCAATCTGGATATCTAGGAACGATTGGGGATTGGGAGCTCGGATTGGGATTTGGGATGACGATAGGCGATGATGCTTGACGATGGGCCCGGGTGCGGGATTGCGCTCGGGCCCATTTCGCGTCCTGGCGGCCGCGAGATTGCACGGCTTCACCCCGCCCTCCGCCCCCCTGCCGTACTCCGTCGTACTCTGTCTCACTCTGTCGCACTCTGCCCCTCAGGTCTCACCCCACACGCCGTCCGGCAATCACGAGTTGCGGGTCCCTCAGACCACCCGCAAGTTCCACGTCGGATATCCCTTCCCTCCGGACGGAGATCGGCATGACCGACATCGCACCAGAAGCGCCCGCGCCCGCGAAGGTGTCGCTGCTCGAGGACTTCGTCGACATCTTCTTCTCGCCTCGCGAGGTCTTTGCGAGGCGCGAGAAGGCGGGCTACGCCCTCGTCATGATTATCGTGACGCTGTTGATCGGCGGCCTCTTCATCGTGAACCGCGGCACGATGCAGGACCTCATGGAAGCCGAAATGGCGCGCAGCATGGCCGAGGCGATGAAGAACAACCCGGGCATGACGCAGGAACAGGCCGACGTGGGCCGCAAGATCGGCGGCTACATGATGACCTTCGGGGCCTTCATCGGCATGCCGATCGCCATGTTCCTGACGGGACTGTGCGCCTGGCTGACGGCGAAGATGCTCGGCGCGTCGACCTGCTATTCCGCCGCGACGATGGTCGCGACCTACTCATTCATCCCGCGCATCATCGAGTCGCTGACGATCTCGGCGCAGGGCCTGCTGCTCAACACCGGCGGACTGACCGGCCGGTTCCAGCTGTCGCTGGGGGTCGCCCGTTTCCTCGATCCGGAGATGTCGCCGGGGCTGCTGGCGCTGGTGGGGCGCATTGACGTCTTCACGCTCTGGGTCACCGTGCTGCTCGCCATCGGCATTGGGGTGGTGGCAAAGCTGCCCAAGGACAAGGTGGTGGTGGCCGGCCTCATCATGTGGGCGTTCGGCGCGCTGCCGGCGCTCTGGACGTTGGGCAAGGCGGCGATCAGCGGCTGAGGCACATCGGCAGGGAACCACCGGTCATGGCAGACCGGATGCACATACCAGTTGAGGCAACCGTGGCACACAATCGTCGTGACTTCCTGAAGCGCTCATCCGTGCTCGCCGGCTCGGCCGTCGCCGGTTCGCTCGTCGCCCTGCCGGCCGTCGCCGCCGTACCCGCGCGGCGCGGCGCGCGGGCGCGGATGACGCTCCGCTATCGCCCGTACACGCTCGAGTTGCGGCACGTCTTCACCATCGCCAACTCGTCACGCACGACGACGCCGGTGGTGCTGACGGAGATCGAGTACGACGGCGTCACCGGATACGGCGAGGCCTCCATGCCGCCCTATCTCGGCGAGTCGCATGCGTCGGTCCTCGATTTCCTCGCGAGGGTGGACCTCTCGAAGTACGAGAGTCCGTTCGAACTCGAGACCATCCTGCGCGACATCGACGCCATCTCCACCGGGAACGCCGCGGCCAAGGCGTCGGTGGACATCGCCCTGCACGATCTCCTGGGGCGGCTGATGAAGCAGCCGTGGTACAACATCTGGGGATTCGATGCGCGCAAGACGCCGTACACGTCGTTCACCATCGGCATCGACACGCAGGACGTGGTGCGACAGAAGACCAAGGAAGCGGCGGAGTACAAGGTCCTCAAGGTCAAGTTGGGGCGCGACACCGACCGGATGATCATCGAGACCATCCGCTCGGTGACGAACACGCCGATCACCGCCGACGTGAACCAGGGATGGAAGGACCGCGCGGTGGCGCTCGACATGCTGCACTGGCTGAAGGAAAAGAACGTGGTGATGGTCGAACAGCCGCTCCCCAAGGAGCAGGTGGACGACCTGGCGTGGCTCACGGAGCGCAGCCCGCTGCCGATCATCGGTGACGAAGGCGTGCAACGGCTCGCCGACATCCCCAAGGCGAAGGGCGTCTACCACGGCATCAACATCAAGCTGATGAAGTGCACGGGGATGCGCGAAGCGCACAAGATGATCGTGCTCGCGCGGTCGCTGGGCATGAAGGTCATGCTCGGCTGCATGACCGAGACGTCCTGTGCGATCTCGGCCGCATCCCATCTGTCGCCGATGGTGGACTGGGCCGACCTCGACGGCGCACTCCTGATCGGCAATGACGTCTTTGACGGCACGCAGGTCGTGGACGGCAAGGTCACGCTGCGCGACCGTCCGGGGATCGGCGTCCAGAAGCTGAAGGGCTGAGCGAGTCGCCCTCCGCGCGGCAGACGCGCGGGGCGAGCACTCGGGCCGGGAGCGGCGAGCGGAGCAATCCGCTCGCCGCGTTCGTTACGGCTGGACCCGCGTCGGCGGCTGGCCGATGACGCGGCGTGCGCGGACGAAGCTCTTCAGCAGCCCGTCATTGAAGTTGGGCGCCGCGGGATCGAAGCTGTCGATGCGCACGCCCGACCCGCCGGGCGTGTGGATGAACTGCCGGTCCTGCAGGTAGATGGCCACGTGCGTGATGCGCTCGGGACGCTCTGCGGTTGCCTTGGAACCGAAGAAGAGCAGGTCGCCCTTCGAGAGCCGACGCATGCCGGAATCGGCGGACACCTCCACGCCCATCTGCGCCTGCTGGTTGGCATCGCGGTTCAACTCCATGCCGTTCAGGCGGAAGACCGTCTTGGTGAAGCCCGAGCAGTCCATCCCCTTGGGCGACGTGCCGCCCCAGAGGTACGGCACGCCGATGAAGCGCTTCGCGGTCTGTTCCACGGTTTCCGCGGTGAGCGACCGCGTCGCTCTCCACTTGGCGTAGTCGGCCACGAGGCTGCGCTCGACGTATCCCTTGCGTCCGTCCGGCGTTTCAACCGAGATCCACTTGCCGCGCCCGCCATTCGACTTGAAGAGTACGCCGGGCACGGCGTCGCTCACCGGCAGCGATGCGTTGGTCGGCTCGGCGCGCACAACGCCGAAGTACTCCGTCATGATGACCTTGGGCGCGTTCTGCCAGGCCTCAGCGCCCGCCTGCCGCGTGAGGTGCATGGCCGCACCCTCGAGCCATCCGAGATACTGGTCGGGCCCCTGGATGTAGTACCAGCCCCCCTGCTGCTTGAGCACCTTCACGATCATGCCCATCATGACCTGCGTGGCGAGTTCGGCGGAGTGCGCCGGATTCGAGCGCACGTTGCCGACGCTCACCTTCACGATGCCGAACGGTGTCTCCGCCAGCGCCGGGTCGGGAAGCACGCGCATGCTGTCAACGACGATGCCGAGCTTGGCCGCCTCCATCGTCGTCATGACGTCGCGGCGCGCGCTGGCCTGGTCCACGTCGCCGCGCACGACGACCACACCGCCCTGCCGCACGCACGTGACGTCGAACACCGCCACGCGGCGATCGGGCGCGTAGCGCGCACGCACCGGAGCAAGCACCGCCTTACAGGGATCGTCCTGCGCCGCGGCGGGCGTGGGCGCCGCCAGTGGAACGAGGAACGCGAGGGCGAACACCGGGAGGATATTGTTTCGGCGAGTCATGACGGCTTTCTGAGAAGTCGAAGCTGCGAAGTGTACCACTGGAAATTGTCCCCGCGCGGCGGGCACCGCCAGACGACGGCGCGTCTGGCCAGGCACGACGACGCGGGCAAGTCGGCGCGGAGGCGAGCCCGCGCACCGGAAGACGGTATATTTGAAGAACGATGACGCGCGAGCGGATGCGAGCGGCCGGCGAGCGGCGGCGCATCGAGCCACCTGTGGCACTCGCGTACGTCGGCTTCACCGGACCGGGATCTCATGCCACTGCTGCAGCTGCTGCACGACCGCGGCGACGCGATTGTCGAGGACGCGTTCCACGCCATGGAACGGTCGCACCTGACGAGCTACGAACACTCGGGCATGGACCGCGCGCACGCGCGACTGCGCGATCTGTATCGGCTTGCCGTCGACGCGATCGCGGAGCGAAAGCTCGGGCCGATCGTGAAACACGCGGAGACGATCGCCGATGAGCGGTTTGCCGCCGGCTTCGACCTGTGGGAGGTGCAGACGGCCTTCAACGTATTGGAGGAGGCCATCTGGACGCGAATCATCAAGGAGCTTCCGCCCGAGCAGTACGCCGAGGCGCTCGGGCTGGTTGGTACCGTCCTCGGCGCGGGCAAGGATGCGCTGGCCCGCGCCTATGTGTCGCTGGCCAGCAAGTCCAAGTCGCCCACGCTGAACCTGCAGTCGCTGTTCAGCGGGTCCGTCGGGGCGTAGCGCCGACTTACGGCTTCTTCTTCGCCGGCTGGTGCGCGCCGTTCTGGTGCAGCACCAGTCCGGTCACGACGCCGGTGCTGTCCTTCGTGAACGTGACCTGCGCGTCCACCACCTTGAGGAAGAACTCGTCCTCCTTCTCTGCGAAGATTGGGGCGCGCGGCTGGCCCGTCGCCTGCAGGAAGAGCTGCGCCCCCTCGCGTGTGATGGCAATGGCGAAGGTCGGCGCAAGTTCGAACGTCCCGACATAGCGCTCGAGGGTGGCCTCGGGCAGCGGTACCTCCACTCGCTTCTTCGGCACGGGCGGCAGCGGGAATGACGGGTCGAGGAGATGAAAACCGATCTCGTCCACACTGTTGGCGGTATTGGCGAGTACGACGATCCCCTCACCGGTCTTCTCGCTGTACCCCGTGAACGTACGATAGCCGGCGGTGCCGCCATTGTGCCAAACGAGCCAGTTCCCCGCTGGTGTTCTCAGGCGATGCCACCCGAGCCCGATGGTCAGCGCGGGGGACCCAGCGGCATGCCGTTCTCCGTGCGTCATCGCCAGCGTGGCGCCGAGCGGCGTTGACGTCGAATCGGCGTTTGCTCGGATGTAGGTGAGCATGTCGTTGACCGTGGATCGCAGCGCACCGGCGCCGGCGAGCGTCACGAGGTCCCAGTTCTTCACGACGCCGCCGGAGGGCCCGTGCCCCGGCGCGAGGCGATGCTGAAGCTCCGCGGGCAGGGTGATGCGGGTGTCGTCCATCTTCAGCGGCTTCAGCACCCGCGCGGTTACGAGTTCCTCGTAGCTCATGTTAGCGCGCCGGGCGAGGGCGAAGCCGAGGAGTCCCATGCCGACGTTGGAGTACTCGTACTTCTCGCCGATGCCGCGCGTCAGCTGGTACGACTTGAGGAAGTCATAGAGCTGCTGCGACGAGTAGTCCGCCCACGGATTCGCCGGGTCCTTGGGCGCGAAGTTCGTCGGGAGGCTGGGCAGCCCGGACGACTGCGTGGCAAGATCGAGCAGCGTGATCTCGCGGCCGTCGCGTGACGGCACCACCGTCCCGGGCGGCAGGAGCTTCGCCACCGGATCGCTGAGCGACACCTCGCCGCGCTTTACCATGTCGGCGAGGATGGCGGTGGTGAAGGTCTTCGTGATAGACCCGATCTCGAAAACCGTGGCGGCGTCGAATGGCTGCACCCCGGCATTGGGGCCGTAGGCCACAGTGCGGCACGCACCGTCCTTGCCCACCACGCCAATCGCGACACCGGCAAAGCGGCCCGCGTCCACACGCGCCGTGATGATGGCGCGGATGGCGGAGTCGGAGGGAACCTGCGCAGGCAGCGTCGAGGCGAACGCTGCGAGAAGACCGAGGGCGCGAAGGGTTTTCATGGCTTGATTGAGGATCTGGAATCCGGATTGGGACTCGAGATTAAGACTACGGACTTCGACCGGCGATTGTTTTATTGCCGGTCGCAGCCCTGAATCGGCACCCTGAATCGCAGTCCTAAGTTCACATCCTCAATCCGCTACAGCTCTTCGACTCCCACCGCTGTCACCCGGTGCGAGATGAGCTTCGGCGGCGTGCGCTCGTCATCACCGATGACAATCGCCTCGGCGATGCACGCCTTGCCCACCTCGATGCCTGCGGCGTCGCGCGCGAAGATCGCGGCGAGCGGCTGGCCTCGGGTGGCATGCTGGCCGGGCCGCACGAGGATGTGAAATCCCACCGACGGATCCACCGCGTCTTCCATCGTGCGGCGGCCGCCGCCCAGCTCTATGATGCCGCGGCCGATGACGCGCGGCGCCACCTGCTGCACGAAGCCCGTGCGCTGAGCGGTCACCACCGCCTGCTCGGCGGCACGCGGCAGCACCGCCGACGGGTCATCCACGACGCGCGCGTCGCCGCCCTGAGCCGCGACGATCTCGCGGAACTTCGCGAGGGCGCTGCCGTCCGCCAGCCGGGCTTCGAGCACGACCCGCGCCGCGCCGCGGTCCGGAACGAGCTTTGCCAGCACGAGCATCTCGGCCCCGAGCGCGAGCGTCAGTTCGCGCGTGTCAATCGGGCCGCCGCCGCGGAGGATCTCGATGCTCTCCTCGATCTCGAGCGCGTTGCCACAGGCCACGCCCAGCGGATGCTCCATGGAGGTCAGGAGGGCCACTGTCGGGCAGCCACACTGCTCGCCCATGCCGACCATCGTCCGGGCAAGCGTGATCGCCCGGTCCATCTCCGGCATGAAGGCGCCGGAGCCCGTCTTCACGTCGAGCACGAGCCCCGTGAGCCCCTCCGCCAGCTTCTTGCTCATGATCGAGGCGGCGATAAGCGGAATGGCCTCCACCGTGGCCGTGGCGTCGCGCAGTGCGTAGAGCTTCTTGTCTGCGGGGGCGATCTCCCCGGTCTGCCCGATGAGGGCGCAGCCGAGCCGCTCCACCTGCGCCTTGGCTTCGGCGAGGGAGAGGCGTGTGTTGAAGCCCGGAATGGCCTCGAGCTTGTCGAGCGTGCCACCCGTGTGGCCGAGGCCGCGACCGCTCATCATCGGCACCGCGACGCCGCAGGCGGCGATGAGGGGCGCGAGCGGAATCGAGACCTTGTCGCCGACGCCGCCGGTGGAGTGCTTGTCGACCACCGGCTTGCCGAGCCCGGTGAAATCGAGGCGCCCGCCACTGGCGAGCATCGCCTCCATGAGAGCGAATCCCTCCTCGTCGTCCAGACCGCGGAAGAAGATCGCCATGAGGAGGGCCGATACCTGGTAATCCGGGTACCGGCCGGCGGCATATTCCGCGGCGAACGTGCGCAGCTCGGCCGGGGTCAGCCGGCCGCCGTCGCGCTTGCGGGTGATGAGATCGATGAGATGCATTGACCGTGTACCGACGCGCCCCGTACGTTCCCTCGTGGGCCGGAAACGGGCGCACGCCCCCGGTCATACGCACTACGACGCACAGCGGGAAATGTCACGGACGCAATGCCCACACGACGGGAGGGAGAGTTGACCAACCCCACGGCGAATCCGGTTGATGCCGGCGAGGAGATCGTCAGGCTCCAGGCCCGCGTGCGCGAGCTCACGCGCGAGAAGGAGCACCTGCTGGCGATCGTCGACATCCTGCAGGACGTCTCCAACTCGCTGCACTTCGTGGACATCCTGCAGGCGATCGCCGGCAAGCTGGGCAAGACGTTTGGCCTCGACCGCTGCTCGATCTTCCTCGCGGGCGAGCGTGAGGGAGTACGCCTCGTGGCGAGCTACGAAGACGCATCCATCCGCAACCTGGTGGTGGACCTCGACCGCTATCCGGAGCTCAAGCGCGCCTTCGACAGCGGCGAGACGGTCTTCATTCCCGACGCCGTGAACGACCCGGCGTACCTGAGCGTCCGCTCGGCGCTGGAGATGCGGAATGTTCGGTCGATCGTGGTCGTTCCAATTAAGTGGCGGCAGGATGTCATCGGGGCAATTTTCCTGCGGACGGAACGCGACGCGATGCCGTTCTCGGACGCCGACGTGCGGTTCACGCAGGTCGTCGCCGAACTCACGGCCAAGGCGCTTCGCAACGCGCACCGGTTCGAGGCGCTGCTGCGGTCCACCGAGGACAAGCAGCACGACTCGCGCCGCGCCGATCTCGAGCGGATCGCACTGGTGGCGTTCATGCGCCGCCTGCTCGACCGATACGCCGGCACGCAGGACCATATGTGGGCCGAGACGCTGCTTCCGAAGGCGTCGGACGAGGAGCTGGAACGCCTCGTCGAAGTCGCACTCAACGTTGTCGCCGAAGAGGCGAAGGGCTAACCCTGCAGGAGAGGACCGCACCATGATGAGCAACAAACTCGCCGCCGGCGTCAACGCCCAGGTCGGCAATGAACTGCTGGCGTCGCACCAGTACATCGCGATTGCCACCTATTTCGACGAGGAGGGGCTTCCCGCCCTCGCTCAGCACTTCTACAAGCAGTCGCTCGAGGAGCGCGATCACGCCATGCGCTTCGTCAAGATGCTGCTTGAGGCGAGCGCCGCGGTGAAGATCCCGGCCGTCCCCGCGCCGAAGACCGGTTTCAAGAACGCGGCGGAGGCCGTGAAGCTGGCCCTCGACTCGGAGATGCGCGTCACGGCGCAGATCAACGCGCTGATGGACCAGGCGATCGTCGACAAGGACCACGGCAACAAGAACGCCCTCGAGTGGTTCGTCAACGAGCAGCGCGAGGAGATGTCGTCCATGGACACGCTGCTCCGCATGGTGAAGCGCGCCGGCGAGAGCGGACTGTTCTTCGTGGAGAACTTCCTCCTGCAGGGCGGATTGGCGGGGGAAGGGGCAGCCAAGGAAGGGGCCGAGTAGCGCCATGCGAGCCCGCCGCCCCGGGACGCCGCGCGCGTGAGCGACAAGGCTGCGCGCGCGGCGTGGCTGCGTGAGGCGCTCGAACGGGCGTCGCACGTGTACTACGTGCTCGACCGACCGTCGCTGAGCGACGCCGAGTACGACCGCCTCTTTCACGAACTGAAGGCGCTGGAGCAGGCGCACCCGGAGCTGCGCACCGCTGACTCGCCCACGCGTCGCGTCGGCATCGACGTTGGGGCATCGCACCTCGCCAAGTACGCGCACCTCGTGCCCATGGGCTCGCTGAGCAACGCGTTCAGCGACGAGGACCTGGAATCCTGGGCGGCGTCAGGACGCGACGTCGCCGGCGACGACTTCGACCGATCCGGGTTCTGCTGCGAGCTGAAGATCGACGGCGCGGCCATCAGCCTGACGTATCGCGAGGGCGTCCTCGTCACGGGCGCGACGCGCGGCAACGGCAGCGTGGGCGAGGACGTCACCGCCAACGTCCGCACCATCCGCGACATCCCGCTACGCCTCACGAGCAAGGGCTGGCCAGCGCTGATTGAGATCCGCGGCGAGGTCTACATGACCTTCGACGGATTCGAGAAGATGAACGCCGAGCGCGTGAAGGCCGGCGAGCCGGTCTTCGCGAACCCGCGCAACTCGGCCGCCGGCGCCCTGCGGCAGAAGGACCCAACGATCACTGCCAAGCGCCCGCTACGCTTCTTCGGCTACGCATTCGCGGTTCCCGGCGCTGCCTCCCTGCCGTTTGCCACGCAGTGGGAGCTGCTCGACACGCTCGCGGGCTGGGGCATCCCGGTGGCGCCGCACCGCAAGCGGTGCGCCTCGCTCACCGAAGTGCACGCGTGGGCGCACGCCCTCGAGACGACGCACCGCGCCGAGCTCGCCTTCGCCATTGACGGCGGCGTGGTGAAGGTGAACGCGCTGGCGACGCAGGCCGACCTCGGATCCACCGCCGGCGGCCGCGAGCCGCGCTGGGCCATCGCGCGCAAGTTTGCACCGGACGTTGCCGAGACGCGGCTGCTGAACATCGAGATCCAGGTCGGTCGCACCGGCGTGCTGACGCCGCGCGCCGTGCTCGAGCCGGTGGAGATCGGCGGCACCACGGTGACGTACGCGACGCTGCACAACTTCGACCTGATTGCGGAGAAGGACCTGCGCATTGGCGACGTGGTGCAGGTGAAGCGCGCCGGCGAGGTGATACCGCAGGTGCTGGGCCCCGTGCCGGACAAGCGCGATCCGAAGGATCCACCGAAGCCGTTTCGCGCGCCCACGAAGTGCCCCGAGTGCCACACGCCCGTCGTGCGCATCGCGGACGAGGTGGCAGTGCGCTGCCCCAACGAGTGCTGCCCGGCCCGGCACCTCGAGGAACTCATCCACTTCACGGCGCGAAACGCGATGGACATCCGCGGCCTCTCGGAGCAGCGGGTGCGGCAGCTGCTCGAGGCGGGGCTCATCAGCGACCCCACGACGCTCTATGACTTGACCGAGGACGTCATGGAGGCGCTGCCGCGGTTCGGCGAGAAGAGCGCCCAGCAGTTGGTGGCGGCCATCGAGGCGTCCAAGACGCAGCCGCTCTCGCGGCTGCTCTTCGGGCTCGGCATTCCCGACGTCGGCGAGGAGACCGCCAAGGTGCTGGCGCGACGATTCGGAACGGTAGAGGCGATGCAGGAGGCAGCCACCGAGGAGATCGAGGCAATCCACGGTGTCGGCCCGTCCATTGCCGCTTCGGTGAGCCGCTGGTTCGCTTCCAGGGAGAATCGCGCGCTCCTGAAGGCGCTCGCCAAGCGGGGAGTCAACACCACGGAGCCGAAGCGGGCCGAGGCCGAGGGTGCCCTGATGGGCAGGAAGATCGTCATCACTGGCACCTTGCCCACGCTCGGACGGAGCGAAGCCAAGGAGCTGGTGGAGAGCGCCGGCGGCAAGGTGACCGATTCGGTGTCCAAGGCGACTGATTTCCTGGTAGTTGGCGCCGAGGCGGGAAGCAAGCTCGACAAGGCGCGCTCGCTGGGTATCGAAGTGATTGACGAGGCGGAGCTCTTGCGCCGCATTGGCCGCTGACCCCTACTTTGACGCATATGGCCACCAACTTTGCGCTTGCCTCGACGCCGCTCGTGGCGCTTCCCCGCCAGTCCCTGGCCGCCCTGCGTTCCGCGCTCATGCGCGACCTCGGCGGCGGCTTCGCGACCTACCTGCAGGAGGCCGGCTACGCCGGCGGCGACGCGATCTTCACGTCGTTCCGTGAGTGGCTCGCCGCGCGCGGCGGCAACGCCGAGGGCGTGGGCTTCGCCGAGTTCCAGGGGCTGGCCGCTGAGTTCTTCCGCGACACCGGCTGGGGCACGCTCGAAATCGGCACGCTCAACGACGTCGTGATCACGCTCGATTCAGGCGACTGGGCCGAGGCCGATCCGACGCTGAACGTCGGCTTCCCCGCCTGCTACTACTCGATGGGCCTGCTGGCCGACTTCTTTGGCCGCATGGCGGAAGCGCCGCTGGCCTGCTACGAGGTGGAGTGCCGGTCGAACGGTGCGGCGCGCTGCCGGTTCCTGCTGGGAAGTGCCGAGGTGATTGGGCAGGTGTACCAGCGGATGAGCGAGGGCGTGGGGTATGAGGCGGCGGTGCAGGAACTGGCGTAGGGGGCGACTGCCACCGCGAAGATTGAAGGGCGCGAAGGGGCGCGAAGGGTCAAGCGTGTAATCGAGACCTGTGCCCCAGTTTTCTGGGGGTGAACGACGACGCGCCACGCAGATAACTGCGTGGCGCTGTTCTTATTCCAGGAACTCCTTCGCGCCCCTTCGCGCCCTTCGCCCTTCGTGGTTGTCGGAAGACCCTCAATACCCGCCCGGATCATCCAGGTAGACCGCTTCGTACTTTGGATTCGGCACGAGATCGCCGTCGTGCAGGATTTCGCGATCCCACGGCAGCACGATGGTGCTCTCGGTGGCGAGGGCGTAGAAGTCGGGTTCGTAGGTGCCGCAGCGGAAGCTGACGGCGGTGCGCACATCGCTGGCGCCGGCGTTGATGAGCGCCGCCTTGGCAAGGCGCATCGTCTCGCCGCTGTCGCATGTCTCGTCCACCACCAGGACACGC
>JBAZTM010000093.1:0-8864 GCA_041661925.1 Gemmatimonadaceae bacterium
CTGCCCTGCGCCGCGTGGCTCGAGGGCGAGTACGGCATGAAGGGGCTGTTCCTCGGCGTGCCCTGCAAGCTCGGGCGCCAGGGGCTCATCAAGGTCGTCGAGATCGACCTCACCGCGGACGAGAAGGCGGCGCTGGAGAAGAGTGCCGACGCGGTGCGCGAGCCGATGAGTGTCGTGAAGTTGTAGAATGGTGGTGCGGGGTCGGCCGAGTGCCGACCCCGCGCCGTATCTAGGTCCACGAGCAGCGGACGCCGTACGGCAACGCGCCGCACATTGTCCGGGTTCGCTCCCAACCTCTGGAACATGCTCAAGTTCTGGGACTCCTCGGTCGGCAAGAAGGTGGTGATGGGACTCACGGGGCTCATCCTCGTGGGCTTCGTCATCGGCCACATGGCCGGCAACCTGCAAATCTTCATGGGGATGGAGCGCTACAACGCGTATGCGAAGCTCCTCCAGGAAGACATCATCGAAATCACGTGGGCGGTGCGGGTCGTGCTGCTCATCGCCACGGTGCTCCACGTCCTCTCGGCCTACCAGCTGACCATGCGCAACTGGGCCGCGCGCCCGGTGGAGTACGCCATGCGCGAGGCCCAGGTGAGCACGTACGCCTCGCGCACGCTGCGCTGGGGCGGCGTCTACCTGTTCATCTTCCTCGTGCTGCACCTCGGCCAGTTCACGCTCGGCTGGAAGTGGCTGCTCCCGGAGTATGTCCGGGGCGCCGCGTATGGCAACGTGGTGCTGGCGTTCGAGCGCCCGATCTGGGTGGCGTTCTACCTCGTGGCGATGTTCTTCCTGCTGCTGCACCTCTTCCACGGAACGTGGGCGGTGCTGCGCACGCTTGGCCTGGCCAAGAATGCCGCCGAGCCCCTGCAGCGGCGCCTGCCGCTGATCATTGCCATCGTCGTGACCGTGGGCTTCAGCCTCGTGCCGCTGGGCGTCGCCCTCGGCATCGTGCGTTGAGGCGGAGACGAATATGAAACTCGATTCCAAGATTCCGTCCGGCCCCGTCGCCGAGGCATGGGACAAGCACCGCTTCGAGATGAAGTTGGTGAACCCGGCCAACAAGCGGAAATACCACGTGATCGTGGTCGGCAGCGGCCTGGCGGGAGCCAGCGCCGCCGCGTCCATGAGCGAACTGGGCTACAACGTCAGCTGCTTCGCCTTCCAGGACTCGCCGCGCCGCGCGCACTCGATTGCCGCGCAGGGCGGCATCAACGGCGCCAAGAACTACCGCAATGACGGCGACAGCATCCAGCGGCTGTTCTACGACACGGTGAAGGGCGGCGACTTCCGCGCCCGTGAAGCGAATGTCTACCGCCTGGCGCAGGTCTCGGTGGACATCATCGACCAGTGCGTGGCGCAGGGCGTGCCGTTTGCGCGCGAATACGGCGGTCTGCTGGCGAACCGGTCGTTTGGCGGCGCGCAGGTCAGCCGCACGTTCTACGCCCGCGGCCAGACCGGCCAGCAGCTGCTCCTCGGCGCGTACCAAGCGCTCGAAAAGGAAATCGCGCGCGGCGGCGTGAAGATGTACAACCGCCACGAGATGCTCGAACTGGTGACCATCAACGGCGTGGCGCGCGGCATCGTCACGCGCGACCTGATCACCGGCAAGGTGGAGGCGCACGTGGCCGACGCCGTGGTGCTCGGCACCGGCGGATACGGCAACGTGTTCTACCTGAGCACCAACGCGCAGGGATGCAATGCCACGGCGATCTACCGCGCCTACAAGAAGGGCGCGGCCTTCGCCAACCCGTGCTACACACAGATCCATCCGACGTGCATCCCGGTGGCGGGCGAGCACCAGAGCAAGCTGACCCTGATGTCGGAGTCGCTCCGCAACGACGGGCGCGTCTGGGTGCCGAAGAAGCGCGAGGATGTCGGCAAGAAGCCGAGCGAGATCCCCGAAGAAGACCGCGACTACTACCTCGAACGCAAGTATCCGTCCTACGGCAACCTTGCGCCGCGCGACATCTCCAGCCGCGCCGCCAAGGAAGCGTGCGACGATGGCCGCGGCGTGGGCCCGGGTGGGCGGGGCGTGTACCTCGACTTCGCCGATTCCATCAAGCGGCTCGGCGCCAAGGAGATTGCGGAGCGGTACGGCAACCTGTTCGAGATGTACCAGCGAATCACCGACGAGGACCCGTACGCGACGCCGATGCGCATTTATCCCGCCTCGCATTACACCATGGGCGGGCTCTGGGTGGACTACAACCTCATGAGCACCATCCCGGGGCTGCACGTTATCGGCGAGGCCAACTTCAGCGATCACGGCGCCAACCGACTTGGTGCCAGCGCGCTGATGCAGGGACTGGCGGACGGCTACTTCGTGCTGCCGTACACCATCGGCCACTACCTGGCGAGCAACAAGTTCGAGAAGGTGACCACCGATCACCCCGAGTTCCGCGCCGCGGTCGAAGCCGTGGAGCAGCGCACGTCGCGGCTGCTCGGCATCAATGGCAAGCGCACCGCCGATTCATTCCACCGCTCGCTCGGCAAGATCATGTGGGAGCACTGCGGCATGGCCCGCAATGAGGCCGGCCTCAAGCAGGCGCTGCGCGAGATTCCCGCGGTGCGCGAGGAGTTCTGGCAGAACCTCACCGTGCCGGGCACGGGCGATTCGCTGAACCAGCAGCTCGAAAAGGCCGGCCGTGTGGCCGACTTCCTGGAGTTCGGCGAACTGATGTGCCTCGACGCGCTGCACCGCGAGGAGTCGTGCGGCGGCCACTTCCGCGAGGAGTACCAGGAAGCCGGCGAGGCCAAGCGCAATGACGACGCCTTCTGCTACGTGGCGGCGTGGGAGTATACCGGCGACACGTCCGCGCCGGTGCTCAACAAGGAACCGCTCGAGTTCGAGAACGTGCATCTCGCCACCCGCAGCTACAAGTGAGTGACCGACGAATGTCTGGAACCATGAATATCAAACTCAAGGTGTGGCGGCAGGCCGGCCCCAAGGCTCCCGGCAAGTTCGAGGAGTACACGGCCACCGACGTCAGCCCGGAAAGTTCGTTCCTCGAGATGCTCGATGTCGTCAACGACAAGCTGGCGCTCGAGGGCAAGGACCCCATCGCGTTCGATCACGACTGCCGCGAGGGGATCTGCGGCATGTGCGGCATGATGATCAACGGCGTAGCGCACGGGCCGAGCAAGCTGACCACCACGTGCCAGCTGCACATGCGTTCGTTCAAGGACGGCGACTCCATTACGCTGGAGCCGTGGCGCGCCAAGGCCTTCCCGGTGATCCGCGACCTCGTGGTGGACCGCTCGCCACTCGATCGCATCATCCAGGCGGGCGGCTTCATCTCGGTGGCCACGGGGTCGCCGCAGGACGCGAACGCGCTGCCGATCAGCAAGCCGGACGCCGACGAGTCCATGGATGCGGCGGCCTGCATTGGCTGCGGCGCCTGCGTGGCAGCCTGCCCCAACGCGTCGGTCTCGCTGTTCACCTCGGCGAAGATCAGTCACCTCGGGCTGCTGCCGCAGGGCCAGCCAGAGCGCTACCGCCGTGCGCTGAGCATGGTGGCGCAGATGGATCTCGAGGGCTTCGGCGGCTGCACGCTGTTCGGCGAGTGCATGGCGGCCTGCCCCAAGGGCATCAGCATCGACTTCATCAAGCGGATGAACGGTGACTACATCTGGGGCGCGGTCACCGAGAAGCCGGAGAAGGTTTCGCTGGGAAGCGGCTAAATCCAGGTGCAGGGGAAGGGAACAGGGTGTGGTGCAGGGCAATGAGTTTGGGACCTGCAACCGCAACTGATACCACGAAGAACGTACGGTGAGAAGTGTCACGAAGGGGCTCGCCGAAACGGTGAGCCCTTCTTCGCGCCTCTTCGCGTTCTTCGTTCTTCGTGGTGGATGCTGATAGGCTGACGGCACCCTGGCTGTGTGCTACGTTATGGCGCGGTTCCAACCCCCTGCCTGGAGATGGTCGCCATGCGTATGCCTTGCCGTGTTGCAGTTGCCGCGGTTGTCGCGGTCCTGTGCGCCTCACCCGTTCCCGCCCAGCAGCGTGAGATCTCCATCGAGCAACTGATGTCCGCGCCGTACCCCGGCGGACTCACCGCGGCGCCGAGCGGCGGGCTGGTGGCATGGGTGTTGAACGACCGCGGCGTGCGCAACATCTGGGTGGCGGCGCCGCCGGAGTACCGCGGCCGCAGGCTCACCGCATACACGCAAGCCGACGGGCAAGAAGTGGGCGGCCTCGTCTGGTCCAAGGACGCCGCCACGATCTTCTACACGCGTGGGCAGGGTCCCAACCGGGCCGGGGAAAACCCGAATCCCACGAGTGATCCGGCCGGCGCCGAGATGGCGCTCTGGCGCGTTCCGGTGGCTGGAGGCACACCAACGAAGGTCGGCGCCGCGAGCAGCATCGCGATGTCGCCCGACGGAGCAACGATGGCCTTCGTGCGTCGAAGCGCCATCTGGACCGCGCCCGTGGACGACAGCAAGCCGGCAACTCAGGTGGCGACGGTGCGCGGCGGCATCGGTTCGCTGGCGTGGTCGCCCGAAGGCGGCCGCTTGCTGTTCGCGAGCAATCGCGGGACCCACGCTTTCGTCGGCATTCTCGAACTCGCGGCGAAGTCCGTTCACTGGTTGGCCCCGAGCGTGGACACCGACGAAAGTCCGGTCTGGTCCCCCGATGGCAAGCAGGTGGCGTTCCGGCGCACTCCCTCCGCCCCGTGGCACATGCTCTTCACGCCGGAACGGCGCGCCGAACCGTGGTCGATCGTCGTCGCCGACGCGTCCACGGGCAAGGGTCGCACCGTCTTCCGTGCCGACACGGGGCGCGGCTCGGTGTACCGCGACATCGTGGGTCCGCAGCTTACCTGGGCGGCCGGCGACCGGCTGGTCTTCCCTTGGGAAAAGACGGGATGGACGTCGCTCTATTCCGTCTCGGCGAACGGCGGCGCGCCCGTTCTGCTCACGCCGGGCGAGTTCGAGGTGGAATACGTCACCTTCACGCCCGACCGGCGCGAGGTGATCTACAACTCCAATCAGGACGACATCGACCGCCGCGACATCTGGCGCGTGAGCGTCACGGGTGGTCCGCCGCGCGCCGTCACCTCGGGCGCCGACATTGAATGGCAGCCCGCCGTGACGAGTGACGGCGGGAACATTGCCTTCCTGAAGTCCGGCACGCGCCGTCCGGCGCACGCCGTCATACAGGTGGGCAACGCTGCACCGCGCGAGCTTGCGCCGGGGACCATACCTGCCGATTTCCCCGAGCGTGGCATGGTGGATCCACAGCAGGTGATCTTCACCTCCACCGACGGCCTGCGCATCCACGGGCAGCTCTTCCTGCCGCCCGGCGCCAGGCCCGGCGACGCGCGCCCAGCCGCGATCTTCATGCACGGCGGCTCACGCCGCCAGATGCTCCTCGGCTGGAACTACTCCAGCTACTATGCCAACGCGTATGCCTTCAACCAGCACCTCGCGAGCAAGGGGTACGTGGTGCTGGCGCTTAACTACCGCAGCGGCATCGGCTACGGCATGGAATTTCGGGAAGCACTCAACTACGGCGCCTCAGGAGGCAGTGAATTCCAGGACGTGATGGCCGCCGGGCTGTATCTCGCGGGGCGGCCCGAAGTCGATGCGAAGCGCATTGCACTATGGGGCGGGTCGTACGGCGGCTACCTCACCGCCATGGGGCTCTCGCGCGCCTCGAATCTCTTCGCGGCCGGCGTGGACTTCCACGGCGTGCACGACTGGAACGTCGGGGTGGCGACCTTCGTGCCGTCCTACAACCCGCTCGAGGACCCGGAGCGCACGCGCACCGCGTTCAACGCGTCACCGATGTCGAGCGTGGACGGCTGGCGCTCGCCGGTGCTCGTCATCCACGGCGACGACGACCGCAACGTGCGCTTCGTGGAGACCGTGACGCTCGTTCAGGCCCTGCGGGCGCGGAACGTCGAGGTGGAGCAGCTCGTCTTCCCGGACGAGATCCACGGCTTCCTGCGCTGGGATCGCTGGGTGGAGGCTTACAAGGCCTCCGCCGAATTCCTGGACCGGCGGCTGGGTGGTGTCAAAAGGTGAGTCTGTGGGGTAGCACAAGTATGACGTGCTACCCGAGAGCCCTCGCCATGTCCATTCGTTCATTTTCCGTCGTCGCGGTCCTCGTGGCCGCGGCGGCGTGTGCCACGTCGCCCACTGCTGGCGACCCGTCCAAACCGCCGACCGCCCTCACGGCGTTGCCGCGTCCGCTCACCGCCAGCGAGATCAAGGTCCGCGATGCGGCCAACGCGTTCGCGTTCGCCCTGTGGGGCCGGATCAACGCCGCGCAGCGGGACACCAACGTCTTCGTCTCGCCGCTGAGCGCGTCGTTCGCGCTGGGGATGACACTCAACGGCGCCGCGGGCCAGACGGCCGACCAGATGCGCACCGCGCTCCAGTTCGGCAGCGCGACGCTCCCCGAGATCAACGCGGGATACAAGTCGCTCGTCGCCCTGCTCACGTCGCTCGACCCGGGCGTGCGGATGCAGATCGCCAATTCGATATGGTACCGGCAGGAGTTCCCGTTCCGGCAGGCGTTCTTCGACACGACCAAGGTGTACTTCGATGCCACGGTGCGCGGCCTGAACTTCAACGACCGCGCGGCCTCGCTGGCCGCCATCAACGGCTGGGTCAACACCGCCACGGCGGGGAAGATCCCGACCGTGCTCGACGACATTACCTCGCAGCAGGTGATGTTCCTGATCAATGCCATCTACTTCAAGGGGAGCTGGCGCCTGAAGTTCGATCCGGCCCTGACAGCGCCGGCCCAGTTCTACGCCGCGGCGGGCGCATCGCAGCCGATGCAGTTGATGCATCGCCTGGATACGTTGTCGTACGCCGAAACGGCGACGTATCAGGCCGCGGACCTGCCATACGGCAACAGCGCCTTCACCATGACGGTGCTGCTCCCCAAAGCGGGCACCGATGTTGAGACGCTCGCCGCCTCGCTCACGCCGGCGACATGGCAGTCGCTGACGGCGGCGTTCCACACGCAAAAGGTCTATTTCTACCTGCCGCGCCTGACGCTCAAGTACGAGCGGCGACTCAACGACGACCTCAAGGCCCTGGGAATGGTCGTTCCCTTCGCGGCGGGTGGCGCCGACTTCACGCAGATGGCGGCCGCGCCGGTGGGGAATGAGCTCTTCATCGAGTTTGTGAAGCAGAACACGTTCGTGGACATCAACGAAGAAGGGACCGAAGCAGCCGCGGTGACCACAGTCGGTATCGGCGTCACCTCGATGCCCTCTTATCCGACGATGCGTGTGGACCGCCCGTATCTCTTCGTGCTGCGCGAACGGCTGACGGGGACCGTGCTCTTCATGGGCAAGATCGTCCGGATACCGACCGCGTGAAGAACGTCCCCGCCGCGAGCGCGTCGTTCGCCGAGCGTCTGGCGCGCACCGGCCTGACGATCGGCGTGGTGGACGCACTGTGGGCCGTAGTACTCACGCTCGCGTACGGCCGATCCATCATCTCGCTCTGGCAAGGCGTCGCCGCGGTGCCCTTTGGGCCGTCCATGCTCGACGGTGGGGCCTCCACCGCGCTGCTGGGCCTCGGCGTGCATTTCGGCGTCGCGCTCTGGTGGTCGTACGTGTTCCTGGTCGCTCACACGCAGTCGGCCGCGCTGCGGCAGTTCGTGGGCCGTGGCGGCGGCATGGCGTTGGTCGCGGCGCTCTATGGCCCGTTCATCTGGTGCGTGATGTCGCTCGTGTTAATCCCGGCCATGACGCATAACCCACCGACGCTCACTACGCGCTGGGTGATTCAGCTGGCCGGCCACATGGTGTTCGTGGGGCTGCCGATTGTCTGGATGGGACGGCGCACGAGCTGGTAGGGTCGCACCGGGCGTGCGGTGTCAGCGCCCGGGCGGTCCCGCGGGATGCGCGCTGCACGCCGGCGGCTGCTCGACGGTGTAGAAGAGCGAAGCCACCCGCCACGCGCCGGCGATCTTCAGCAGCGTGAACGCATCCACGCCGCAGTGCGACCACTTGCCGTCGATGTAAATGTCATACGGCATCCAGACCTGCGCGAGCCGGTCCTGCACGCGGGCGCTGGCCCCGAATCC
Source organism: Gemmatimonadaceae bacterium (assembly GCA_041661925.1). Taxonomy (GTDB): domain Bacteria; phylum Gemmatimonadota; class Gemmatimonadetes; order Gemmatimonadales; family Gemmatimonadaceae; genus PNKL01. The sequence continues at coordinate 8,054 of JBAZTM010000093.1, forward strand.
ACGCTCCGTAATGCGCACGGCGGAAGGTCGCACCAGATCCTCGGTCCACGAGTGCACGCGCACGCGCTCCGCACCGCCGCGTATCGCCGAGTAACCGAGGATGGCCGAGTCGGTGGTGAATTTGGCAATGGCCGACTTGTCGTCGCGCGAGAGCGCGGCGAGCAGGGAATCGGCGGCGGCGATCGCGGCGGTCTCGTCCGGCGTTCGCGAGGTCTGTGCGATTGCAGGCCCGGCGAACACGGTGAGTACGAGCGCCGCGTAGAGCGAGCGACCGACAATGCGCATGCTAGATCTTCGGCAGCGTCACGCCCACCTGCCCCTGGTACTTGCCCTTCTTGTCCTTGTAGCTCACCAGCGGCGGTGCGTTGCCCTTGAAGAAGAGCACCTGCGCAATGCGTTCGTTGGCGTAGATCTTCGCCGGCAGGGGCGTGGTGTTGGAGATCTCGAGCGTCACGTATCCCTCCCACTCCGGCTCGAAGGGCGTGACGTTGGTGATGATCCCGCAGCGCGCGTACGTGCTCTTGCCCACCGTGATGGTCATGACGTCGCGCGGGATGCGGAAGTACTCCACGCTGCGCGCCAGCGCGAACGAGTTGGGCGGGACGATGCAGACGTCGCCCTCGAACTCCACGAAACTCTTGGGGTCGAAGAACTTCGGGTCGACGATCGAGTTCAGGACATTCGTGAAGATCTTGAACTCGCGCGCCACGCGCATGTCGTAGCCGTAGGCGCTGACGCCGTACGAGATCACGCCCGAGCGCACCTGCGAGTTCTCAAACGGCTCGATCATGCCGTGCTTCTCGGCCATCTC
>JBAZTM010000093.1:8874-14085 GCA_041661925.1 Gemmatimonadaceae bacterium
GGGGGGAAGGCAGCGGTTGGGCGGGACCAGTCGTGGGAGGTCGGCGACTCGCCACAGCGGTCAAACGGGGGTATCGTAGCGTGGTGTAATACTCTGGACACCCGCTTCCGCAGGCAATCCTCCGGCTCACAGGCCATGCGACGCCACTTCGCTCCCGCCATCGCGACTCTCGTCGTCCTCACCAGTTTCGGTATCGCCTCGACCGTCGCTGCGCCGCGCGCCGCCGCCCAGGCGCCCGTCATCACGCCCGCCGGCGACCCGTCGGTCGCCAGCGACTCGCTCTACCGGCTGGCCATCGATCCCGCCGCGGCGGGCGAAGACATGGTGGTCTACCTCTTCGACGATGCCGTCCGCCGTGTCGAGCTGGACGGGAGCGGTTCACGCACGTACCGCCAGGTGATACAAATCCTGAAGCAGCCCGCGGTGAACGGACTCGCCGAGCGCAGCATCGGCTATCAGCCGGACCGCCAACGTTTCACGCTGAACTGGGTGCGCGTCGTGCGTCCGTCGGGCGAGGTGATCAGCGACAAGCCGGCACACATGCAGGAGACCGATCCGCCGGCGGCAATGTCGAACCCGATCTACCTCACGACCCGGAACGTGCGCATCTCGCTTTCCGGCGTGGAGGTCGGCGCGATCGTCGACCTGAGCTACACGATCGAGGATCTCACCCCGTACCGCCCGGGCGACCGCTTTGTCGAGTGGAACGTCAATCCTCCCGGTGCGCGCGTCCGGCGTTCGCGACTGCTCGTGGACGTTCCATCCGGCGTGCGACCGACCATCACCGAGCAGAACCTGGACTTCGCCGTCGTACGCACCGTTGCGAACGGTCGGGCGACGTACGCGTGGCTGCGGGCCGATCCGCCGAAGGTGTCGCCCGAGCCGTTCGCCCCCGACACGAGCGTCGCGCAGATGCGTATCGCATTCTCGCTTCCCTCGACCTGGAGTGACATCGCTTCGTGGTACGGCACGCTCAGCCGCGACCGGTATGCCCTCGGCTCGGACGCAGCCGGCAAGCTCGCAAAGCTCGTGGCAGCGGCCACCACGCGACAGGACACCATTCGCGCCGTGCATCGCTGGGTGGCACAGGACGTCCGATACGTGGCCATCCTGCTGGGCATGGGCAGTTACCAGCCGAGGTTCGCTGACTCCGTCTCGAGCACGGGTGTCGGCGACTGCAAGGACAAGACGACGCTCTTCGTGGCGGCGCTGCGGCAGTTGGGGATTCCCGCCGTACCCGTGCTGACGCGCAATCAGGCGACGGGGCTTCGGCGGGCGCACGCATCGATTCAGCAGTTCAATCACGTCATCGCCGCGGTCGTGGAGCGTAACGGGTACGTCTTCACCGACCTGACCTCATCGTACACGCCCTACGGCGAGCTACCCTGGCCGGAGCAGGGCGGTTTTGCACTCGTCGTCCGCGCCGACGGCACGGGCGAGGCGCTGACCCTCCCACGCGCCGCGGCGGCTTCGCGTCGAATCGAGGTGCGCATTGTTGCGACGATGTCGGATTCGGGGGTGATGACCGGCTATTTCGACGAACGTAATTTTGGTCACGGCTTCGAGGCGCGTCGCGTCGCGTTCAGCATGCCGCTCGACTCGGCGCGCAAGGCCACGGTGATGCGGGGACTACTGGCCATCCTGCCCGGCGCGGAAGGCGACAGCATGACGGCGTTCAATGGTCGCGATCTCACGGCGCAACCGGCATACCGCATCTATTTCTCGCGAGCGCGGGGCGTTACGAACGCTGGAGGGCTCGGCCTGTTCAACTTTCCCTTCGGCGTGTATCCGGGCTCCCAGCGGGCCGCTTCGCTCGCGCGACTTCCGGCTCGCAAGACCCTGATCGACGCAGAGGAAGTGCTCCTCGGGCGGCCGCCTGGAGTTCGGGACGTCACGATGCAGGTGACGCTACCGGAGGGATGGCGTGCGCGCGTTCCGAACGATGTGGTCGTCGCTGGTGATTTCGGTCGGTATTCCACGGTGTATCGCCAGGAAGGGCGCGTTCTGACCATCGCGCGGCGTGAGGAGTCTGGCCAGGGGATCTTCCCGCCGTCACGACTCCCAGACGTGGTGTCCTTCTACAAGGCGATCAGTGCCGATGAGGAGAATCGCACGCTGGTAATTGACCGACCGGCCAAGTAACACGACCGGCTCGCCAAACCGCCGCTCGCCTACGGCTCGATCCGCAGTCCCGTGCGCAGCATCCAGCCCCGCACGGGGATATCCGTGGTGGACGGCGCCTCGTGGAAGTGGCCGGTCACGTAGTCCGCGCCGATCTCTGTCAGCACAATGCGCGTCAACGGGCGGGTGAATCCGACCTGCGGAACGACCACGTCGGCGGCGTTGGCGCCCCCCGCGGTCCAGCGCTTCGCGTCCACGCCGGCATCGAGCGTCCAGCCGCGCCAGTGGCCGCTTGTGCTGGCGAATAACGTCGTGATGTCGGACGCGGACCGCACCGTCATGCCCGCGGACGACACCGGCGCTGAGTGCAGCCGCCAGGCACCGACCTCGAGATCCACGCCGCCCACCGGCCACGCATAGCTGGCGCGGGCCAGCGACCGCGCACCGCCGCTGATCGACACGCCTGCACGCTTCGCCGGTGAGAGCGCCATCAATGAGGCGCCCAACGCGAGCCGTCCGGGACCCCAGGAGCGCTCCGCATCCGCCCGGACGCGATAGCGCATGCCGGGAGCCACGGCCACGGTGTGCAGCGAAGGGTTGAGTTCGTCGTACGATGCGTTCCACTCGCCGCCGCCGGCCGCTCCCCACGCCCAGGCGCCGACGGATCGGGTGAAGAACAGGCCGGCCGAGGCGGACGGCGCACTGCGGCGGCGGTACATGGCGCTGGGGAGCAGGTCCGGCGGCAGCGGCACGCGCCGGATGTCGTCGTCCACTCCGTGCGCGTTGCGCACCGGAAAGGCACCCCCGACTGTGACGGACGCGCCGCTGCGGCCAAGCGGATGCGTGTAGCGGGCATGCACGTCCGTGAAGCCCCACGCGTGGAAGACGTCGTTGGCGGGCGTGTCGGCGCGATTCGACGACCAGATGGTCGACACGTCGAACCGTCCGCGGCCCACGGGAAGGGAGGCGCTGATGGGCACCGCCATCTCCCAGAGCGTCAGCCGGCGGTCTCCGCTCCCCTCGAACCACGCCTCGCCATACTCGCTCTCATTGCCCTCGGTCGCGAGACCGTCCCCCGTGGGATCGTCGCCGGCCGACACCGCGGTGCCGGACATGGGCACGACCCCGCCGAGCACGGAGGCGAGTCCGGCGGAGGCGAGGATTTCCGCGTCGAACGCGGCATTCACGCCCGGATCATTGTCGAGCGCGCGCTGCAGCATCCGTTCGGCCTGCCGCACATCCCCGCTCTCGATGGCATCGAGCGCCGCCGACCAGGCGAGGAACGCGTCGATCTTGGCCGCCGGGCGATCGAGGATCATGCGGCGTTCGCCCGCCGTCGGTTCGACCCCCAGCGTGCGCAGCACGTCGAGGGCGAGTCGCCGCTCGGTGTCGAACAGCCCGTCCAGCGTGCCCACTTGCGTCACCGTCGCATCGACACGTGCGCGCGCGAGGTTCACCACACGCGCCTGGAGGCGCAGCGACGCGCCGACCAATGCCGCCTCGACGACGACGATGTCGGACGCGCCGAGCATGCGCCACGCGCGCGGACGAGACCACTCGTCCACGCCGCTGCGCGTCAACTCGGCGACGATCGCCTGGGCCTGCATGCGCTCGACGAGGCGCAGTGCGTGCACGCGCGCGAGGTCGGTGGCGAGCAGGTCCGCGAGTCCGGTGCCGAGACCGCGCAACTCACCGGCGGCGCTGGTGCCCGCGATGACCGCCACCGTGCCGCGCCGGGCGGGGAGCACCTCGAGCTGTCGTTCGGCGGCGACAGCCTGCGCCACGGCAAGACGGGCGTCGGCCTGCCGCCGTTCGAGGCGGCGCGCGAGCGCCGACGGTGTCTGCGCGGCCAGCGTCGTCGCGCCAAATGCAAGGAGCAGCAGGTATCGCATGGCAGTCAAGTTGATCACGCGAGACGATGCAAACAATGATGCACATCACGCTGTCAGCGCGCAGTCAACCGGCAGCGTCGATTTCCCTGACAATTCTTCGGGTAATGCCTTATCAGCAATCATTATCAATGCGTTGACACTCTCGGCGCACAACGCCTACTTTTCCGAGTCATTGTGCGCTCGTGAATTCTTTCACGAAGTGGGACTAACCGGCATGGATCGCAACTACATACCCGTCGTCTTCCTGCTTGGCATCGCCGTCCTCACGGCGGTCGCCATCATCGCGCTGTCGCACCTCGTGATGCGCAGTCGTCCGACACCGGTGAAGCAGCAGCCCTACGAGTCGGGCATGCCCCCGCTGGGCGATGCCCGCGAGCGGTTCTCGATCAAGTTCTACATGGTGGCGATGCTGTTCATCGTGTTCGACATCGAAACCGTGTTCATGATTCCGTGGGCGGCGTACTATCGCCAGCTCTCGTGCGCGGTGCCGCTCGTCGGCGGCGCGTGTCCCACGGGTCAGATCTCGTTCTTCGGGCTCGGCGAGATGCTCGTCTTCATGGCGATCCTCCTTGCCGGCTTCGTCTACGTCTGGAAGAAGGGAGCCCTCCAATGGGATTGATCCAAGCGCCAACCCCCAGCGTCGTCTCCGTGGACCCGGTCAACAGCGAGGGGTGGATCACCACCCGGCTCGACTTCCTGGTCAACTGGGGACGCGCCAACTCGCTGTGGCCCATGCCGTTCGGCACCGCGTGCTGCGCCATCGAGTTCATGGCGACCGCCGCCTCAAAATTCGATCTTGCGCGCTTCGGCATGGAGCGCATGGGATACTCGCCCCGCCAGGCTGACGTCCTGATCTGCGCGGGGCGCGTTCCGTTCAAGCTGGCTCCGGTGCTGCGCCGCATCTGGCAGCAGATGCCGCAGCCCAAGTGGGCCATCTCGATGGGTGCCTGCGCCTCCACGGGCGGCATGTTCGACAACTACGCCGTCGTGCAGGGGATCGACACGATCATCCCCATCGACGTATACGTGCCGGGCTGCCCGCCGCGTCCCGAAGCGCTGATCCACGCCATCATGATGCTGCAGAAGAAGGTGATGAAGGACCGGATGTCGGATACCGCGGCGCGCACCGAGATGGAGCCCGATCCGACCAGCCAGCTCTACATCCCGCCGTCGCGCATCGACAAGCTCTCCGAGCAGT
>JBAZTM010000094.1:0-1696 GCA_041661925.1 Gemmatimonadaceae bacterium
GGGCAGGCCTGCACGCAGTAGCCGCAGCCGACGCAGTGTTCATGGTCCACCAGCACCACGCCCTCGTCGGTCTTGAACGACGCCCCCACGGGGCAGACCTGGATGCACGGGGTGTCGATACAATGATTGCAGAGCTTGGGCACGAAGAAGCCGCGCATCGGCGCCTGCTCGGCGCCACTCGGATGGTTGCGCGTGGGGAGCGGGTCGGCGAATCCGTCCTCGCCGCCGTTGGGCGAGTTCACGAAAACTTCGCCGTCGGGATAGAACGTGTACTGCTCCACCCACGTGCGGTTGTAGCCGTCGGGGACGTTGTTCTCGGCGCGGCAGGCGCGCACGCACGACCCGCAGCCGATGCACTTGGTGGTGTCGACCACGAAGCCGTAGATCACGCCCTTGCCGATCTCGGTCTCGGCGCGCGACTTCGCGTCCGCCCCCGCCTGCGGCAGGCGCAGCAGCGCGGTGTTCACGAAGAGCGAGCCGAACAGGAAGCTCTGGCCGCCGGTCTTGGCGACCGTCTCCAGGAACCGCCGGCGGGAGACGTCGTCCGGTTGATGGAAGCTGGTCACTTGACGGCCGCCGTATGCGGATTGTGACAGTCGATGCACTTCGATTCGGGGGTGAATGTCCCCTTGTGCTGCACGATGTGCTTCTCGACGCTGGTGATGGACTTGAGCGTGCTCGGCCGCTCGAACGTCTTGAGATGGCACCAGCGGCATTCGTGAATGCCCGTGCCGCGATTGATCGCGTTCTCGTACTGCGTCAGGATCTTGTCGGGGTAGCCCGCCGTCGGCTCATCACTGACCTTCTTGACGTGCATCAGGCCGGGGCCGTGGCAGTTTTCGCATTGCGGCGTCTTGTGCTTGCCGGCGGCCCATTCCGCGCCGATGTCGTCATGACACTCGGCGCAGGCCGCGCTGCCCAGATGTCGCGGTTCGTGCGCGGCTTCCTCGGCCACCGCCGAGAGGCGGTAGTGGCCTTTCACGCCAAAATCCTTCGGGATCACCTGCGAGCGTACGAACAAGAACCCGACCACCGCGATGGCGACGAGGGCGAGCAGCCGCACGAAGTGCCCTGCATGCCGCATGGACGAACCCCATCAGGAGGGTTGCGGGACGGGGCCTGAGAGCGGCCCCGTCCGGGAGAAGCGATCCGTGATGTGCAGTTCGGCTACGGCTTGAGCGAGCGGATGTACTTCGCAACCGCGGCCATTTCGTCAGGTTTCAGCTTGTCGTTGAAGGGCTTCATCTTGCCCTTGCCCTCACCGATACCCTTGACGAGATCGGCGTCCGTCTTCTTGGCGAAGAAGGCGGCGTCCATCGTCTCGATCTTCGGGTTCATCTTCTTGATGCCGTCCGACGGCTTGCCGGCCACGCCGTGGCACTTCTTGCAGTGCTGCTCGTATAGGGCCTTGCCATCCGCGCCCTGCGCGGCCGCGGTTGAGGCGGCAAGGGTCAGGGCGCCGAGAAGGAAGAACGCACGCATCGCGCAACTCCGTGGAAAATGTGAGAGTCCGACGAGCCCCAGCGACATTCAGTACCGCTTCGGGACCTGCATCGCCGCTCCGTGGACCCCGTGATACCCCGGTCCGGACGCGGCGATTCCCCTACTCGGGATGAGTTGTTGGAGTATACGTGGCGTACGGGAGTTGGAAGTGGGGCGATAACCGGAACGTTTATCAGTAACAATCCCTACATGA
>JBAZTM010000094.1:1706-5237 GCA_041661925.1 Gemmatimonadaceae bacterium
CCCGCCCAATGCGAAAAGGGCGCCGCGCCTTCACAGGCGCAGCGTCCCTCTCCGGTCAGAGCAGCCGTGGTGGCTACGGCGCCAGGGTCCGGATGTATTTGGCGACGGCCAGCATCTCTTCCGGCTTCAGCACGTCCCGCACCGGCTTCATGTTCTTGCCCTTGCCGTTCATGAGCACTTCCACGATCTGAGCGTCCGACCGCTGGGCGAAGAAGTTGGCGTCCCACACGGGAAGCTCAGGCAGCAGTTTCTTCATGGCCGTCGATGGCTTGCCGGTCGCGCCGTGGCACTTCTTGCAGTGCGCGTCGAAGATCGCCTTGCCGTCGGGACCCTGCGGCGGACTTCCGAAGGAGAGGGCGGCGGATAGCACGCCGATGGCGATGAGTGATGGCATGGGCGGTGTCCGGATGTCGGCAAGGGGGGACGGGCGAGATCGGCTGCGGCAGACACGGCGGCCGTCGGCTGCGTACAAAGTAGCCCGACCATCCTCGGTTTCCCAACGCCTTCTATTGCCGCCGCGTGTCGCCGCGGTTTATTTCCCACGCTATGGATAGACCCATCCGAGTGCTCGTCGCCAAGCCCGGACTCGACGGCCATGACCGCGGGGCCAAGGTCGTCGCCGCGGCCCTGAGGGACGCCGGCATGGAGGTCATCTACACGGGCCTCCACCAGACGCCGGAGATGATCGCCAGCGCCGCGGTGCAGGAAGACGTCGACGTGGTCGGCCTCTCCATTCTCTCCGGCGCGCACATGACGCTCTTCCCGCGGGTGCGCGAACTCCTCGCGGAGCAGGGGCGCGACGACATCCTGGTGACCGGCGGCGGCATCATCCCCAAGGAAGACATGGATAAGCTCGCCTCGCTCGGCGTCGGACGCCTGTTCGGGCCGGGTACGCCGACCACCGAGCTCATCGCGTACATCCGCGACTGGTACGCCGAGCGACTGGCGCAGGACGCGTGAACACCCGGCTGGCTCAGCTGAGCGCCGAGGCGCGGGACCTGGAGCAGCGGCTCCGTCTCGGCGGCGGTCCGGACAAGATCGAGCGGCAGCACAAGCAGGGGAAGCTCACCGCACGCGAACGCATCGCGCGCCTCAAGGATGCCGACACGCCCTTCGTCGAACTCGGGCTTCTCGTCGCGCACGACAAGTACAATGGGGATGCTCCGGCGGCCGGCGTGGTCACGGGCATCGTGCACATCGGGTGCCGACCGTGCGTCGTTGTGGCCAACGATGCGACGGTCAAGGCCGGCTCCTGGTGGCCGGAGACCATCGGCAAGATCCTGCGCGCTCAAGAGTGCGCCATGCGCTGTCACCTGCCAATCATCTATCTGGTAGACTCCGCGGGCGTGAACCTGCCCTATCAGGGCGGCGTCTTTCCGGGGCAGTACGGCGCGGCGCGCATCTTTTATTACAACTCGATCATGCGCCGATTCCTGCACATCCCGCAGATCGCGGCGGTGATGGGCCCGTGCATCGCGGGCGGCGCGTACCTCCCGGCGCTTTCCGACGTCATCCTGATGGTCAAAGGCACGTCGTTCATGGGATTGGGCGGCCCCAATCTCGTGCGCGGCGCCACCGGTGCCGTCATCGACAGCGAGACGCTGGGCGGCGCGAGCACGCACACCAGCATTTCGGCCGTGGCGCACTACGCCGTGGATGACGACGAGGCGTGCCTGCTGAAGATCCGGGATCTGGTCTCACGACTCGCGCCGCCTGAGCGCCTCGCGCCGTTCGACGCCGACGCTGCGCCAGGAGCAGATCCGGCCACGCTCTACGAGCTGCTCCCGAACGACCACCGCATGCCGTACGACATGCGCGCGGTGCTGCACACCATCCTCGACGGCGGCGAACTCGACGAGTTCCAGCCCGACATCGCGCGCGAGATGATCTGCGGTGACGCGCGCATCGAAGGAACGCCGGTGGGTGTCGTGGCCAATCTGCGGGCGCTCATCAAGGGGCCGCACGGTGAAGGGGCGCGCTTCGGCGGCATCATCTATACGGAAAGCGCCGAGAAGGTGGCCTACTTCATCCAGCGCTGTGACCGCCACGGCATCCCGTTGCTGTTCGTGCAGGATGTGTCTGGCTTCATGGTCGGACGCGACGCCGAGCACTCGGGCATCATTCGCGCCGGTGCGCACTTCGTGGAGGCGATGGCGACGACCAGCGTTCCCAAGATCGTGCTCACGGTGAATCACGCGTCCGGCGCCGGCTACTACGCCATGGCGGGGCAGGGCTTCGACCCCGACTTCATCTTCTCGTGGCCCACGGGGCGCATGGCGGTGATGGAGGGCGAGTCGGCGGTGCAGGCCGTGCACGGCCCGTCGCTGGAGGACGCCAAGAAGGCGGGCTTTGCCCCGTCGGATGACCTCGAGCAGGCCATCGCGGCGATGCGGGCCGACTACGAACACCAACTCGACGCCCGATACGCTGCGGCGCGCGGCTACGTGGACACCATGGTCTATCCTGAAGACACGCGTACGGTGCTGGGCATCGCGCTCCGCGCGGCCTGGCAGAATCCGGGTCCGCATCTGGGGCCTTTCGTGCTGCCCAGTCGCCTGGGAGGTGACGTTTGAGCCGGACGGTGCGGGTGGCGGGTGGGCAGGGATTCTGGGGCGACTGGCCCGAGGCTCCGCGGCGGCAGGTCGAGGGTGGTCCGGTGGACTACCTGATGCTCGACTACCTCGCCGAAGTCACGATGTCCATCCTGCAAAAGCAGAAGGAACGCGACCCCGCCATGGGGTACGCACGTGATTTCGTCGGCGCGATGGAAAGCGTCCTTGCGGCCGTCGCGGAGCGCGGCGTGAAGGTGATCGCCAATGCCGGCGGCGTGAACCCGGAGGCCTGCGCGGCGGCGGTGCAGGCGATGGCAACGGCAGCGGGACGAGCCGGCGCGCTTCGCATCGGCATCGTGACTGGCGACAACCTGCTGCCGCGCATCGACGAACTGCTCGCGGCAGGGCACGAGTTGCGCAACATGGACACCGGCGAGCCGCTGTCGGTGGTGCGGGATCGCGTGATTGCGGCCAACGCCTACGTCGGCTCCACGCCCATCGTCGAGGCGCTCGCCAAGGGCGCCAACGTCGTCATCACCGGACGGTCCACCGATACGGCGCTGACCATGGCGCCCTTGCGCCATGAGTTCGGCTGGGGCGCCGCCGAATGGGACAAGCTCGCCGCGGGGATCATTGCCGGCCACATCATCGAGTGCGGCGCGCAAAGTTCCGGCGGCAACTGCCTGTACGACTGGCGCAACATCCCGCATCTCGCGGACGTCGGCTATCCCATCATCGAAGGGTCCGCCGATGGCACGTTCGTCGTCACCAAGCACCCGAACACTGGCGGGCGCGTCAGCGTGCCCACAGTCACGGAGCAGCTGGTCTACGAGATGGGTGATCCTCACGCCTACATCACGCCCGATGTCGTGGCGGACTTCACGTCCATCCAGCTCGAGGACGCCGGCGCCGACCGCGTGCGCGTCTTCGGCATCCGCGGTGCGCCCGCGACCGACAAGCTGAAGGTCTCCATTGCGTA
>JBAZTM010000094.1:5247-13719 GCA_041661925.1 Gemmatimonadaceae bacterium
TGCGCGAACGGCTCGATCGACTCGGCCTGAAGTTCGAGAAGGTGCTCGGCGAGTTCGTCGGCGCGTCGGCGACGCACGGGCCGCTCGCCGGCAACGCCGGAGCCAACGCCCCTGAAGTGCAGTATCGCATCGGTGTGCGCGATGGCGACCGCAAGAAGGTGGAGCGGTTCACGCGCGAAATCGTCCCGCTCGTGCTGAACGGCCCGCCCAGCGTCACGGGCTTTGCCGGCGGACGGCCGAAGGTCGAGGAGATCGTGGCGTACTGGCCGGCACTGGTGGACAAGACGGTGGTCCAGACCCGCGTGGAGGTGCGCTGATGAAAGTTCGCCTGCTGGACATCGCGCACGCCCGCTCCGGAGACAAGGGTGACACGGCCAACGTCGGCGTCATCGCGCTGCGCCCCGAGTGGTACGCCATTCTCGAGCGGTACCTGACGCGCGATCGCGTGGCGCAGCATTTCGCCGGGGTCATCGAAGGTGGGGTGGAGCGGTACGAATTGCCCAACCTCAAGGCGCTGAACTTCCTGCTGCACGGCGCCCTCGACGGCGGCGGCACGCTCTCGCTCAAGACCGACGCGCAGGGCAAGGTCTTTTCCACGGCGCTGCTGCGCATGGAGATTGACGTACCCGACGCCGAGGCGCGGGCGAGCCAGCTCCCGGCGGCACCGTGAGCGACGAGCCGCGGCTTCGCATCGCGATCTACGGCGGCATCGGCCGGGCGACGCTCGCGCGGCCGTCGGTGCAAAACACGCTCGACAAGCAGACCGTTGTTGAACTGCGGCAGGCGCTCGACGAGTTCGAGGCCGATGGTGACGTACGGGCGGTGCTGATCGCCGGCGAGGGCGATCACTTCTGCGCCGGATCCGACCTCGCCGCGACGCTCGAGGAAACCGAGGGCGGTGAGGCGGACGAAGTCTTCACACTCGGCCGGCTCTTTCTCGGCGTGCGCCAGATGACCAAGCCGGTCGTCGCGGCGGTGCAGGGACGGGCCCTCGCCGGCGGAGCCGGGCTCGCCACGGCCTGCGACGTCGTGCTGGCGCGCGAGGATGCGGTGTTCGGCTATCCCGAAGTGCGACTAGGCGCCGTGCCCGCCATGGTGATGACCATGTTGCGCCGCTCCGTGGGTGAGAAACATGCCTTTGACCTCGTGGCGAGTGGACGCATGGTGCACGCGGCGGAGGCGGAGCGCATCGGTCTGGTGAGCCGCGTGCTCTCGATGGCCGCGTTCGAGGGCGAGGTGGAGCGCATCGTGCTCGGACTCGCGTCGCACTCCTCGCGGGGCATGGCCTACACCAAGCGCCTCTTCTATGCGCTCGACGGCATGACCTTCCGCGACAGCATCGACGAAGGGGTCAAGACCAACGCCGAGGCGCGTGCGGCAGAGTTTGCGCCACCCGGCCAGACGTCCTAAGGCGCGTCGCCCCGTGGTGATCATCTACGGTGCCACCGGATACACAGGGCAGCTCGTCGTCGAGGAGTGCCTGTCGCAGGGGATGCGGCCCATCGTCGCCGGGCGTGACGCGGCCGGCGTGCGCACGCTTGCTGAACGCCACGGCCTCGAGTGGCGCGCGGCATCGCTGGATGACGCGGCGGCGCTAGATTGCGCGCTCGCCGGCGCCACAGCGGTCATTCACTGCGCGGGACCGTTCGCGCGCACCTCGCGGCGGATGGCCGATGCCTGCCTTCGCAATCGCGTGCACTATCTCGACATCACCGGCGAGATCGCCGTATTCGAGGCGCTGGCCGCGCGCGACGCCGAGGCGCGGGCCGCGGGCGTGATGCTGCTCCCCGGCGCCGGCTTTGACGTGGTGCCCACCGACTGCCTTGCCGCGCACCTCAAGCGTCGGCTTCCGTCCGCGACCGCGTTGGCGCTTGCCTTCCACGGCGGGAGTGGACTCTCGCGCGGCACCGCCACGACCATGGCGGAGAACGCCGGTGGGCCGGGTGCCGTGCGACGCGGCGGTCGCATTGTGCCGGTGCCTCCGGCCTGGCGCACGCGCCGCATTGATTTCGGGGACAAGGTACGACTGACCGCCACCATCCCTTGGGGCGATGTGTCCACGGCGTTTCACAGCACGGGCATCCCCGACATCGAGGTGTACGTCGCGATGCCGCCGTCGACGGTGCGCTCGCTGCGCCTGTCCCGGTGGATCGCGCCGCTGCTGCGCACGGCGTGGGTGCGCGGGCGATTGGTGGCCGCAATCCGTCGTCGCCCGCTCGGGCCTTCGTCGGACGAACGCGCCGGGGCGACCGCGGCGCTCTGGGGCGAGGTGCGCGATGCCTCGGGCAATACCATCGTCTCGCGCCTGCGCACGCCCGACGGCTACACGCTGACGGCGAAGACCGCGGTGCTGGCGGCGCGATTGGTCGAGTCGGGCGGCGCGGTTCCCGGATTCCAGACGCCCTCTCGCGCCTTCGGCGCCGATTTCATCCTTCGGGTGCCCGGTTGCACGCGGACCGACCTGTGACCCGCCGCACGGAGGACGCAGTATGACATCGCGCACGACCATCAAGCTCGCGCTGGCGCTCTCCGGCATCGCCCTGTTCGGCGCGGGCATTCGGCTTCACGCGGACGCATATCGCTGGGCCGGGATCGCGCTCGTCGCCGTGGCGTGGTTGCTGCGCTTCTGGAAGGCGCCCAGCGACCGGCGGTAGCGTCGCCGTGCAGTGCTGACGGGCGACGCGTGTTTGCGGTGGGGCGTACAGAGTCGCCGGAATGCTGAAACCGCGAGGTTCTCCCTTCGTAATTGTCGAAGTGCACTCGACACGAACAGCGAACGGGGGGTAGCCTCGGTGGGTATTCGTCGCACATACCATTCGGCGTTTGCTTTCATCGCAGCGGCGATGATCCTGGTGACAACCGTGTCCTGCGGCGATCCTGGTCCCGCTCGCAACACACAATCGAATCTTGTCGCGTTCTCACGCGTGGACCAGGCGCAGGCGCTCAACCGTGGCGCCAACGCGACGGTAGCGGTCATCGACTGGCAGTTCGATCCCAAGGGATCCGCCGCGCCGCAGTACGTTGCCGCGGCATCCATGGTGCCCGGCGAAATGATGGGTGACCTCAAGCCGTGGCATGGCGCGTGGATGGTGGACATCGTGCACCGGGTCGCGCCCGAAGCCCACATCATCCCGATCATCGGACGAAGCCAGAAGAACCGCGGCTTCCAGGAGGCGCTCGTCCAGGGTATCAGGTATGCAGCGGAGCACGGCGCGGTGGCCGTTTCGAGTTCCATGGGGACGGCAGACCAGTCCGACGCGCTGCGCGCGGCGATCGACTTCGCCGAGTCGCGCGGCACGCTGTTCATCGACGTGCATCCGGAGAATGTCCGTGGCGACGGTGGCGAGTACACGCCATGTGGCGTCGACGTCTGTGACACACGCATCGTGCACGCCGGCATCGTGTCGGTGCCTGAACACCCCACCAAGCCGAATCCGTCACGCCTCGTCTACACGTGGCCGTATGACTTGGACAGCAAGTTCAAGGATGGCTGGGGGTATTCGAACGGACCGCCGGTGGTCCTTGGCGTGGTGGCGTTGGTGAAGAGCGCAAGGCCCACCCTGACGCCCGCGCAGATCCGTGAAGTCCTTGCCCAAACGGCGTACGAACGCGAGGGGTTCAAGGTGTTGGATGCGGAGGCCGCGGTGCGGGCCGCGCTTGCCATGCGGTGACGCCGAGTCGGGGGACTTCGGTCCGGTGAAGCCACCGTGCCTCATGGCTTCACGCGCTGCCCAGACTCCCGTAACCAGGAAGACGAGATGACGGTACGACGAAGCCCGGCTGAGGCCATCCCCGCCGGGCTTCCAGTTCATCACGCGAGTCGGCTTACCACCATCCGCCGTCTGCCATCTGCCATCTGCAGTTCACGCGTGCAACTCGTACCGCCCCTCGCGAATGTCCTTCGTGCCGGCGCGGACGCCCAGTCCCACGCTCGCGCCCAACGCGATGGCGGCGCCGCCGCCGAGGTGGATGAGCGGCAGGATCGACACCACGTTCACGATGGGCAGCGCCACAAGGAAGGCTGCCACACCAACGACGACTGGAATAGCGGGTTTGTGCGCGCTGTCCACGTAGCGCAAGCGGTCGCGGACGAACCGACGCGACGTACCGTAACCGATCATGGCACCTGCAAGGATGATCGCTGTGGAAATGAGGAACGTGAGCATGGGCCTCCTCCGGTTGTCCTCTCTACGCACTCCTCACCCACATGGTTTCAGGGCCCGGACCCGGCGCCGGCCCCAAACCCGCTATCTTTCCCATGATGCCTTCCGCCCCCGAACTTCTCGCCCCCGCCGGGAGCGTTGACGCCGTCCGCGCCGCCGTGGCGAACGGGGCCAATTCCGTCTACCTCGGCGCGTCGAAGTTCAACGCCCGCGACGAAGGTGCCCAGCTGACGCTGGACGACCTCGCCGCTGCCTGCCAGATCGCCCATGGGCGTGGCGTGCGCATCTACATGACGCTCAACACACTCGTGAAGCCCGCTGAGCTGGAGGACTGCCTCACTTACCTGGGGGAGTGCATCGACCGCGGCATCGACGCGGCCATCGTGCAGGACGTCGGCCTGGTGCGCCTTATCCAGGCGGTCTACCCGGGCTTCGAGATCCACGGCTCCACCCAGATGACGGTGCACGACGCCAGCGGAGCGCGCGTCATGCAGCGGCTGGGCGTCGGGCGCGTCGTCCTCGCGCGGGAGAACACGCTCGACGACATCCGCGCCATCCACGCCGAGGTGCCGGAGCTGGGTCTTGAGAGCTTCGTCCACGGCGCGCTCTGCATCTCGTACAGCGGGCAGTGCTTCATGTCGGGGATGATCTCCGAGCGCAGCGCCAATCGCGGCTCATGCGCCCAGAGCTGCCGCAAGGACTACGTGCTCACCGACCTCGACACGGGAGAGGAGCTGGACCGCGGCTACCTGATCTCGGCCAAGGACCTCGGCGCGTTCGAGCATCTGGGCGCCATCGCCGAGGCGGGCATCGTGTGCCTCAAGGTGGAGGGGCGCAAGAAGAAGCCCGAGTACGTGGCCACGGTCACCAAGGGCTATCGCGCCTGGCTCGATCGCGTGGCTGCTGGGGATTTCTCGCCGCCCGAGTTCGAGGAGACGCGTCCACTCGTCCAGATCTTCAGCCGTGGCTTCACGGGTGGCATGTACGGCGGCCGCGCCGGCCGTGATTACGTGACGCGTACGCAGCCCGACAACCGCGGTCTCGTACTGGGTGTCGTTGTGGAGTACGCGGACGGCGAGCTGATCGTGGATGTGAGCACACCCATCGCGCTCGGCGACGGTCTCGGCTTCGAGCCGGCGGCGGGAGGACATGTCGAGTCGGTGGGCTTCGGCGTGGACGACGTACGCACCGTGCAGCAGCGCGAGGGCCGGTGGCGTCAGGCCATTCGCACCCGCGTGCGGGTCACGCCGGGTTGGCGGGTCTTTCGCACGAGCGACGGGCAGTTGCTCGGCGCCGCGCGCTCGTCGTTCGCGCCGCTCGCTGGCGAGGGGCGCGCGCGCCGCACCCAACTGGACGTGCGAGTCTTCGGAACCGCCGGTGCCCCGTTGAAGGCGGTGCTCACGGCTGACGGTGAGACGCTCACCGAACATTCCGACGCCACGCTCGCCCCCGCGTCCAAGCGCGTACTCGACACGGCGCAGCTGCGGGAGCAGTTCGGCCGCCTCGGTGATACGCCGTTTGTTCTGGGCGATCTCGACGCGTCGGGCCTCGCCTCGGGGCTGTTCCTGCCCGTGTCTGAACTGAACCGCATGCGACAGCGTGCCACCGAGGAACTGGCGCAGCGCCGCGACTGGGCGCATGCAGCCGTTCTCTCAGATCGGACGGAGCGCATCACGCGCGCGATCCGCCTTGACGCGCCCCACGCACGGCCGTCGCCGGGAAGCTCGTCCGGCGACACGCGGTCGCCTGAGGTCCCGCCGACGGCTTTCAGCTTGTGCGCCGAGGTCTTCGACCTCGATGACGCGCGCGCCGCGGCGCGCGCCGGGGCCACCGAGGTGGTGCTCGATCCGTTCCTCCGTCATCCGGCGCCGTCGCGCGCGAAGGTGACGGAACTCGCGACAGAACTGGCGGAGCAGGGAATCAGCCTGCGTTTGCGCACGCCGAGCGTCGTGCGGCCTGAGGAGCGTCGATCCATACAGAAGTGGCTCGACCTCGGCCTCCCGCTCCTGAGCGGACATCTCGGCCTCGTTGCCGAGTTCGGCGGAGACGGGCGCGACGTCGTGGCGGACTACGCGGTGAACTGCTTCAACGCCCACACGGCGCGCGAGTTCTTCGCCATGGGAGCGCGCCGCATCACCGCCTCCGTGGAACTCACCGCCGACGAGATCGCGCAACTGGTCGCGCCGTGGCAAGGCGCTGGCTTCGAAGTCTTCCTGTTCGGGCGGCCCGAGGGGATGAACATGGAGCACTGCGTCCTCTCGGCGGCGTTCGATCGCGAGCCGACGACGTGCCGCGATCTCTGCGTGCAGAAGCACCCCAACGTCGAACTCACCGATCCCACCGGATACGCGTTTCCGGTGGCCACGGACAGCGCCTGTCGCAACCGGTTGCTGCACTCGCGACCGGTGGACGGCTCGCAGTACGCGCCGCGGCTTTGGCGTGCGGGGGTGCGCAGCTATCGCGCGGTCTTCAACGTGCGCGGCGACCCCGTGGCCGAGATCGTGGGCGCCTACCGCCAGCTGTTCGACGCGCTGGCGGCTGGGGAGTTGCCGAATACCGATGCGGTACGCGGCATCCTCGGCGACCGGTACACCCGTGGGCACTTCGCCCGCGCGGTGTAGGCGCACAATGACGCGCTTGCTATCTTCCGGCGACGCCGTGCCTCGCCGCTGACGCGGCGACCGCTCCACGCTTGCCGATAAACGCTCGGGACCGGGTGCCCATGGACGACCAGCTCTATTTCAATGAACAACATCTCGCCGTGCGCGAGATGGTCCGGGAATTCGCGCGCGCGGAAGTGGCGCCCATCGCGGCGCGCCACGACGAATCCCAGGAGTTTCCGTGGGAGACCGTCAGGCGGATGGGCGAGCTTGGCTTGCTCGGCATCCCGTGGCCGGAAGAACTGGGCGGCGCGGGCTTCGACACGCTCGCATACACCATCGCCATTCACGAGATGGCCAAGGTCTGTGCCTCGCACGCCATCACCATCTCGGCGCACACTACGCTCGGGACGTCGCCCATCGTGCATTTCGGCACGCCCGCCCAGCGGGAGCGATATGTGCCGCTGCTCGCGACTGGTGCGGTTCTTGGCGGGTTCGGCCTGACTGAGCCGGGCGCAGGCAGCGATGCCGGCGGCACGCGTACGACCGCCGAGCGCAGGAACGGCCACTACGTGCTCAATGGCACCAAGCGGTTCATCACGCATGGCGGCGTGGGCGAGATCTTCCTCGTCACGGCGGTGACGGATCCGGCGCGAGGCACCAAGGGGATCAGCTCGTTCATCCTTACCAAGGAGACGTGCGATCTCGACGCCGCCAAACGCGTCGGCATCGGGCATGACGCCAGCCTCCCGGTGATGCAGGGTTTCCGCTCGGGCAAGAAGGAAGACAAGCTCGGCTGGCGTGCGTCCGACACGCGTGAGCTGATTTTCGAGGATGTCGAGGTGCCGGTGGAGAACCGGCTCGGTGAGGAAGGCGCCGGCTTCGTCAACTTCATGCAAACGCTCGATGCGGGCCGCGTGGGTGTCGCGGCATTGTCGCTGGGCCTCGCCGAGGGGTCGTTGGAGCAGGCACTCAAGTACAGCACCGAACGCAAGCAGTTTGGGCAGCCCATCGCGCACTTTCAGGGCCTGTCATTTCAGCTGGCCGACATGGCCACGGAAATCGAGGCGGGAAAGCACCTCACCTATCACGCCGCCTGGCTCGCCCAGCATGGCAAGCCGTACCGAAAGGAAGCGGCCATGGCCAAGCTGTACTGCTCGGAGCTGGCCATGCGCTGCACCATCAAGGCGGTGCAGGTGCACGGCGGGTACGGCTACACCAAGGACTATCCCGTCGAGCGCATGATGCGCGATGCCAAGGTCTGCGAAATCGGCGAAGGGACGAGCGAGATCCAGCGCATCGTGATCTCGCGGCAGTTGCTGCGCGAACTCGGCGCGTAGACGGCTGGGAGGTGGTCGGTATCTGCCATCTGCCATCCGCCCTCTGCCATCACCCTCTCACCTATTGAATCTGCCCGTCCCGCAGGTTACCCATCCTACGGCGGGTCGTCCCCGCTGCAGGACCCCCCGGACCGGCGACCGCTGCCCGGGCGGGCCTACTCCCTTTGGCGTTTGGCAATGAATATCGTGCCCGATCGCAGGCGAGGCCGTACTGTCCCGGACCGTGCCTTCATGACGCTGCAGTTCGCAGCGGCCATGGGAAGTCACGCGTTCCTGGCGGCCGTCGCATGGACGATCGTGCGCCTCGGGGAAACGCAACCGACTGTTGTGCATCAGGGTGGGAGCGTCCGTTGGACGCCCGCCACCTTG
>JBAZTM010000095.1:0-13146 GCA_041661925.1 Gemmatimonadaceae bacterium
AAGCACGTGGTACATGCCGCGGTACTCGCCCGACCGCTCGATGGCGCCGATGTCCGAGGCCTCCTCCACCACGCAGATGAGCGTGGCGTCGCGGCGCGGATCGGCACAGATGGCGCACAGTTCCTGTTCCGTCAGGTTGAAGCACCGCGGGCAGGGATGGACCTTCTCGGCAAGCGTCACCAGCGCCTCGGCGAGCCGGCGCGACTGCTCAGCCGGCTGCTTCAGCAGGTGATACGTGAGGCGCAGGGCCGACTTGCGCCCGATGGTGGGGAGGCGCGACAGCTCGGCGACGAGATCGTCGATGGCCGACACGTCAGAACGGAAGCTGGAACGGCAGGTTGAGGCCGCCCATCAGCGCGCGCATTTCCTGCTGCGCCGCCTCCGACGCCTTCTTCTGCGCGTCCACGGTGGCCACGGTGATGAGGTCCTCGAGCATCTCGATATCGGCCGGGTTCACGACGGTCGGCTCGAGCCGGACCTTCTTCACGTTTCCCTTGCCGTCACACTCGACGGTCACCATGCCGCCGCCGGCCGACCCGGTGACGGACAGCTTGAGCAGCGCCTCGTCCACCTGCTGGGCGCGCTGCTGCATCTGCTGGGCCTGCGCCATCAGATTCTTGAGATCCATGGGAGTCTACGGGAGCAAGCGAAGGTCGAGCGCATCAATGGCCGCATCGAGCACGGGGTCGCGCTTGCGCAGCTGGGCCACGCGGCGCTGCAGGACGCTTTCCTCCGTCAGCCGTTCCATCGGGGCCGACTGCTGCGCCTTGACCGCAATCCGCTCAACGCCACTGAAGCGCGTGCGCAGCGCGGCGAGCACGTGTTCCGCCGCCTGCGTAATGGCATCGCCGTGTACATCCGTGTCAACGGCAAGCGTCACCGTGCCGTTCCCCGAGACCGCCTGCGGCGTGGCGTGATCGAGCATTGAGGCGAGGGTACCGCGTCCACCGCGACGGACGACATCGACGACCTCGTCCCAAAACTCGGCGAGCCGGTTGATCTCGGCCGGCATCGTCGCCACTGGGGCGGCCACGTCGGCAGCCGTCGGCGCGGGCGCCGACGGGCGCGGGGCCTGCCGCCCCACCGCGGACGCCGACGCGACGGCCACCGGCGGCACCTCGGCGCTGTCGCGCAGCCTTGATGCCGGGCGCGCATCGCCTTCGCGCACCGCCGGAGCGGCAGCGCGCGACGGTTCGTCGCGACCCTGCGCGCCCCGCGATGACGGTTCCGCGCGTGAGGCGTCCGCGCGCGACGGCTCCGCGCGCGACGACGCGCCGCCGCCCGACGACGACCCCTGCGGCGCACCCATCACGCCGCGGAGCACTGACTCCAGGTCAATAGTGCGATCGAGGAGTGCGAACCGCACCAGGAGCGTCTCGAACAGCAGTTGCTGCTGCGCCGAGCGACGGAAATGCGGTTCGAGTTCCACCAGCATCACGAGCATGCGAACGAGATCGGCGGCGTTCACCCGTGGGGCGCGCGCGGCGAGCTCCTGCCGCAGTCGATCGCTGATTTCCGGCGGCGTGCCGCCCAGCGACAGTGCCAATTGTGCGCGTAGAAGGTCGCTGAAGTCGGCGAGCAGCACGTTGAAGTCGATGCCGTGGTCAGCCAGCCGGCCCACCGTGGCGAAGACATCGCCCGCCTTTCGATCGAGCACGAGGTCGAAGAGCGCGAGCGTCTCGTCCTCGGGCACCAGGCCCAGCGCGTCGCGCACGCGCTGCGGCGTGATAGTCCCGCCGCCCCACGACAGCACCTGGTCAGTGAGCGAGAGCGCATCGCGCATGGAGCCGTCGGCCGCGCGCGCCAGCATCGCCAGCGCTTCCGGCTCCGCCTCCACCTTTTCTTCGGCAAGCACCGCGGCGAGGCGCTCGCGTACGTCGGCTGGCCCGATGCGCTTGAGGTCGAACCGCTGCAGGCGGCTCAGCACCGGCGCGGCCGCCTGCGCGATCTTCTGCGGCTCGGTGGTCGCGAACACGAACACGACGCGCGGCGGCGGCTCCTCCAGCACCTTCAAGAGCGCGTTCCACGCCTCGCGCGTGAGCATGTGCGCCTCGTCCACGATGTAGACCTTGTAGCGGTCGTCCCCCGTGGGGGCGTACTGGGCCCGCTCCCGCAGGTCGCGGGCGTCCTCCACGCCGCGGTTCGACGCGGCATCGATTTCCACCACGTCCAGCGACGCGCTGCCGCTCCAGATGCGCGTGCAGCTCGGGCACTCGCCGCACGGTTCGCCATCGTCTCGCTTGTTCTCGCAGTTGAGCGCCATCGCGAGCACGCGCGCGAGCGTCGTCTTGCCGGTGCCGCGCGGGCCGCACAGCAGGTAGCCGTGCGCTACGCGGCCGCGGGCAATGGCGCCCTTGAGCGTTCCCGCCACGTGCGACTGCACGGCGACCGCCGCGAAGGACTTCGGACGGTATTTGCGGGCGAGGGCGAGGGACATGGTGTAAAACTGCAGACGGTAGACGATGGACGGTAGACGGTTGACAGGACGCGCCTGATGGTCCGGGGGACGGCCGCCACTTGACGCGACGACCCCGGACCGTTTAGTCTCACCACCATGCTCAGCGCCCGCGCTTACTTTTATTACTACTTTCGCTGCTCAACACGGGCCGCGGGGGTAGGCGTTCGCGCATAGCTGACACCAACCCATCGCACGTCACAGGCCCGTGGACATGTCCACGGGCCTTCTTTGTTTTGGCCAACGGAGGCCCCGTGATCATCATCACCGAAGCAGGAATCCCGCAGACCACCCTCGACGCGCTGCGCGAGCACCTCGAGGAGCACGGCGTGCGCACGCACGTCTCGCACGGCACCGATCGCGTGGTGGTGGGATGCATCGGCGACACCTCCCAGCTCGACGCGGGTGCGGTGCGCCGCTGGCCGGGGGTGGCGTCGGTTGTGCCGGTGCGGACGCCGTACCGGCTGGCCTCGCGCGGGTTCCGCGCCGCGCCCACGCTCGTACCCCTTGGCGATGCGGCCGGCACCGTGCTCGGCGATCGGCAGGTGGTCGTGGCGGCAGGGCCCTGCTCGGTGGAGAACGCCGAGATGCTCATCGAAACGGCCCGCGGCGTGCGTGATCACGGCGCGACGATGCTGCGCGGCGGCGCCTTCAAGCCGCGCACGTCACCGTGGGCCTTCCAGGGGCTCGGCGCGCAAGGGCTCGCCCTCCTTGCCGATGCACGCGCCGCCACCGGGCTCCCGGTGGTGACCGAAGTCATGGACCCGCGGCACGTCGAACTGGTCGCGGAGCACGCCGACATGCTGCAGATCGGCGCGCGCAACATGCAGAACTACGCCCTGCTCGCCGAAGTCGGCCGCGTGCGGCGCCCGGTGCTGCTCAAGCGCGGACTCGCCGGCACCATCACGGAGCTGCTGCTCGCCGCCGAGCACATCATGTCGCGCGGCAATGAACTCGTGGTGCTGTGCGAGCGCGGCATCCGCACCTACGAGACGGCCACACGCAACACGCTCGACATCGCCGCCATTCCGGTGCTGAAGCGCGAGACGCACCTCCCGGTGATCGTCGACCCCAGTCACGCCGCGGGCCGCGCCGACCTCGTGGCGCCCCTCGCGTTCGCGGCGATCGCCGCGGGGGCCGACGGCCTCATCGTGGAGGTCCATCCCCGCCCCGGCGAGGCCATGTCCGACGGCGATCAGTCGCTCACCATCGACGCGTTCGGCGAGATGATGCGCTCGCTCGCGCTCTTCGCCGAGGCCGCCGGCCGCACGCTGGCGCCGACGGCGCGCAAGACGAGGGTCGCCTGATGACGCCCGCCATCAAGCAGTCGCCGGCGCTGGCCGCGCTGCGCGAGGAGTTGGGCGCGCTCGACGCCGAGTTCGTGGAATTGCTCGCGCGGCGCGTTGAGGTCGCGCGCCGCATCGGGGCCGAGAAGCGGGCCGCTGGCCTCGCGACGCTCGACACGCGCCGCGAGGCGCAGGTCGTCGCCTCCGTGGCGCGACACGCGCAGCGTGTGGGCCTGCACGAGGAATCGGTGCGCGACATCTTCTGGCCCGTGGTGGCGATGTGCCGCCGCGCACAGCAGGACGAGGCGCCGTGAGCATCAACGGACCGGTTGCGATCCTCGGCCTGGGCCTCGTGGGGGGATCACTCGCGCGCGATCTCGCGGCGAGCGGCGTCACCGTTTGGGGCTTCGACGTCGACAGCGACGCGACGCGGCACGCCTTTCGCACCGGGGTGATTTCGAAGGTCGTGGACTCCAGGCTGCGCGCGCTGGAGGATGCACGCACGATCGTGCTTGCCGTGCCGGTGGACGAAGCGTTGACGCTGCTGGAGCAGGCCGCCCCGCATCTGCGGCGCGCCGCGCTCATCACTGACGTCGGCAGCACCAAGCGCCGCATCGTGCAGCGCGCGTCCGCGCTGGGACTGGCATCGCGGTTCGTGGGAAGTCATCCCATGGCCGGCGACCATCGGGCGGGATGGCACGCCTCGCGGAGGGGACTTTTTGAGGGCGCACGCGTAGACCTCTGCCGCACCCCCGACACCAGCGCCGCCGTGTGGAAGCGCGCCCGTGCGCTCTGGCGCGCGGTGGGCGCCAAGCCCACGGAACGCGACGCCGCCATGCACGATGCCGAGATGGCGCTCAGCAGTCACCTGCCGCAGCTGCTCTCGCTGGCGCTGGCCGGCACGCTCGCGTCGCGGGCGATCGAGCGCCGTCGCCTCGGCAGCGGCGGCAAGGAGATGACGCGCATGGCGGCGTCATCGGTGGAGATGTGGGCGGCCATCCTGGATGACAATGCGGTTCCGGTGCTGGACGCACTCGAGACCTGCCTGGCGCAGCTCGGGGCGTTGCGCGGCGCGGTGGAGCGGCACGACCGCCGGGCCGTGGCCGAGGCGTTCTCGGCAGCGAGGGCATGGTCCGACAAGACGAGTTAGGATTTGGAGCTCCCAATCCGCAATCGGCAGCAACAAAGACTCGCGGGGCCCCACCAATCGGTGAGACCCCGCGAGAGTGCTTCAGGCCTGACGATGCAACGCGAGACACCACGTACCGTTGCTGCCTTTCGGCCCTGGCGGAGTTGGCGGGCCCGCGACCACCGGGGCCTGAAGCATCTGCAATCTAGCCAGACGCGGCGGATTGGCACAACTGCGACTTCGGATAAGGAGCTCGGATTCGGATTCGCGATGGGGATTTGCGATCAGGATCATGATCACAAATCCAATTCGCGAATCCAAATCGCCATCTCCATCCGAGCTCCCAATCCTAAATCATCCCTACGCCAACACTCGCCTCAGCACCTCGATTGCCTTCTGCATTTCCTCCATCGTCCCAATGGAAATGCGTAGGTGCGTCGTGAGCGGCGGGAACGGCCGTCCGACGGCGATCCCCTCCTTGCGGCAGGCGTCGCGCACCGGGCGCATGTCGCGCCGCAGGTTGATCATGAGGAAGTTCGCCTCGCTCGCGCCCACCTCGTACCCGGCCTTCTCAAAGAAGGCGCGGGTGAAGGCCTTGGCCTCGCGATTGCGCCGCTGCTCGAGCGCGATGTGCTCCTTGTCATTGACCATCGCCGCGGCCGCCGCGAGCGCGAGCACGCTCACGCCTGAGCCGAGCCGCCACCCCTGCAGCCGGCGGGCGGTGTCGCGGTGCATGATGCCGTAGCCGACGCGCAAGCCTGCCATGCCGAACACCTTGGAGAAGGTGCGGGCGACGATGACGTTGGGATCGGCCAGCGCCAGGGGGATGGCCGTCTTGTACGACGGATCGTCCACGTACTCGTGGTACGCCTCGTCAATGAGGATGTACGTCGCCGGCGAGCCGCGCCGCACGCGCGCCACAAACTCGCGCACCGCGGCATCGCCGTGCACCGTCGCCGTCGGGTTGTTCGGGTTGCAGAAGAAGACCAGCCCCGCCCCGCCCGCCTTGTCCCCCATCTGCTGGAGGTCGAGCCGGAGTTGGTCGTCCACCGGCACCGTGACGACCGGGCGTCCCATCGTGCGCGCGAAGTTCTGCGGCAGCTCAAACGTCGGCGCGGCGGTGACGAGATGCTGCGCGGTGTTCACGAACGCCTCGACGCACATGCGCAACGTCTCACTTGAGCCGCAGCCGAGCACCACGTTCTCCTCGCTCACGCCGTTGGCGCGCGCGATGGCGGCGACGAGCGCGTCGTCCTGAGCGTCCGGGTAGCGATTGGACTCCCCAAACATCGCGCGGATGGCCTCGAAGGCCTTGGCGCCGGGTCCGTTGGGGTTCTCGTTGCTGTCGAGCCTTATCAGGCCCGGCGGCGGCGCCGGCGCAGTCAGCCAGTCGGCAAGACGGGCTTCATGGCCGCGGCTGCCGATGAAGGGCGGCGTCAGGAGTCCGGCGCCCCCGAGTCCGAGGGCAGAAACGAAGTGGCGGCGGGAAACGGACATGACAGACCTCGTGTGGCGGAGGCAATACTTGGCCCCAAGCTATCCTTCGGCGCGCCCTCAGGCGAGCGCCTGCACCATCGCGCGCGCCGCCTCGTCCACCTGCGCCGGCGAGGCATCGAGATGGCAGACCACGCGCACCCGCTTGTCATGCCAAGCCGAGATGAGCACCCCGAGTGCCTTGGCGCGCGCCGTCACCGTGGTGGCGTCGAGGCGCGCCGGCAGGTCGATCATCACGATGTTCGTGTCGGGCGGCACCACCTGCACGTCCCGCACGCCGCTCGCGATGGTCGCCGCGAGCCGCTTGGCGTTCGCGTGATCCTCGGCGAGTCGGCCGAGATGATGCTCAATGCCGTGCAGCGCGGCCGCGGCGACAATTCCGCTCTGGCGCATGCCGCCGCCGAGGCGCTTGCGGGCCACGAACGCCTCCGCGATGTGCGCCTCGCTCCCGGCGATCGCCGCGCCGAGCGGCGCGCCGAGTCCCTTGGAGAACGACACCATCACGGTGTCGGCGCAGGCGGCGAAGTCGGCGAGCGACGTGCCAGTGGCGACGTGCGCGTTCCACAAGCGCGCGCCGTCCATGTGGATCGGGAGTTTCAGCGTGCCGCGGGCGAAGTCGGCCATCGCGCGCAGTTCGGCGAGCGGCGTCACCATGCCGCCCGCGCCGTTGTGCGTGTTCTCGAAGCAGACCACGCTCGCCACCGGCGCGTGCTTGCTGGCCGGCCGCACCGCCGCTTTAAGCGTCTCGAGCGTCATCACGGGCGCGCCCCGCACCATGCGCGGCTGCAGGCCGCGCAGTCCCGCCAGGCCGGCGATCTCCCAGTTCACGATGTGCGAGTCGTCGTGCGCGTACGCCTCCGTGCCGTGCCGGCCGTGCACCCAGAGCCCGCAGGCATTGCCCATCGTCCCGGTGGGGACAAACAGCGCGCGCTCCTTGCCGAGCAGCGACGCCACGCGCTCCTGCAGGGCATTTACGGTCGGGTCGCCGTCAAGGACGTCGTCGCCGACTTCGGCTTCGGCCATCGCGCGGCGCATCGCCGCCGTAGGCTTGGTGACGGTATCACTTCGCAGGTCGATCACTATCCCTCCATGGCCTCCGGCCCGTACAGCCGCCGGCGCCGCAATGCGTAGATGTGTCCCACCATGCCGCCGACGATAAAGATCAGCGCCGCGTAGTACGCCCAGAAGACGACGATCACGAGCGCCCCGAGCGTCCCCGTGTAGAGCGACGCGGGATCGAAGCGCTGCACCATCAGCACGAACAGGTTGCGCGCCACCTCGAACAGCACACTGGTGGTCGTGGCCGCCACCAGCGCCTGCCGCCACGGCACGCGGCGCGGCGGGATGTACTTGTAGACGCTGAAGAAGATCGCCAACACGACGCTGAACGCCAGCACGCGCCCGATGGCGTACTCGAGGCTGCCCATCATCGCGGCGTCCACGCCCACCTCCTGCAGGACGGCGATGCCGCTCTTGCTCATGATCGCGAGATAGGCGGAGAGCACCAGATAGACCACGAGGAGCAGCGACGACAGCATCGTGTAGCCGAAGTCATAGAGTTTGCCGACCATGATGCCGCGCCCGTGCGCCACCGAGAAGACGCGCTGGAGCACGGTGCGCAGCGTCCCGAACAGCCGCGTCGAGAACCAGGCGAAGGCGAGCGCCGAGAGCAATCCCACCCGCCCGCGCGTGGCGACCACGTCGCGCAGGATCGGCTCGAGGAAGCTCGTG
Organism: Gemmatimonadaceae bacterium; assembly: GCA_041661925.1. Lineage (GTDB taxonomy): Bacteria > Gemmatimonadota > Gemmatimonadetes > Gemmatimonadales > Gemmatimonadaceae > PNKL01. The sequence goes on from JBAZTM010000095.1 coordinate 8,096, forward strand.
CCGTCGCTGTTGCCGACGGGGAGCAGGCGCCCAAGGAACTCCAGCACATCCCGCGTGGAGTCGGCCTCCGGCTTGTCGAGCACGTACCCGATGCCGGCGATGAGCAGCAGGAAAAACGGCACGCCGGCGAGGAGGATGTTGTAGGCCACCCCGCCGGCGAGAAAGAACAGGTCGTCTTCGCCGCCCTTCACCCAGAGGCGCCGGGCGTAGTCGACGACGGTGTCACGGAGGCGCGCCGCCTGCCAGGCGGGCGGCGCGTTCATGCTCCGTGCACTCCGGGCATCAGTTCTGGACGATGATGAGGAACTTCGACGCCGCCCAGAACGCCTCGGGGTTCGTGATCTTGATCACGCCCTTGTAGCCGCCCTTCGGCGATGCCGGATCGGTGCCCACCAGGTCCTGCCGCGACAGCACGCGATAGCTCTTGTCCGCCTTCGGCAGCGTGATCTCGGTCGTCGTCAGCTTGTCGATCGACGTGAAGTCGGCTGGGTTGAGCGTCGTCGCCGGGATGTCGGTGGAGCCGATGCCCAGGATGCCGCCGCGCTTCACGATGATCCCCTTCTTGCGGAGCTCATCCTTGGTGCCGATGACGTAGTAGACCGTGTTGCGCTCGACCGTGAGCGCCACCTTCTCGGTCGTCAGCGCCTCCTTCTCCACCGTCAGCTGGGCCTTCTCCGTCTTGAGCACGACGGTCTCGCCCTGCAGCGCGCCGACCTGCGCGGTCAGCGAGGCGATCTCGGCCTTCTGGTTCTCGATGATCGACTTGAAGGCCGTAATCGTCGAGTCGAACTGGGCCAACTGCGTCGTCAGGGTCTTGGTATCTCCGGTCAGCGCCGCAACGCGCTGGCGGCTGGCGGCGAGGCGCGACTCCGCGTCATTGACGCGGTCGGTGAGCGTCTTGACGCGATCGAGCATCTGCGCGCGCTGTTCGGCAGGCGACAGACTGCTCAGCTCGCCGCTGGCGCCCACGACGGGCTTGCCGGCCTTGGCGTCACGGACGCGGGCCAGTTCGCCGTTGACGTCGGCAATGAACTGCGACGTGGCCATCACGTCCTTGAGGAGCGAGTCCTTCTCCGCCGAGATGAGCTTCACCTGGGCGAGTTCCTTCTCGTAGTCCTTCTTGGACACGCAGCCCGAGAGGGTGAGCACCGCCGCGGCGGCCATGAGAAATATCTTGCGCATGTTGTCTCCGTTGAATGGTGCGGATCCCGCCCCGGCGGGGTCCGCGGCAGTGCGGGTGCTACTCGCCGGCCTCGGCGTCGTCAGGGGCCGCTTCCACGGCCGGGCCTGCCTGCGACGGCGCGGGCCGGCGCTGTTCGGATGTCTTTATGTACCGCTGGACGTGCTGTAAGGTCCCGCCGACCCCCAACTGGGTGAACAGGAACTCGAACTTCGCGTCGTACGCGCGGGCCAATTCGGCCTGCGTCGCCGCCGGCAGGGACCACAGCGCCTTCTTGAAGGGGCCCAGCGCCTTTTTGCGCGACTTGTAGAAGAACTGCTCGTCGGTGTCGCCCGCCTTGCGCTCGTCCTTGGCGTTCTCGCGCAGCCAGCCATAGATCTCCGCGCGCAGGGCCTCGGGCAGGTGGTCGTACAGCATCGTCTGGAAGCCGGTGGCGAGGTGGATCTCCGCCGTCTCCGTGCGCGGGAAGTTGTTGAACAGGTCATCGGGGAGCGTCGACGCGCCGTGCTGCACCGCGCCCGACAGCCCGTACTCCGAACGCGCGACGCGGCCGAGATCCTCGAGCGTCTGGAAATCGAGCTTCACGTCGGCGATGGAGCCGTCGGCCTTGACCACGCCGCCATGCGACGTTCCCGACTGCACGGAGATCTTGGAGAGCCCCACCATGCCCGGCGCCTGGCGCTGCAGCGTCTGCGTGTAGCCGTCCATGAAGGCGCGCAATTCGGCGACTGTGGAGTTGCTCGTTCCGACCTCGCCGATTTCTCCGCCGAGCGAGATGGACACGCCCTTGGGCTCGAGCGCGCGCACGTGGCGCGTCAGTTCCACCCCGATCTCGTAGTTGAGCCGCTGCTGCTCGGCGAGCGTCGCCTTCGACAGGTCCACCAGCGTCGACGTGTCGAGGTCGATGTTGTAGAAGCCCGCTGCAATCGCCTCCGTCGCGAGCGCCTTGACCGCCGCCACCTCGGCCGCGGCATCCACGGCGAACTTCTTGGCGTTGACCTGGAAGTGGTCGCCCTGGATGAAGAGCGGATGATGGTACCCCTCGCGGAGCGCCGCCGCGATCATCACCGCCACGTACTCGGTGGGGCGCTGCTCGGTGTACACGATCTCGCTGCGCGCGATCTCGAGCAGGAAGGCGCCGGCGTTGAGCTTCTTGGCCATGCGAAAGATCGCGCGCGCCGTGTCGTAGCTCATGCCGCGCACGTTGATGGCCGGCACCGTGAAGCCGGTGATCTCGCCGCGGCCGCGCGCCATGTAGAGGTCGTGAATGGACGCCGACCGCACGCCGACCGCCTGGCCAAGCTCATGAATGGCCCAGCGGGCCCATTCCTTTTCGTCCGCATCGCCGAAGACGGCGAGGCGGACCAGTTCATCCATGCGAGCGGACGCGAGCGCGGAAGGATCTTTGAGCACCAGCCGGTGATGCTCCACCGCGGCAGCGGGTCCAAGAATGCGATGCAGAATGTCGAGCGTATTGGACATGTCAGGATTTCAGTGTGGAAAAGGCCGAGTCTGGGCGCCCGGTGATAACGGGCCACGCCAGCCTTTTAATTTGCCGGTTTTCGGAGCGAGGGGCAACAGAAGACGCGGTTATCCAACGCGAACGCGAACGGCCGGAACAGGCGGATTTTCTGCGCCGGACGCCTCGTCGGACGCTGCCAAGTCGGGGTGCCCTAACTCCCGATTGGCCAAGCGCTTGCCAAGCTCCACACCGGGCTGATCAAGCGGGTTCACCTGATAGAGCGCACCGGCCAGTGTGGTGGCCTGCATGAGCCACATCATGAGGCCGCCGAGGTGCCACGCATCGGCCGCGCCCACCGTCATGGTCATGGACGGACGCCCGGCGCGCGCCAACGCGCGCGCCGTCGCACGGCACTCAATATCCAGCAGCTCGCCCAGCGTGTGTCCGCCGAGAAACGCCAGCGCCTTCTCTCCCGTCTCCAGGCGCGGAATCTCCACATCGTCGGCCGCTGTCTCGATGCGCAGGAAGGTCACCGTCTTGTCGGCGGGCCCTTCCATGAACAACTGCACCTGGCTGTGCTGGTCGGTGGCCCCAACGCTGGCAATCGGAGTCGGACCCACGTGCATGCCGTCCGCGTCCACCTTGCCGAGCGATTCGGCCCACAGCTGCACGAACCACGGCGCGATGTCGCGCAGCGCATCGCTGTACGGCATCATGACGTGCTGCCCCTGCCCCGCCTGCGCGTGCGCGCGCCACTGCAGCGTCGCAAACAACCCCGCGGCGTTGTGCAGGAGATCGTCGCCCATCGTCGCATCGCGCATCACCATCGCGCCGGTGCACAGCGCCTCGATGTCAATGCCGCAGAGCGCGGCCGGGAGCGTGCCCACCGGAGAGAGAACGCTGAAGCGTCCCCCGACATTCGGCGGCACGGCGAACACCGGAATGCCGTCGCGCTTCGCGATGGCGCGCAGCGCCCCCTTCACCGGGTCGGTGACGAACGCCAGGTGGTGCGCCGCGTCGAGTCCCTCGCGGGCGAGCCGGTCGCGCACCACGAGGTACTGCGCCAGCGTCTCCACGGTGCCGCCCGACTTGGAGATCACGACGAAGAGCGTGCGCGGCAGCGCAACGATGGACAGCGCGCCGGCGATGGTGCGCGGATCCACGTTGTCGAGCACGTGCAGGCGCGGCCGGCCGCCGCGTTCCGCGCTCGTGCGCGCGTTCCACGCGGCCGGCAGCAGCGCCGACCGCAGCGCGATGGCGCCCAGCGACGAACCGCCGATGCCGAGCACGACGATGTCGTCGTAGCGCCCCGCCACCTCCGCCGCGAACGCCGCCACCCGCGCGCGCTCGGCGGCCTGCAGCTCCAGTTCGCGGTAGCCGTACACTCCGGTCGTCGCGATCACCGACACGGCGTGATGCGCGGCGCGGAAGCGCTCGGCGAGCCCCGTCCAGTCGTCGTCCCGCACGCCGGCGGGCACCGCCGGTTCCGTCATCGAGGTCACATCGAGCGTGAACGCCATCAGCACTCCACCACAAGGCCATCGAAGGCCGGCTGGATGTCCGGGGGCAACTCGGCCGCGAGCGCGGCGTGCAGGTTGTCGTGCGTCAGGTGCGTCAGCCAGGTCCGGCGCGCCCCGACGCGCCGCGCCGCGTCCACCGCCTCGCCCAGGCTGAGGTGCGTGGGATGCGGCGTGCGGAACAGCGCGTTGATGACCAGCACCTCGGCGCCCTGCATCAGCGCGAACGCGGCGTCGGGCACTGACTTGGCATCGGTGATGTACGCGAGCGCGCCGATGCGGTAGCCGAAGACGCGCCACCGCCCATGCGGCACCTCGATGGGCGTTACCTCGGCGTCGCCGATGTGCACCGTCACGCCAGGCTCCAGAGCGATTGCCGTCCCTTCGGGCTTGAACGTGCCGGGCATCGGCCGCACGGCATCGTCGAAGATGTACGGGAACTTGTCCTGCAGCGTGCGCAGCGTCTCCGCCGGTCCGTAGATGGGCATCGCCCCTTCGCGCCGCACCGAGATGGCGCGGATGTCGTCGAGGCCGTGCGTGTGATCGGCGTGGTCATGCGTGAAGAGCACGGCGTCCACGTCATCGATGCCCGTCGCGAGGAGCTGCAGCCGCAGCTCCGGCGGCGTGTCAATGAGCAGCCGCGTGTGTCCCACCTCGACCACCGCACCGACGCGCGTGCGCTTGTCCCGCGGGTCCCCGGATCGGCAGACGATGCAGCTGCAGCCGACCACCGGGACGCCGAAACTCGTGCCGGTGCCGAGGAAGGTCAGCTTCACACGGTCTCCACCTTCAGCATGTTGGTGGTCCCCGGCACGTCGAACGGCACGCCGGCGGTCATCACCACGCGGTCGCCCGGCTTGGCGATGCCCATCTCCACGACGATGCCGCGGGC
>JBAZTM010000096.1:0-12312 GCA_041661925.1 Gemmatimonadaceae bacterium
GCCCGGCGTGCTGCGGGCGATCGCCGTCACGTCCACATCGTCGGCCATCGGCTTGTTGCGCATGTGCACGCGCAGGATCCCCTCGCGGCCGCGCAGGTCGGGGGCGTCCACCACGATCTGCCGGTCGAAGCGCCCCGGACGCAGCAGCGCCGGGTCGAGCACGTCCGGGCGGTTCGTCGCCGCCACCAGGATCACGCCCTCGTTGCTCTCGAATCCGTCCATCTCCACGAGCAGCTGGTTCAGCGTCTGCTCGCGCTCGTCGTGCCCGCCGCCGAGGCCGGCGCCGCGATGGCGGCCGACAGCGTCGATTTCGTCAATGAAGATGATGCACGGCGCGTTCGCCTTTCCCTGCTCAAAGAGGTCGCGCACGCGGCTCGCGCCGACGCCCACGAACATCTCCACGAAGTCGGAGCCCGACATCGAGAAGAACGGACGCCCCGCCTCGCCGGCCACGGCGCGCGCCAGCAGCGTCTTGCCCGTGCCTGGCGGGCCCACCAGAAGCGCGCCCTTGGGCAGGCGTCCGCCGAGCTTGGTGAACTTCAGCGGATCCTTCAGGAACTCGATGATCTCCTGCAGTTCCACCTTCGCCTCGTCGCAGCCCGCGACGTCGGCAAACGTCACCTTGGGAGTGTCCCCGGTGAGCAGCTTCGCCTTGGACTTGCCGAACGAGAACGCCTTGTTGGGCCCCTGCTGCATCTGGCGCAGGAAGAAGATCCAGAAGCCGAAGATCACGATCCACGGCAGCAGGTTCACCAGCAGCGCGCCGAACGACGGGCTCGGGTCCTTCGCGTCCACGATCACGCCCCGGGCGTTCAGCTTCTCGAGCTCCTTGTCGGAGTTCTGCACCGGAAGCTTGACGCTGAACTTGCGCACCTGACGGCTGTCGATCATCACGGGCGACTTGAACGTCCCTTCGATGAGCTTGCCGCCGGTGATCGTCACCTGCTGGATGTTGTCGGCCTGCAGTTGCAGCCCGTACTCGGTGTACTTCACCTCGCTCGCGCCGTCCTTGGAGCCGCCGGCGTACTGGATGATGAACACCGGCACCAGGATGATCAGCAGCCAGAAGGCGACGGTCTTGGAGAGGCGGCCGAAGTTCGAGGGAGGCGTGGGGGGAGTTGGGTTCTGTGCCATGTCTTGGGTATTGGACGTCGGCCGAGGAGCGCCAGACGGCGCACCCGGCACTGCCAGCGATCAGGCGAGGCTGGCGATATACGGAACGTGACGGAAGTTCTCGGCGTGATCGAGTCCGTAACCGACAAGGAACTCGCCCGGCGCATCGAACCCCACGAACCTCACGGGATGCTCCAGATGCTCCGCGATGTGCTTGTGCAGCAACGCGCAGATCTGCAGCGACCGCGGACGCCGCAGCGCGAGGAGCTCCACCAGCTTCTGCATGGTGCGCCCCGAGTCCACGATGTCCTCTACGAGGAGAACGTGCTTACCCTCCAGATTGGTTTCCGGATCGTAGAGCAGGCGGACGTTCCCTGACGAAACCGTGTCGGCGCCGTAGGAGCCGGCCACGATGAAGTCCACCTGCAGGGGGCGCGGGATCTGCCGCACCAAGTCTGCGGTGAACATGAAGCTTCCCTTGAGCAGGCCGAGCGCGAGCAGGTCGCCGTCCGGATATTCGGTCGCAATCTCGCGGCCCAGCTCGGCGACGCGATCAGCGATCTGCCGCTCCGAGAAGACGATGCGCTTGACCTCGCGCCCCATGAGGCGCGGGTCGGCTGGACTGATGGTCATGGGATGTAAATATAGTAGGGCGCCCAACCCGACGTTCCGTCAGCCGCCGGTTTCCCCGGTCGCGCGGCGCACCACGAACGTCCGCGCCGTTCGTTCCGCCACCACTCCGCCGGAGAGCGGGGTGCGCTGTCCGGGCCGGGCTCGTGGCGTCCATTCAACCATCCGCTCGATCCCCCGGCGATCCAGCACAAAGCCCGCCCGCCCCGCCACTTCGGGCCATACCACCGCGAGCCCAGCAGGTGTCAGCGAAGACAGCGCCTCGGCCTCGACCACCGCGGCGTCGCCCACCCGACGCACGCCAAGCAGGTCAACCAGCTGCACCAGCTCGCTGCGCCACGCCGCCGCGCGATGGCCGATGGCGACCAGTTCTTCCCGGAACCCGGGGCAGACCCGCTCCGCAGCCGCCATGAAGTCGGCGCGAAGGCGATTGCGGAGATAGACCGGATCGGCGTTCGACGGATCCTCGATAAATGGAACGCGGGCCGCTCGGGCGAATCGGGCCACGTCCTCACGGCCGAGGTCGAGCAGAGGCCGCACCACTCCGGTCGACGGCCAGGCCATGGCGGCCAGTCCGCGCGCCGAGGCATCCCGCAGGATGCGCATGGCGACCGTCTCGGCCTGATCGTCGCGCGTGTGTGCCGTCACAATGACGGCGCGCCGCTCCTCGGCTACCGCCCGCAGAAAGGCCCAGCGGGCTTCGCGCAGCACGGATTCCGCGGCGCGCAGCGACCCAGGCCGCTCAGGCGCTCGCCCCGCGACCACCGAGATGCCCCGGCGCAGGCACTCGTTCACCACCAGCTCAACCGACTCGGCGGCCGCCACACCCGTGCCGTGATCAAAAGTGGCAACGGCCGACAGGTCAGCGGGCCGCGCCTCGGCGAAGGCATGCAGCAGGGCCATCGAGTCTCGCCCGCCGGAAACCGCGAGCAGGTACGGGCCGGCTGGAAGCGACTGGAGCGCTTTCGCGAATGCGTTCACCCTGCTAAGATATCCTCGCGGAAATCGCCCGCGGCACTGCGCCCGCAATCGTGCGCCAACCACTCATCATCGGACCACACCGTGGAATCGACCTACGGCGGACCCCTCGGGACCCTGATTGCCGGCGTCGGCATGTGCGCCTTCTACCTGGCGCTCATCTGGATCAACGCGCTGCTGGGCATGTTCCTGACGCCGTTCTTCCTCGTGCCGCTGACGTGGATTCAGGACGCTTGGAACGCCCGCAGGAAGGCCGCGCAGGCCTGATCCCAAATTGAGTGGCAGGACCAGACGGGCCGGCAAATGCCGGCCCGTCGTCGTTCGTGGCTACCCACGGACACACCGCCCGAATGACAGATGCGGACAATTCATGTTTCGCAGATTTGTGATCTACCTCTTGGAGTGCGGGCCGTGACCAACATGGGCCCAGGATCGTTCTAATGACGCACGGTAGCAGAAGCCGCCCTGCATGCGCGCGATGAGTCCGGCGACTGCAACCGAGTGGATTATCTGAAATGTGACCTCCAGGCTCTTGGCGAGCGATATGCAGTCGATTGCATGCGCTGGATGCATGGAGATCCAGGGAATTGCATATAGAATCCACGCGAACTTACATGTGTAAGTTCGCATTTTTAATATAGTTACTAGTGTTTAATTCAGATCATACTTAAAGTGTAGCCTCCAGCCGGCCTTTTGCACGCCTGATTCCGGGGTTTCCCGTCGCTGCGAGCACCTCAGGCCCGTGATCGATGCCGTCGGGTCCGGTTCTCGTGTCCCTTCCCTGCCACGCCGAGATCGGTCCAACCGCAAGATCGCCTCGAGTCAGCAGTGCCCGTCGGCTCGGAAGGACCGGGCTGCCTGTACACGAACCGGTACAGCAACGCGCGACGGGCTCAGCCGAAATGGCCGAGCCCGTCGAGGAGTCACCGTGGAGGATCTCTAGGCCTCCCTCACGATGCTTGGCCGGCTACGGCACGGCCGTGTAGGTAAAGGTCGCCACAAGCGAAAAGCCGGTCACCGAAACCGTGACCGTTCCGGCCCCGGTGGGCCAGCCGGCGGGCAAGGCATAGAGCGCTGAGGACTGACCATTGGCATCGGTGATCAGCCGGCCGTCGCCAACCGCCGTCCCCCAGTCCACCGAGGCGCCGGGCACGGGGTGCCCCGTGGCGTCATAGACCGCGATAACCAGCAGCTGCGGGAAGTTCTGGCCGATCTTCACGGTCTGGTTGTTTCCTGACACGATGCTGATCGAGGCCGGGACCGCTTGGCGCGCGCCCACGGCCAGTGACACGCTGCCGATCGTCTGGCCCGACGCCACTACGGTGATGGTGATAGCGCTGGCCACGGTGGCCCGAACGCGCGTCATCACGCCGCCGGAGGCGTCGCTCGTGGCCTGCGTGGGATTGAAGACCGCCCACGAGGGACCGCCGAACGTGACCGTGACTCCCGGCATCGGGGCCCCGTTAGCGTCCCGCAGGATTGCCGTGACCACGGCCTCCTCGCCGCCCACCTGAATGGCCGTGGGGAGCACCGAGACGGTCGACCGCCCGGATGTGGGCACGGTCTGGATGGCGGTTGCGCTGACCACTGCCGACGGGAGCCCCGACACGCTGGCCGTGACCTGTTGCGTCCCGAGGGCCGCGCCAAGCGTCCAAATGACCGACGCCATGCCGTCGCTGGCAGTCACGCGCGATGCGGCGCTCACCGAGCCGCCTCCTGAGGTCACGGCGAACCCTACCGAGACCCCGGCCACCGGCTGCCCGCTCGACGTGAGCACCTGCACCGTGACCGGATTTGGCAGCGTGGCGCCGGCGGGAGCGCTTTGGCCGGAGCCGTTAACCACCTTCAGCTGGGACGGCGGCACCGTGTTCGTCACCGGCACTGAATCCCTGAGGCTCAGCGGGTCGAAGACGACATGCACCCACGTCGTTCCAGGCCGGTCGCCTCCGGTCACCACGCCGACGCGCTCATCCTGAACCCGCGCGATGGACCCGTCGTCGGTCCACCAATGGAAGCTGAAGGTCGGAGACGACAGCGGCTGTCCACTGGCATCGGCCAGCGTGACCGTCAGCGTCGTGGACTTCCCTTCGCTCGTGGAAACCGAGCGCGGGGCGATCTTCAGCGACGTGGCGGTCGCCCCCGGACCGACGTAGACGGGGGGCACCGTCACCGCCACCGCCGCCTGCCCTCCCTGCGCCGTGGCGCTCCGCATCGTGAAGCCCACAGGCCCGACCGTATAGAGCGTGTCGCCCTGGGCGCTCATGCCGCGCCCTTCTACTTCGAACTTGTCGTCCACACTCGTGTAGGGGAACGTCAGCGTGAACTTCATGGTGCTGTCGGAGTCGACGGCGTCAATCTCGGCGGCCGTGAACGTGCGACTCGCAACCTCGCGGCGCGTCGTCCCAGTCACCAGGTAGATGATGAATCGGGCGGAGCGCACGTCGCCCGAGCCGTCACCCGCGGACTGGTTCCGCGTGCGGAATCCACTGAGGTCAACGGCCGCCTCTCCGATCACTCCTCGGGTACCGGACAGATCGCCGAGGCAGGCCGTGAGCGCGCCAAGCGCGACGACCGCGGCGAACGCGAGCGTCCGACGCGCGGAAGAAAGCCATCTGGGTGCGACGTCCATCATGCGCCCCGGGGTTTTGGGTAGCTGCCTATCGAACATTGCGCCGGCGCACCGGCGCGGCAAGCACCCCGCATGCACTGCGGGGCCCGGGAATGGCTCCCGGACCCCGCAGCGGTGTGGAACGTGCAACCGCGCTGGAGACTACTCCAGCACGCGCACTTCGTTGATGAGCGTCAGCAGCGACTTCTTGGCGTCGCCAAAGAGCATCTGCGTCTTGGAGTTGTAGAACAACTCGTTCTCGATGCCGGCGAAGCCGGGGTTCATCGAGCGCTTCATGACGACGATGTGCTGCGCCAGGTCGGCATCGAGAATCGGCATGCCGTAGATGGGGCTCGACGTGTCATGGCGTGCAGCCGGGTTCACCACGTCGTTGGCGCCAATTACGATCGCCACGTCGGCGCGATCAAAGTTGGGGTTGATCTGATCGAGGTCTTGCAGCGCCTCGTACGGCACGTTGGCCTCGGCGAGGAGCACATTCATGTGGCCCGGCATGCGGCCGGCGACCGGGTGAATGGCGTACAGCACTTCCACCCCGCGCTTGTGCAGCAGGTCGGCCAGTTCGCGCACCTGGTGCTGCGCCTGCGCCACGGCCATGCCGTAGCCCGGCACGACGATCACAAGCTTGCCGTAGCCAAGCAGCGCCGCCGTGTCTTCGGCGGTAATGGTGCGCACTCCCTTGGCCCGCATGGCCGCGCCCTTGTCGCCACCGCCACCGGCCACGACGACACCCACGCCGCCGAACAGCACGTTCCAGATGGAGCGGTTCATCGCCTTGCACATGATGTTCGTCAGGATGATGCCTGACGCGCCCACGAGCGCGCCGGTGATGATGAGGCCGTGGTTGTTGATCACGAAGCCGGTCATCGCCGCGGCGATGCCCGAATAGCTGTTCAGCAGGCAGATCACGACCGGCTGGTCCGCGCCGCCGATGGCAATCACGAGCTGCACGCCGAGGAGCAGTGACGCGACGTTGAGCACGATGAACGCCCACATCGTCCCCGGGTTGTACCCGAGATAGATGCCCATCGCGGCGACGGTCAGGATGAGCCCGATACTGAGCGCGTGCCGCCCCGGGAAGAGCACCGGGCGGTCGGGAACCACCCATCCCTGCAGTTTCAGCGCCGCCACGACCGAGCCAGCGATGGTCACGCCGCCGACGAGCGAGGACAGGTAGATGGTCACCGCCGTGCCGGTGGTCAGCGTCTGGCCCGGCTGGATAAGCCGGTACCATTCGGCCGCGGCCACGAGCAGCGAGGCGCCGCCGCCGAAGCCGTTGAGCAGGCCAACCATCTGCGGCATGGCAGTCATCTTCACCGCGTACGCCATCCAGATGCCGAGCACCGTACCGATGAGCAGGCCAATCGCAATGAGCGAGTACGACACGATCTGCTTGTCGAGCAACGTCACGACGATGGCAATCAGCATGCCAAATGCCGAGAGGACGTTGCCCTTGCGCGCCCGCACGGGCGACGAGAGCCACTTGAGGCCGATGATGAAGATGACGGCCGCGAGCAGGTAGGCGAGTTCAGCCAGATGCTGCATCATGACTTGGCCTCCGGCTCATCCTTCTTCTTCGAACCGAACATCGCCAGCATCCGGTCGCTCACGAGGTATCCACCCACCACGTTGATCATGGCGAAGACGACGGCGATGACACCGAGGACGTTCGAGAGCTCGGGCGTGATCATGCCAACGACAGTCATCGAGCCGACGATCGTGATGCCGGAGATGGCGTTGGACGCCGACGTCAGCGGGGTGTGCAGGAGCGACGGCACTTTGGTGATCACTTCAAAGCCCACGAAGCTCGCGAGCACGAAGACCACGATGCCGCCAATCAGGGCGTCAGTCACTGGGCACCTCCCTTCACACTCATGGCCTTCACGATCTCATCCTCGGGATTGAGAGCGAGCGCGCCGTCCTTGATGACGTACTGCAGCACGCTCAGAGTGTTCTTGCTGTAGAGCAGGCTGGCGTGCGTCGGCATGGAGCTCGCGACGTTCACCGGCCCGCAGACCGTGACGAAGTTGTCCGTCACGTACGTCTCGCCCGGCTTGGTGATGGCGCAGTTGCCGCCCTGCTCGGCCGCGAGATCGATGATCACCGCGCCGTGCTTCATCGCGGCGACCATCTCTGCGGTCACCAGCGTGGGCGCCTTCTTGCCCGGCACTGACGCCGAGAGGATGAGGCAGTCGGACTCGGCCACGTGCTTGGCCAGCGCGGCCGCGGTGGCCTTCTTGGCGTCCTCCGTCTGTTCCTTGGCGTATCCACCCGCGTCCTGCGCTTCCTTGCTCACCAGGTCGGCCGCCACGAAGGTCGCGCCGAGGCTGAGCACCTCTTCGCGCGCCGCATCGCGGATGTCGAAGGCCCGGACGTTGGCGCCGAGTCGGCGCGAGGTGGCAATGGCCTGAAGGCCGGCAACACCCGCGCCGATAACGAAAACCGTCGCCGGCGGAATGGTGCCAGCGGCGGTCGTGAGCATCGGCAGGAACTTCGGCAGCGTCTGTGCGCCGAGCAGCGCGGCGCGGTATCCCGACACCGTCGCCTGGCTGGAGAGCGCATCCATCACCTGCGCGCGCGTGGTGCGCGGCACGAGGTTCATGGACATTGCCGTGATGTTCCGCGCGGTCAGCGCCTGTACGACGGCGGCATCGGCGACCGGCTGCAGGAAGCAGATCACCACGGCGCCCTGCTTGATCTGGCCCGCCTCTTCAACGGTAGGCGGCTGGACCTTCAACACCGCGTCGGCGCTTCCATAGAGAGATACCGGGTCCGCCACCACGGTGGCGCCCGCATGCTCGTACGCGGCGTCGGTGTAGTGCGCCGCAATGCCCGCCCCCGATTGCACCTTGACGGTCAGTCCGGCCTTCACGAGCCGGGCTGCGTCGTGTGGGACGAGCGCGACGCGCAGTTCACCGGGCCTGGTTTCCCGGGGAACAGCCACTGTCACGCTGTTTTGAGTGGTCATGAGCTTTCAGATTGGGGTGTAGGAACTTGGAGGACTCACACCGACGGCCAGCGGCAGCGCAAGCTGGAACTCGATATCAAGCCTCTGAATCAGAGTGCCGCGACCTGAAGCATACGGGTCCCCGCGACGCCTCGCGCTCAGAGAATTCGCTCGACTGCATCAGGAAAACGCCTGACTTGAATTTCCGTTGAGATTGGCTCTCGCGCTACTGGTTCCGCGCGACGAGTCCCCATGGCCGGAGAGGCCGGTCGCGACGATTCGACGGACCGCGTACGTTCTGTCTCCCAGGCGGCAGTGATGGGCGCTTCCATGATGGAAAGGCGCCTCCCGTCCGGGATGACTCATTTCCCCCGATTTCGGTGCCCGTCGATGTCCCCAGATTCTGATCGTCCCGACCTGCGCGCCGACCTCACGCGCCGCGATTTCGTGGCGGCCGTGGCGGTCGCCGCAACGGCTTCCGTCACCGCACCGACCGCGGCGGGCGCCGCGCCGTCGAGCTCCCCGCCTGCCGCAGGCCCGCCAACAGCGGTTCCGCCCGCCCGCGAAGACGCACTGTTCGAGAAGGGCGTCGCCGAATTACAGGAGATGATGGCCCGCGGCGACCTGACGTCGCGCGCGTTGACCGAGCGCTATCTCCGGCGCATCGCGGCGATGGACAAGCAGGGGCCGGCGATCAACGCGGTGATCGAACTCAACCCAGACGCGGCGGCAATCGCCGATGGGCTCGACGCGGAGCGTCGGGCCGGACGCGTGCGCGGTCCGCTGCACGGCATCCCGGTCCTGATCAAGGACAACATCGATAGTGCTGACCAGATGCGCACGACGGCGGGTTCCTTGGCACTCGCCGACAGCCGGCCGCTGCAGGATGCGTTCATCGTGCAGCGGCTGCGCTCGGCCGGCGCGGTGCTATTGGGTAAGACCAACCTCAGCGAGTGGGCCAACTACCGTTCCACGCGCTCCACGAGCGGATGGACGGGACGCGGCGGACTGACGCGCAACCCGTACGTGCTCGACCGCAATTGCAGCGGTTCCAGCTCGGGCACGGGGGCGGCGCTGGCGGCTGATTTCGCGACGCTCGGCATCGGCACCGAGACCGACGGGTCCATCATCTCACCGGCCAGCATCTGCGGTCTTGTTGGCATCAAGCCGACGCTGGGGCTGTGGAGCCGGTCGGGCATCATCCCCATCGCCGCATCGCAGGACACCGCCGGTCCGATGTGTCGCACGGTGGCGGATGCGGCGGCGCTGCTCGGCGCGCTGACAGGTGCAGACCCGCGGGATGGCGCTACGAAGGCGAGCGCGGGGCACACCGCGCCTGATTACACGGCGTTCCTGAAGGCTGACGGACTGCGCGGCGCGCGCATCGGCGTGGCGCGGGCGCAGGCGGGGTTCAATCCCATCGTGGATCGCGCGTTCGACGAGGCGGTTGCCGCGATGAAGGCGGCGGGAGCGGTCATCGTGGATCCCGCCTCATTGCCAACGCCGGCCGCCCTCGGCCCTGCCGAGCTGGTGGTGCTCGACTACGAGTTCAAGGCCGGACTCAACGCCTACCTCGCGACACGCGGCCCGACGGTCGCGGTGAAGACGCTCGCCGAGTTGATCGCGTGGAACGAACGCGAGGCGGCGCGCGAGATGCCGTGGTTCGGGCAGGAGATCTTCATCCGTGCGCAGAAGAGTGGTCCGCTGACGGACAAGAAGTATCTCGATGCCCGCGCCACGTGCCTGCGGCTGACGCGCACGCAGGGGATTGATGCGCTGATGGCGAAGCACCGGCTCGATGCGATCGTGTTGCCATCCAACCAACCCGCGTGGACGACGGACCTACTGAATGGTGATCACTTCACGGGCGGCGACACGACCTACGCGTCGGTGGCGGGGTATCCGAGCGTCACGGTGCCGATGGGGATGGTGCACGGGTTGCCAGTTGGTGTCTCGTTTATCGGCCGCGCGTGGGAAGAGGGGCGGCTGATTTCGTACGCGTATGCGTTTGAGCAGGGGACAAAGGCGCGGCGAGGACCGGGATATGTGAGAACGCTAGGGTAGTCTCGTCCCAAGGAGTACTCGCAAGAAAGGCACCCCATGACGGGGTGCCTTTCTTTAGCAGTGCCGCTCGCGAACTGCCTCGCGTTCTCGCTGCCTCAGGACCGGGGCTTCGACGCCGCGATCGGCATCTTCAGGTCGCGACCGAGCTTTGCCAGGTTCTCGTCGCTCACACGGCGATCTCCGGCGCGAACTGCCTGTTCAAACGCTTTCTGGAACTCCGCTTTGGAAATCTTGTCGATGCCGCCGCGCCGGCCGCGGTCGGACAGCTTCGACGACGACTGGCTCTCTCCCCACGAGAAGACGAGCGTTTGCACCTTTCCGTTGATCACGATGGAAGCGCCGCCCTTCGCATCTCGCATCAGATGATTGTTCGGTCCCGGCACTGCGATGCCTGTGCCAACCAGGAAGCAGACGTACTCGCTCGGAACATCCTCGCATCCGCCCGGAATCGTCATGCACGCGGAGCCGTTGCAGACGAGGACGGTAGCTGACGCGGTGCTGGGCGTCAGCGCGAGCCCAGCGATCGCCAAAGCGACCCCGAGGCCAACGCGAAGGAAGCGAGCGGGAACGCGAATCGGGGAGCCGTGCATGCGTTTCTCCTGGGTGTGGCTTGTGAGGGAACTGAAGGGGTATGGGTGGGACCGGCGCGGGGCTAGTGCGCCGCTGCCGGTCGGCATGCCGGATTGCCGCCGCGGCGCTGAGCGGCCCTCGGCCCTACTGCTCCAGGATGAACGCGTATCGCTCCGCGATCTCGCGCAGTCGGCCATACCGCCCACTCGCACCGCCATGCCCCGCCCCCATGTTCATCTTGAGCAGCAGCGGCTCGGTACCCGTGGCCGCGGCGCGTAGCTTGGCGACCCACTTGGCGGGTTCCCAGAACGCCACGCGCGAGTCGTTGACCCCGCTCGTGACGAGCAGGCGCGGATAGGGCTGCGGCGCGACGTTGTCGTATGGGGAGTAGGCGCGGATGCACGCGTACGCCTCGGGCTCCTGCGGGTTGCCCCACTGCAGCCACTCCTGTGCCGTCAGCGGAATGGACGCGTCGAGCATGGTGTTGATCACGTCGACAAACGGCACGTCGGCCACGATGGTGCGAAACAGCTCGGGACGCAGGTTGGCGACGACGCCCATCAAGAGGCCGCCGGCGCTGCCGCCGTGGGCGGCGAGTCGGTCGGGCGACGTGTAGCGCTCGCGCACCAGATGGTCGGCGACGTCAATGAAGTCGGTGAAGGTATTCATCTTCTTCAGCATCTTGCCCTCGTCGTACCAGGCGCGTCCCATCTCCTGCCCGCCGCGCACGTGCGCGATGGCGAACGCGAAGCCGCGATCGAGCAGCGACACGCGATTGGAGTTGAAGGTGGGCTCCACCGTGTAGCCGTACGACCCGTACGCGTAGAGCAGCAGCGGGCGTGAGCCGTCGCGCGCGAGGGGCGTGCGATAGACGAGCGAGACCGGCACGCGCGTGCCGTCGCGCGCCACCGCGTCGATCCGCTCGATCGTGTACGCCGACTCGTCGTACCCGCCGAGCACCGGCTCCTTCTTGCGCTCGACGCGCACGCGGGAGCGCAGGTCGTAGTCGAAGACCGTGTCAGGCGTGACGAGCGACGAATACGTGAAGCGCAGCACGGACTGGTCGAACTCCGGATTCGCGCCCACCTGGATGCCGTACGCGGCTTGAGGGAAGTCGACGTAATGCGTTTCGCCCCTCTCGAGGTCGGTCACACGCAGCGTGCGGAGGCCGCGCTGCCGCTCCTGCACCACGACGAACCGCTGGAACACATGAACGCCTTCGACGAACGCCTCGGCCCGATGCGGCAGCCACTCCTCCCATGCGCCCGGGCTGGCCAATGGCGCACGCATGACCTTGAAGTTCGGCGCCGACTCGTTGGTGCAGATGTAGAGCCAATCCGCGCCCGGCTCGACGTCGTATTCCACCAGGTCGTGCCGCGCCCGA
>JBAZTM010000097.1:0-12152 GCA_041661925.1 Gemmatimonadaceae bacterium
GGGCAGGTCAGGAACGCTCCCACCGAAGTCGCCGAGGGTGAGCCACAGGACATTCGCCAACTCCGCATTCACGCTGCCCGGCATGAGAAACGCGGTGAGCGGCGGCACGGTGCCTCGCGGTCGCACGCGGCCCCGTGGCAGGCAGGGCGCGTCGCTCAACGCGGTGGCGGCGCGGTATCCGGCGGCAATGACGCGGTCGATGTTCGCAATCGAGAAATCGAGCTGATTGACGCCGCTCACGTCGGACGACAACCAGATGTCGCCAGGCCGCAGCGGCGGCAGCGGCTGCTCGAACACGAAGGCGAGGAGTTGTCCCGCGATGGATAGGGGGTCATCCTCGCTCACGTCGAACCGCGACGTGTCACGCAGGCCGGAGACGATGACGCGCGTGGCGCCGAGGCGGCGAGCCGCCGCAATAGGGACGTTGTCGACGATGCCGCCATCCGCCAGGTCACGGCCGTCGACGCGCACCGAGCGGAAGATGATGGGAATCGCCCCGCTGGCGCGCACGGCCTGTCCGAGGTCGCCGCCCGCGAGGACGACCTGTTCGCGCGTGCTTAGGTCGGCGGCGATCGCCCGAAACGGCACCGGGAGCCGGTCGAAGTCGCCCGCCGCGATGAGATTACCCCGCGCATACAGCGCGCTGACCAGCGCGTTGAGCTCCCGCTCACGCACGACGCTCGTGCGGAGTACCATCCCCTTGCTTCCGCGGTCCCAGACGAGAATCGCGCGTCGGGTGCCGAGTGACGCCGGCGTGGGCGCACTGTACCGCCCGACCAGTGAGTCGAGGCCGATCGCCTTCACGTCGCGCTCGATCTCGGCGACGTCGAGTCCGCTCGACCACAGCGCGCCCATGATGGCACCGGCGCTCGTTCCAACGACGACGTCGGGCACGATGCCGAGCGAGTCGAGCATGCGCAGGACGCCGAGGTGGGCGAACCCCTTCGCCCCACCGCCGGGAAGGACGAGCGCGAGCTTGCCGTCCGATGGACCACAGACGGGTGTTTGCGCGCGCGCCGGTGCGGCAAGCAGGACGGCGGCAGAGGCGAGGACGAGGGGACGGCAGCGCATCAAGTGCCAACTTCCGCCAGAGCACGGCGCGGGTCAAGCGGAGCGGAGCAGGCCGCTCGGTCCGTAGGGGACGGGATGGGGATCTGCTACTGCTGTACCACGGATTACGCGGATCGGGGACGGATGAACACGGATACTACTTGAAGGGGTTCGCGCAAGGCGTGATCCGCGTTCATCCGCCCACTTCCGTGAAATCCGTGGTAAGTGGTTAGCCGTTCCCCGGCTACACCGCGCGACGCCGCGCGCGCGATGCCGCGCTAGCGCCGCAGCCAGATCCAGGCGACTCCGGCTGGATCTGGGGGTATCTCTGCGCCG
The DNA here is from genome assembly GCA_041661925.1 of Gemmatimonadaceae bacterium. Classification (GTDB taxonomy): domain Bacteria; phylum Gemmatimonadota; class Gemmatimonadetes; order Gemmatimonadales; family Gemmatimonadaceae; genus PNKL01. The sequence continues at coordinate 1,387 of JBAZTM010000097.1, forward strand.
GCACCAGCGCCGCGCATCCGGCTGATGGACTGCGGCGGGTTCGTGCGCCGCATGCCGCGCCCGGAGCGGATTGCGGCAACGAAGTTGGTCCCCGGCGGATACAACTCCACGAGCTCCACATCGTCGGCATTGAAGTCGGCCACCGTCATGCTGGGCATCGTGTCCCCATCGACCATCACGTGGAGCGTTCGCACGCGCACGGCGCGCGAGTACTGTGACGGCATCTGCTCGATCGCCTGGTCGAGGCGCATGCCGGTGCCGTATTTCGTGAGGAGCTCGCGCGTGATGACGGCGGCGCCACTGTTCTGCCAGCGCGTGCGCCCTCGGTACTCGAAGAGCGCCTGCACGGTGCGATTGGGAAGCTCGCTGGCTCTGGGGCTCGCGCCCGGCGGCAGCGGCGTCATCCAGATGGCAAGCCGCGTGCCCCCCTTGGGTGGGTGCATGAAGCTGAGCAGGCGCGGCTTGAAGCCCGGCTTGCGCACCTCGAGCATGTTGGCGCCGGCTTTCACCGTGTCCATGGCGAACTGGCCGAGTTCGTTCGTCAGGCGATCGCCGCTCGACCGGTTGGTGAGCGTCACGCGCGCGCCGGCGATGATGTCGAATGCCGTGTCGCCCACGACGCCGAAGACGCCCGCCTGTTCCACTTCCGTGCGCATCGCGTCGAGCGTCTGCGCCACGGGCTCGAGTTCCACGGCGACGTCGTTGTCGCCCGCCACGAGCGAAAGGACCAGGTGCACGGGGCGAAAGCCGATGCGCCCCACGATCACGTGCAGCGTGTCAGCCGCCGGCAGGCCACGCAGCGTGAAACGCCCGTCGGGCCCGGTGTTGACGCTGCGCCTGTGGTCCGCCACTTGCACCCGTGCGTTCGGCACCGCGGCACCGGCGAGGTCGCGCACGACACCGCTGAGCGTGGCCGCCGTCTTCTGCTGCGCACCAGCGGGGTTCAGCGCTCCCACCAGCATCACGACTGCGGGCACAAGCGATGACGCGCGCATGCGGGCCTCGGGGCGAATGTGACGCGGGGGGCGGCTGGTGCTGCTACACGGCAGGTGTGCGAATGGTTTCGTGGGGCAGCGCCGCGAGGCGCGCCCAGTCGCGCTTCTCGTCCGTCACCTTGCGCAGGATGCCGTACGAGAGGATGACGAGCAGCATCAGCACGATGACGCCCACGCCCTGACCCTGCGCCGGCTTCAGCCAGCCGCTCTCGATGGTCGCCTTGGCGACGAGCGCCCAGATGAACGGCCCCGTGATCGCCGAGAAGCGGCCCACCATGCCATACAATCCATAGAACTCCCCGATGCGATCGGGCGGCGTGAGTGTCAGCATCAGCGGCCGGTCGGCCGACCAGGTGCCGCCCATGCCGATACCGGCCATCGACGCCGCGACGTACAGCAACCAGAGCGGCAGCGTGAGCAGGCCGATGGCTGACGCCAGGATGAAGGTGACCACCCACAGGCGCAGCACCCAGTCGAGCGTGGCCTTCGGGCCGATGCGGTCCACGATGCGCCCCCACGCGAATCCACCGACGACGGCGAACGTGATGGCCACCATCATGATGCTCATCCCCGCCGCGCTTCCCTGCTTCGGCGTCAGTCCGTTGGCGTCGGCCACGTTGAGCGTGTACAGGAACATGATGCTGATGACGGTGTTGATGGCGTCCGTGTAGAAGATGCGACCCACGAGGAAGCGGATGAGCCCCGGGTATTTCTCGCCCTCGCGGAACGTGCGGATGGTTCCCTTGGTGCTCTCCACCGTCTCCGACCACGAGAAGACGGGGCGCGGATTCTGGTTGCCGCGCTCCTTCACGTAGAGGAAGCACGGGATGCTCAGCACCAGGAACGTGATCGCGATGGCGACGAACAGCCGCCGCACGTCGTCGGTGCCGAGCGCATAGCCGAGCCCGACCGCGATGTACGAGCCGAGGTAGCCGACGCCCACGCCAATGCCGCCGATGCGTCCGCGGTTCTCCTCGGTGGAGACATCCGGGAGCATCGCGTCATAGAACTGCAGGCCGGCGGAGTATGTGGCGTTGGCGAGGATGAAGCAGACCAGCGTCGCCGTGAAGCCCACGGAACCCAGCATCGCCGTGAGGGAGACGCAGACGATGGTGCTCCACACCAGGAACGGCATCCGCCGCCGCGCACGATCGGTCATCCCGCCGAGGAGCGGCGAGATGACGAAGATCATCGCCATCGAGATGGCGGAGACGTTGCCGTAGAGGGCGTCGGCGCGGCCAGCGCCGACCAGGTCGCGGATGTACTTGGAGAAGTACATCGAGACGACACCCATCGAAAAGATGGTGTTGGCGAGGTCATACGTGACCCACGACGCCACGGCGCGCCGGGTGATCACGTGCTCGGGCGGGGCGAAGGCGATCGGAGGGGCGGTCATCGGCTCGTCGGCGAGGAAGCGGAGAATGTGCGGCGTCGGCCAGCCGTGCGCCACCACGAACCGTCGGGTCGCCGCGCCGCCCACGACTTGATGAGGATATTGCGTTCTCTCCGGCTGCACGGTAGCATCCTCGGAACCATTTCCCCTCCGATTCTCCGTGCTGAACACGGTTACGCTGTCTTGTCTGGCCGGACTTATCGCGATCTTCGGTGCCCCGGCGCGGGCCCAGAGCGTGCCCTCGGTGACGTTGCGGGCCATGACGTACAACATCCAGTATGGCGGCGGGAGTATCGAGACGACGAGCGCCGCGATCCGGGCCGCCGATCCCGATCTTGTCGCGCTGCAGGAAGTCGATGTGCGGTGGGGAGCGCGCAGCGCGTTCGTGGACCAGGCGTCCGTCCTGGCCGAGCGGCTCGGCATGCAGGTGCGATTCGCCCCGATCTACCAGCTGCCTGGCGCGGATGCCTCGTCTCCGCCGCGCGAGTTTGGCGTGGCGCTGCTGAGCAAGTACCCGATCACATCCTTCGCCAATCGCCCGCTCACGCGGCACTCGACGCAGGCGGAGAGCGCTCCGCCGTCGCCGGCTCCCGGCCTGCTCGACGCAACAGTGGAGGTGCGTGGCACACCCATCCGTGTGCTCAACACGCATCTCGATTATCGGCCGGACCCGGCGGTCCGGCATCAGCAGGTGCAGGAAGTGCTCGCCGCCATCGGCGCGTCCACCTCTCCGATAATCCTGTTCGGCGATTTCAATGCCGCCCCGACGGCGCCGGAGTTGCAGCCGTTGCTGGCGCGACTACGCGACAGCTGGCCGGCATCGGCAGGCCCCGGGTGGACCTATCCGGCGCTCGAGCCGACCGAACGGATCGATTACGTGCTTGTGTCACCGCAGTTCCGCGTGGTGGCCGCCCGCGTCCCCGATACAAAGGCGTCCGACCACCGCCCAGTCGTGGTCGATTTGATTCTTGCCTCACCGCGTCGATGAGGGCGCGTACTTTTCCACCCCAGGAGGAAGCAGTGCGGATACGAACCCATGCTCAGTCTCTGCTGCGCATCGGGTGGCGACTGGCCAGTGCGCTGGCGGTCGTCGCCTTCATTCTCAGCGCCCGACCCTTGCTGGCTCAGTCGGGCACCGTCGAAGGCCGGGTAACCGACGCTGGGACGGGGTTGCCGCTGGCGATGGTGCAAGTCTCGGTGACGGGCACGCGCGTGGGCGCGGCGACGGGTCCGGATGGACGGTTTCGCATCACTGGCGTCTCGGCCACGGCGCGCGAGCTGATCGCGCGCCGCATCGGCTACAAGCCGTCGACCGCGTCGTTCACACCGGACGCGCAAGGCAATGCCACGGTCACCATCGTGATGACCGTCAGCGCCACGACGCTGGAGGCGACGGTGGTAACGGGCGCCGTGGGCGACACGCGCAAGCGCGCCATTGGCAACTCGGTGGCCACGGTGAACGCCCCCGACGCGGTCGGCAAGATTGCCGTCGCGAACCTCACCGAGCTGATGCAGGCGAAGACACCGGGCCTCACGCTGATGCCCGGTTCTGGTTCGGCGGGAACCGCCACCAACTACCGGCTCCGCGGCGCCGGCTCGCTCTATGGCAACAACACGCCAACGGTCTATGTCGACGGCGTACGCGTCAGCTCGCGTGACCAGGGTTCCTTCAACGCATTTGGACAGACCGTGTCGTCGCTGGATGCCATCAACCCGGGCGACATCGAGAGCATCGAGGTGATCAAGGGTCCGGCGGCCGCCACCCTGTACGGCGCCGAGGCCGCCGCGGGCGTCATCCAGATCATCACCAAGCGGGGACGCGCCGGCACCGTGAAGTGGGATGCGCGCTACGAAGTTGGCGCCTCCGACTGGGACAAGAATCTCCGCCCGATGAACTACGGCATTGCGACGGCTGCGAAGATCGCCGATCCCGTGACGTGGCCCGGGTTCAAGGGCAAGGCGGTGGGCGACATCATCTCGTTGCGGCCGATGACGGATGGCCGCGCGCTGCGCACCGGCCAGATGTCAAAGCTCGCGGTATCGGCGAGTGGTGGCACGGACCGGTCCAACTTCTTCGTGTCGCTGGGCGCCGACAAGGAAGAGGGGACGTACTTCAACAACTTCGCCAACCTCAACTCGATTCGCGGCAACTTCTCGTTTGCGCCGACGAACAAGCTGAGCTTCAGCACGAGCGTGGGCATCAGTCACAATCACGTGCGCCTGCCGCTCAACGACAACGCGGCACAGGGCATGATCATCAGTTCGTATCTTGCGCTGCCGGGGCGCGCCTATGCCTACCCGGGCGCCGAGGGGTACTTCACCATCACGCCCGAGCTCGCGAATCGCTACGACAACCAGACGGTCGCCGACCGCTTCATCGTCGGCATGAGCGCGGACTACAATCCGGTGCCGTGGTTCCACAACAAGATCCGGGCCGGCCTCGACGTCAACGTCGGCGCGGCAACGCTGTACTTTGCCCCGGACGCCAGGGCGACGTACGCGCCGCGATTCAGCATGGACATCGACAACTCCAAGGGCTTCCTCGCCGAGGGGCGGCCTCTCAGCAAGAACCTGACGCTGAACTACGACGCGACGGTGGCGTACGACCTGTCGAACGAGCTGAAGAGCAACTCCTCATTCGGCCTGCAGTACCTGGCCAATCAGTACAAGCGCACGGACGCCATCGGCACCGACTTGGGGAGCGCCGGCATCAAGTCCGTCTCGTCGGCGGCCGTTACCATCAGCTCGCAGGACTTTGCCGAGCAGAAGTCGTTCGGCCTGTACGCGCAGGAACAGCTGGCGTGGCGCGATCGCCTGTTTGCCACCGCGGCCGTGCGCATGGACAACAACTCCGCTTTCGGGTCGGATCTCAACCGCGTGTTTTACCCGAAGCTCTCGCTGTCCTACGCCATCTCCGAGGAACCGTTCTTCAGGCTGCCGTATGTGGACGAGCTCCGCCTGCGCGCCGCGTGGGGCCAGGCCGGCAACTCACCCGGACCGCTCGACGCGCTTCGCTCGTACACGTCGTCGGTGGTCACGACCGCCACCGGGACCCAGTCCGCGCTCCGCTACAGCACGGTGGGCAATCCGGGGCTGAAGCCGGAACGCGGCAATGAAATCGAGCTCGGATTTGAAACCAGCTCATTCGATGGCCGCCTCGGGCTGGACATCACCTACTACACCAAGCGGACCAACGACGCGCTGATGCCGGTCGCGAATCCGCTGTCGACGGGCTTCTCCGGCAGCCAGCTCGTCAACCTCGGCACGATCTCGAATAGCGGCTTCGAGGTGCGGATCGACGGAACGCCGTACCGCAGCAAGCCGGTGACTGTCGAGGCCACATTCACGGCATCGACGAACAAGAACCGGCTCGTCTCGTTCGGCGACAACCGGCCGCCGATCATCTACGGGCAGTACGCGCAGTCGCAGCGCCACCAGGTGGGATACCCGCTGGGCGGGTTCTGGGCGCAACAGGTGCTGCGCAACGCGGATGGCACGCCGACGCTTGTCAACGGCCGACCGGTCATTGACCCCGTCAGCGTCTACATGGGCCCCTCGGCCCCGACGCGTGAAATGGCCTTCTCGCCGAACATCACCATCTTCGAGAAGATCCACTTCAATGGCCTGCTCGACTACAAGGGCGGACATTACCAGTTCAACGTGAAGGACTGGCGGCGCGACCGGTCGGGCGTTTCGTGGGCGACGGTCAACCCGGCCGCCGACCCCAACGATGTCATCGTGCGGCAGTTCGCCTCGCAGACGTACATGCACATCCAGCAGGCGGACTTCGTGAAGCTGCGCAGCCTGTCGCTGAGCTACGACCTGCCGACGCGGCTGCTCCAGAAGTACATCGGCGTCGACAATGCCACGTTCTCCGTGGCTGGCCACAACCTGAAGATCTGGACCAAGTACGGCGGGGCGGATCCCGAGGTGAACTTCAACGGCACCTCCACGTTCTACCACGACGATTCATGGACTGTGCCGCAGACCCGTCGCTTCTCGGCCTCGTTCGCGGTGAGGTTCTAATGCACACCACTTCAAAGGCACTTATGCGCCGAGTCGGCCTGGCCGCAGTTCTCGGCCTCCTGCTCACCGGATGCTCTGACATCCTGACAGTCTCGAACCCCAAGGCGCTCCAGGAAGAGCAGCTCAACAACCCCGCCCTCGAGCAGTTCATCGTGAACGGCTCGGTCGGCGAGTTCCAGTACGCCTACGGGTTCTATTCCATGTGGTCCGGCGTGCTCGCTGACGAGCTCTATACGGACCATACCACGGTTGGTATCCGCGAACTCTCGCTACACAACTTCCTCGACTCCAATGGCCCGAACGAGTCGGTGTTCGAGTTCGCGTCGCGGGCCCGTACCTCGTCGGATGATGCGGTCATGCGCCTGAAGCAGATGCTCGGCGCGTCGGCCGGCAGCAGCCTGAACATTGCGAAAGCACTGGCCTACGGCGGGTATTCCTACGTGCTGCTCGGCGAGGGCTTCTGCGAGGCGCCCGTCGCGCTCGGTCCGGGGCTGACGTCCAACGAGCTCCTCAAGCGCGCGGTGCAGCACTTCGACAGCGCCGTGACGATCGCTCAGGCGTTCGCGGCCGTGGCGGGCCAGTCGGCCGCCAACATCGCCGCCGCAAACGACATCATCAACCTGTCGCGCGTCGGCGCCGCGCGTGCCTCGCTCAAGTCGGGCGACAACGCCAAGGCGCGCGCGTACGCAGTGCTCGTGCCCGAGACCTACGAGAAGCTGTCCTACTACTCCTCGAACTCGGTGCGCGAGAACAACTACGTGAACAGCGGCCTCCGCAACCCCGGTGGCTGGCTCAGCATGGCGCCGCCGTTTGCGAACATGAACGACCCGCGCATTCCGCAGGACCCGGCGAAGCGCACGGGCCTCAACTCCAACACCCTCTACATGCCGCTCCGCCCCCTGCAGTACGTGGGTTGGGTCGCCTCGGGCTCGGCGCCGATCATCGACATCACGACGAGCGTCAAGATGGCGAGCGGGTTCGAGGCCAAGTACATGATCCTCGAGGTCGACGGACCGAACGCGGCAATGCTCACGTTCGTCAACGAGCGTCGGGCGGTTGGCGGCAAGCCGCCGGTGAACCTGACCGGTGCAGAACTGCTCGCCGAGTTCCGGATGCAGCGCGGCATCGACCTGTACCTCACGGGACAGCGCCTCGGTGACCTCCGCCGGTACAAGACGGCGGGCGTCGACCTGTTCCCGAAGGGCAAGTATCCCATCTTCGTGGACAACTACGGCACGAATACCTGTTTCCTCGTGCCGTTGAACGAGAAGTCGGGAAATCCAAACTACAAGTAATCGTTGGATGCGGTGCCAGCGGCCTCCTCTTGCCAAAGAGGAGGCCGCTGGCATTGCGCCCCCGTCCCGCCGCGGGTTGCCGTCGCCGTGGCGCGGCAGTCTATTCGTCTGCGGTTCGCGCGCAGGGATTTCTCACCGTACCACGCACTGGAGGAGGCATGCAGACGGTGTCGCAACCTGACGGCCGAGGCGCTCCTGGCGCAGCCGCCGTCGCCGGCAGGGCGGCGAGACGGATGCTCGCCGTGGCCGTCCTTGCCGTTCCGCTCGCCGCCCCCCCGCGCGCCCTGGCGCAGGACCCGGCACCCGACCAGGCAGGCGTGCGGCCGACGCACCGCACCGCACTCGTACGCGTCGTGGACGATTCCGTCAAGAGCGCGGCGCTCAGCGGCCGATGGATGAAGTACCGCGTGCTGCTGCCGGCAACCTACGATGCCGGGGCGCGCCGTTACGCGTCGCTATACCTATTGCACGGCTACGGCGGCGCCTTCAGCAACTGGGAAACGCACACGCGACTTGCCGATCACCTGGCGCCCTACGACCTGGTCATCGTGCTGCCGGAAGGGGAGAACTCGTACTACGTGAACGCCACGGCATTTCCGGCCGAGCGGTTCGAGACGTACATCCAGGACGATCTGGTGAAGGACGTGGAAGGCAAGTACCGGGTGATGCCGGCCCGGTACGCGCGTGCCATCGGCGGACTCTCGATGGGTGGGTACGGCGCCCTCAAGTTCGGCCTGCGCCGCCCCGCGCAATTCGCGGTCGCGGGCAGCATGTCGGGCGCGGTGGGCGCCGGCCGTTCCGTGGCAGCCACGGCGGCCCCTTCGGAGCCGGCGTCGCCCGCCCAAGTCGCGGCGAGGGAGCGCACCAACGCCTTGCTCGGCCCACCCGGAAGCCCCGAGCGCGCCCGCAACGACCTGTTCGCGCTCGTCGACTCGTCGGACGCCGGAAAGCTCCCGTATCTATACCTCGACTGTGGCACCGAGGACGGCCTACTCGACGTGAACCGCGAGTTCGCCGCGCTGCTGCTCCGGCGCAAGGCGGCGTACGAATATCACGAACTGCCGGGCGGTCACACGTGGGACTACTGGGACCGCCGCGTCGTGGCGTTCCTCGACGTGCTCTCGCGCCGGATCCCGATGGGCGGCCCGCCGCACTGACGCGCTGCACCCCGCAAGAACGCCATTGGGCCCGCCACCTCTCGGTGGCGGGCCCAATGGCTCTCACGCAGGCTACTCCAGTTCTTCCGCGCCCAGCGGCGACAGATCGTCCGCCACGGACGGGAGCGGGCCAAGGTCGCCCAGCCCGAACTCGGGCTCGGGCGCCGCCGGCATCTCGACGTCCATGTCCACCTGCTGGTACCGGTACATGCCGGTGCCGGCCGGGATGAGGTGACCGATGATGATGTTCTCCTTGAGGCCGAGGAGGTTGTCCTTGGCGCCGCGGATGGCGGCATCGGTGAGCACGCGCGTGGTCTCCTGGAACGACGCGGCCGAGATGAACGACTGCGTCGTGAGGCTGGCCTTCGTGATGCCGAGCAGCAGCGGCTCGGACGTCGCGGCGACCTGCTTCTTCTTCTTCGACTTGTCATTGGCATCGCGGAACGCGGCCTTGTCCACGTTCTCCCCTTCCAGGAACTCGGTCTCGCCCGAATCCAGGACGCGCACCTTCTGCAGCATCTGGCGCACGATCACGCCGATGTGCTTGTCGTTGATCTTCACGCCCTGCAGGCGGTAGACCTCCTGCACTTCGTTGAGCAGGTACTCCTGCACGGCGCGGGGGCCCTTGATCCGCAGGATGTCGTGCGGGTTCACCGGGCCTTCCGACAGGCGGTCGCCGGCGCGCACGCGGTCGCCCTCGTGCACGCGCAAGTGCTTGCCGGCCGCCACTTCGTACAGCTGCGCCGGCACCGTCTCGTCCATCGAGCCGCTGCCGTCGAGCGGCTGCACGAAGATCTCGCGCTTGCCGCGCTTGATGTCGCCGAACCGCACGACGCCGTCGATCTCCGAGATCGTCGCCGGATCCTTCGGGCGGCGCGCCTCGAACAGCTCGGCCACGCGCGGCAGGCCGCCCGTGATGTCGCGGGTCTTGTACGCTTCGCGGTTCACCTTGGCGAGCGTCGTGCCGGCGGCGACGTTCTCGCCGTCGTCGATGATGAGCTGCGCGCCCACCGGGATGACGAAGTCGCGGACCTTCTTTTCCTTGCCGCCCTTCGTCGCCCAGATCTCGATGTGCGGGTGCAGCTTCTTCTCGCGGTCCTCGATCACGACGCGCTGGCGCAGGCCGGTGAGTTCGTCGAGTTCCTCGGCGAAGCTCTCGTCCTCGACGAGGTCGACGAACTTGATCGTGCCCTCGGTGTCGGTGATGATCGGGTTGGTGTACGGGTCCCACGAGAAGACCACGGCGTCCTTCTTCACCTCGTCGCCGTCCTTGACCATCAGGATCGCGCCGAGCGGCACCTGCAGGCGCGCCGACACGGGCGCGTTCTTGTCGGCCGTGGCGCGGACGAAGAGCTCGCCCTCGTACGACGTCACGATGCGCTGGCCCTCGGCGTTGAGCACCGTGAGCAGGCGGTCGCCGTACTCGACGACGCCGGCCACCTTCGACTTGCGGGCCGTCTGCTCGGCAATGCGGGCTGCCGTGCCGCCGATGTGGAACGTCCGCAGCGTCAGCTGCGTGCCCGGCTCGCCGATGGACTGCGCGGCGATGATGCCGACGGCCTCGCCGATGTCCACCATCTTCATGGTGGCCAGGTTGCGGCCGTAGCACATGCGGCAGAGGCCGCGCTTGGCCTCGCACGTCAGCACCGAACGGATCTTCACCGATTCGATGCCGGCGTCCTCGATGGCGCGGGCCGTCTCCTCCTCCATCATCTGACCGGCCTCGACGAGGAGCGCCGGACGTCCGGCCTCGTCCCGCAGCTGCGGATCGTAGACGTCCTCGGCGGCGACGATGCCGACGATGCGCTCCGACAGCGGCTCGATGATGTCCTCGCCTTCCTTCAGCGCCGACACCTCGAGGCCCATGATCGTGCCGCAATCCTCCTCGTTGATCGTCACG
>JBAZTM010000098.1:0-11815 GCA_041661925.1 Gemmatimonadaceae bacterium
CTATGGGCGCTCGCACGGCAATGGCTGGTCGTCTTCTCGCAGCGGGGGTCTTTCTGTGCCGACGGTGCTCATTTGCGACGACGCGATCTTCATGCGGACGATGGTGGGTGACATCCTCCGCCGCGCGGGCTTCGAGGTGGTGGGCGAGGCCGACACGGGCACGCAAGCCGTGGAGAAGTACAAGCAGCTCAAGCCTGACATCGTCACGATGGATATCGTGATGCCCGACATGGGCGGAATAGATGCGGTGCGCGCCATCACCGCGTTCGACCCTGGCGCGCGCGTGCTCATGTGTTCGGCGATGGGACAGCAAGCGCTCGTGGTCGAGGCCATCCAGGCCGGCGCCAAGGACTTCGTCGTCAAGCCTTTCCAGCCAAGTCGCGTGCTGGAGGCCGTGCGGCGCGTGCTCGGCTGACGGGCCGAGCCAGCAAGGCGAGCCGCGGCGTGGACCCCCGTCGATACGCTGACCTGTTTCGCTCCGAGAGCCGCGCCCAGCTTTCGGAGATCAACAGCGCGCTCCTCGAGCTCGAGGCGCGGCCCGCGGACGGCCAGCCGGTGCACGTGCTCTTCCGCGCCGTGCACACGCTCAAGGGCATGAGCGCTTCGATGGGCTACGACGCGGTGGCCGCGTTCGCCCACGAGTTGGAGAGCCTGCTCGATCGCATGCGCGCCGGGACGCAGGCCATCAGCGCCGAGCTGATGGACGTGCTGTTCGCGGCGACGGACGCACTCGAGGCCGGCGTTGCGCGCGCCGTGGAGGGCGCCAGTGAGCCGCCGGCGCTTGCCACGGTGCTGGCGCAGCTGCGCCTCGTGGCTGCGGAGGCGACGGCCCGCGCCGCCGCCCCGGACATCAGCGCGGCGACGGCCGCTAGCAACCTGGTCGATGAAGGGCCGGGCGTGCTGGTGCGCGTGCGCCAGCGCGCCGACACGGTCTTCCCCGGCGTGCGCGCTTTCATGGCGCTGCAACGGGCGCGTACGCTGGGCGACGTGGTGGCGGTCTCGCCGCCGGTGTCGGAACTACAGGCGGCAGAGACGGCGCAGGCATTCGCGTTCCGCCTGGTCTCGGCCACACCGGCAGTGGAAATCGAGGCGGCGATTGCCGCCACCGGCGATGTCGAGCACGTCGAGGTGTCTACGGGGCGCGGGCGACAGCGCGCGCCGATGCGACTGACGCCGGAGCAGGACGCCGCGCCCAGCGCCGCGGGAACGCGCTACGTACGCATCGAGCTGGCGCGGCTCGACGCCATGGTGAACCTCATCGCCGAACTGGCTGCGTCGCGCGGGCGCCTGCTGCAGCTCGCCGCCGCCGGCGTGGACGCCGCGCTCAACGAGGAGATCACGCGGGCCTCACGGCTCATCAGTGACCTGCAGGCCGAGGTCATGGCGAGCCGCCGCGTGCCGGCGTGGCACGTCTTCGACCGCTTCCCGCGTCTCGTGCGCGACGCGGCGCGGCAGCTAAGCAAGGAGATCGAGTTCACCGTCGAGGGGAAGGACATCGAGATCGATCGCTTCCTGCTCGACGAGATCGGCGAACCCGTCATGCACCTGCTGCGCAACGCCGTGGACCATGGCATCGAGGCGCCGGAGGTGCGCGAGGCGCTGGGGAAGCCGCGGACGGGGCGCGTCGTGTTGAGCGTCGCCCGCGACGGATCGGCGGCGCTCGTGCGCGTGCGCGATGACGGGCGCGGCATCGACCGGGACCGCGTGCTGGCCCGGGCGCGAGAGCTGGGCCTGGTCGAACCCAACGTCACGCACCTCGAACCGGCGACGCTGCTGCGCCTGATCGCGCGCCCCGGCTTCTCCACGGCGGCCGCGGTGAGCGGCTACTCCGGACGCGGTGTCGGGGTGGACGCAGTGCAGTCGCGAGTGCGCCACCTGGGCGGGACCGTGGAGCTCGACACCGTGCCCGGCCAGGGCACGACCATCACGCTGCGCTTCTAGAGGACGGCACCCATGGACGATGTCCGGAACCTGAGCGCCCGCCAGCTCGACGCCCTGCGCGAGGTCGCCAACATCGGGGCGGGTCACGCCGCCACCGCGCTGTCGCAGATGACGGATGAGACCATCATGATCAGCGTGCCGCGCCTTGCGGTGTCGCGTGTGGAGGAACTGTCCGTGCTGCTGTCGGCGAGTGAGGAGCCGGTGGCTGCGGTGCTGCTGCACATGGTCGGCGACCTGAAGGGCCTCAGTGTCCTCACGTTCTCGCACACGAGCGCGATGCGCCTGGCGGAGCTCATGTCGCGCCAGCCGGCGGGGACGTTCACGGAGGTGGGCGCGTACGAGCAGTCGGCCATCCAGGAAGCCGGCAACATCCTGAGTTCCGCCTATCTCAACGCGCTGGCCGAGTTCATGGGCATGGTGCTCCTGCCGACTCCCCCGGTGCTTGCGGTGGGCCTGTCGCACGCCGCACTCGCCGACACGGTCCGCGCGTCCAGCGGTGCCGCGTCCGTCGTATTCGTCATGGAGACCGAGTTCTTCCTGAAGGATCGCAACGAGCCGCTGCGCGGCCTGTACTTCATGCTGCCCGAGGCGGACTCGCTCGACCAGATCCTGCGCGCGGTGCGGCTGGGGTGAACACGCCGTCGCTGACCTCCTCCCGGGACCGCGACGTCCTGCGGGCGCTCGCGCGTCGCATCGATCCCTCGGATGCGGGGGCGCACAACAACCTGGGCGTGCTCTTTCACAACAAGGGCCTCGCCGAGGAGGCGGTGCAGGCGTTCACGAAGGCGCTGGAGCTCGACCCGCAGATGCAGGTCGCGCAGCGCAACCTCGAGATCGCGTACACGAGTTCGGGATACTACGACCGTCGCGTGACCGAGCTGAAGGAGCGGCTGCGCGTGCGCGCCGACGATCGCGACGCCCGCTGGGAGCTGGGGCGCGCCTACGCGCAGCTCGGCGAGAGCGAGGACGCCATCCGCGAGTTCAAGGAGCTCCTGCGCTACAACGAGCAGGACCTCGGTGCGATCGTGCAGCTCGGTCTCGCTGAGAAGGCCATCGGCCGGCTCGACGACGCCCGGCGCTGGTTCGTGCGCGCGCTCGAGATGGACCCCGCCAGCTCAGTGGTGGCTTTCTATCTCGGCGAGACGCTTTATAACCAGGGTCTCGCGGAGGAGGCGCTGGTATCGCTGCAGCGCGCCATCCAGCTGAATCCGGAGAACCCCGACGCGCACTACCTGCTCGGGTTCATCTACGGCGACATGGGACGACCGGAGGATGCGCTCGCCGCGAGCAAGCGCGCCGTGCAATTGAACCCGGCGCTGTCGCGCGCGCAGGCCAACCTCGCGATCGACAAGTACGACCCGGAGGCGTACGAAGTGCAGCGCATTGCGCGCAGCACGCGCGCCATGCAGCGCATGTCGGTGGCGGAGGGCGATGGGCTCGCGCACTACAACCTCGGGCTCGCGTTTCGCCAGAAGGGGTACTTCGCCGAAGCGCTTCGCGAGTATGAGATGGCGCTCGAGCGCGGCGAAGACCGGCCGCTCGCGCTGCAGGCGATGGCCGAGGTCCACCTGCTGCGGCGGGACCCGGCGGCGGCGCTGGCGATCTACGACCAGCTGCTCGCCGACCGCCAGGACAGCCCAAAGCTGTGGAACGAGCACGGCGTTGCGCTGCACCAGCAGGGCAAGCATGCCGAGGCGGCGGCGGACTATCGTCGCGCGCTGGCGGTCGACGGCCGCTACGCGCTGGCGTCCAACAACCTGGGCGTGGCGCTCTTTCACGCCGGCGACCGCGATGCGGCCATCGGCGCCTTCCGCGCCGCGCTCTCGACCAACCCCGGCTTCGCGAAGGCGCGGCTCAATCTCGCGCTGCTTCTCGCCCGCGCCAAGCGCGCGCAGCTGGCGCTCGAGGCTTATCGCCAGGTGCTGGTCACCGAGAGCGACAATGCGGTGGCGTGGAACGGCGTCGGGTTGGTGCTGGCCGACCTCCGCAAGTTCGAGGATGCGCGCAACGCCTTCGCACGTGCCATCCAGACGCGCCCGGATTTCGCCGAGGCGCACTACAACATGAGCTTCGCGCTGTCGAACCTCGGCGACTTTGACGGGGCGCTGCGCGAGACGCGCCGCGCGCTGGAGCTCGACCCGTATTACGTGCCGCAGAAGTTCTCGCTCGCGATCGACCTCGAGTACGAGGACCCCGACCTGTCGGTGGTGCCGGACTTGGGCGGCGAGCAGCGGATGAGCGGCGAGGTCGGGCAGTTCGCCTTTGACCCGACGCTGCTCGACACGCTGTTCAAGGAGCTCGCGCCGCCGCCCGCGCCTGCGCCGACGGTGGTGATGGAGGTGGACCCGTACGCGATGGCGGCGGACTATCTCACCAAGGGGCTGTACGACCGCGCCACCGCGGAAACGAGCCGCGCCATCGCGCGCGGCGCGGACGTGGCCGACGGCTACGCACTGTTCGGCGACGTGCTCTATCGGCAGGGGGCGTACGGCGACGCGCTGGAACGCTTCCGCGCGGCGCGGCAGGCGCGACCGGGGCACATGCGCGCGCTGCGCGGCGAGGCGCAGGCGCTGATGATGCTCGGCCGCGGGGCGGAAGCGCGGCTGGCGGCGGAGCAGATCCTGGAGTCGGCGCCCGAGGATGTGGACGCGCTGATGCTCGCCGCCTCGGCGCGCTTCGAGGCTGGCGACCCGGCGGCCGCGCTCGAGGCGCTCGACCTCGCGCGACGGCTCGCTCCGCAGCGCGCCGAGGTGCTGCGCTGGATCGGCAACATCGCGCGCTCGGTTGGCGACCTCGAGGGTGCGATTGCGGCGTACCGACACGCATTGTCGCTCGACCGGGATTTTGCGGCGGTGCGATTCGAGCTGGCGCGGCTGCTCGTGCGCAAGTCGGCATGGGAAGAGGCCGAGCGCGAACTGGTGACGGCGCTCGACACCGTGCCGACCTATGCGGAGGCGACGCTCGAACTGGCCAGCCTCAAGCGCGTGACCGGCCGCGCGCAGGACGCGGTCAACCTCCTTGCGGACCTGCTGCAGCGCGACATGTACAACTTCGAGGCGCTCATCGCGCTGGGCGAGACGCTGCTCACGATGGGACGCTCCGCCGATGCGCGCACGGCGTTCACGCGCGTGCTGCGTTTCGATCCCACGCACGCCGGGGCCATCTTCTACGACGGCGTGCTCGCGGCCGGCGACAAGCGCTTCCGCGACGCGATCGCGGCGTGGCAGCGCGTCATCGATCTTGAACCGGCGGGCGAGTTCGCGCGGCGCGCCCGCCGCGAGATGCGTACCGCACAGGACTTGCTGCAGGTGTTCGGCGGACGCGCCGGGGGAGGGGGCTGATGGCCATCGAAGGCCCACTCCGCGAACTCGGCATCCATGACGTCTTCCAACTGCTCGACCTGAGCCGGAAGACGGGCGTGCTGCGCGTCGTCTCGGAGCTGCGCGACAACGAGGGCGTGGTGGCGTTCCACGCCGGACGGATCGCGTACGCCTCCATCCGCAGCAACCCGTACCCCATCGGCGAGATGCTGCGGAAGGCGAACAAGATCACGGAGGGCGACCTCACCGCGGCGCGCGAACGGCAGACCGAGCACGGCGACCGGCGCCGCATCGGCGAGATCCTCATAGAGATGGGCGCCATCACGACGCGCGACGTGGAGCAGTACGTCCGCCGCCAGGCGGAGGCCGTCGTCTTCGAGCTGACGAGCTGGCGCGAGGGGCACTTCCGGTTCGAGGAAGCGAGCGCGACGGACTTCCCCGACAATCCGTCCGTCGCCGTCTCCACGGAGTCGGTGCTCATGGAGGCGGCGCGCCGGATCGACGAGTGGTCGCGCATCGCCGACCGCGTGCCGAACCTCGGCGTCGTGCCGCAGTTCGCGGAGGCCGGCGACGAGCATGCCGGCCAGCTTGACCTCCTGCCGGGCGAATGGGAGGTGCTGACCATGATCGACGGTCAGCGCGACCTGCGCCGCATCGCCGTCGAGCTGGCGCGCAGCGAATTCGACGTGGCCAAGATCGTGTACGGCCTGTTGAGCACCGGCGTCGTGTCGTTGCGCCCGGCGGACCGGCGGTCGCGCGGGATGGAGAACCGCTCCGAGGAAGACGCGGAGCGTCAGGCAGCGGCGCGGGCGCTGGTGCTACAGGGACTGGCAGCGGCGGCGGGCGGGCGCTTCGACGACGCGCTGCGGGTCTGGAGCCAATACCTGACGTCGCACGGGTCGGACCGGGACGCACCGGCCGTGCGCGACGGCGTGGACGCGGTGGAGCGATTGCGGCGCGCGCTGGAGGTCCTCCGTGGCAACTGACGACATCCGCGCCCTCAGCGAGGCGCTGGCCGCTGATCCGGCGAGCCTGGCTTTCGTGGCGCTCGGCGAGGCGCTGCGGCGGCGCGGCGAGCTCGACGTGGCGCTGCGCGTGGCGCTGCGCGGCGCGGAGCGGCATCCGGAGCGCGCCGACGCGCACGACCTCGTGGCGCGCGTGTGCGTGGACCGCGGCGACCTTGAGCGCGCCATCGTCGAGTGGGAGACGGTGCTGCGACTAGCGCCCGGAGATGCCGGCGCGCGCAAGGGACTCGGCTTCATCTGCTTCCAGCTCGGGCGCCTCGAAGAGGCCGCGGCGCATCTGGGCGTGGCGCTTGCCGCCAGCCCCGAGGACGGGTCGCTCGCCGCGGCGCTGCAGACGGTGCAGGCGGCGCTCGCGGAGCGCGACGGTTCGCCGGAGCGCGCCACGACGCAGGTGTCGCGTCACGCCCTGGCCGCGGACCTCGACGCCGGCGCAGCGGCGCGCGCGGCGCTGGCCGAGGCGGGCATGCGCGCGTCGCGCCCCACCATCGGGCTTCCCATGGATGTGCCGCGTCCGGGGGCGGACGCCGGCGCGCTCTTCGACGACCTGATCGAGGGGACGCGCAGCGCGGCCCTCCTGCTTGACGGCGACGGCCTCGTGCTCGCCGGCCGCTACGTCTCTGCCGACGGACGCGACCTCGCCGCCATCATCGGGGCGCAGCTCTCGGGCGTGAGTGACGAAGCGGGACGCGCGATGCGGCACCTCGGGCTCGGGGCCTGGCGCCAGATCATCTTCGAGTCCGAGGCGGCGTCGGTGGCGATGGCGCCCAGCCAGGACGGCGTGGCGCTCGTGGCGGCGGCGCGTCCGACGCCGCTCGGCTTCGTGCGGCGCGTCCTCGAGCGCGCCGTGGAGCGCGCCGCCGAGTGGACGGAGGGGGCGCAATGACCCCGCCATTTGCGGCGCTCACCGAGTCGCTCATCCGGCACCGCGGCGTGCTGGGCGCGATGGTCGTGGGCCTCGACGACGGGATCATTGTGGAGTCCACGCTGCAGATCGGCGTGAACGGCAACGCCTTTGCCGCCCTGGCCGCGTCGCTCTATCGCAAGGCCCGGCGCTCCGCCGCCGCGGCCGGCTTCGGCGCGACGAGTTTTCTCGAGCTCACAGCGGAGCAGGGCCGGGTCTGCACCGCCGGCGGACAGGACCTGGTGCTGGTGGTGGTCTGCGAGTCGCGGGTCAACGTTGGACTCCTGCGCGTGGAGCTGCTGCGGGCGGCGGAGCGGCTGCCATGAAGATCTCAGTGGCCGCCGGCTGGGTGGAAACCCCGCTCAAGCAGTTCGTGGACGATGCCCGCGTGGAGATCGCCGTGCTGATGCATCCCAGCGGGCAGGTGCTCGGGCAGTACGGCTTCGCGCGCTCGGTGGACGTGATGACCGCGTGCGCGCTCGCCTCCGCCATTCACGCAACGTCCACGGAGCTCGGGCGGCAGCTGGAAGGCAAGCCATTCTCCGCCCTCCACTACATGGGGCGCGACCGGCAGATTTTTCTCGGGGCCATCGCGACGGCCTCGGGCACCCTCTTGCTGCTGGCGGTGTTCGACCGCGAGAGTTCGCTGGGGCTGGTGCAGCTGTTTCTTGAGGAGTTCCGGGCCCGGGTGGCGGCGTCCGCCCCAGCCGTGCCTACTGAAGGGCCGCCCGCCATGGCGGAGAATTTCGAGCGCGATCTCAACCGCAACCTTGCCCAGTTGTTCGGGCGGGCGTAGTCCGATGACCCGTGTCCCTGCCTCGTCCCAATGAGTCTAGTCAACTACGCCACCCGCGAAATCACGTGCAAGATCGTCTATTACGGACCGGGCCGGTCCGGAAAGACGACCAACTTGCATTACATTTACAGCCAGGTCCCTTCCGACCGGAAAGGGCAGATGGTGTCGCTGGCGACGCAGACCGACCGCACGCTCTTCTTCGACTTCCTCCCGCTCGACCTTGGGACCATCTCCGGCTTCACCACGCGGTTCCAGCTCTACACGGTCCCAGGCCAGGTGTACTATCAGACCACACGCCGACTCGTGCTGCAGGGCGCCGACGGTGTCGTCTTTGTGGCCGACAGCCAGTCGCGCCAGCTCGAGGAGAACATCGAGAGCCTGCAGGACCTGCACGCCAACCTCGCCGAGCACGGGGTGGACGCGCGCAGCGTGCCGCTGGTGCTGCAGTACAACAAGCGGGACCTCCCGCCGGACCTGCTGCTGCCAGTCCCGGCGCTCGAGGACGCGCTCAACTTCCGCGGCGTGCCGTCGTTCGAAGCCGACGCCCTGCACGGCGCCGGCGTCTTCGAGACGCTGCGCTCCATCTCCGAACTCGTGCTGCGCCGCCTCGGCGCGTCGAAGGGCTGATTAAGTGACCGAACCGCGCGAGACCTTCGACCGCTTTGTCGTGGGGGCGAACAACCGCCTCGCGGCAGCGGCAGCGCGCGCGGTCGCGGAATCGCCGGGCTCGACGTACAACCCGCTGTTCATCTACGGCGCGCACGGCCTCGGCAAGTCGCACCTGCTGGGCGCCGTGGCCGACCTCGCAACGGCGCTGTGGCCCGAGCTCGAGGTGCGCCGCGAGGACGGCGCGCACTTCGTGGCCGGCCATGCGGCGTCCCTCGCCGCGGGATCGGCCGACGCCTTCCTCGGCTCGTATGCGCACGCCGGCATGCTGCTGCTCGACAACGTGCACGCCCTCGAGGGGCATCCGTCGGCGCAGCTGGCGCTGGCGCGCGTCATCGATACGCTCGTTGAGCACAACACGCAGGTGGTGCTGGTCGCCGACCGCCTGCCACAGGGCATTGCCGAAGTGGAGGAGGCGCTTTCGCAGACGCTGTCGCAGGGGCTGCTCGTCGACGTCGCGGCACCCGACTACGAAACGCGCGCCGTCATCCTGCAGCGCATGGCCGACGAGGAAGGACTGGAGCTCACGCCCGACGTGGTGCAGGACCTCGCGGCACGCGAGTACCGGGACATTGACGAGCTGCGTGCGGCGCTCGCGCCCATCGCGGCGCGCCAGCACCGGCCGGCGCCGCAGCTCGATGCGGGGGAGTTCGACAGCTTCCTCAGTGATGTGCAGGTGGTGGTGCAGCAACAGGTGGAGTCGTGGCGCGGGCGTCTGCGCGAGGCCATCGCCCACTGGCAGGCGGAAGGCTTCCGCACCGCGGTGCTGGAGCGCGCCTTGGAACTCCCGCGCGCCCCCGACGTGGCCGGGCTGACCGCGACCTTCACCGCCGCGGTGGAGCACCTGCGCAACCTCGAGCGGCAGGCGCGCCAGGTGGATCCCTCCCTGGTCGGACACGCGGTCTTCCGTGATCCCGAGCGCATGCCCGAGGCCGAGGATCTGGTGGAGCATGCGCTGGCTGGGGCGCTGCCGTCCAAGGGACCGAGCCCGGCGTTCGCCCGCGACGCGTTCGAGGTGGGGGCCTCGAACCAGCTCGCCGTCCACGCCGCCGACGCGGTGGTCGCCGAACCGGCGCGCCGCTACAATCCGCTCGTGCTCTATGGCCCGAGCGGCGTCGGCAAGACGCACCTCGCCAGCGCCATCGGCAACGCGCTGGTGCAGCAGGGCGGGGCGGCGGGCGCCGTGGCGTACGTCAATTCGCAGCAGCTCGTGGACGAGCTCATCGAGGCGGTGCACACCGGCAATGTGGACCGCTGGCGCGCGCGGTACCGCTCGGCGTCGGCGCTGATCGTTGACGACATCCAGTTCCTCGGCGGCAAGGAGCGCACGCAGGAGGAGTTCTTCGGCGTGTTCAACGCGATGATCGAGGGCGGCAAGCAGGTGGTGCTCACGAGCGACCGCGTGCCGGCCGACATCACCGACCTCGAGGCGCGCCTGCGCTCACGGTTCGAGGGTGGACTGGTGGTCCCCATCCAGTCGCCCGACCGCACGCTGCGCGAGCGGCTCTTCGCACGCTTTCTCGCCGAGGCGGGGCGCACCGCCGACGAGGACGTGCTGCGCCTGCTCGGCGAGCACCCGGTGCAGAGCGTGCGCGAGATCATTGGCGTCGTCACGCGGCTCGGCGCCGCGGCGGACCTGTTCGGCAAGCCGCTCACGCTCGAGTTCGTGCGCGCCCAGCTGGGCGGTCCGGTCGCGGAGCCGCGACCGCCGCGTATCTCGGCGGCCGTCCCCGCTGGCGACCCCTTCCTCGACCACGAGCGGGTGGTGTTCGACTGGCCCGACGCCGGCGCGCGCCTCATTGAGGAGATGCGCTGATGGCCATTCGCGGCAGCCTCAAGGAAGCGAGCCTTCCCGACGTCCTGCAGTTGCTCTCAATGGGCAAGAAGACCGGCTGCCTGTCGGTCACCCATCGCAACAACTTCGGCTCGATCTACTTCGACAAGGGCAAGATCTCGTACGCCGCCATCGTGAATCGCCGCGATCGCCTCGGCGACATCCTGATGAAGAGCGGCGTCATCACGCAAGCGCAGCTGGAGGAGGGCATCGCCGCTCAGGCGCACGAGCGGGACAAGCGCCTCGGCGAGATCCTCGTGGATCGCCGCATCATCACGCGCGATGACCTGCACAAGCAGATCCGACTGCAGATCGAGGAAGCGGTCTATTTCCTGTTCACCTGGACGCAGGGGACGTTCAACTTCGAGGCGGACATCCGCCCCGAAGAGCAAGACTTCGTCGTCTCCATCAATCCGGAGTCGCTCCTCCTCGAGGGCGCGCGCCGCGTGGACGAGTGGAGCCTGATCGAGAAGAAGATCCCCGGCTTCGACATTGTCTTCGAGATCGACCGCAAACGGCTGGCCGACAGCGGCGTGGCGCTCACCCCGGAGCAGGAGACAGTGGTGCCTCTCATCGACGGACGGCGCGATGTCGCGGCGCTCGTGGATGAGACCGGCATGGTGGAGTTCGAGGTCGGTAAGGCGCTTTATGGGCTGGTGACGGCGGGCTTCCTGCACCGCGTGGGCAAGACCGCCAAGGCCGCCGAATCCGGCGCCCCGGACGAGCGAGTGGAGGAGCACCGGAATCTCGGTCTCGCGTTCTACAAGGCAGGAATGCTGGACGAGAGCGTGCGCGAGTTCCGGCGCGTCCTCGACCTGCGCACCACCGACGTGGCGGCGCGATTCTACCTCGGGCTGGTGCACGTGCGGCAGGGCAGGTACGCCGAGGCGGTCACGGAGTACCAGGAAGTGGCCTCGTCGCGCCTCGCCAAGGCGGCGGTGTTCCACAACCTCGCCCTCGCGCTCGAGCAGCTGGGGCGCGTGGACGAGGCGCGCCAGGCGCTCGATGAGGCGGTGAAGCGCGGCGGCGCCCAGGACCCTCGCGTCCTGATGGGGCTCGGCGTGCTGCACCTGCGCGCGTGCGATGCCACGGAAGCGGACGCGGCGCTCATGGAGGCGCGGCCGCTGTTCGGCCAACGCGCCCCGGCGGCGGTCTGGTTCCACTACGCCTCGCTTGCCGCCGCGCTCGGCGGCCACCTCGACAAGGCCATTTCGCTGCTCACCGAGGGCACGCAGACGCATCCGCATTCGGCCACGCTGTTCAACAACCTCGCGGTGGCGCTCGCCGAGAAGGGACGCGCCGACGAGGCGAAGGTGGCGGCCGAGAACGGCC
>JBAZTM010000099.1:0-8379 GCA_041661925.1 Gemmatimonadaceae bacterium
GTTCTTCGTTGCCTTCCTCGGCATCATCGGCGCGGGCGCGTACTGGTATTTCGTCTACTCGCCGAAGCAGGAATCGCTCGCCGTGATCAACACCCACGTGGACTCGCTCGACGCCGGCAACCAGCGCGCCAAGGCGCAGCTGGCGCGCGGGTCGGTGCCGGAAATCCGCGCGGAATCCGAGCGGTTGCGCGCGAACCTCGAGCTCATGCGCTCGCTGGTCCCCGCCGGCAACGAGGTGCCCGCGCTGCTCGAGCAGGTGTCGACGGCCGCCCGCCGGGTGGGCCTCGAGATCAACTACATCGAACCCGAGCCCGTGATTCCCGGCGAGCAGTTCGACACGTATCGCTACAAGCTGCGTGCCCTCGGCAATTATCATGAGATCGGCCAGCTGCTCACCGGCATCGCTTCGATGACCCGCATCGTGGCGCCGCTGGGACTGCAGCTCGTGCCGTCCGGAAGTCCCAGCGTCGCCGGCAAGGCGGGCGCGACCGGCACGGTGATGCTGCAGGCGAGCTTCCAGATCCAGACGTACGCGGTCAAGACCGCGCAGGGCGACCAGGGCGGCAACGGGGCGGCGCCGGCCAAGCCGGGGAGGAAGGGATGATCCGTCGCCTCGTCGGACTGTTCGCGGCATTCGCCGGCGCGTCGGTTGCGCTGGCGCAGATGCCGCCGTCCATCAACAAACCCATCGAGCAGGCGCGCAAGAACGCCAACGCGACCAATGCACAGACGGCCGCGGTGAACGGAGGCGCGAGTTCCGCACCGGCCCCGGCGAAGAAGATGGTTCAGATCCAGGCGCCGATCAGGGGGGTTGCGAAGCCGCGACCGCCCGCCGCCAAGGCGCCGGCGCCCGCTCCGTCGCAGGCGAACGACTCGAGCAAGATCACGTTCGAACGCGAAGTGTTCACGTATGTACCGCGGGAGACCGACCCGTTTGCGTCACCCATCGAGTCCGGTGCCATCCGGCCGCTCGTCGCGGACCTCAAGGTCGTGGGCATCATCTTCGACGCGACCGGCCGCAATTCCGTCGCCGTCATGCGCGACATGAGCACGAAGCAGCAGTATCGCGCCAAGGTCGGCCAGATGCTCGGCCGCGCACGCGTGTCGCAGATCAGGCCGCAGGAAGTCGTTCTGACCATTGAAGAGTATGGGTTCAGCCGCCAGGAGACTCTGATGCTGAACGTGCAGCAGACCCAGCAGACCAAGGGGAAGCCATGAGGCGAGTCTACCAGCTGGCCGTGATCGCGGCCGCGCTGTCCGTCGGCGCACGAAGCGCCACCGCCGCGTCGGAGACGCCGCGCGCACCCTCGTCGGTGACGGCGCTCAGCGTCGTGCCCGCCGCCGGGCGTGCCGAGGTGGTGGTGGCCATCGACGGAACGGTCGACGTCGTCGACTTCACGCTCAATAATCCACGGCGCATCGTCGTCGACTTCCGCGGCGCGACACTGACCGCACCGGCCCGCTTCTACGACAAGGTCTCGCGCGGCGGCATCACCAACGTCCGCGTGGCCCAGTACAAGCCCGATGTGGTGCGGCTCGTGCTCGACCTCGACGGCGCGCGCGAATATTCCGTGGTTCGCGGCGAGCGCGACGTGCGCATCGCCGTGAGCGGACCCGACCAGTTCGCCGCCTGGCACCTGGGCGGCGGCACCAAGAGCACGCCGGCCACGGTCCCCGCGGCCGCTGCGGTCAACGCCTCGGCGCCGGCGCCCTTGATGGCAGAGCCCCGCATGGCGGGCGCCGCGCCCTCGGAACAGAAGGCCGAGGCCCCGCTGGGCATCCTGCGGGAAGTCGCGCCCGCTTCCATGCTGCCGTTCGAACAGCCGCGCATCACCGTGACGTACGATCGGGACACCGAAATTCGCGATGTCATCGCGTCGTTTGCCACGTTCGCGAACAAGACGATCGTCGCCGGTTCCGGTGTGGCCAACACCAAGATCGGCTTCATGGAGATCAAGAACCAGCCGTGGGACGTGGCGCTCGCCGCCATCCTGCGGTCGGTGGGCCTGACCGCCATTGAGGACAGCACCGGCATCATCACGGTGGACAGCTACAACAACATCGCGGCGCGCACGGCGTCGGAACCGCTCGTCAGCCAGATCGTGCCCGTGTACTACGCCAAGGCCGCCACGCTCGCGACGACCATCACGCAACTGCTGAGCGCCGGGTGCGCCAAGGGTTCTGCGGCGGTGCCGCAGGCGCCGGCGGCGGCTGGTGGGGCGGCGCCGGGTGCGGCGGGTGCCGAGGCGGCGGCCGCCGACGCGGGTGCGGGTGGCAGCGCCACCGCCATCTCGACCTCCGGATGCGGCCGCGGCTCCGTGGCCACCGACGAGAAGACCAACGTCCTGATCATCACCGAGACGCAGGCGCGGCTCACTGATGTGATGGGCTTCATCAAGGACCTCGACGTGCGCACGCCGCTCGTCGCGATCAAGGCCAAGATCATCGCCGTTGACCGCACGGGCACCGAGAAACTCGGCATCAGCTACGACCTCGGCAGCACGAACGCGTTCCAGAACGCGCTGATGCCGCGCATCGTGAACAATGCCGCGGTGCCGGGCGAGTTCCGTGTGGACCTCACGGGCGACGCCTTCACCGGCATCGCCAACGCAGGCCGCCAGTACTCGAACGAGGCGGCCGTCAGCCTCATCTACAACATGGCGATCGGCGGCTTCAACCTGACGTCGTTCCTCGACGCGCTCTCGCAGGAGCAGCTCACCGACATCCAGGCGGAGCCGAGCACCACTACGCTCGACAACAGCGAGGCGCTGCTCTTCTCGGGCACCACCATCTCGTACCTGCTCACGCCGCCGGTGCCGGCGGGACAGATCACCTCGGTGGCGCCGCAGATCCAGACCAAGGAGATCGGCATCACGCTCAGGGTCACGCCTCGCGTGACGGCCAACCGCCAACTCAACCTGACGGTCGAGGCCATACAGGAGCAGCTGGTGCGCGTCACCGCGGCCGGCCCCGAAACCAATCGCCGCAACTCCAAGAATGAAGTGCTGGTGGCGGACGGCGAGACCGCGGTCATCGGCGGGCTCACGCAGACGCAGATCTCCAAGAATCGCACCGGCATTCCGATCCTCAGTTCGCTGCCACTCATCGGCCGCCTGTTCAGCGAAACCGATACGATCGAGCGCAAGCAGGACCTGCTGATCCTCATCACGCCCCACATCCTCGACGACGGCGAGACGCTCAAGAACCGGCCGGTGGTCGAGAAGAAGCCGTAACAGCAACGAGTTTGTTATGTTGAGCGGGGGCGGCCACCAGCCGCCCCCGCTCTGCCATCTGCCTTCTGCCTTCTTCCATCACCCTCGTGCCAATCAGATTCACGACCGCCGGAGAGTCCCACGGCCCCGCCTTAGTCTCGATCCTCGAAGGCGTCCCCGCCGGGTTGCCACTCCTCGCCGCCGACGTCAATGCCGACCTGGCGCGACGCCAGCAGGGCTATGGCCGCGGCCGCCGCATGCAGATCGAACGCGACGAGGTGGAGTTCCTCTCGGGGGTCCGCGCCGGCGAGACGATTGGCTCGCCCGTGGCGATGCTCATTCGCAACCGCGACTGGAAGAACTGGCAGGAGATCATGGACCCGGCCCCGCGCGACGCGGACGCCGACGGCGCGCGCAAACGTGCGGTACACCGCCCGCGTCCGGGGCACGCCGACCTGTCGGGCCTGCTCAAGTACGATCGCGATGACGCGCGCGACATCCTCGAGCGCGCCTCGGCCCGCGAAACCACGGCACGGGTGGCCGCTGGCGCAATTGCCCGTCGATTGCTCGCTGAATGCGGCGTTCGCATTGGGTCACACCTCGTGCACCTGGGCGGCATCGACGCCCAGCGTCCCGCCACCATGCCCGTCGACATCAACGCCGCGGCCGACGCCTCGCCGCTGCGCACCCTCGACGCCGAGGCCGAGCAGCGGATGATCGCGTGCATCGACGCAGCGAAAAAGGAGGGAAACACACTCGGCGGCATCTGCGAGGTGGTTGTGGATGGCCTCCCCGTGGGGCTGGGGTCGCACGTGAGCTGGGATCGCCGCCTCGACGGCCGGCTGGGGCAGGCCATGCTCTCGATCCCCGCCGTGAAGGGCGTGGAGGTCGGCATGGGCTTCGAGGCTGCCCGCCGCACGGGGGCGGAGGTGCACGACGAGATCACCATGGCGCCGGGGCGCACACGCAGCGGCAACGTGCGGCGCGTGACCAACCGCGCGGGCGGCCTCGAAGGCGGCATGACGACCGGTGAGCCGCTCGTGCTGCGCATCGCCATGAAGCCCATCAGCACGCTGATGCGTCCGCTGGGCACCATCGACACCACGACGGGAGAGGCGGCGCAGGCCGTCGCGGAGCGCAGCGATGTGACCGCGGTGCCAGCGATGGGTGTGATCGCCGAGGCGATGGCCGCGCTGGTGCTGGCGGATGCGATGGTCGAGAAGTTCGGCGGTGACGCCATGACGGAACTGCACCGCAACCTCGACGCCTACCTCGCGCACGTCGCCGGCCGGCTGGGCTGACGTGGGACGCGCCGCGCATCTCGTCCTCGTCGGCATCCCGGGCGCAGGGAAGTCCACGGTCGGGCGTGAACTCGCGGCACGGCTCCAGTGGCCGTTTGTCGACCTCGATGAGGAGATCGCCGCGCGTGAACAGTTGAGCGTGCGCGACATCTTTGCGACCCGTGGCGAGGCCCACTTTCGTGCGTTGGAGCGCGTGGCGACCGAACGATTGGCCCTCGCTCCAGCGCCCGTGGTAGTGGCTCCGGGCGGCGGCTGGATCACCGTTCCGAGTCTTGTAGAACTGGTGCGTCCACCCGCTCGCCTTATATGGTTGCGAGTCTCGCCAGAGCGCGCTCTGGAGCGACTCGGCGAGGACGTGGAGGCGCGTCCGTTGCTTTCTGGCCCCGACCCGCTCGCGGCGCTGACAGCCATTCTCAAGGCGCGCGAGGCGCTTTATCTGCAAGCAGATCATACAGTTAGCGTCGAAATGATGACGCATCTCGACGCCGTCGAGGCCATACTGGCGCTTGCCCGGCCGTGACCAAGGGACTAGGATTGTGGCCCTGACCGCCCTTGTCGGGTAAGCCACAATATTATAGTTG
This sequence comes from Gemmatimonadaceae bacterium, assembly GCA_041661925.1. GTDB lineage: Bacteria > Gemmatimonadota > Gemmatimonadetes > Gemmatimonadales > Gemmatimonadaceae > PNKL01. The sequence goes on from JBAZTM010000099.1 coordinate 5,095, forward strand.
TCTCTAACATGACTTTTCGCGTCCTCGGCCCGCATGAACGCGGGCGTTTTGCACCAGAAGCGTGGGGCCACCTGCTCGCACTCAATGGAGCCGGCATCCTCAACGCGGCGGAGCTCGAGCAGGTGATCGAGCGCGCCATGATGCAGCTGGAAGGACGTATCGCCCTCGACGACCTGCGCGCCCTCATGGAGAGCGTCGGGCTCGCTGATTCAGGTACACTCCCGGAACCCGGGACACTGCACTAGACCGATGGCCGCCAAGAAGAAGACCACCACCAAGAAGAAGACGGCAGCGCGCAAGCCTGCGGCGAAGAAGCGCGCCGCGGCAGTTGAGCTGCCCGAGGTCGAGGGCGAGTCGCACGCCGCAGGCAAGGCGCTGGTGATCGTCGAGTCGCCGGCCAAGGCGAAGACGATTGGACGCTACCTCGGCCCCTCCTATGCCGTGAAGGCGACGGTCGGCCACGTGCGCGACCTCCCCGAACGCACGCTCGGCATCGACGTGGAGCACAACTTCGAGCCCGAGTACGTGACGATTCCGGGAAAGGAGAAGACGCTGGCGGAGCTCAAGAGCGCCGCGAAGAACGCGCGCTCTGTCTTCATCGCGACCGACCCTGACCGCGAAGGCGAGGCGATTGCGTGGCACGTGCGCGGCCAGGTGGCGCGGAAGAATGGCCCGCCCATCCGGCGTGTGCTCTTCCACGAGATCACCAAGGAAGCGGTGACCAAGGCCATCGACGCGGCCGGCGACATCGACCAGCGCAAGGTGGATGCGCAGCAGGCGCGCCGCGTGCTCGACCGACTCGTCGGCTACAAGGCGAGTCCGTTGCTGTGGAAGACGGTCAAGAAGGGGCTGTCGGCCGGGCGCGTGCAGACCGTGGCACTGCGCATGCTGGTGGAGCGCGAGCGTGAGATCCGCGCCTTCAAGCCCACGGAATACTGGACCATCGCCGCGGCGCTGGAGCACGACGGGCAGGGCTTCACCGCGAAGCTGCATCACATCGACGGGCACAAGCCCGAGATTCCCAACGAGGCGGCGGCGCAGGCCATTCTCAACGACCTCGCCGGGCGGAAGACGTTCGACGTCACCGACATCAAGCGTCGCGAGCGGCGCAAGAACCCGGCGGCGCCGTTCACCACCTCGACGCTGCAGCAGGAGGCCGCCAAGAAGCTCGGCTTCGGTTCCAAGCGCACCATGCGCCTGGCGCAGAACCTCTACGAGGGCATTGAGCTCGGCAAGGCTGAAGGCGCGGTGGGCATGATCACCTACATGCGCACCGATTCGAGCCGCGTGGCCGAGAGCGCCGCGCAGGCGGCGCGCGACTTCCTGCGGCAGAGTTTCGGCGAGGAGTTCCTCTCCAAGACGCCGCAGCTGTACGGGGCGGGGAAGGACAGCAACGCGCAGGATGCGCACGAGGGCATTCGTCCCACCGATCCGTCGCGCACGCCGGAACTCGTCGCCAAGTATCTCTCGCCCGACCAGCTCAAGCTGTACACGCTCGTCTGGCAGCGCTTCATGGCGTCGCAGATGGCGCCCGCGGTCTTTGACACGACCACGGTGGACTTCGATCTCGGGCGCTACCTGTTCCGCGCCACCGGGTCGGTCATCAAGTTCAAGGGCTTCCTGTCGCTCTACAAGGAGGCGCGCGAGGAGGGCGACAGCAAGGCGCTCGAGGACGAGCAGGCACTGCCGGCCATCGAACCCGGCGAGCATGCGCCCGTGCGCGAGATCACGCCCAGTCAGCACTTCACGGAGCCGCCGCCGCGCTACTCCGAGGCATCGCTCGTCAAGGAACTCGAGCGCCTCGGCATCGGCCGGCCGTCCACCTACGCCAGCATCATCTCGACGCTCACCGACCGGCACTACGCCGAGCTCGAGCAGCGCCGCTTCTTCCCCACGTCGCTCGGCGAGAGCGTGGAGAAGGTGATGGTAAAGCAGTTCCCCGACGTCTTCAACGTGGGATTCACGTCCGAGATGGAAGGCGAACTCGACAAGGTGGAGGAGGGCAACCTCGAGTGGCACCACGTGCTCCGGGATTTCTACGGCCCGTTCGAGAAGTCGCTCAATGACGTGAATGTCGAGGGGCTGATCCGCGAGGCGCACGACCTCGGCGCGCTCGAGACGGAGCGGTGCCCGCAGTGCGGCGGCAAGTTGCTGCCCAAGGGCGGCTTCTTTGGGCCGTTCGTCGCCTGCGAGAACCACCCGAAGACGTGCAAGTACACGCGTCCGCTCAAAGGCGAGCGCGTACCGCCGGTGATGACCGAATATCCGTGCCCCATCTGCACCAAGCCGATGGTGATCCGGCGCGGCCGCTCGGGCGAGTTCCTCGGGTGCTCCACCTTCCCCAAGTGCCGCGGCACGCGGTCCATGCCCACCGGCGTGAAGTGCCCCAAGGATGGCGGCGACATCGCCGCGCGGCGCAGCAAGAAGCGCGGCAAGGCGTTCTACGGGTGTGAGAACTACCCGTCGTGCGACTTCGTCTGCTGGGACAAGCCCGTGCTCGAGGTCTGCCCCGAGTGTGGCTTCACGGGAGCGGAGGCCAAGAGCAACAAGACGCGCGGCCATTTCCGGAAGTGCCTCAAGTGCGCCAATGAGTGGGCGGTAGAGGTGCCGGTGGACGCCGAGGCCGAGTCCGCGGGCACGGCGTGACGGTGATCGTCCACGTGGTGGGAGGCGGCCTCGCCGGGAGCGAGGCCGCTTTTCAGTTGGCCGAGCGCGGGCACCGGGTGGTGTTGCACGAGATGCGCGGCGTGCGCGGCACGCCCGCGCATCAGACCGACCGGCTTGCCGAGCTGGTGTGCAGTAACACGTTCAAGAGCACGGAGCTGACCAACGCGCACGGCCTGCTGAAGGCGGAAATGCGCCTGCTGGGCTCCGTGGTGCTCGAGGGCGCGGACGTCGCGCGCGTGGCAGCCGGGAGCGCGCTCGCGGTGGACCGCGATGTCTTCTCCGCCACCGTGCAGGATCGCGTCATGGCGCATCCTCTCATCACGGTGACGCGCGAGGAAGTGACGACAATCCCCGCCGCGCCCTGCCTCATCGCCACCGGTCCGCTCACGAGCGACGCACTCGCTGAGAGCGTGCGTGGGAGGCTCGGCGTGCAGTCGCTCGCGTTCTACGATGCCATAGCGCCAATCATCGCCGTGGAGTCCATAGATCAGTCGGTCGCATTCAGGGCGGCGAGGTGGAACAAAGAAACCATGCCTGATCCCGGGAAGGAGAAGGGTGCAGAGTGTGGTGCAGGGGCACAGGCACAGTGGGGTGCAGGGGAGGGGGAGGGCGCAGTCT
>JBAZTM010000099.1:8389-11601 GCA_041661925.1 Gemmatimonadaceae bacterium
CGTACCTGAACTGCCCGATGGACAAGGTGCAGTACGAGGCGTTTCTCGATGCGCTCACCACTGCTGACCAGTTCACGGCGCACGAGTTTGACTCGGCGCCGTACTTCGAGGGGTGCATGCCGGTGGAGGAGATGGCGCGGCGCGGGCGCGAGTCGCTGCGCTTTGGCCCGATGAAGCCCATCGGCCTGCGCGATCCGCGCACCGGCCGGCGCCCGTGGGCGGTGGTGCAGCTGCGGCGCGAGGACCGCGCGGGGCGGATGTGGAACCTCGTCGGCTGCCAGACGCGACTGCGCATTCCGGAGCAGCAGCGGGTCTTCCGGATGATCCCTGGGCTCGAGGGGGCGGAGTTTCTGCGCTTCGGGTCGATCCACCGCAACACGTATCTCAACGCACCCGCGGCGCTGACGCCGCATCTGTCCTTGCGTGACGACCCGCAGGTGCTCTTTGCGGGACAGCTCACCGGCGTTGAGGGCTACACCGAGAGCACGGCGACGGGATTGCTGGCGGCCATCAACCTGTCACGGCTGCTCGCGGGCAGGGAGCCGGCGCTGCCGCCGTCCGTGACCATGTTGGGGGCACTGTACCGTCACCTGCGCGAAGCTGACCCCGCGCACTTCCAGCCGATGAACGCCAACTTCGGCCTGCTCGAGGAACTCGCCGAGCCGCCGCGCGACAAGCTGAAGAAGCGCGAGTTGTACGCCGAGCGGTCGCTGGCGGCGATGCGCGAGTGGATTGCGGAGAACGGGCTCGTCTGACCTACACGTCGCCGCGCTCGACGCGAGCGGCGAGTCGGCCGAGGGCGAGCAGGTTCCCGCTCCAGCTCACGAGCATGCCGCTCAGCAGCAGGATCTTGCCGAGCTCGGGGTCCGTGACGTAGAAGCCGTAGCCGGCGATCGTGCAACCGACCGCCGTTGCGACGAAGCACTGCAGCAGGGCGAAGCCGTAGAGCTTCCACTCGCCGATGCGCGCCTCGCGCTCAAGGCGCTGCAACTCGGCGGCGCGTTCCTCGGGGGAAGGCGGCGTCCATTTGAAGAATGGCGGAGGCACGAGCGGGCGCATGACGGGGATTCGTACCCCCTGCAACCCGTGCAGGTTCACCCCTGCGCGAACGCGTCCTTGCGCTTCTTCTGCGCCGGCCAGAGTTCGGTCTGCGGGATTTCCTTCTCGAGCTCGAGACGCACGCGGGTGGCGATGTCATCCACCGCCGCCGGGTCGGCGAAGAGATCGTACTCGCGGACGTCGAGGCGCAGCACGGGGCAGCGCCTGAACCCGTCGATCCACCGCCCGTAGCGCGCGTGCAGCGAAGCAAAGTACTCAGGGTCCGTGTCCTTTTCCTTCGGCCGGCCGCGCGACATGATGCGATCGAGGATCGTGTCAAACGGGCCGTGCAGGTAGACCATCAGGCGCGGCGGACGCGCGGCGGGGGCGTGCAGCAGCTCCGCGTAGAGCCGTGTATAGAGTTCCCAGTCGTTGGAGTGCATGTAGCCCTGCTCGTACAGGCCGCGTGCGAAGATCTCCGCGTCCTCGTACCACGTGCGGTCGAGCACCCAGCTCCCTCCCATCGCGCGCATCTTGCGCATGCTCTCGAACCGCGTGGCGAGGAAGTGGAGCTGCAGGTGCAGGCCGAACGTGCGCATGCCCTGCTCGCCGTCGTAGAACAGGTCGAGCCACGGATTCTCGGCATCGATGCTCTCCAGCGCGAGCTGGAGGCCGAACCGTTTTGCGAGGGCCGCGGAGAGCGTGGACTTTCCGCAGCCAATCATGCCGGCGACGCCAAGGAGCATGCGTCCAATTGTAGCGACGTGCCCGCGCTCGGCCAGCGTGTCGGCAAGCAAACGGGCGCCGCGTGCGCTCTGGACAAGGAAGCCGGCATCTGCTATGCAGGCGGCGACCCGCCGCGTCACGTCGCGTAGCCGGTGACCGGGAGCCGCGACATCTTTGGTGGTCGCGATTGTGTGCTCGGCCCACTGCGGGGAAGCCAACCAAGACCATGAGCAATCAAGCCAATACCGCCGGAACCGCGCCGTCCCAGGTGCCGATTCCGTTCCAGATCCGGTACATCATCGGCAACGAGGGATGCGAGCGTTTCAGCTTCTACGGAATGCGCAACATCCTCACCGTGTTTCTCGTGTCGTCACTCCTGGCATACCTGCCGGAGGCGGACCGGCCGGGCGCGGCGAAGGACGTGTTCCACACCTTCGTCATCGGTGTCTACTTTTTCCCGCTCCTCGGCGGCTGGCTGGCCGACCGACTGTGGGGCAAGTACAACACCATCCTGTGGCTGAGCCTCGTCTATTGCATCGGCCAGCTCTGCCTCGCCCTCTTCGTGGACAACAAGGCGGGCTTCTATGCGGGTCTCGCGCTGATCGCGCTCGGCTCGGGGGGCATCAAGCCGTGCGTGTCGTCCTTTGTGGGCGACCAGTTCGACCAGACGAACAAGCACCGGGCCAAGGTCGTCTTCGATGCGTTCTACTGGATCATCAACTTCGGGTCGTTCTTCGCCTCGTTGTTGATGCCCATCTTCCTGAAGCAGCTCGGGCCGGCCATCGCATTTGGTGTGCCGGGGGCGCTGATGTTCATCTCGACTGTCGTCCTGTGGGCGGGCCGCAAGCATTACGTGATGGTGCCGCCCGCGCCGCCGGATCCGCACTCGTTCCTCAATGTGTCGCGCACGGCGCTCACCTCGGGCCGCGGCGGACTCGCGCTCGCGGCGATGGGCGGCGTGCTCGCGCTCGGGGCGCTCGTGCTCATTCCGCAATTCGGCGTCGTGATCTCACTCTGCGCGGCCCTCGTGGCCGTCATCGCGTTCGGCGGCATGGGCGTGCAGATGCAGCTCGAGGGAGCCCGCGGCCGGCATCCGGACGAGGCGGTGGAAGGGGTGCGCTCGGTCCTGCGGGTGCTGGTGTTGTTTGCGCTGGTGACGCCGTTCTGGTCGCTCTTCGACCAGAAGGCCTCCACGTGGGTCCTGCAGGCGGACCTGATGAGCAAGCCCAGCTGGTTCCAGTCGTCGCAGATGCAGGCGCTGAATCCGGCGCTCGTGATGCTGCTCATCCCGTTCAACAACCTCGTGCTCTTTCCCGCATTCAAGCGATTCGGCTATGAGATGACGGCGTTGCGCCGGATGACCATCGGCATCGTCTCCTCAGGCTTGTCGTGGATCGTCGTCGGCTTCATGCAGGTGGTGCTCGACGGTGGCACGGCGTTTTCAATCG
>JBAZTM010000100.1:0-11256 GCA_041661925.1 Gemmatimonadaceae bacterium
TCACGCTGACCATCATCGGCGTGGCGAAGTAGCGAGTAGCGTTTCACTTGGGTCTCCTCCTGATCAAGGTCGGGCAGCCCACACTGCCCGACCTTGGGGAGAACAACGAAAGGACATAACGATGGCTTACATCCTCAATAAGTTCAACGTGATACACACGATCCCCGACGCCATGCCGCTGCCGGCGGGGGCGCGCCTGGCGACGCCGGCGGAAGTGGCGGCCTGGGAGAAAGCCGATCGTGAAACGAAGGCGACCATCCTAGCTGCCAAGCAGAAGAAGGCGCAGGACCGCGCGCAGCTCGTGGTCGTGACAGCCGCGCCAGAAGTGGCGCCGCCCCTGGGCGCGGCGGAACCGTCCAGCCCCTCCGCCTTCTCCAAGACGCCCGGCGACAACAAGCCGAAGGGTCCCAAGCATGACGCCGGGGGCGTCCGTACCGATGACGAACCTGCTGCGTAACGGCGACTTCAGCCGCGGCCTCTACGAGTGGACGGGCACGGGGACGCTTACCCGCGCCCTGGGCTACCCGCGCCTCAACGCGGCGCGCCTGGCCGCTGGGCAGAGTCTCAGCCAGGCGCAGGGGATCAGCGAACAGAACCTCCACACGCTGCACTATTTCTACCAGGTGGCGACCGGCGCGACCTTGACCGTCGGCTACGGGGCCGTGACGCAGACGCACACGGGCGCGCCGCTGGACGTGTGGCGTGAGGGTGTGCTGGCCTTTGCGCCGGATGTGGGCGGCGGCAATGAGAGCGTGGAACTCAGCGCGGCGGGTGGCGTGGCCTATGTGGACACGGTGACGCTGCTGACGGGCGGGCTGCCGGTCAGCCGGGCCGCGACCGCGGCGACCGTCGCGGATCTCATTGCGGCCTTTGCCACGGACGCCGGGCTGGTGATGACGGCCAATGCCGACGGGCCTGAAGGCGACTACAGCGCGGCCATCGATGAAGCGTTGCGGGCGCTGGGTGCGGTGACGCCGTGGGGAGATCCGGACGTGACATTGCTCGCGGCGACGCAGGTCAACGATCTCCTGGAAGGCGTCAAGCAGGCCATGCTGCAGCGGCTGCGCGCCACATACGCGCTGGACGTGGACGTGACGCTGGGGCCGCGGTCGGAGCGCCGCAGCCAGATCGCCGGCAGCATCGACGAAATGCTGGCCGGGGCAGGGAGCGACCGCCGCGTGAAGATGGGCAAGCTGACGCATAGCGCATGGTTGAAATGACACATCCGTTCTGCACGGTCACCGCGACCACGAAGCGCAACCAGACCGGCACGGGCGGGGTGACGGGCGCGGCCGTGGCGTATCTGACCGCGTTGGCCGTGACCCCGCTGTGGCCGCTGCGCCCAGAGACTATCGAAAGCCTGGGCATCTCCAGCCCGCGCGAGTATAAGGAATGCTACCACGTGCCCACAGGCGACGCGCTGCCGGACATCGTGGAGCGTGACATCCTCGTGCATGGCGGCGCGGAGTATATCGTAGACCACGTGGCCGAATGGCCGGACATCGCGGGCGGCGTGCCGAGCCTGCAGATCGTGGTGACGCAGGTCAAGACGGCGTGGCCGACGGTGGCCGCGGAGGAACCGTAAAGAATGACGATCACACGCGTGGGCCAACTGACAGCCGAGTTTCGCACGCTGACCGATCTGGCGCTGGGGCCGGGCGCACAGTCGCCAAGTATTGCTACGGCTCAAGTACATACCGGCTCGTATTCCTATATGCTTTCCTCCAGCCCGACTTCATTCGGCATCCCCAATCCCAGCCCGGCGGCGGCGCACCGCTTTTCCTATTGGCTCTATCATAACGGCTTCCAAAACGATACACAGTTTCCGCTGCTGTACACAGCGTCGACCGGGAATATCGCGTATGAGTCGCCGGCCATCCACATTCGCGCCCATGCCGCGGCGGGCAATCTGAGCATCATTCGCCCTGCGGCGGGCACAACCAATGTGTTCGACACGCTGGCGACCGTGACGACGCCTCCGGCGCTGCTGGTGACAGGGACGTGGATTCACATCGGCGTGACGCACAAAATCGCGGAACTCGACGGCTTCTTGACGCTCTACGTCAACGGGATCCCGGCCATTACCCTGACCGGCGATACGCGTCTGTTCGGGCAGAACAGCGGGAGCAACCTCTTTGCGGCGGCGGCGACCGTCGTCTACGGCGCGGGCAATCTAGATACCGGCGCGGTCGGGTGGAACAGCACAATCTACCTGGACGACATGTATCTCGACGCCTACGTCGGCGAGGCGGACGCCGTCGTCCCGTCGCGCGGCTTTCTGCCCGCGCTGGTCACGGGCGCGGGGGCCAATGCCGCGTGGACGCCCAGCGCAGGCGCTAACTATGCGGCGGTAGACGACAATCCCAATGACGGCGACACCACCTACGTCAAGGCGCTGGCGGCTGGCCTGGTAGACACCTACGCGCTGAGCGATATTACCGTGCCGACCGACTACCAGATTGTGCAGGCCATTCCGACCGCCTATGCCAAGCGACTCGACAGCGGGATCACTAGCCAACTGCGGATGAAGGCGTGGGACGGCGCTAACATGGCGAGCGGCGCGGATCTGACGTTGCAGATGGACTACACCGCGCCCGTGTTCGACGTGATGCCGCTGCAGCCGGACGGGTCCGCCTGGAATCAGACAGACTTCAACGCCTGTGAGTGGGGGATCGAGAGTAGAGGGGCGTTCTGATGACGCTGGGAGGCGTCCGTACCGATGGCCGGTGAAGTTCAGGTCACCGAGCTAGGCGTCCTGGCCGAACTGGCGGGTAGCGGCGTACGCGTCACCGAGTTAGGCGTTCTAGCCGAGATTGGGCCTACGGGCATCTATGTGACGGTGGTCGGCGTCCTGGTCGAAATCGAGTACGTCGCGCCGCCGACCGACCTACTCGACGCCTCGCTGGTCAAGTTTTTGCGCGTGCAGGCGGGCAAGCAGGCGGCCTTTGACACGCCGGCCACGCCGACCTTTGCGCTGCCGGTCAAGTTCGTCTACGTCGACGGCGACGAAGAGCAGGTCGCGGCGTGGGACGGCGGCGTGTGGACGCCCAGCGTCATTGTGGAGCGCACGGCGCAGTTCGCCACATTCACGCTGCGGGGGGCGCTCTTCTTCGAGTTGCTGCCGGTGCTGTTCAACGCCGGCTTTGCGGACATGGCGCCCAGCGGCGCGGGACCGTACAGCTACGCCGCGAGCGTGCTGCCCACCGCGCCGGGGACGCCGCTCCCCTACACGTTTCGCTTTGGCGGCAACGATTCCAATCGCAATCTTGCCAGTATGGTGCAGGTGCAGGACGCCTATCTGCGCACGATGGCGCTGACCTTCAACATGAACGACAAGGAGATCCTGTGCGAGAGCGAGTGGTTTGGCAGGTGGGTAGACGACAACGACGGCTTCGGCTATGCACCCGAAGCGGTCACGCTGCCGCCCGGGCTGGCGCTGGTGCAGGGGCTGCGCTCCACATGGGCGGTGCAGGACGCGGGCGTGGCGGGCGGGGCATTTGACGCCTTGACGCCGTTTGAGTGTTCGCTCATGGACTGGACGCTGACGCTCGACACGGGGCTGCGACCGGCCTGGGCGGGCGACGGCAACGCGCTGACCTACTGCGGGGCGCGGCACGAATGGCCCGGCGCGGCCCTGCAAGCGCATCTACGCACCAATTTGACCAACTATGCCGTGACGAAGGTCTACGCCAACCTGCGCACGTTCCAGGAGCTTCAGGTGGCGTTCTACGGCGACGCCGGGCGACAGGCGATCTTCAACATGACGGGCCGTTGGCTGCCGCGCTTCCACGCGCACGACAGGAGCCGCGAAGAGGTGGTGATGAAGCCGTCGTTTCAGGTGGCGACGCCACATGAACAAGTGACTACGCCGCATTGGTTGTCGTGGCAGTTTGACACGCGCTGGCAGCACGGAGAGCCTGCGGGCGGGCCACTCTTCCATTTTGTCGACGATTTCACGACGCCCGAAGCCGCGCCCCTAGCGGACCCGCGCACGGCGGAACCCGGACCGGGGACCAGCACCTTCCTGAACGGCGCGGCGGCCACGTCGATTGTCGGCGGCGAGTTGGTCATGGGCAATGACGCGTATCTAAACGTGACGGAGCCGCTCACCCGCGTCGCCGGCCAAGGCGTCTTTGTCGAAATGACCTTTGCGGCCGTGGGGGGCGGGGTAGGAATGGAGGTCGGCTTCGATCAGGGCACGTTTGACTCCTACCTGTTGATCGGCAACGCGACGCCGCGCCTCACGGCGCAGGACTACAACACTGGTTTCGACCCCAACGGGACGGACAATCGTTTGACCGCGGTCGCGCTGGCGGCGGGAGATCACTATCAGGCCGGCATTATCCGGCGCGGGGCGGGAGCGCCTGAGGGCGGCAATCTGCATGTCATCAAGGGCGCATCGTTCACGGAGTGGACACTGTTCTACGCCGGTATAGTTGATACGATCGCGACCGACCAGTATGCGTTTATTGAGTCGCCCAACGGCGGCGACAACGTGGCGACGTGGCGCGTGGCGACGCTGGGCGCGCCGTTTGACGGCTACTATGGGCTGGCAGACCAAACGTTGATGGGCGTGCAGACGCCGGGCCAGGTATTCACCCACGCCGCCGACTGTCATTTCGAGTTTACGGTGGTCACGCGCCCGACGGCGGATGAGCTGCAGGTCAATTTTCGCATGAGCGGAAACAGTGGCTATCGCGTGGGCATTTCCGGCAGCGACAATGAGCTGCGCTTGTATCGCCTGGACGGCGGCAGCCCGACGACGTTGGCGACCTCGGCGACGACGATTGTCAACGGGCATCGCATCCATGTGACGATGGTCGGCAACCAGATCGTGGTCTATCGTCCCGGCCAGCGGCTGGTATTTGCCACCAGCGCCGATTATCCAACACAGACGGATGGCGCGTATGTGGCAGCGGGAACGGACGGGGTCGTGAGCAACCTGATTGTGTGGCCGTGGACACTGGGCGCGGCGGCGGCTGCCATGCTGGACGAGGTGTTCGCGTGAACGCATTTCGCGCGGGCATCGTAGACAGCGCCAGCATCCGCGAATTGGAGGCGCTGCAACAGGAACTGCAGCGGCTCTTGCTGGAAGTAGACCCACAGCGCGGCCTGCGCGACACGATGACGCTGGCGGTGGGGATGCTGCACCGTTACGCGGCGGGCGTGGTGCATGTGGGCGTCTATCCAAAAGGCAGCGGGCGTGTCGGCGGGCGGCTGAAGAATAGCCTGTTCTGGGACGTTCAGACGGGCGGGGCGAGCGTGACGGGCGTCATGGGCACGAATGTGGAATACAGCATCTTCGAGGAGCGGCGCGGCGGGTCGCACGCGTTTATGGATAGAACCGAACGCGAAGAGGGGCCGGCGGTAGAACGCTTGTTCAACGTGCGGATCAGTGGGGGGAGGGCGACGTGAGAGTGTTCTTCGACACAGAGTTCACGGGGTTACACCAGAACACAACGCTAATCAGCATCGGCTGTGTCAGTGAGGATGGGCAACGATTCTATGCGGAATTTGACGACTACGCCATAGACCAAGTGGACGATTGGCTTATGGAAAATGTCATCAGGCACTTGTGGATACAGAATCCTGAAATGTCTGTGCCGCCGCATGTGGACTACACCGTAAATAACGCGCCCGAAATTGCGGCGGCTTTGGCCGAGTGGCTGTCGCAATGGCCGGAGGTTGTCATGTATTCCGATTGCCTGGCATACGATTGGGTGCTGTTCTGCGAGTTGTTTGGCGGTGCGTTCGGCATCCCGAAAAATGTCTACTACATCCCCATTGACCTGGCGACGGCGCTGCTGGCACGTAACCAGGACCCGAATGTAAACCGCGAAGAGTTTGCCGCGATGACAACGGGCGCACACAAACACAATGCGCTATGGGATGCCGAGGTTATCAAGGCGTGCTTCGAAAGGCTAATGCCGTGACCACACTGACCAGTCGCAAGACGGCGCGCGAGCACTTGGCGACGCTGCTCGACGCGATCACCGACCTGACCGTCTACGACCACGAGCCGAAGGACTTCGGCGGCCTGTCGCCGGTGGTCACCGTGCATGGCGCGGGCAGCCGCACTGAGTTCCCCGACCATGCGCGCGAGTTCCATCGCTTCTGGCTGACCTGGTACTGGCGGCGCGACGACCCGGCGTTGACCGAGGACTATATGGATGACCTGGCGCAGGACGTGCGGCAGAAGCTGCTCGACAACACGGAGGCGGCGGGCTACTGGCAGGACCTGGAGTTCGACGAGGAGTTCAGCGAAGCGGCCTACCTGATCCTGGACGGCGTGCAGTATCGCTCGGAACGGATGCGCGTGACCGTGTTTAGCGTGTGCGACAATGGGGGCATCCCCGGATAGGAGTCCGATGAGCACGTCAGTCAAATTTCTCAAGGCCGAGGCGGGTAAACAAACGGCGTTCGGCACGCCGGCGGCGCCCACGTTCAAGCTGCCGTTTGTGGGCGAGTATGCGGACGCGCAGGAAGAGCATGTGGCCGAGTGGGACGCGGGCTACTGGACGCCGACGGCCATCGTCGAGAAGACGGCGGACATGGCGACGATCAGCCTGTCGGGCGCGATGTTCTTCGAGTTGCTGCCCGTCTTTCTGTCGGCGGGCTTCGCCGACCTGTCGCCGGGCGGCGCCGGGCCGTATGCCTACGATTACGAGATCGATCCGGCCGCGGTGGGCGCGCCGTCGCCGTATACGTTCCTCTTGGGCGGCAACGAAGCCTTGGGCGCGACGGGGCCGGCGGTCAAGATTCAGGACGCCTACCTACGTACCATGAGCCTGTCGTTTAGCATCTCCAACCGGCAGGTGACGGCGCAGAGCGAATGGTTTGGCCTGAGCGTCAACGACAACGGCGCGGCGGGTTTTGCCTTCATCGGGGCGGCGCTGCCGACCACGCCCGGTATGATGAAGGGGCTGCTGAGCGCGCTGGAGATTCAGGACGCGGCCACCACGGGCAGCGACTTTACGACCATGACGGCCTTTGATTGCAGCCTGCTCGACTGGACGCTGAGCATCGACACGGGTTTGCGGCCCAAGTGGGCGGCGGATGAAAACGCGCTGACCTACTGCGGCTACTACCACGAGGCGCCGGTCGTCACGTTCACGCCGACGATTCGCACCAACAGCGTCAACTATGCGCTGGTCAAGGCCAAGGCCAATGCGCGCACGCATCAGGAGCTGCTGCTGACCATGAACGGCGCGGCGTCGCGGCAGGTCAAATGGATGATGACGGGCCGCTGGCTGCCCGGCTTTACGGCGCACGGGCGCGCCAACAACGAGGTGGTGATGCAACCGACGTTCCAGTGCGAGACGCCCTATACCCAGGTGACCACGCCGCACTTCTTCGGCTGGGAGCTCGATACGCTATGGAGCCACACCTAATGCCGCAGCCGCAACTGACGCACACGCTGGCCTGCGCCATCCCCGGCTTCGAGGGGGTGGAGATCGTCTTCAACTTGATGGCGACCAGCGAGCAGACCGACAACTTCATCAAGCGCATGGGCGGTGACGGCAGCCATGCGCCGGTGGTGGTCGAAGTCAAGGGCTGGCCTGCCGAGTTCGGGCCGGATCCATGGGGCGCGACCGCGCCGGTGGTCTTCCGCGCCTGGGCTTCACGGTTGGGCTGGGGCCGCGCCATGCGGGAGTGGCTAGACGACCCAAACTCCTAGACGGCGTGGACGCCTTCCACGCCGCGTATCAGACGGGGAGGGTCACACGCCCGCCGGATGAGTACATGGACTTGATCCTGATTCCCGCCGTTCTGCACACGCCCACGACGCAGTTTTGGGCATGGCCGTGGGTGCTGCAGGAAAAGACACGTGATTTGCTGCTGCGCTACATTGCGGGCGGCTGGGCGGGCAATTTGACCGTCGTCAAGAAGGACCCTCATGCCGACCTATAAGGTTGGGATCGACGTTACCGCCAACGACAAGGCAAGCGGGCCGCTGGGCAAGGTGGACAAGGCCGCCGATGCCTTGGGCGGCGCGTTCGGTGACGGCGCCAAGGACATCAACGCGTTTGGCGTCAGCTTGGGCGATCTGATCAACCCGACGACGCTAGTGGCTGGTGCGGTGACGGCGCTGGGTGCGGCGGCCGTCGCAACGGCGGCGCAGGCCATGGATCTGGCGAGCCAGGTCGATCAGTCCACCGCCAAGATGAGCACGCAGCTCAACCTGACCACCGAAGAGGCGGCGGGCTTCGAGTCGGTCATGCGCAACATCTACGAAGCCAACTACGGAGACAGCTTCGAGGACATCAGTCTAGCGCTGACCGAGACGGAGCGGGCGTTTGCGCGCGTGGGCGGGACGGAGACGCAGGCGCAACTGGAGGCCGTCACGATCAAGGCGCTCTCTTTACGCGATGCCTTTGATACGGACGTCAACGGGAGCGTCAACGCCGCGGTCACGCTGATGGAGAACTTCGGCATTACCAGCGACCAGGCGTTCGACCTGATCACGGCGGGTTATCAAAAGGGGCTTGACTCATCCGGCGACTTTCTGGACACCATCGGCGAATATTCGGTGCAGTTCGCGCAGGGCGGGGCGGACGCGGGGCAGTTCTTCAGCATCCTCGAATCGGGGATGCAGGGCGGCATGTTGGGCACGGACAAGGCCGCGGACGCGTTCAAAGAGTTCACTATTCGCATCGGCGACGGGTCGACCACGACCAATGATGCGCTAGAGACCATCGGCATTTCGTATGAGACGCTGCGGGCGGGCTTCGCCGACGGGTCGATTACGACCGTCGACGCCATGCAGATGGTCATCGAAAAAATCAACGAGATCGAGGACCCGATACAGCGCAACATCGTCGGCGTGGCGCTGTTTGGCACGCAATGGGAAGATCTGACCGCCACGGTCGTCTTGGCGATTGACGCGCAAAAAACAAAACTGGGCGAGTTGGAAGGCGCTTCGGCGAGCCTGGAAAAACAGTACGACACCGACCAGGCCAAGATCGAGGCGGCCAACCGGCAGTGGGAAAACGCGCTGGTGGACATCGGCAAGGAGTTCAACGCGCTCAAGGTGGAGGCGATACCGGGCATCGCCTGGGCGGTGGAGACTCTTCTGGTACCGGCCATCCAGACGCTCGCCGAGTTTATCCGGCTGGTGCGGGAGGGGCAATCGCTGAGTTTGGGCACGCTCTTTGGCGCTAGTCTGTCGGTAGGGATACGCAACGCGCAGGCAGCCACGCCCGACCTGGCGGTGGTCAACCCGCAGAACACGGTGCGCGCGCAGACGGTCAGCCAAAGCGAGACGACGGTCGTGGTCAACGTAGAGCGCGGCGACCCCGCGGTGGTCACGGATGCGACCGAGTTGGGCGTGCGTAAGGCGCAGCAAATGAGGGGGGAGTAAGTGCCCTACAAAATTGACAGCTTTGACAACTTGACGCTGCCGGAGGGTATGGAGCGCGGCGACATCCAAAACATGGGCACGGGCGTGGCGAGCGTGGACTTCGTGCGGATGCCGGGCGGCGGCTTCTACGACAACTACGGCGACGGCGATGGGCCGCGCGAACTGGACGCCATCGTCAAGACGTGCGTGCTGTATGCCGTCTCGGGGTCCACCGTGCGCCAACAGGTGGAAGCGTTGCGCGCTAAGCTGGGCAAGCGCGGCGTGTTGGAGGTGTTGTGGCACGACGGCGAGATGCGCTGGCAGTATGCGCGGCTGATGCGCATCCGCCATCCGCGGCCATTCAACGCACGCCTGAGCCATCTACCGGTGGATCTGACGTTCATGCCGGCGGGCGGCTTCTGGTATGACGAGGACTTGACCGAGGACGTGACCGCGTTTATCGCCAGCAGCTTTGCCGAAACGGTGGTGGTCACCAACGCGGGCAATGCCAATGTGACGGAGACGCTGATCGAGTATGAATCGCCGGTGGCGGCCACGCTCGAACTGACCCTCAACAACCGCACCACGAGCCAGGTTGCCGTGTTGACCGCGGGCGTCGCGATTGGCGATACGGTGATCCTGGACATCGGCAAGCGCACGGCGCGCGTGCACAAGCCGCCGCTGACCATCGACGGCATCACGCGCACCGGCAACGTGATCGCGGTGAGCGTCACCGCGGTACACGGGCTGAGCGCCGGCGACGAGGTGGCCATCTCCGGCACGGTCGCCTTTGACGGCTTCTACGTCGTGGCGACTACGCCCACCACGACGACCCTCACCGTAGCCGCGGACCCGGCGCGGCGGCAGCCTTACGGGCCGGAAGTGGCGGGGGCGCTGGCGGAGGTCGTCAACATCTACGCCGGCGCGGAGTTCTCTGATGCCGCCAACTGGTTCGAGTTGGCGCCGGGCGACAATTCGATCTATGTGACCGCCGACCAGGACCTCAACGGCGGCACGATCACCTTCGCCTTCTATCCCACGTATGCCTAAGGGCGGATAGCTATGCCAAAAGCCACGATCCTCGTCGATACCATGACGCTGTTCGGCGGTGCCACGGGGCCGGGGCCGCTGACTACGTGCACGTCGCTGACATGGACCTATCGCCGCGATGCGGCGGGAGAGTGGACGGCGGTCTTTGCCGCGTCCGACCCTGGCCTGGCGCGCATCTCGCTCAAAAACACGGTGCTGCGCTTCAATATAGGCGGCCTGCACGCCATCTCTGGCACGGTGGAACGCGTGCGGCGCACGGTGGACAGCCGCGGGCGACGCATGGTCACCTACGCCGGGCGCTGTCTGCTGGCGGAGCTGGCGGAGAACACGGTGGGCACGCTCGATCTCTCCGCTGCCAGCGCGGGCGTGCTGAACGCGCCGAACCAGATCGTGGGCGCGGGCAATGTGCCCAATCGCGTGTGGAACGTGACCAACACGGACGGCACGCTGACCGGCGATCTGGTGGAGACGCTGACGCCGGTCTACAAGCAGTTTAGCGGCGAGACGGCCTTGGCGGCGCTGGTCAAGACGGCGGAGGAGATCGGCGAACACTTCCGTGTCGATACGACCGGACTACGGACGGTGGTGTGGCTGCAACTGGATACGCCGGCCGCGCCGCTGCGGCTGGTGGAGAATGGCGGGCCGCTGTTGCATCAGAACGAAGACGTGTGCGTCATCGAGTCGCTCACCATCGAGGACAACGGTGAGCGGATGCTCAATCGCATCTATCCTTATGGCGCGGGCAATGGCGATGCGCGGCTTGATCTGAGGGCCTGCACGCGCGTGGCGCCCAGCGGCTACGCGCTCAACACGGCGGCGAACTATATCCAGGCCGACGCGCAGCAAAATATGCCGTCGGTGAGACG
>JBAZTM010000101.1:0-11133 GCA_041661925.1 Gemmatimonadaceae bacterium
CTTTGCGCAGATTGCCGGCGCCGTCTTCCCCGCGTGGGAGAAGATGCAGAAGGATGAGGAAGGGCGGAAAAAGATCACGCAGTGGACGCGCTACGGCACCATCGTGCTGGCGCTCGTGCAGGCGTGGGGCTTTGCCCTCTTCACCGAGTCCGTGCAGGGCGCGGTGGCGACGCCGGGTGCGAGCTTCAAGTTCGAGATGGCCTGGATCCTCACCACGGGCGCGATGTTCGTGATGTGGCTGGGCGAGCAGATCACGGAGCGCGGCCTCGGCAACGGCGCCTCACTCATGATCTTCTTCTCGATCATCGAGCGCTTCTGGCCGGCCAGCATCCAGACGTTCAAGTTCGTCGGCACGGGCTCCCTCAACGTTCTCAGCCTCGTCGCCCTCCTGGCGCTGATGATCGCGGTGGTGGCCGGCGTCGTGGCGATCACGCTTGCCGCGCGGCGCATTGCCATCCAGATCCCGCAGCGCACGATGGCGCGGGGACGGATGCGCGAGGCGGCCCGCAACTTCATCCCGCTCCGCATCAACTCGTCGGGCGTGATGCCGATCATCTTCGCGCAGTCGCTGATCGTCGTGCCGGGCGCTGTGGCCCAGTTCAGCGGCAACGAGCGCCTGCGGGACTTCTCGGACCTGTTCGTCCCGGGGACGTGGCTCTACTTCGTCCTCTCGGCGACGCTCATCCTGTTCTTCACGTACTTCTACACGTCGATCATCTTCAATCCGGTCGACATCGCGGAGAACCTGAAGAAGCAGGGCGGCTTCATCCCGGGCATCAAGCCAGGGGCGAAGACGGCGGAGTATATTGATGAGGTGGTCAGTCGGATCACCCTCCCGGGTGCGATCTTCCTGACCATCATGGCCCTGCTGCCGGTCTGGATTGCCGACGTCATGGCTGTGCCGTTCCAGTTTGGCGGCACGTCGGTGCTGATCGTCGTGGGCGTCGCGCTCGACACGATTGCGCAGATGAACCAGCACCTGCTGCTGCGGAAGTACGACGGGTTCATGAAGAAGGGACGCGTGCGCTTCCGCGGGCGCCAGACGAGTGGTGATATCTTCTCAGGGGGGTAAGACCTCATGATCGTTGTCCTGCTCGGGCCACCGGGTTCAGGCAAGGGGACGCAGGGGGAGCGGGTCGCCGCTGCCCTCGGCGTCCCTAAGATTTCTACGGGGGACGTGCTGCGCGCCGCCGCGAAGGCGGGGACGAAGCTCGGCCTCGAAGCCAAGGCGTACATGGACCGCGGGGACCTGGTGCCCGACCCCGTCATCCTTGGCATCATGAAGGAAGCGCTCTCCGCGCCCGAACAGGCGAAGGGTGTCGTCCTCGACGGCGTGGTGCGCACCGTGCCGCAGGCCGAGGGGCTTGCCCGCGTGGCGGCCGAGATCGGCAAGCGTGTGGACGTGGTGATGCTCTTCGACATTGCCGATGACCTGCTCGTCGAGCGCCTGAGCTCGCGCACCACCTGCGGCGCCTGTTCGACGCCGTTTGCGGGGCGGCAGCCGGGCGAGATGCACGCGGAGTGCACGGCGACACCCAAGGGCACGCTGGTGCGCCGCGCCGACGACGAACCCGAGTCGATCCGCAATCGCCTGCGCGTGTACAAGGCGCAGACGGAGCCGGTGGTGGCGTGGTATCGCGCCAACGGCGGCAACATCGCGGCCATCGATGCATCGGGGACGTTTGCCGAGGTTGAGGCGCGCGCCCTGCGGGCGGTGGGTCGTTGATTCAGCTGAAGAGCGCGCGGGAGATTGAGACGATGGCGGCGGGAGGGCGGATCCTCGCCCTCACGCACGCGCATCTGCGCACCCATGTGCGCGCCGGGCTCACCACGGGCCATCTGGACCGCATTGCCGAGGACTTCATCCGTAGCCACGATGGCGCGTTGCCGGCGTTCAAGGGGCTGTATGGCTTTCCGGGCGCCATCTGCATTTCGGTGAACGAGGAGATCGTGCACGGCATCCCGTCGTCCAAGCGCGTGCTCGCCGAGGGCGACATCGTGAAGCTCGACGTGGGCGTGCAGTATCAGGGGATGTTCACGGACGCCGCCATCACGGTGGCGGTGGGGAAAATCGATCCCACGACGCAGCGGCTGGTGGATGTCACCGAGCGGGCGCTCGACGCGGGGATCGCGCAGGCCGTACCGGGCAACTACGTGGGCGACATCGGCCACGCGGTGCAGCAGGTGGTGGAGCGCGCCGGCTTCTCGGTGGTGCGTGAACTCGTGGGCCACGGCGTGGGCCACCTGCCGCACGAGGATCCGCAGGTGCCCAACCACGGCAAGCCGCGGCGCGGCACGCGCCTGCAGGCGGGGCTGACCATCGCCATCGAGCCGATGGTGAATGTGGGCGGACCCGTGACACGCACGCTGGCGGACAAGTGGACCGTGGTGACGCTGGACGGCACGCGCAGCGCGCACGTGGAGCACACGGTGGCCGTGACCGACGACGGCCCGCGCGTCCTGACGCGGCTGTAGCGGCGTGCCATGAGCCGGCCCGCTGACACCCCAGCGCGCGCCGCGGTGGTCGTCGCGTGGACCGCCATCATTCTCGGCGTCGCGGCGCGTGCGTGGGCGCTGTCGCAGCGCGGCTCGCTTTGGCTCGACGAGGCGGCGCTGGCGCTGAACGTGCTGACGCGCGGATTCGGCGAGCTGCTGCAGCCGCTCGACTGGGGTCAGGCCGCGCCGGTTGGCTTCCTGTGGCTCGAGCGTGCGTTGTCGTCGCATGCGGAAGTGCCGGACATGTGGCTGCGCATCGTCCCGTGGTGCGCCGGCGCCCTGCTGCCGTGGCTGCTCTGGCGCTTGGGAAAGCGCATGGTTGGCACGGGAGCGGGCGCGCTGGCCGCGGTGGCCGGCGCCGGCTCGCTCATGGCGCTTCGCTACTCCACCGAAGCCAAGCCGTACGCGAGCGACGCGGCGGTGGCCGCCGTGCTGCTGCTGCTCGCTTGCGAGGCCGCCGCCGAGCCGCAGAGCATGCGGCGGTGGTGGATGCTTTCCGTGGCCATGGTGCTCGCCGTGCCGCTCTCGCTCCCAGCTGTCTTCGTCATCGCCGCGGTGGCTGTGTCGCTGGCCATGCGTGCCGAGGTGCGCGCCGCGCGCGGGGCGCGGGTAGTGGCGCTGCCGGCGCTTGCGCTGGCGGTGGCGACGTTCGGCGCACTGTGGATATCAACGTATGCGACCGGCGCGGCGAACCCGTCGCTCCGCGCCTACTGGGCGCCGGTGATGCTCGACCTCGGCGCTGACGATCGGGTGCTTCGTGTGGTACGCGTGTTCATGGAGTTGACGTGGATTCCGCTGCGCTGGACGGGCTCGCTCGTCGGAACGGCGGTTGGCATTGCGCTCTGGTGCGGCGGCCTGGTGTTCGTGGCGCGACGCCGCGGCGCCGATGCGTTGTTGCTGGCGGGTCCCGTGCTCTTCGCGATGGCCGCGTCGGTCATTGGCGCGTATCCGTTGTCGGACCGACTCGCCTTCTTTGCCGTGCCCGGCGTTTGGGTGGCGCAGGCCGCCGCGCTGGTGGCGATGCGCAACCGGCTGCTCTCGAGCCGAAGCATTGTAGCGAACGCGCGTACGGCGGCGGTCTTCGTGGTCGTCGCATCTGTTTGCCTCGCCGTGTGGCAGGCGACCGATTCGGACCGCTTCCTGCGCAACCCCGGCGCACTGGAACCGACACGATCGCTCTTTGTGGCGGTGGACAACGAGGCGGCGGCGACGCCGATCTACGTCTTCGCCCGCTCGGCCCCGGCTTGGCTGCTCGCGACGAGCGGCGGTGTGTGGCGCGCGAACGCGCGGCTCGACCGGTGGATCACACTGGCAGGCCGCGCCGGGGCGCCAGGCTACGAGAACAGCGCGCGCACGCGTGCCGTGCGGCCGGGGGAGGGCGACTCTCTTGTCGTGACCTCCGGCGCCCGCACTGAGCTGGTGGGACTGGCCCCTGGCGTGGAGTACCACATCGCTGGAGCGCCCTCGGCCGCAGGGCCATCGGCCGGATGGGAGATGGAAGAGGCGAGTCGCCTCGCTGCCGCGGCCCGTCCCGATGTCTGGCTTGTGGCGAGCCACTTCTTTCCCGGCTCCTCGCGCAACGAACTGCGGCCGCTCGTGGAAGCGGCCGCGGCGCTGGGATTGCGGGTGGCTGAGGAACGCCACGCCGGCGATGAGGTTGTTGCGCTGCGGCTGACGCGGTAGCGTTTCCAAGCTGCCGAATGAAAGCGGGAAACGGCCAACTGCTCGCCACGGATCACACAGATTCAGGGCGGATTCTCACGGATCCGGCTTTGAGGGGTTCCCCCAAAGCCGGATCCGTGTTTCTCCGCCATTCTCCGTGAACTCCGTGGTAAGCAGTTGGCAGTTCACCAACCCCTTGCCCACGTCGCGGGGCGGACGCTAGCGCGAGTCCGGGCGCTCCAGCGGCACCTTCTCGCCCTGCTGCAACACGATGGGCTCGGCCGCGCCGGCGCCGAGTTGGTGCGTCTCGCTCATCAGCTTGGTGACGAAGCGCTGCCCTTCGGAGATGCGTTCCACCTCGAGTGCGATAGTGTCCACCGCGTTCTCGATGCGGGCGATGCGGTCGGCCACGGCGCTGGGGAACGCGGCGACGGCGCGCGCACCGCGGCGCAGCCAGCGGATCGAGAAGGCGATCGTGAGCGGGAAGAGCACCGCAACGATGAAGGCGACCGCGATGCCGTTCATGTTGATCGGTCCGCCGACGGGGCCGCCGATCATGGAGGGCGGCGTCGTCTCTTGCACGAGATTCGGCGGAGCCGACGCAAGGAGCTGCCCGTTTTGCGAGATGTCCTTCTCGAGCTGGACGATGCGTTCGTCGAGCACCTTGAGCCGCGCCTCGAGTCCCTCGCGACCGTTGACGTTGCGCCCCATCTGGCGCACGACGTCGGAGCGCCGGCTGGATGCCGACGTGAGCTGGCGCGACAGTTCGCTGCGGCGGTTCTGCAGCAGTTGCACATCCTCGCGCGTCATCGGCCGGCTGACGTCTTGCGGCAGCACCGACGTGCCGGTGACGCCGGGAGGCGCCGGCGCCTGAACAGCGGTCTGGGGCAAGGCGGGCGTGAGCATACCCTAACCTACGCTGGCGGGGCGTCGCGGGTTACAACGGCGCGCGCTCTTCGGCGGTCGACCCACCAGAAGGGGGCGTACAACAGCAGGACATTGAGGATGCCGAGGAGGATCACCGGTACGAGGTACCAGGGCCACGGGCCGAGCACGTCGAGCAGGCTCACCACTGGGGGCTTGCCGAGCGTCCACATGTAATTGCTGCCCAGCGCCACGTTCACGACGGTGACGAACACCATGTACGCCATCGTGCCGAGTATGACCCGGCGCATCGAGTCGACGGCCGGGCGCATCCCCTCGACGCGCGTCAGGTAGAGCGCCGCGACGATCAGCGTGCCGTGCGACACGAGCGTCTGCACGGCGCGGAAATGGGGGAGGCCGTACTGGGCGGCGTCCGGTGTGAGCACCGCCTGCAGCGGACCGGCGATGCCCATGAAGTACATGAACTCGTATACCAGCGGGTTGAGCGTGACGAGCCCGAGCGCACCCACCCAGACGAGCGCGGAGCAG
Organism: Gemmatimonadaceae bacterium; assembly: GCA_041661925.1. Lineage (GTDB taxonomy): Bacteria > Gemmatimonadota > Gemmatimonadetes > Gemmatimonadales > Gemmatimonadaceae > PNKL01. Next base: position 5,572 of record JBAZTM010000101.1, read on the forward strand.
AGGTGCAGGGGGAGCATCGTCGTGAGCGTCCACGCGCCGTAGTGGTATTGCCAGATGTGCCACGCACTCTCGTTGACCACGAGCAGCGCGGCGAGTGCGTACCGCACCCGGCGGCGCGTGGCCTCGTCGGTGCCGCGGAAGCGCAGCATCAACGCGCCGAAGACCGCGAGCAAGGCGAGCGACCAGAGATGGGCGCGCCCGAATGTCACGAAGGGCGCCCCGGCATAATCGTGACGGAACCACTGCGTCCAGTCGGCGGGGGGCACGGTGCTCTTAGCCTCCGATGCTCTTTTCGACTGCGGCGGTGGCACGCGCAGCGGCCGCGTGCGCGCGTTCCAGCGCGGCCGCCGCCTTCTTCGCGAGCGGACCAGCCGCCGCCTTGTCGGTGATCGAGGTGACGTTGATGCGCACGTTGTACACGGCACCGCGGCACGCGGCCTCTGCGAGCAGGGCCGACACGCCCGCATCGCTGGCCGCGTTGGTGTTTCCCTTTTCGGCGGCCACGGCCGCCAGTTCGGCGACGCGCGCGCACGCCTCGGCGGTCTGCAGCGGCACTTCGGATGCGTACATCAGGGCACGCTGGATCGCGGCCTCGCGCACCGCCTGTTGCTCGGGTGTGTCCTTGGGGAGCTTGTACGCGTCGGTAACGACGGTGTATGCCGCCGAATCCTCGGCGACGAGCGCGGAGAGCGTGTTGCCGAGAGCGACCGCCTCGAGGGCGAGCTCCTTCATCTCGTCTTCCACGGCCGCGTACTTCTTGCGCCCGACCGTGAGGCCACTGACCATCTGCGCGAGCGCGGCGCTGAGCACGCCGGCGTGCGCCGACACCGATCCGCCGCCCGGCGCGGGAGCATTGGACGCAACCGATGCCACGAAGCGGCTCACCGACTCGCCGCCGCTGACGGCGCGGCGCACTTTGTACTCGAGCACCAGCTCTTTGGAGAAGCCGCGCAGCTGCAGGTGGCGCGCCGCGGCGTCAAAGAGCGCCTGCTCCGGAACGAGGCCGACGATTTCGCTCCACGTGGGCGAGACGCCATGCGCCTCGGCCTCGCGCTTCACCAGTTCGAAGGCGCGATAGACCGGAGTCTTCTCCGTGTCCACGAGGTTCATGGATACCTGCGCCTGGCCGTCCACCTCGAGGCCGAGCCCCTTCACGTAGCGCAGTCCGCCGCTCGACCCGCGCACGGCCTTGGCCACTTCCTTGGCCACGGGCACGTTCTCGGCGCCACCGAGATAGACGTTGTACGCGACGAGGAAGGGGCGGGCGCCGATGACGGTGGCGCCGGCGGTGGCATGCACGTGGTTGGGGCCGAAGTCCGGCACGCGCTTGGGATTGGTGCCGATTTCCACCTTGGCCAGTTCGAACTCGCCGCGGCGGATGTCGGCCAGGTTCTCGCGGTCGGGGCGCGTGGCGGCGCGTTCGTAGAGGAAGACCGGAATGCCGAGTTCATCGCCGACGCGCTTGCCGAGGGTGCGCGCGAGGGCGATGCAGTCGTCCATCGTGGCGCCCTCGAGCGGGATGAACGGACAGACGTCGGTGGCCCCGATGCGCGGGTGTTCGCCGGTGTGCGCGTTGAGGTCAATGAGCTCGGCGGCCTTGGCGATGCCACGGAAGGCGGCGTCCACGGCGGCGTCGGCGGTGGCGACGACGGTCACGACGGTCCGGTTGTGCGACGGGTCGCTGGACACATCGAGGACGGTGACGCCCTCGCCGTTGGCGATGGCGTCACGGATGGCCGTGATGACCTCGGGGCGGCGGCCTTCGGAGAAGTTGGGGACGAGTTCGATGAGCTTCATATGACTGCGAATTGGGATTGGGAGCTCGGATTGGGATCGCGGATTGCGATTCGCGATACGGATCGCGATTGGTCTGCGTGGGGACGAACCCCATCAATCTACGCCGACTGGGGGCCTTGGCGAGCGTCTGCGGTCCGCCGTCGAGCAAGAGGGAGCGGGCCGGGGAACTGCCTACCGCATACGACGGATTACGCGGATCGGGATCGGATGCACACGGATCCTGCTCTTGGGGTTTCCCCAAGGCCTGATCCGTGTTCAACCGTCAGCTTCCGTGTCATCCGTGGTATGTAGTCGCAGTTTACCTGAGTTTCCCCATCAGCCAGGCGTGCATGGCCGGATTCGCCGCCACCACGCTCGTGTGCGCCACGGGGCAGGGGGCGCCATCGAGGGTGGTGACGATGCCGCCGGCCTCGCGCACCAGGAGAATTCCGGCTGCGATGTCCCACGGGGCGAGGCCGTTTTCCCAGAAGCCCTCGAAGCGGCCACAGGCGACGCCGGCGAGGTCGAGCGACGCCGAGCCGGGGCGGCGCAGGCCTGCGGTGTGCGTCATCAGACGTCGCATCTGACCGAGATAACGGTCCACGTCGTCGCCGCCCTTGAACGGGAACCCGGTCGCGATGAGGGCGCGGTCGGGAGCGTCGATGCCGCTCACGGCGAGCCGCTGGCCGTCGCACCAGGCGCCGCCGCCGCGCGTGGCGGTGTACCACTCGTCCCGCGGAACGTGCACCACGACGCCGGCGGCGAGTTCGTCGTCCACCAGCGCGGCGATGGAGACTGCGTACTCCAGCACGCCGTGCAGGAAGTTCGTCGTCCCGTCGAGCGGGTCAATGACGAACGTGACGCCGCTGACGCGCTGCTCGGCGGCGAGGGTGCTGGCAGTCTCCTCGGCGAGGATGGCCGCACCGGGGACGCGCTCCGCCAGAGCCTCGATGATCCGCGCCTCGGCGGTCATGTCGATTTCGCTCACGAAATCGGTGGCCGACTTCTCGCGCCAGACGAGCGCACCGCGCCGCCGCTCACCGTCGCGGATCACCTCGGCGGCGGCCGCAGCGGCCGCCTTGAGGGCGTCCAGGAGGCGGTCGGGGGTGAGTGAATCCTGGTTCGTTGGTTGAAGTGTCATGCGTTGAAATCTAGCTTTCCCGCATGTCCCGCATCTTCAGCGGCATTCAGCCGTCCGGTGAACTGCACATCGGCAACTATTTGGGCGCGATCAAGAACTGGGTCGCGCTGCAATCGCAGTACGAATCGATCTTCAGCGTCGTGGATTACCACGCGATCACGCTGCCCTACGCGCCGGCCGACCTGCGCCGCCGCACGCGCGAGATGGCCGTGTCGCTGCTCGCCGCCGGCATCGACCCGGAGCAGTGCACGCTGTTCGTGCAGTCGCGCGTGCCCGAGCACACCGAGTTGCAGTGGATCTTCAACACGATCACGCCGGTGGGTGAACTCGAACGCCAGGTGGCGTACAAGGAGAAGTCCGCGCGCCAGGAACAGGTGATGGCCGGCCTGCTCAACTACCCCGTCCTCCAGGCAGCCGACATCCTGCTCTACCTGGCCGATCTGGTGCCGGTGGGCGAGGACCAGGTGCAGCATCTCGAGCTGTCGCGCGTGGTGGCGCGCAACTGGAACTCGCGCTTCGCCCCCGCGGGAGCACCGTACTTCCCCGAGCCGCAGGCCAAGCTGACGCCGACGCGGCGCATCGTGGGGCTCGACGGCAACGCCAAGATGTCGAAGTCGCTGGGCAACACCATCGGCCTGCTCGAGCCGCCCGACGACATCTGGGCCAAGCTGCGGCCGGCCGTCACCGACCCGGCGCGCGTGAAGAAGACCGATCCGGGCAATCCAGAGCACTGTCCCGTGATCTTCGAACTGCACAAGGCCTTCTCGCCGCCGGCCGTCGTGGCCGAAGTGGACGCGAAGTGCCGAGGTGCCGGGTGGGGCTGCGTGGACTGCAAGAAGGTGCTCTTTGAGCACATGAACGCGGAGCTGACGCCCATTCGTATGCGCGCACAGGCGCTGGCCGAGCAGCCGAAATTGGTGGATGACGCGCTCGATGCCGGGACGGAGAAGGCCCGCAAGATTGCGCGGCAGACAATTACGCACGTCAAGGAGCAGATGGGACTCGCCTGAAATGGGGCGGCCCCGCCGCCCAGGAGAACGTGCGATGACGGTGCCTCAGGAAGGTGCGCAGCTCCTGCAGGATCTGTTCGTGGGGTTGCGACTTGACCTCGCGCTGAAGCTCGGGCTGGCAGTGCTCATGGGCGGCGCCGTCGGCCTCGAGCGGCAGATTGCCGGCAAGCCGGCGGGCCTGCGCACCAACATCCTGATCTGCCTGGGCTCGGCGCTGGTGATGGACCTGTCCATGAACCTCATGGGTTCCGACGGACGCGTGGGCGATCCGGGCCGCATGGCGGCGCAGGTGGTGACGGGCATCGGCTTCATCGGTGCCGGCACCATCATGCAGTCGAAGGGCACCATCAGCGGCCTCACCTCAGCGGCGACCATCTGGACCGTCGCCGCCATCGGCCTGACGATCGGCGCCGGCTTCTATGTGGAAGGGCTGGGCGCGACCGCAATGGTGATCATCGTGCTGCTCGTCATTGGGAATCTCGAACACAAGCTGCTGCGCACGCAGCGCACGGTGCCGATGACCATTCGTGCCGCGGTTGAAGCGGACTTCGCGACGCTCGAACTGTTGATGAAGGACTCGGGACTCAAGGTGCTGGATCGCGACACCTACGATCATCCCCGCGATCGCGTCTTTGAAATGCGCGTGCGTGGGCCGGCACGGCAGTTCGAGGTGGCGCGCGACCTCCTGCTCGAGCGGCAGGATGTGCTCGACGTGACCGTCAACTAGCATGCGTCGAGCCGTGGTGGACCTGCGGTCGCCGTCGCCCGCCTTCCGGCTGCCCGACGCCGTCGCCGATCGCCTGCGCGCCGCGACGCTTCCCGGCTGGGAGTTCGTGGTCGTCGACGATGACAACGATGCGCTCGAGGGTTCGCCGAGCGGACCCGGACCCGAGGCGATGGCCGCGGTGGCCGAGGCGGAAGTCTATTTCGGCTGGGGAATGCCCGCGCCGCTCTTTCATGCCGCGAAGCATCTGCGATGGGTGCAGTCAGCACTGGCGGGGACGGGAGCGCTGCTGGCCATTCCCGAGATGCGCGACGGCTCGTGCCTGTTCACCAACGCCGCCGGCATCTATGGGCCGCCCATCGCCGAAACCGTCCTGGCCGGGGTGCTGCATTTCGCCCGCGCCCTCGATGTGGCTGAGGGGCTGAAGGCGGAGGGGCGATGGGACGCGGCGGCCTTCGGGACGGCTGCGGCGATGGTGCGCGAGATCAGCGAGCTGCGGGTGCTCGTGGTGGGGACGGGCGGGCTTGGGTCGGAGATCGGCGCTCGGTTTGCGGCACTGGGTGCGCGAGTGGCCGGGCTGCGGCGCGTGCCATCGAAGGGGTGCCCGCCGGGATTCTCGCGGGTGGCGGGGCTCGAGGCGCTGGACGCCGAGCTCCCCGAAGCCGATGTCGTGGTGCTGGCCGCGGCGCTGACGGGTGAGACGCGCGACCTGCTGAATGCGCGTCGGCTGGCGCTGCTGCCCCGGGGGGCGATTGTGGTGAACGTGTCGCGCGGCACGATGCTGGACGAGGAAGCGTTGCGCGCGGCCCTGGAGAGCGGGCACCTGCGCGGGGCCGTGCTCGACGTGTTTGCCCGCGAACCACTAGCCCCCGAGAGCCCGCTGTGGCAACTTCGACAGGTTCTCGTGACAC
>JBAZTM010000102.1:0-10709 GCA_041661925.1 Gemmatimonadaceae bacterium
TGCTCTCCACAAACGCGACGGCGCCGAGCAGGACGTACAGGGTGCCGATGTCGAGCGAGTTGACCCAGTCCAGCAAAGCGGTCACCGGCGCTCCACATCAAACGTGACCAGCGTGGCGACCGCGATGACCGCAATCCCCTCGCCGCGACCGACCCACCCCATCCCCTCGTTGCTCTTGCCCTTCACCATCACGTCGGCCACGCTCACGCCGAGTGCGTGCGCGAGGCGCTCGCGCATCGCGGCGCGATACGGCCCGACGCGCGGAGACTCGGCGATGATGGAGACGTCCACCTGCGACGGCGTCCACCCGGACAGCCGGGCGCGCTCCACGGCGATGTGCAGCATCTCGATGGAGTCGCGTCCCTTGTTCACGGCATCGGTGTCGGAGAACATCTCACCGATGTCCCCCACGCCGGCGCCGCCCAGAACGGCGTCAGTGATGGCATGCGCCACGGCATCACCGTCGCTGTGGCCCTCGAGCCGGTGTTGCCCCGGGATCAGCACGCCACCGAGCACGACACCGTCGCCAGGCACCAAGCGGTGCGAGTCGTAGCCGATGCCGGTGCGTACGCGCGACACGGGACGCGCGCTCACCGCGTGCGGCACGTCGTTCACAATCTCCGTTGGCAGCTGGTCGAGGCGCTCGGCGCTGATGCCGGCCTCGATCAGCACGCGCCCGGCGCCGCTGAACGGACTGTGCCCCATGGCCCGCATGATATCCCCTTCGGTGACGACGCCACCGCCGCGGCGCTCGGCCTGGTCGCCGGCGGCGCGCAGGATCGCCTCTGCGGCGTCCTCGCTCTCCGCCATCGCCGCGGCGCCCGCACCCGACAGGCGCGACTCCACGGCGCGCACCAGCAGATCCACGGGCATGCCGAGCATGGCCATCATCTGGCTGGCGGCGCCGCGCGGCGCGCGCAGCATGCCCAGCAGCAGGTGCAGCGAGTTCGGGAGGTCGAGGCCATGACGCTCCGCCTCGACCATCGCGGCATCGATGGCCTTTCGTGCCCCTGACCCGAACCGGACTCCCATGCGCGCCGTCGCTCCTATGCCGCCACAGTGGCGATCAGCTGGTAGTCCTGCCGCCGCCGCCGCGGCGTGAAGCCCGCGTCGGTGATGAGCCGTTCGATTTCTTCCGTCGTCGTCTGGTACGTGGTGTTCGCCGCCGAGACCACGTTCTCCTCGATCATCAGCGAGCCAAAGTCATTGCAGCCGTACGACAGCGCGATCTGCCCGATCTTCATGCCCATGGTCACCCAGCTTGCCTGGATGTTCGGGATGTTGTCGAGGACGAGCCGCGAAAAGGCCACGGTTCGAAGGTACTCCACGGCGTCGGTCTTTGGCTGGTGGCTGAGCGTCGGCGTGTTCTCCGGCTGCAGCGGCCAGGTGATGAACGCGGTGAATCCGTTCGTGCGCGACTGCACGTCGCGGAGGCGCACGAGGTGCTCCATGCGCTCCTCGAGCGTCTCGCCAATGCCGAACATCATCGTGGAAGAGGTCTTGAGCCCCTCCTGGTGCGCGATCTCCATGATCTCCAGCCAGCGGTCGGCGCCCGCCTTCTTGGGCGCCACGATGTCGCGCACGCGCTGCACCAGGATCTCTCCGCCGCCGCCGGGAATCGAATCGAGCCCGGCCGCGATGAGCTGGCGAATGACCTCGCGCGCCTCCATGCGGTACAGCGTCGCCCAGAAGTCCACCTCGCTCGGTGAGAAGCCGTGCACGTGGATGGGATGATTGCGCTTGATGTAACGGATCAGCTCCAGGTACCACTCGAACGGGATGTACGGGTTGTGCCCGCCCTGGATGAGAATCTGGATGCCGCCGAGTTCCTTCGTCTCCTCGATCTTCGCGCCGATCTCCTCGTAGGAGAGCGTATAGCCTTCGCCGTGCTTCGGGCGCCGGTAGAAGGCGCAGAAACCGCAGTCAGCCACGCAGACGTTGGTGTAGTTGATGTTGCGGTCCACGATGTACGAGACGATTCCCTCGGGGTGCAGCTCGCGCCGACGCGCGTCCGCGAGCGCGCCCAGCTCAAGGAGCGGTGCGTGCTTGTAGAGATCGAGGAGGTTGGAAAGCTCGGACATGGACGAAGCGGAGAGAGGGGGGCGGATCAGGCGGCGGGAAGAAAGACGAGCTTGCCCTGCGGGACCTTCCCGGCCAGTTCGAGCCGGCGGAAGAACTCGGAGAGTCCCTCGAGGTACTCGAGCCCCAGGCCGTAATCGAGGCCGGCGAGGTACTCGTGGATGACGCCAGACGGCAGACGGCAGACGCCCGATGCTTCTTCGGCGATCTGGCCCAAGTTGGCGAGCCCCCACGCACGGCTCTCCATGAGGGCACCATGCACCTGCAGGGCTTCGCGCACATTCACCTCACGGCGCGCCACCCAGACGGCGAAGACAAACGGCAGTCCGGTCCAGCGTTTCCACTCCGCGCCCAGGTCGTACACGCACGGATAGTCGCGGCCGTGCGCGACAGCCACCGGATGCGCGCGATGGCGCAGCATCAGCGCGGCGTCGCCAATCACGAGCCGGGCCGCCACGGGGGATCGGTCGCGCCGCAGGTCGTCCGCCTCGGTGTCTCCCGCCACGAAGACGGGCTTCACCTTCCAGACATGCTCGAAGAGCAGCTCCAGCAGGGCCACCGACGTCATCGAACTGCGGCTCACCAGCACCTGCGCGCCGCCTAGTTCCTGCGCCGGACGTGTGGAGAAGAGCATCACGCTGCGGACGTCCCCGTTGCACGAAATGGCGAGGTCCGGCAGGAGCAGGTACTTGCCGGCGTCGCGCGCATACTCGACCGCCGAGACCACGGAGACGTCAATCGTACCGTCCGCGATGCCGCGATTGAGCGCCGTGGGCACGCCGCTCACGAGTTCGGCGTCGAGTGACACGATGCCGCGGTCCACGGCGCCGTACACGGGGGCGCAGTTGAGATAGGGAATCCGGCCGACGCGCATCAGGCGACTCCCGCCGGCATCGGCGCGGTATCGAACGCCGTGCGCAGGATCCGGTAGAACGAGTCGCGCTCCGCGGGCGCCTTGCCCGCCCCGCGGATGAGCGCGAGGATCGCGTCGAGCGTCATGGCCTGCGGCGTGTGTGCGCCCACGGCGTGGTAGATCTTCTCGCGCACCACCGTCCCCTCGAGGTCGTTCACGCCATAATGCAGCGCGACCTGCGAAAGCGACGGGGTGACCATGATCCAGTGCGACTTGATGTGCTGGAAGTTGTCGAGGAAGAGGCGACCGACCGCGAGCTGGCGCAGGTCGTCCCATCCCGTCGTCGCCGTCCCCTGCCGGCCCAGCTCCCGTCCCAGTTCGTTGTCGTCGGGATGATAGGCCAGCGGGACGTACGCGAGAAAGCCACCCGTCTCGTCCTGCAAGTCGCGCAGCATCTGCAGATGCTCCAGGCGGTCGTCGAGCGTCTCGACGTGGCCGTAGAGCATCGTGCAGTTGGTGCGGATGCCGAGCTCGTGCGCCGTGCGGTGTACGCCGATGTACTCCGCCCCCGCCAGCTTCTTGTCGGAGATGCGTTCGCGCACCGCGGCGCTGAACGTCTCGGCGCCGCCGCCCGGCATCGTGTCGAGCCCGGCGTCCTTGAGCGCCACGAGCACGTCGCGCCACGGCATCTTCTCGATGCGCGCGATATGGGCGATCTCCACGGCGGTGAGCGCCTTGATGTGCACGTGCGGGAAGTTGGCCTTGAGCGCCCGGAACATCTCGGTGTAGTAGGCCAGCCCCGCCTTCATGTCGAGCCCGCCTACGATGTGGAACTCGCGCGTCATCCCGTCGGCGGCATGCGCGGCTTCCGCGAGCACCTGCTCCAAGGTGTACCGGTACGCCCCCTCTTCCTTGGGCAGACGGGCGTAGCCACAGAAGACGCAGGTCTTCCGCAGCACGCAGATGTTCGTCGGGTTGATGTGCTGGTTCGACGCGAACGTGACCACGTCGCCGTTCTTGGCGCGGTTCACCGCATCGGCCAGCAGGCCCAGCCCCGTGAGGTCTCCGCTGCGGTACAGCGCGAGGCCGTCGGCCGCGGTCAGCCGCTCGCCGGACGAGACCCGTTCGCCGATGCGCCGCAAGACCGGATCATGGATCCGGTCAAAGGGGACCTGCGCCACAGCGCCCATCGACTCAGTCCCGGAACCGGGTAAGCGCGAGCGAAGTGTTGTGCCCGCCGAATCCGGAGGAGTTGTTGAGCACCGCGCTCACGGGACGCTTCACCGGCACGTTCGCCGTGCAGTCGAGGTCACACTCGGGGTCGGGCGACTGCAGGTTGATGGTCGGCGGCACCACGCCATGGTGGATGGCGAGCGTCGAGAAGATCGTCTCCACCGCCCCGGCGGCGCCCAGCATGTGCCCCGTGCTCGACTTGGTGGAGCTGACGTTCACCGCCGAAGCATGCGACCCGAGCACCGCCTTGATGGCGCGGATCTCGTTGGGGTCGTTCAGGGGCGTCGAGGTACCGTGCGCGTTCACGTAGTGCAACTCGGCCGGCGAGATGCCGCCGTCCTCGAGCGCGCGCCGCATCGCCCGCTGCAACCCCTCGTGGTTCTCGGGCTGCCCCGTCAAGTGGTAGGCGTCGCCGGTCATGCCGAAGCCCGCCACTTCGCCATAGATGCGCGCCCCGCGTGCGCGCGCATGCTCCAGTTCCTCGAGGATCACGACGCCGCTCCCCTCGCCAAGCACGAATCCGTCGCGCGTGGCGTCGAACGGCCGTGACGCGCGCGATGGATCATCGTTGCGCGTGGACAACGCCTGCATGTTCGCGAATCCCGCCATCGACATGGCGGTCACCGACGCCTCGGCACCGCCCGCAATCATGATATCCGCGTCGCCGTACTGGATGGAGCGGAACGAGATGCCGATGCCATGCCCCGACGAGGCGCAGGCCGACACCGTGCAAAAGTTTGGCCCCTTCGCCTGGAAGCGCATGGAGACCACACCCGACGCGATGTCGCTGATGAACATCGGGATGAAGAACGGGGAGATGCGCCCCGGCCCCTGCGTCACGAGGACGGTGTGCTGCTCCTCGAAGGTGTTGATGCCGCCAATGCCGCTGGCGATGACCACGCCCGTGCGGAACGGATCATACCCCGTCCCGTCCCCGAAGCCGGCGTCGGTCATGGCCTGCGTGGCCGCCGCAACGGCGTACTGCGTGTACAAGTCGGACCGCTTGATCTCCTTGCGGTCCATGTACAGCGCCGGGTCGAACCCCTTCACCTCACAGGCGAAGCGCACCTTGTGGTGCGTGGCATCGAAGTGCGTGATGGGGGCGCCCCCCGACTTCCCGTCGAGCAGCGCCTGCCACGTACTCCCCACATCGTTGCCGACGGGGGTGACGCATCCGAGACCTGTGACAACGACCCGGCGCCTCATCGCGTCAGCCGATCTTCTGGTTCAGGTACGCGATCGCGTCGCCCACCGTGCGGAGCTTCTCGGCATCCTCATCGGGGATGTCGATGTTGAACTCCTTCTCGAATTCCATCACCAGTTCGACGATGTCGAGACTGTCGGCACCGAGGTCCTCGATGAAGCTCGCTTCGGCGGTCAGCTTCTCGCGCTCGACGCCCAGTTCCTTCTCGATGATGTCCTTTACCTTGTCGCCATGGTCGGCCATACCGCGATCCTCTCGAACGTTGGAGTGGAGGGAAGACTTAATATAGTTGATGTCGCGTTCCGCTACATCACCATCCCGCCATCCACCACCAGAACCTGCCCGGTGATGTAGGCGGCCAGGTCGGAGGCCAAAAAGGCCACCGCCCCAGCGATGTCCTTGGGCTCCCCGAGGCGCCCCAGCGGGATCTGCGAGGAAAGCGCCGTCCGGGCCTCCTCGTTCAGCTGGGCGGTCATGTCGGTCTGGATGTACCCGGGAGCCACGGCGTTCACCAGGATGTTGCGCGACGACAGCTCCTTGGCCGCCGCCTTCGTGAACCCGATCAGGCCGGCCTTGGAGGCCGCGTAGTTGGCCTGCCCCTTGTTGCCGACCAGGCCGACCACGCTGGTAATGTTGATGATCCGCCCCCAGCGGCGCTTCATCATGCCGCGTTGGGCCGCCCGCGTCGCCACGAAGGCGGAGCGCAGGTTCGTGGCCATCACCGCATCCCAGTCCTCGTCCTTCATGCGCGCCATCAGGTTGTCCTTGGTGATGCCTGCGTTGTTCACCAGGATGTCGAGCTGGCCGAAGGCGTCCTCCACCGACTGCACGAGCATGGTCACTGACGTCGGGTCGGAGACGTCGCAGGCGAAGCCGCGCGCCTCGCCGATCTCCTCGGCCACCTTCTCCGCCGTGGCGAGGTCACGCCCCACCACAGCCACGCGTGCGCCGCACGAGACCAGGCCCTCGGCGATGGCGCGGCCGATGCCGCGCGTGGAGCCGGTGACGAGAGCAACTCTTCCGGTGAGAGAGATCATGTGAGACAGACGGGAGACGGGAGACGGGAGATGGAAGACGGCGGATACGACGGTTCTCGTGGTGCGCGGCTAGAGCATTCCCAACAGCGACTCCACCTCCGCCACCGTGCCGCACGTCCGGGCGGCGTGGTTGGGCGCGAGGCGCTTGAGCAGCCCGGTGAGCACGTTGCCGGGTCCCATCTCGACGAAGGTAGCGCCGGGGTAGGCTGCCGCCATCGCCTGGATGACGGCGACCCAGCGCACCGGCGACGTCAGCTGGCGCAGCAGAAGGACGCGCGCGACGGACGCCTCGGTCACGGCCCCGGCGGTGACATTCGAGAAGACCGGCCACGCCGGGTTGCTCCAGGCCGACCGGCCCAGCGCCTCGCCCAATCCGGCCTCCGCGGGCTGCATGAGCGGCGAGTGAAAGGCACCGCTGACCTGCAGGCGCACGGCGCGCTTGGCCCCGGCCGCCTTAGCCAGTTCCATGCCGCGCTCGACTCCCGTGACCTCCCCGGAGATCACGACCTGCTCGAGCGCGTTGTAGTTGGCGGGCACCACCACGCCGGCAGCGCTTGCCTCGGCGCAGATCTCGTCAATCGGGCGCTGCAGCTCACCGAGAATGGCGGCCATCGCCCCGGGACGCTGAACGCCCGTCTCGTACATCAGCTCGCCGCGCCGGCGCACGAGGCGCAGTGCATCGGCAAGGGGCAGCGCGCCGGCGGCGTGGTAGGCGGAAAATTCCCCGAGCGAATGTCCGGCCGCGGCCGCCACATGCGCCGCCGCGCGCTCCTTCACCACCGCCCAGACGGCCGCGCCATGCGCCAGCAGTGCCGGCTGCGCGTTGTGCGTCCGCGTCAGCTCCTCGGCCGGCCCCTCAAAGCAGATCGTCGAGAGCGGCGCGCCAAGCGCGGCGTCCGCGTCCGCGAACACGGCGTGCGCCGCCGGGAACTGCTCAGCGAGGTCCTTCGCCATGCCGGGCTTCTGTGAGCCCTGGCCCGGAAAGAGCAGGAGGAGTTGCATGCGAGGCTAGAAACGCACCACGAGACTGCCCCACGTGAATCCGGCGCCGAAGGCCACAAACATCACCGTCATGCCCTCCTTGATGCGACCGGAGCGCAGCGATTCGTCGAGGGCAATCGGGATGGACGCGGCCGACGTGTTGCCGTACCGGTCCACGTTCACGTAGACCTTTTCCATCGGCATGCCGGCGTGCTTCGCCGTCGCCTCGATGATGCGGATGTTCGCCTGGTGCGGGATCAGCAGGTCGATGTCGCTCGCCGCCAGCTTGGCGCCGTCGAGCGCGCGGTCGCACGCATCCGCCATGGAGCGCACGGCGTTCTTGAAGACCTCGCGCCCCGCCATGCTGATGCAATTGCTTCCGTCGGCGATGATTTCGGGCGTCACGGGGCGGAGCGAGCCGCCGGCTTCGCGCTGCAGCAGGTCGGCCAGCGTGCCGTCGCTGCGCATGTAGGCCGAGAGGATGCCGCGTCCCTTGGTGGAGCGCTTCACCACCGTCGCGCCGGCGCCGTCGCCGAACAGCACGCAGGTATTGCGGTCCTTCCAGTTCACGATGCGCGAAAGCGTCTCGGCGCCGATGACGAGCACGGTCTCGGCGTCACCCATCGCCAGCAGGCCTTCAGCCATCTTCATGCCGTACACCCAGCCGCTGCACGCGGCCGAGATGTCGAAGGCGGCCGCGCGCGTGGCACCGATGGCCGCCTGCACTTCCACGGCGGTGGCCGGGAGCAGACGGTCGGGCGATGCTGTGCCCAGAATGATGATGTCGAGTTCGGGGGCGGTCACGCCAGCGGCCTTCATGGCGGCGCGCGCCGCTTCCGCAGAGAGCGAGGTCAGCGACTCGCCCTCTCCCGCGATGTAGCGCTGCCTGATGCCGGTGCGCTCCACGATCCACTCATCGTTCGTATCAATGCCGAGCGCGGCGAAATCGTGGTTCGTCAGGATCTTCTTTGGCACGGCGTGACCCGTGCCGGCAATCATCGCGAGCGGACGCTTCATGTGGTGCTTCCTCCAGCAGTGGATGCGAGGCGCTGGCCGATGTGGTCGCTCATGCGCGACACCGCGGTGCGCAGCCCCACCAGGATGCCATTCTTGATCGCCTCGGGCGATGACTTGCCGTGGCAGATGATCGAGACGCCCTTCACACCGAGCAGCGGCGCGCCGCCGTGCGCGGCATAATCGAGGCCCTGCAGCGCGCCGGCGAGCTGCTCCCGCGACACACCGCTCTTGGCGAGCAGGCCGAGAATCAGCTTGGGCACGCTCTCATAGAACTTGAGCAGCACGTTGCCCACGAAGCCATCGCAAACGACGACGTCCACCGGGCCGCGATCGCACGCGCCCATCGGGACATCCCGTCCCTCGACGTTGCCGATGAAGTTGATGCCCTGCGCCGCGGCAAGTTCGCGATGCGCCTCTTTCACGGCGGCATTCCCCTTCTCAGGCTCTTCGCCGATGGACAGCAGGGCGATGGCCGGATTGGGGCGTCCGAGCACGTCCTCGGCGTAGACGGCGCCGAGGCGGGCGAACTGCACCAGTTCGGCGGCAGAGCAATCCACGTTGGCGCCGCTGTCGAGCACCACGACCGGCACGCGGGCGCTCGGGAAGAGCGTCCCGATGGCGGGGCGCGTCAGTCCTTCGTGCAGTCGCAGGATGAACGTGGACGCGGCCATCTGCGCCCCGGTGTTTCCGGCGCTGACGAACGCGTCCGACAGGCCCTCCGCCTGCAGGCGCAGGCCGACGGCCATGGAGCTGTTGGGCTTGCCACGGATCGCGACCGACGGCTTGTCGGTCATCTCGATCACCTCGGCGGCCTCGACGACGGACAGGCGGTGTGCCTGCTCCCGTACGGCAGCAGGCGCCGCGGCCAACTGCGCGTCAAGTTCCGCGCGGATGACCTCGGGGCGCCCGACCAGCTGGATACCGTGCTCGGGGGCGAGCTCCTGAAGGGCGAGAAGGGCGCCCGCGATCGTCGCCGCAGGGGCGTGATCGCCGCCCATGGCGTCCAACGCGATGCGCGCCAACGTCAGCTGTCCTTCTTAACGACCCGCTGCTCGCCGGCATAGAATCCGCATTCAGGGCAGACACGATGCGGGCGCTTCTGCGCGCCGCACTTCGGGCAAGCCTGGATGTTGATCGCCGGGGCCTTCTTGTGCGTGTTGCGGGCCCGCTTCTTCCGCTTCGACGTCTTTCTCTTCGGGACGGCCATCGTCGTCTCGTGACAGGGTCAGTTCATTCGGGTGCGTCGCGGAGGCTCCGCAGCGCATCCCATCGGGGATCGGTCTCCGGAGCACAACCGCATGCCCCGGCGTTCAGGTCGGCCCCGCATTTCGGACAGAACCCCTTGCACTCGGGGCGACAGACCGGGAAATGCGGCACTTCGAGCAACCACTGTTCCCGCACTGCGGGACGCAGGTCAATCACGTCACCCCAGGTGTGTCCCAGCAGGAACACATCCGGATCGTCGTCATCCTCGCCGCCGGCAACCGCGAATAGCACGTGAACATCCACGTCCACCGCCGACTCCACCGGGACGAGGCACCGCCGGCACTCCCCCAGCGACGCACCGCTGAGGTGCCCACTGAAGTAGTACCGCCCCGTGCCGGCAGCCGAGAGGCGGCCGGTCACCCGGACTCCCTCGCGCAGCGGACGAAGCAAATCCTCTTCCAGCCACACGCCATCATCAGCCGGCAGCACGGCGTCAACCGTGGCTGCTTCATGCTCGAGCGAGCGGATGTCAAACGACAGCATAGCCATGTAAACTACTCGACGTATAGCCTAGGGTCAAGTTCTGGAATGGCTGATACTTAGGACTTCTTGCCGACCGTGGAGGGTGCCGCTTAGACCAGCGCCGCCGCCCCGAAGAAGAACAGGCCTTCGACGCGGGCGTTCTCATCGGAATCCGAACCATGCACCGCGTTTCGGCCCTTGGACTCGGCATATAGCTTGCGCACCGTCCCTTCGGCGGCCTCGGCGGGGTCCGTGGCGCCAATGGCTGCGCGATACGCGGCCACGGCATCGGCCTTCTGCAGCAGCAGCGGCATGCACGGACCGGAGCTCATGAACTCCACCAGTTCGCCGTAGAACGGGCGCTCCTTGTGGACCTCGTAGAACTTCTCGGCCTGGGCGCGGGTCATCAGGATCCGGCGCTGACCGACGATGCGCAGGCCAGCGTCCTCGATCACCGCATTGACCTTGCCGGTGAGGTTGCGGGCGGTGGCGTCCGGCTTGATGATCGAGAAGGTGCGTTCGGTCATGGTTCTTTTCGCTGTTGATGGCGGCGTTACGGGAAGGAGGCGGGCTTATA
>JBAZTM010000103.1:0-10682 GCA_041661925.1 Gemmatimonadaceae bacterium
ACCCGCCGCCGCACGCACAGCACGTCCCACCCGCCTTGCTCGGGGTAGCACGTCCAGTCGGCGGCGCGCATGACGTCCATGAACGCCGTGCAGAGGTCGGCCTCGGTGGCGAACGTGGCGGTCACGGCAGGTCCCACCACCACTCGCGCGGTGCCGGGTGCGGCAGGCCGTCGGGCAGGATGTAGATGGTCACAACGCGGGGGCCGTCCATGAGCGCGGCGAGCTGGAGGTCAACGGACACCTGGTGGATGCGGCGGATCTCGTTCTGCCGCGCGAGGTGGCAGGTGGGGCACCACGGGTCGAAGACCGGGGTGGTCGGCGGGTTGGTCTCCGTCTGGCAGATCATGTCGGCGCCGCAGGTGGGGCAGGTCATGGCTTGTACCACCCGCATGCCGCATCGTAGGCGTTGACGTACTTGCGCTTGCGGCGGCAGTTGGCGTCACCCAGCATGGTCGCCGTGCGGACGGCCCAGTGACGGCACCCGCAGCACTGGCGCTCGGGCGGGGGCGTGGTGTCGATGGTGATCTGCCCCGGGTACCCGCGCATCATGCCGACGCCTTTGATGATGACGCTGCCGTCGTCGTGCAGCACCGCCTCGGCGCGCGGGTCGTTGGCGTTGAGCACCTCGACGAACTCCCGGGCGGTGACGGCCGTGGGGTCTTTGAAGAGGCGGACCATGCGCGGCGGCGAGTAGTGGCGGGGCATCACTTCTTCGTCCTCAGCGGGCAGTTTTTATGCACGCCCTTGTCGGGTAGCTCCGTGGTGTCCGTCATCCGGGGGTGCGCGCAGGTGTAGTAGTCGTCGGACGTGTCAGCGAATGGGCACGGCAGGCCGGCGAGGGGAAGGGCGGTGTTGCCGTCCAGACACGCATCAATGCGAAGGGTGACGGTGCGCATCAGAACGCCTCCTTGAGCGCGGCGGCGACGCCACGGCGGATCGCCCGCTTGAGCGCGGCGCGGCCGCCGGGGAGGTCGGCCATGTGCCTCGTGGAGCCCGGCGAGTAGTTGTCCACGACGGCCACGCGGTATAGCCCGGCGGGGTTCAGCGCATCGCGCCACGAGCGAATCAGCACGCGGTCCTGCACGATCGACATCAGCGAAGCGATCACGTCTCCTCCTCCGGGGACGGCGTCTCACCCCACGTCCACTCGATGACGTGCGCATGCCACGGTCCCGCGTGGATAAGGTTCTTCCCGCCCGCGCTCCGCCATGTGCGCTCGCCGTATATGCTCTGTCCTTCGCCGTAGGTGAACCGCTCCGACATCGCCACCATCGGCACGTTGTCGGCGTCGTCTGCATCGCCGAGGCGCAGATACACCACCGTCAAAGCGGGACCGGTGAGGGGTAACGGGTTCTCGATCACGTCTCCTCCTCCGGGTCCCACCGCGGCAACCCCGCCTTGACGCACTCCCTCACGGTCGCACCCACGTCGCTGTCCGCCACCTCCACCGCGTGCGCCTGGATGCCGTCCGCGATCTCCCAGAAGGTATCGATGAACCCCATCGCGCCCTCGGGCGTCTGCCAGACCTTCGCCGCGTAGTTGCCGCGGGGCCCGTCGTCCTGTGCGCTCCACTCGCAGAAGCCGCACTCGTCGAGGCGCAGGAAGATCCCGAGGTCCGGGTGGTGCAGGACGTAGGCGCGGGACATTATGGCCCGCTCACTTCCTGCACCATCAGCGTGCGTTGCCGTCTCGTGGCGTACTCCTCGCGCGTCATGACCGGCGTCAGGATCGCGTCAACCCGTCCGTTGCCGTTCAGCCATCGCATGTGTGTCAGGTGATTGTACCGCCACATGAAGCGATCGTCTCTGCCGCACGCCTCGCCGGTGAATAGCGGCATGGATTCTCCGCTCGCCAACGCACGTATCCAGATTTCACGCATGTGCGAATAACTGACCGTCCGAGATACCGCAGGCGTGATGCTGATGGGATCAATCTCTTGCAGGTCGTTCATGCCGTCCCCTTCGCTTCCGCCGGCATCTTCCCCGTCGCGGCGTAGCCAGCGAAGTCCTCCGCCGACCACCCGGCGCTCAACTCGGCGAACGACTCCACCGCGGCGCGCGTTCCCGCCAGCTCGATCTTCTGGTCGGGATCGCCCAGCAGTCGGTGCTCCTCCCGTATGATCTCCCGCAGCTCCTTGAACGCCTCGCTGATACCCATCGCATCGATCCTGGCGGTCAACGCCTCGGGGTCGGTGCGGCGCAGCTTGTTGAACTTCGCCACCTCCACCTGCACCTTGCTGGCGATCAACGACTTGCACGTGCGGAGGATGCGGAGGTTCTCGATCCGTGCGGTCACGAGCGTGTAGTCGGCGCGCTCGGCCACCTTCTTGTTGACGTTGGCGAACCGGGCGCGCAGGGGTTCAACCGCGATCGTGGGGTAGCCGACATTGACGAGGCGGTCGCAGGTGGTGCGGTGCAGGTGGAGTTGCCGCACGAGCTCCTCGACGTTCGGCGTCTTCTGCCATATCTGCCACGCGCGGTCGGCGAGCTCGACGGTCATCTTGGATGGCGGCTTGCGCTGTTTCTTTCTCATGTGTCCTCGTGCTGTTGTCGGCCTCGCGCGGTCCTTGAATAGTGGCGGTGTTTTACGTGCCGTCCTCGGTCGGGTTGCGGAACAGCTCGCCGACGATGTACTCCACGAGGTCCGCCACCACCTGGTCGCCGTCGCGCGGGTCTACGAACGACCCCTGTCGTCTGCCGTGTGACGGGCTCGCGGCGTACACCACGTGGCGCGGTCCCTTGCGGCCGGTGATGCGCATCAGCTCGTTGTACTGGCTGTTGCCGGTGCCGTGGATTTCGATCCTGTTGGGATAGCCGGGCGGGTGGTTCTTGGGCTTGGTCTTCATGGCTTGCCCTTCTGTGATCGCAAGCGCTTGCGATTTTTGGCGGCCGCCGCTTCCTTCGCCAGCGCCTTCTCCTCTCGTTCACGCGCGGCCGTGAGCGCGGCCGTGAGCGCGTCGGCTTCGCGCTGTTCGTTCTCCTCGTCGATAGCGGCCCTGACGTTCAACTCATGCAGCATGCCCGCGGGCAGTGGTATTGTTGGCGGCTCGGCACTCTCGTCCCATCTGTAGACCATACCGTTCGCCTCGTGGTCGGCGCGCTGGCACTGGCTGGCGCGCTTGAGCAGCCGGTTGCCGTCCTCGTCGAAGAAGTCCGTGGGCGTCAGCTGCTGTCTGAACAGCTCGCAGACGTGGCGGGTGCCGGTGAAGCGGCAGGTCTCGCGGCTGCACAGGTGGTTGTCGGCCGGGTAGACGCCGATGGAGACCGGGGGGCGGATGGTGAGTGGGGTCACTTGGTCACCTCGGCGTTGAGGGCGTCGGCGCATGCTTTGGCCCGCACTGCTGCCACGTCGTTCTCCCACCCCTCGACTGGGAACTCCGCCACTAGCACGCCGTGCGCGCTGTTCGCGGTATCGTAGACGCCGTGCTTTGTGGGGTTGTAGCAGGTGCCGCCGTAGGTCGTGCGGACCACGTGCCGCGGCTCGTCCTTCGGCTCGGGGCAGCTCGTAGCGTAGACGCCGACGGCCTTCTTCGCGGCGTCGATCGCGTTCAACAGCGCCTGATACGGGATGGTCGTATCCTTGCCTCCGGTCGCATCGCCACATCGCCCGTGTGTGCGGCCGTACTCGCAGGACGCGCAGTCGAAGCTGCTGTCGTTTGGTCCCCGGTAGTACAGGTTGCAGTACGGGCAGTCCTTCGACGTCATCGGGATCGCTTCCACCAGCGTCCGCATGAGCCCGGCCTTCTGCTGCATCATCTCGACGAACGTCGTTGGGGGCGGCACGCCGATCGTGTCGTGTTCGAGCTTGGCGGCCGCCTCGCGAATGTGCGTGACGACATGGCCCCACGCGTGGGTCAGAGCTTCCTGCTTCTTCATCGATTCCTCCTTGGGTTTTATTATTGGCACCCACAGCGCGTAGGCGCGCTCCCATCCGCACTAGGGGTTTTTCATGCTCCCGCGCATCATCAACACGCGGCACGTCCCGTCGGATATCGATCGCGCGCACGTGCCACATGACCGTGCAACGATCGGGTCCTTGTATGATCTCACGCTCATGCGTTGCTCTCCTTGATCGTGCTCGCTACCACCTGCGCGTCGATCACGATCGGGTACGTGTGGTCGTCGATGTGGATGTCCTGCCTCATGCGGATGCCGCAGGTCGGGCAGAGCAGGCGCTGCGGGTGCATCTCCGGGATGGTCGTGATGGAGTACCCGTGGCCGGAGCAGCCAACGCAGGTGTAGCGGCGGACGTAGGCCCGGGTGATCAGCGCCTTCGGGCCGACCTCGCGGACGTGCGGGTCGAGCAGGCGGGCGATGCGCTGGCGGAGGGTCATGGCGCTCCCCGCTTGTTCAACTCCGCCGCGTGCCGCTTGGCGTCGACGCCGGCGTTGAGCCCCACGAACGTCGCGCAGCATCCCGTCGTTCCATGTCGCACTCCCCACGCGAGCTGCGTGTCGTCAAACGGGAAGGCGACGAACCGGCGCGCGTTGATCTCCCGATCGGTCAGCGCGAGCACGTCGTCCACGAACGCCGATGTCGTGACGGGAGAGTCACCGCACGGGAAGTACAGGAAGGTCCCCGCCTCCGTGCATGTCGATATGTACTCGTCGCAGGAGATACTGAGCCCCGGCTCACCATTGATGGTGACGCTCAGATGTACGTCGTGCTTCATTCCGGCCTCCCGATCGCGACCGCGATTGCCTTCACCGTCCGCGCCACCGCCTCCGCCAGCTTCTGCCTGTCGGCCTCGCTCTCGATGTCCACCCCGGTCGGCAGCGAGTAGTTGTCGAGCACCGCCGCCGCCAACCGCGAGCCCTCCACCGCGTCGATGTGGACGGCCTTCATCGACCGCGCCACCGCGTCATAGCAGATGGTGCAGACCGGGTACTTCCCCGCGAGCAGGATCATCGGCGGGGTGTTGCCGGTCGGGTCCTCGGGCTTCTGGCAGAGCGTGCAGGGGGTGGCGGTAGTAGCGGTGTTCATCTTGTCTCTCCATGTTGGATGGTGTGGCGTTCGGTTGATGGGTGGTAGGTGGTGCGGATCGGGACTGGACAGCCGGGGTCGGATACACGATCGGGACACGATGGCGGCCTTCTCTGCGGCGAGCAGTTCCTCCGTGGTCGGTTCAATCGAGGCGTCAATGAGGTCTGAAAAATATCCCATGCTGCGCTCCTCCGTGGCGTCAAGTCACCGGAATCATTGGCGAACAAAAATCGCAAGCGCTTGCGATCACTTCCGGTCGCGGAAGTCCGGATCGATGTTGCCATTGGCGATGAACTTGGCGATGGGGAATTCCTTCTCTTTCCCGTCGTTGGCGAGCCGCGCGAACCGCGGGAGGTTGCGCCAGGGCTTGAGCTTGTCGCCCTTGCGGTCGCCGTGGTAGGTGTCGAGCGAGGCGGCGAGGTCTCGGGATAGGTCCTCGATCCAGACGGTTGCGCACGCCCAATGCTTGCGCTCCTCTTGCATCGCCTCGTCGATTGCCCGCTGCATGTCGTTACCCATTGCCGACGCGAGCCGAGTATCGCGATCTATCACGGAACAGATCGTGTCCTCTGCGCTGTTGTGCATGGCATCCCGCAGGTTCGCGAGGTGCCGGTTCGTCTCCGTCCGGTCCTTGTGCGCCATCCATGCCACCGCACCGATCGCCACCCACGTCAGGATAAATCCCCCGATGATCCAGCCCATGCGCTCCTCCTTGTTTTACGAACCTCCGATGCCGATAGTAACACTTGACGCCGGTGCGATCAACCCCGCTTACGCTTGCGCGGGCGCACTGGAACGCACCGCACCTGCCGGTCGCACATCCCGTTGGGGCAGGCGTGCCAGCGGTGCCGATGGATCTCCGGGCAGTCGTGGGCCACCGCGCCCTCGCAATATGCGTTGCACCGCACCGCGCCGCTGCATATCCGCTTCATGTCGCCTCCCTTGCCTTGATCGTCCCGAACGCCGGGCCTGCGATATGCGCCCGGTAAATCACCACCGCGCTCGGGAAGTCCGCGCACGACGGCGCACCCTTGAACTTCAGCCGGCCCTCCACAAACAGTATCTCCGCCGCGTGCGGCGTCACCCACTGCGTCCAGTAGCCGTCCGCGGTGTTGATCGGGAGCAGCATCGCCACCATCTCCGCGTGCCCGGCGCGCACCTCCTCGATCGCCTTCTCGCAGAACGCTTCCTTCCACCCGCGGGAGTATGGAGGGTTGCACCAGGCGCGGCTGCGGACGGTGTTTACCGACAGCCACGGCACCGTCAGCGCGTCCTGCTCGGGCGTGATGTAGTGATCGCACAGCGTGTTCTGCGCGGTGGCGGCGGCGTCGAGATTGAAGTGGAAGATGCGGTCGAGGCGCGCGTAGAAGTCCACCGGCGTTCCCCAGGTGTCGCGCTCGGTGCAGACGCGGTTGCTGTGTGCTCGGCCTCTCATATAATATCCTTCTCGCCGCTCTGTGTGGCATTTGTCGGGTTGACGCCGAAGTTGGGCAACGGAAACGGCGACCCGCTCGGTCGGCTGGCGAGTCTGTCGCGCAGCACCACGCGCATGTCGGGCCGATCCACGCTCACGGCCTGTACTATCTCACCGTTCTCGTATCCGATGAGGTAATAGATACACCCGGTGAAGTGATCCCGCGTGATGATGGCGGCCAGCTCGTAGCAATCATCCGGTGAGAACACGTATCCGGCGCAGTACCACTCGCCGCTGTCATCGTCCGAGCGTGGACGGAGTGCCACAATCCAGCCGTTAAGATATTCGCTCATATGCTCTCCTTTGCCTTGTTCTCCGTGTAGTGCGTCAGCACGGCCGCCAGCATGTCCGGCGGGCTCAACACCTCCGTCCCGCCACGCCGCGGGAACCGCACGTTCGCCCACTGCGCGCGGTAGCCCCGGAACATCAGCGCCACCGACGGCTTGAACTTCTCGGTCCCATCGATCTTCTCGCTCGTCCACGCCGGCATCCCGAGCGCGATCAGCTTCTTGGCCGCGTAGCACAGGGCGTCGAGGTCCGCCGACTGATTGGGTCCCATGCGCCCGCCTGACAGCATGATCCGCTTGACCCGGCCGCCGTTGCTCTCGGTGAGATCGCCCGTGTCGAGGTCCATAACCACCGCGTCCGACGACACGATCGTCACGTAGGAATTTGCCAAGTCCCGCCCGCCGTCGACCGGGTGGGGCCCGATCTTGTACGTGGTAGACTTGTAGAACGTGTGCGTCACGACACCCTCCGATCCCTGCGCTCGCGTTCGCGCCGGCGTCGGCAGTCGTAGATGATCCATGCGCCGTATGCCAGCGCCACCGGGAACAGCAGCGCACCCGCGATAGATAACGCCACGGCGTTCAGTGTCTCACGTCGGATCACTGGTCCTCCTTCGGCGGTTCTGGCATCACCCGTTCAAGCGGCGTCCCGCAGTTGACGCACGGGATATGGAACGTCGGCAGCTCGTGCGTGCAGCACTCGCGCTCGACCTTGTGACCGCACTTGCGGCAGATCCAATCAAAGACGGGCATCGCATCACCTACCAGATCGGCGCGTTGTCAAGGCGCTGTCGGGGAACGTGAGGGGATACGTCGCGGCCGGCGGCTGCGGGGGCTGGTCCATCGCGCAGATGTTCACGACCACCACGCGCTCGCGGGGAAACCAGTTATAGGCCAGCGACATCCCGAGAAGGACATAGATCACCACGCCCAATGCGTCCCACGCGATGCTCGCGATGCTCATGCCTTCACCGTCCCGAGCTGCGTCTTGAAATTCCACCACGCTATGAGCGCTGCGTCGACCATTCCCAAATGCTGCACCTTGCACTTCTCTGTCCTTCGCATGTCCACCCCGGGGAACAGCACGGCGCAGGCGTCGACGCTCCGGTTCTTCGGGTTCATCTTCGCCAAGCACTTCGGGCAGAACCGGCCGTGGCGGGCACCGGCGGACCCGATGATCTTCTTGTCGGTCAGCGTCTTTACCGGCTTGATCTCTCCGCCCATCTCGCACCCGCAGGCGGTGCATGTCTCGACGATGCAGCGGTACGCGAGCGTCTGCCAAGTGATCGGGGATACGTACTTGAAATGCCCCTCGACCTCGTACAGCTCCACCACCCCGCGGATGATGCCGTACCCCATCATGATCGACCCACCGCTCACCCCGCCGTCGCCCCGCATGACCTGCTGGCGCTCCACCGCCACCAGCGTGTCCATCGTCTCGTTGTTGGCGCGGCACACGTGGTTGAGCCAGTGGTTGATCGCGGGGATGTCGTAGTCGGGTTTGCCATTGGCGCCCGTGCGGGTCGGCATCTCCCGCACGTCCCGGATGGTGCCGTCGTGGTTGAGCGCCGCGAGGCCGCCGGTGATCCCGACGTCGATGCCGATGTAGGTCATGGCATGTTCTCCTTGATCATGGCGCTCGATTCTTTCGCGAACAGTATGAGTGCCGCCTCCGTTCCCATCGCAGTCTGCGCACCCCACCGCCACCCATCGAGCCACTGCCGCATGTATCGGCGTCCGGTGTGCGGGTTGTCGCGCAGGTGCTTCCCTGTATAGTAGGCGAACGATCCCTCGCCAGTCGCCTGCCGCTCGTGTTCGGCGATCAGGTCGTTGATCTGCTTGTGGGGAGACGGGCCGCGCAGCTCGGTCTCCGGTATTGTCCATGCTTCGGTTGTCCATCCGAACACCGGGGCATGCGCGCCATCCTCGTACGCCACGTGCAGGTTGTCGCCATTGATCTCGTGAATGTAGATGGCGTTCGTTACGCATGACCCGCGCTCTCCGCACCGCCACCGTTCGCCAACGCGCATGGTATTCACGCCCACCTCCCGGTTGACACGCCGTTGTTGCTCTCGAAGATGATCGCGTTCGCCATCGCCGCCTGTACGTCTTGATGATGCGACGTCAAAAGGATTGTTGAAAAGCCCACGCTCCCGAGCGTCCCGATCATCTGGCAGAACCTCGCGCGGTTTCCCGCCGACATGACATCCGCGATTTCATCGAGACAGGCGAAGTTGAGCCCCATGCTCCGCGCCACTCCCAGTCGGATCGCCAGCGACGCCATCGCCCGCCCGGCCCCGCTATCGTCCGCGAAGTCGTGAGCGATCCCGTCCTCGACAATCTGGAGATCCAGCGCCGACGACCTCTGCATCCCCCGCGCCGCCCCGCACCGCGCGCACGTGGTCGCCCGCGGCAGGAACTCCGCCCCGCACGCGCACAGCTTCTCCTTCTGCGTCGTCGGGCGGTCGAACGCAAATTCGATCACGAAGGGTGCGCGCATCGCGGTCAGGATCCCGTTGGCCCGCGCCTCCACGTCCGCGATCAGATTCTCCAGCACGATCGCCGGGATGCCATCGGCGCCACATGCACGCTCCACGTACTGCAACCGAGTCAGCAGCGCCCGGGTCTTGACCGCCCGCTGCATCTCCACCTGCACCCGCGCCAGCTCCGTCTCCGCCTGCGTCAGCCGCTGCGCCGCCACACCCGCGAGCCGGTTGGCGTCGGCGTGCTCGATCTCCCCGCGGGCCACGGCCTGCCGTGCGGCGTCCACCGCCTGGGTTGCCGATGCCTGGCTCTCCTGTGCCTGCCGGATGGTGGCTTGCTCCGTGCGGAGGGTGGCGTAGTCGACATGCCCCACGAGGGCGCGCAGGCGGTCGAGGTCCAGCGTATCGCGGGCGTACTGCTCGGTCACGCGCGTGCAGTCGGCGACGGCCTGCTCGGCCTGCTTGAGCGTGCGCTCGGCGGTGGCGATGCGGGTGGGGATGGTGGCGAAGCCCTCGGCGGTCAGGCGCAGGCGTTCGAGCTCACCGGTGATCTCGCCGGCGTCCACCCGGTCCTGCGTGACGCCCAGCGCGGCGGTCAGGCGGTCGATCTCGGCGGCGTCGGCCGAGAACGCGGCGAGGCGGTCGTGCGGGGCCTTGACGTCGGCCTCGGCTTCCCGCACGGCCTCGTTGACGTTGGCTAGGTTCGCCAGCGCGGTCTCGCTCTTGGCCTTCGCCGCCCGGTACTGATCGGCGAGGCACACGCGGTTGGCGTTGATCTCGTCCTTGCGCGGGCAGTCCTTGTGGTCCACCGGGCACTCACCGGGGAAGCCCTCACCCACCATCCGCAGCAGCCGATCGGCGTCGTCCTTCGCAGCCCGGGCCTCGCCGACGATCTCGGCCTGTACCGCCTTGCGCCCGAACATCTCGGCCTCGGCCTCCCCCGCCTCCGCGTCCAGCCCCTCGATGTCCACACCCTCCCACTTGCCGCGCAGCTCCTCCCGGCGGGTGTAGTCGGCCAGCAGCCGCTCCAGCGTCTGCCGGGCCCCGGACGCCTCCGCCGCCAGCGTCACCCCCCGCGCCCGCAGGCCCTCGGCGTCCACCCCCACGACCTTGAGCTCCAGCGCCGTCATCTGGTCGGCGTCCCGCAGGATCCCCGCGATCTCCCGCAGGCGGGCGCTCTGGTCGCTCCCGGCCGCTACAGCGAGGGCCGCCTCGAGGTCGGCCTTCCTACCCGCCAGGGTCGCCGCGGTCGATCGTAGGGCGGTTTCCGCCGCAGCAAGGGCCTCCGTGGCCTTCTTCTGCTCCATGTCGTACAGCATGGGGTGGCCGAGGTCTGCCGCTCGGGCGAGCGATGCCTCCACCTGCGCGATCTTGTCGCGGACCGTGCGGAGGTAGCCGGGAAAGGGGTTAAGCTGCGGATACCAGCTCATCATCAACGCCTTGCGCTTGGCGGGGT
>JBAZTM010000104.1:0-9917 GCA_041661925.1 Gemmatimonadaceae bacterium
TTGTGCGATTCGATCTTGAACGCGACCGCGAGTCCGTCGCCGATGCTGATGACGCCGGCGTTCTCGCCGGGGCCCTGCAGCACGTACGGCGCCTGCGTCGGCAGCGTCTTGAGCACCGGACGCGAGTGCTTGTACGAACAGTGCTCGCTCCAGAGCGCCGAGATGATGCCGAGTTCCGTAAACGTCGGCTCGCGTCCCAGCATGGCGCGCAGGCGCTCGAACTCGTCGGCGGTCAGTCCGTGCTCGGCAACCAGCGCCGCTGTGATGACGGGGTCGCCCGCTCGTGGTGTGGCGGTCACTTTTGGCTGAGGCCCTTGAGAAGGTCCTGGAAGAACGTGCCGACCTTCGACTCTTCCACGTGCTCGATCATCTCGAGTTCGCCGGCGTCGAGCCAGACGCCCTTGCAGGACGGACAGACGTCGATGAGGATGTGCCCGTGCTTGACCTCGCGCAGGAGGCCGTCGCACTTGGGGCAGTGATTGTGCGTGGCGTGCTGCTCGGCGCGCTGGCGCTCGGCGTCCAGCCGGGCGCGGTGCGCCTTGATCAGCTCGGCGTCGAGCTTGAGGAAGTACTCATCTTCGTTGCGGGACTTCCTGAACTCATCGGGGCGGGGCGGCTTGAAATCGTCCATGGCTCGATTCGGTGGTGGGGTCGTGGATGCAGAGGTGCGGTGCGCCGCGGGCTGCGGCACGGGGGGTTACCGGTCCGCTGCCATCGGCTTGCGGCCCTTGAGCTCGATCGTGATGGGTCCATCCGGCTTCTGGTCGGGGCTCGTGGGCCTCGCCCGGTTCGCCTCAGCGGCCGGGATCATGCGCGGTGACGACGAGACGCCGCTGTAGCGTCGCCTGGCGGAGCGGAAGATCGCGTCCACGACCACGCCCTTGTCCAGCACGACGATGTCGTTCATGCCGCAGGTGCGATGGCACTCGTTCTTGTAGAAGAGGAACGTGGATTCGCCCGTGGTGCGTTCGACGGCTGGCGTTCCGAGGCGCGCCACGACCTGGGCCTTTGGCATCCCGGGATCAATGACCACCTGGGCCGAGAGGGGCAGGGCTCCGGCAAGGAGAAGAAGGAAGAGGCGTCGCATGGCAGCTCCGGTCAGGCGTGCACGGTGGCAAGGACGGACTCGAACAGCACGCGTCCGTCGGCGGAGCCGAGCAGGGGGTCGAGCGCCCGCTCGGGGTGCGGCATGAGCCCGACGACATTGCCCGCCGTGTTGCGCACGCCGGCGATGTTGTCGAGCGATCCATTGACGTTCGCGGCGTCGGTGGCTTCCCCGTGTGCGTCCACGTAGCGGAAGACCACCAGCCCCTCGCCCTCGACGCGCTCGAGCGTCGCGGCGTCCACGGTATAGCGCCCCTCGCCATGCGCGATGGGCATCGTCAGGCACTGCCCCTCGTGGCACTGCGAGGTCCACTGCGTCCCCGTGTGTTCCACGCGGATCGTGACGGGCATCGAGAGGAACTGCAACCCAGCGTTGCGCATCAGCGCCCCCGGCAGCAGCCCCGCTTCGCACGCGATCTGGAACCCGTTGCAGATACCGATCACCGGGCCGCCGCGCTCGGCGTGCGTGGCGACTTCGCGCATGATGGGCGAGAACCGGGCAATGGCGCCGGCCCTCAGGTAGTCGCCGTAGCTGAAGCCGCCGGGGAGGATGATGACGTCGCTGCCTTCCAGGTCGTGCGACTTATGCCAGAGCTTCACCGCGGGCTGGCCGAGCGTCTCGGTGGCCGCGAAGACGGCATCGTCGTCGCAATTGGAGCCGGGGAAGCTGACGATGCCGAACTTCATGTGGTCGACACCCCGGCGATCTCGAAGTCCTCCGTCACCGGATTGGCGAGCAGGCGCGCGCACATCTCGCGCACCGACGCCTCGGCGGCCGCCGCGTCGGCGGCGGTCGTGTCGATGAGGAGGTGGCGCCCGACGTGGACGTCAGTGACCGCCTGGAAGCCCAGGGTGTGCAGCGCATCGGCCACGGCCTTGCCCTGCGGATCGAGGAGTCCCTTGCGCGGGACGATGTGCACGCTGACGCGGAATGACTTCACGGAGTGGGGTCCTCTGGAGCGCCGTGGTCGGAGCCGCCGCGCTCACCGCGATTGCGGTGTCGGCGGCGACGGCGGTGATGGTCGTCCGGGCGGCGGTCGGCCGTCGGGGCGGTGGCGAACGCCGTGGCCGGGAGTTCGTCGTCCTCCTCATCCTCGTCGTCATCCTCCGACACGAAGGGCGACGGCATGTCGAAGAGGCCGCGCACGATGGCAACGACGATGCCCGTGGCGACGTACAGCACGCCGAACGGGAAGAAGAATTCCTTGGGCAGGAAGAACATGCCGATGATCACGGCGATGAAGACGAGCACGCCGAAGGCGCCGTACCAGTTGCGCAGCGAGAAGCGCGGCCAGGCCGGGTACGGGACCGGGCTGATCATCAGGAACGCGAGCGCGACCATGAGGAAGCGCATGATCGACTGCCACGGCAGGTCTCCGATGGCCGTCTGCTGGTAGAGCTCGGTCTGGGAGAACCAGTAGTAGGTGGCGAGCGTGCCGCCGGCCGCGGGGCTTGGAAGACCCTGGAAGAACGTCTTGGACTTGCCGGCCTGCTCCACGTTGAAGCGCGCGAGGCGCATGACGGCGCAGGCGACGTAGAGCCAGACGAAGATCCAGTCCCACCCCGTCCGGTTGAGCTCCGCGAAGTACATCATGAGCGCCGGTGCCACGCCGAAGGAGATGGCGTCCACCAGCGAGTCGAGTTCCTCGCCGAACCGGCTGCCGGTGTTGGTGGCGCGGGCAATGCGGCCGTCGAACATGTCGAGGAAGCCCGCCGTGACGATGTACCAGCCGGCGCGCACGTGCTCGCCGCGCGAGGCGGCGACGATGGCGAAGATGCCGAAGAACAGGCTGCCGAGCGTGAAGCCGTTGGGCAGCATCACGAGCGACGGCCGGGGAAGCCTGGGGCGGCGCATTAGCGGAGCTCCGCGATGACGGTGGTGCCGGCCGACGTGTGCTCGCCGACACGCACGCGGGGCGAGCTGCCGACCGGCAGGTAGACATCCACGCGCGAGCCGAACCGGATCATGCCGAAGCGTTCCCCTTGGTCCGCCTGATCTCCGGGTCGGCTGTACGTCACGATGCGGCGGGCAACGAGCCCGGCAATCTGGCGCACGAGCACGCGATGCGCGCCGCTTTCGATGCCCACGGAGGACTGCTCGTTCTCGAGCGAGGCCTTGTCCACGGCGGCGTTGAGGAACTTGCCGGGGTTGTAGTGCGTGTACGTGACGCGCCCACTCACCGGGTATCGGTTCACGTGCACGCTGAAGACGTTCATGAATATCGCAATCCGGATCGCGCGGCCGTGCATGAAGGCGGGCTCGTCCACCTCCATCACTTGCACCACCTTGCCGTCGGCTGGGGCGATCACGAGCCCGGGGCCGCGTTCGCCGTGCCGTTCGGGATCACGGAAAAAGTACGCCACCCAGACGGCGAGCAGTACGCACATGACGGCGGCTGCCGTCAACAGCGGCTTGGGCCAGCGGAATGCCGCGGCGCCCACCGAAAGCGCGATGATGCCGGCGGCCCACATGAAGGGCAACCCTTCGCGCGCGAATCTCATTGCAGCACACTCGTATCGAGGGGAGTACTGGTGATTCGGTGGAACGCATCGAGGTAACGCTCGCTCGTGGCGCCCACGACCGCGACCGGCAGGCTTGGCGGCGGGGTGTTGCCGTTCCAGCGGCCGGCGTTTCGCTCGGCGTCGAGCCAGTCGCGCAGCGGCTGCTTGTCGAAGCTCGGCTGCGACCGCCCCGGCACGTAATGCTCGGCCGGCCAGAATCGCGAGCTGTCGGGGGTCATGACTTCGTCGATGAGCAGGATGCGACCATCCGGCGCGCGCCCGAATTCGAACTTGGTGTCGGCGATGATGATCCCGCGCTTCGCGGCGATGTCGCGGCCGCGCTCGTACACGCGACGCGCCAGCCCTTCGAGCGTTGCGGCGTCCGCCGCGCCCACGACGCCGCGCATCTGTTCGACCGTGATGTTCTCGTCATGCCCCGACTCGGCCTTGGTGGCCGGCGAGAAAACGGGGCGGGGAAACGGCGAACTCTCCTGCAGGCCGGCGGGCAGCGCCTCGCCGGCGAGCGTGCCGGACGCGTGATACTCCTTCCACGCCGAGCCGCTGAGGTAGCCGCGAATCACGCACTCGATCGGGAAGACCTCGGTGCGCCGGCAGAGCATCGTGCGGCCGCGGAGGTCGCGAAGGAAGGGGGTGAGTACAGGGGTGTGGCGGACGATCTCGTCCGCATCGACACTGATCATGTGATGCGCGATCTCGTCCTCGAACTGCCGCAGCCACCACGCCGTAATCTGCGTCAGCACCGCGCCCTTGTACGGGACGAGTTCGCGCATTACGACATCGAAGGCGCTCACGCGGTCGCTGGCGACCAACAGCAGCCGGTCGTCACCCACCGCGTAGACGTCCCGCACCTTGCCGCGCCGAATGCAGGGCAGCGGCAGATCGGTGGTGCCCACCATCGCCGGGCTCATACCCGCACCTCCTCGCGACGCACGTCGGTTGCGCCCGCCGCCTCGAGCAGCGGATGGACCACCTCGCCGAGAAACTCGCTGACTTGCTGCGCTGAACGTCCGGTGAAGCGCGCGGGGTCGAGCGCGTCCTGCAGGTCGGCGATCGCCACGGGGTACGCGGGATCGGCCGCGAGCCGCCTGAGCATATCGTTGGGCACGCCCTCGTCCTTCATGGCGCGCGCCGCGGCGATGCTGTGCACGCGGATCACCTCGTGCACCGCCTGCCGGTCGGCGCCGGCGCGCACGGCGCGGACGATCAACTCTTCCGTGGCCATGAACGGCAGTTCGTCGGCGAGTCGCCGCCGGATGCGCGCCGGGTGCACCTCGAGGCCGCGCGCGATGTTCTCCATCAGGATGAGCAGCGCATCCGTGGCGAGAAACGCCTCAGGGATCGACAGTCGCCGGTTCGCCGAGTCGTCGAGCGTGCGCTCGAAGTACTGCACGCTGTGCGTCTGGTTGGCATTCGGCGTGAGCGACAGCACGAACCGGCTGAGCGCGTTGATGCGTTCGCTACGCATCGGGTTGCGCTTGTAGGCCATCGCCGACGAGCCAATCTGCTCCTTCTCGAACGGCTCCTCGATTTCGCCGAACGCCTGCAGCATGCGCATGTCGCCGGCAAACTTGGCGGCCGAGGCGGCGAGCCCGGCGAGCACGTCCAGCACGTGCGCGTCGAGCTTGCGGGTGTACGTCTGCCCGGTCACCGGCAGCGACGCGCCAAACCCCATGGCGCGCGTGACGCGCCCGTCGAGGTCGCGCACCTTCGCGTGGTCGCCGCCGAGGAGCGCGAGGAAACTCGCCTGCGTGCCGGTGGTGCCCTTGACGCCCCGCAACGGCAGCGTCGCGATACGATGGTCGAGGTCGGCGAGGTCGAGCACGAGGTCCTGCATCCAGAGCGTGGCGCGCTTGCCCACCGTGGTCGGCTGCGCGGGCTGCAGGTGCGTGTACCCGAGGGCCGGCTCGTCCTTCCAGTGATCGGCAAACGCCGCCATCGTGCGCAACAGCGCCACGACGCGGGCGCGCAGCAGCTCCATCCCGCGTCGCATCAGGATGAGGTCGGCATTGTCGGTCACGAACGCCGAGGTTGCCCCCAGGTGAATGACGCCGCGCGCCGCCGGCGCTACGTCGCCGAAGGCGTGTACGTGCGCCATGACGTCGTGCCGGAACCGCTTCTCGTACTTGGCGACTGCACCGAAATCGATGTCGTCGAGGTGGGCGCGCATCTCGGCGAGTGCGGTCTCGGAGATGTCCACGCCGAGGTCGCGCTCCGATTCCGCGAGCGCAAGCCAGAGGCGACGCCACAGGCCGTACCGCGACGCGGGCGACCACAGGTGCAGCATCGCCGCCGAGGCGTAACGCTCGGCCAGCGGGGAACTCCAGGTCGCCGTGTCGGTCATCGGATCTGGAAGTCGATGGGGTAGAGGAAGCCGCCGCGCTCGATGAGCATGCGAATCGGGCCGCGCCCCGTGAGCGATTCGAGCAGGCGGCCCGCCTGCTGCGCGTCCGTCACGGCGGACCGGTTCACCTGCACGATCACGTCGCCGGCCTGCACGCCCAGCTCTTCCGTGACGCGCGACGAGACCTTGTAGACAACGGCGCCCTGGTTGGCGCGCACGCCGCGTTCGGCGCGGATGGCCGGCGTCAGCGTGACGAGTTCGATCTCCTTGAGCACGGAGACCTTCTGCGCCGCAACCTCGGGAAGGTCGGCAATGCGCACGCGCACCGTGCGTTCACGGCCGCCGCGGCGCACGTGCACCTCGGCGTCTTCTCCCACGCGCATCTCGAGCAGCTCGGCTTCCCAATCGTACGCATTGCGTACGACGCGATCGCGCGACTGCGTGATCACATCGCCGGCCTGGAGGCCGGCCGACGCGGCCGGCGACCCCGGCGCCACGGTGCGGATCACCGCGCCGCCGCGCAGTGCGTCGCGGTTGTTCTGTTGCGGGAGCTCGAGCTTCACGCCAATCCACGGGCGCCGCACCGTGCCATGCGCGAGCAGGTCCTCGGTGACGCGCTTGGCGCGGTCGATGGGGATGGCGAAGCCTAGTCCCACCGAACCGCCGGTTGGCGTGTAGATGGAGCTGTTGACGCCGATCACCTCGCCCGCCGCGTTCACGAGCGGGCCGCCGGAGTTGCCCGGGTTGATGGAGGCGTCGGTCTGGATCATGTCCACGTAGACACCCTGGCCCTCGCTCTGGCCCACGAGATTGCGGCCCGTGGCGCTGATCACGCCGGCCGTCACCGAGGGTTCGGAGTTGCCGAGCAGGAATCCATACGGGTTGCCGATGGCGATGGCCCATTCACCGATGAGCAGGTCGCGCGAGCCGCCGAGCGGGGCCGTCGGCAGGTTGCGGGCCTCGATCTTCAGCACGGCGAGGTCGTTCATCTCGTCTATGCCGAGAACCTTCGCCGGATATGTGGTGCCGTCGCGGAGGGCGACGCTGACGTTCGATGCGCCGGCCACCACATGCGCATTGGTCACGATCACGCCGTTCGGCTGGGTGATGAACCCCGATCCGATTCCCGAGCGCGTCTGCGTGCCGCCCTCGCGGTTGCCAAAGAAGAAGGCGAACGGGTCCACTGGCGTGCGGAAGACCGTCTCGGTTTGCACGGTCACCACGGCGGGGGCGACGCGTGCGACGGCGTCGGTGATGGCCGATCGGCGGGACTGCGCGATCTGGACGTTGGCCTCGCGGCGCGCGGCCACGCCCTGCGCCGCGGTACGGGACGGGGAGGCGCCCTCGCATGCCAGCAGGAGGGCGAAGCACAACGGGGAGAGGCGCGTCATGGTCATCGCGGGCGCCGGGGTTTGGGACGACGGCTGATCTCGCCGAGGAAGCGGTCGAAGCCGCGATCGGTGAGCGGATGCTGCAAGAGGGCCTTGAGCACGTCGGTGGTGACCACGGCGCCGTCGGCGCCGGCCGCCATCGCGTCAATGAATGCGCGGGAACTCGACGGACCCGCGGCGATGATGTCACACTCCATGTCGAATCGGTCGAAGATCACCCGGGATTCGGCGATGGCGAGCGTCGGATCGTCGCCCACGTGCGCCGCCGCGTCCACCGCGATGGTGACGTACGCGGCGCCCGCCTTTGCGGCCAGCGCCGCCTGCGCCGCGTTGTGCACGAGCGTGACCGCGACTCGCACGCCCTCGGCGCTCAGGCGCTTGATGGCGGGCAGGGCATCTTCCACCAACGGCACGGCAACAATGACCTGCTCGGCGAGGCGCGCCAGTTCACGCGCGCCCTTGTAGAGCTCGTCGCGGTTGACGGCGCGCACCGAGGCGATGATGGGCAGCGGCACCGCCGACGAGAGTTCCTGCACGAGTTCGCGCGGGTCGGCGTTCGGCAGCTGCGAGGCGATGACGGCCGGCGTGGCCACGATGCCGTCAATGAGGCCGGCGGCGAACGCCCAGCGGACTTCATCGAGGGCGACGGAAGCGTGGTAGATGCGCATCATGAGGTAAGATACAGGGCGGCGGGATAAGTGACCTGCTCGAGGCAGAGGCCGCAGGACGGAGCCGGCGGCGACACCTCGTCATTGGCATCGGCAACGAGCAGGGCGGCGAAGTCCTCGCGCGGGCGCCGGTGCGTGGCCACCTCGATCATTGTACCGACGAGGAACCGCACCATGTGGTGCAGGAAACGGTTGCCTTCGATGTCGAAGACCCGTCCGCCCGGCACCACGCGCCAGCGCGCGAGACGAATCTCGCAGCGATGGTCGTCATCGTCTGGCGCTGTGCCACGCACCGCAAACCCGAAGAACTGATGCTCCCCGAGCAGCGCCGCCGCGCACCACGCCAGCGCGTCGCCATCCACGGGTCGGTCGAGGGGCCATTCCCAGCGCCGCCGAAATGGCGAGCGGGCCGCCTCATCGAGTCCCACGGCATAGCTGTACCGCCGACTGGTCGCGCTGAACCGCGCGTGAAACTCCGGTTGCATTTCGTGCACCGCTGACACGAAGACGTCGTCGGGAAGCTGTGCATTGAGCACGTGCCTCAGGCGATCCGGCGTCCAGTGCAGCGGCACTTCCACTGAGGCCGCCTGACCGCGGGCATGGACCCCCGCGTCCGTTCGACCCGCTCCCGTCACCCGGACCGGGCCGCCGCACAGGCGCGCCAGAGCCGATTCGAGGGTTCCCTGCACGGTTCGCGTCTCCGGCTGCACCTGCCAACCGGAAAAGTCGGTGCCGTCATAGTGCAACACGAGCTGAAACACGCGTCCCGCCATTGTGAGGAAAATAGCCCTCGGCACGTGCGCGATCAAGGAAACTAGCGAGGCTCAACCGATTGACAGGACTCGACGTAGGCCTCACGTTCCCGCAGGTGGCCGCGTCGGCCTCCCGGGGCGTCGTCGCCGACCTCCGAACGCCCTTTTCGCCCCACCGCTGGATGCCTGAGTCCACCCTCGCTTCGCTGGCCCACGCTCTTGCCGCCGCTCCGCGCTTGGAGGCGGCGTTCGTTGCGCTGGCGGAGGGGATGGCGGAGGTCGACCGGGCCGTCGTCGTCGCGTACCTCCCGTTCGACGCGCGCGACGCGAAGCTCGTCGAGTGCCTCACATGGGACCAGGGGACGGTGGTTCGGACGCCGCTCGAGATCGCGCTCCGGCAGTTCTCGACGGCCGTGGTCCAGCGCGTGCAGGCCGGCGGGACGTTCGTGGACGTCGGGGACGAATCCGACACCTTCGCGCGCATGCTGCAGCTGCCGCCGCTGGGTGAGTCCGGCGACCTCGCCCTGCGCGGCATCTGTTTCGACGGCGAACTGGCCGCGGTGCTCGCGCTCCATGAGCCACGGCGAGTGTTCGGCGCGCGCATCCTCGAACGGGCAGGCGCGCTCGCCGCGCTGTTTGACCTGGCGCACGACCGGTTCGCCGAGCGGGAGGCGCGCGCCGAGGCGGCGCGCACCCTCGAAGACGTCACGCAGCGGGTGCACGGGGAGTACGTGACCCGGCTCACGGAAATGGAACAGCAGCTCAAGCAGGCGCGCGGCGCGGCCGATGCGGCGCGCGCGGGCCAGACCGTGCAGCAGGCGCGCGAGATGGCGCGCGGCGCGGAGGATGCGCGCCGAGCCGCCTCTCGGCTGCGCGCGCTCGAGCATCAGGTGACGGCGGCGGTGGGCCAGCTCGAGCAGGCACACATCGAACTCCATCGCCGCAGCGAGGGCCTGCGCCAGCGCACGCGCACCATCTACCTGCTTGACCGCGTGCTCGACCTTGCCGCGCACAATGTGGACCCCAAGCGACTGGCGGAGGGGCTGCTCGCGCTCGTCGGCGACGACATGCAAGCGATGCGCTGTTCGCTCTTCCTGCGCGCTCCCGAGCCGGAAACGCTCTACCTCGCCGCCTCGCC
>JBAZTM010000105.1:0-9785 GCA_041661925.1 Gemmatimonadaceae bacterium
CGGCGGGCGTATCCCGGCAAGCAGTTCTTCGCGGCCAACGAGCGGGCGTCGTGCGCCTACATGAAGGTGACCACGCTGCCCAAGGTCCGCGACGCGCTGCTGCACCTGCAGCACCGCATCACCGTTCGCCTCGACATCGCCGACCGGGCGCGACTGGCCATCGAGCGCATGGTGTCCATCGGCGGCGGCACGCCGATGCCGGCCGCCGAGGGCGTGGACCCGGGCGAATGACACCGGGTCGCGTTCCCCCGCGGCGCATAGCCGCGATGGACGCGCCGGCGTTCGCCGGCGGAGAGTCGGACTTTCCGCTCACCGAAGCGCAGATTGCGCGCCTCGTGAAGACGGCGCTCGACGAGGACGCGGCGGCGAACGACATCACCACGCTTGCCACTGTCCTGCCCACGCGCCGCGCGCGCGCGGCACTCGTGGCGCGCGAGGCCGGTACGCTCTGCGGCGTTCCGCTGGCCCTTGCCGCCTTTTGCCAGTGCGATGACAAGGTGGAGATCCGCGTCGATGTCGAGGACGGACACCGTGTCGAACCCGGCACGACGATCCTCTTCATCAACGGTCGCGCGCGGGGCATGCTCGCCGCCGAACGCACGGCGCTGAACTTCCTGCAGCGCCTGTCGGGTGTGGCGTCGCTCACCGCGCGGTTCGTGGATGTGGTGCGCGGCACGCGCGCCCGCATCGTCGACACCCGCAAGACGACGCCGGGATGGCGGCGGCTGGAGAAGTACGCGGTCCGCTGCGGCGGCGGCGCCAATCACCGCGAGACGCTCGCCGATGCGGTGCTGGTGAAGGACAATCATCTGGCCGCGCTCGATGGCGACGTCGCCGTGGCAGTGCGGCGCGCGCGCGAGCAGACGCGTCCGGGCACATTCGTGCAGATCGAGTGCGATCACCTGGAGCAGGTGCGCGCGGCGGTGGATGCCGGGGCCGACGCGGTGCTCCTCGACAACATGAGCCTCGAGATGATGCGCGCCGCCGTGGCGATCACTGCCGGCCGCGCGCTCACGGAGGCGTCGGGCGGCGTGCGTCTCGAGACGGTGCGCGCGATCGCCGAAACCGGCGTGGACCGCATTTCCGTGGGCGCGCTCACACATTCGGCGCCCGCCATGAATCTCGCCCTCGATTTCGAGTGATGGCGCCGAGCCCCACGAGAGACGACCGGCCCCGCCCGGCCCCGCGCGCCGAAGACCTGCCCTGTGACCACTGCGGCGCCGGTCCCCTCGTCTGGCGCAAGTGCAAGCTGATCTGCGAGCAGTGCCGGCAGATCAACAAGTCGTGCGCGGACCTGTAGCCTCTACGCCCGGGCGGCCGCGGCGAGTTGCGCGGCGAGCGTGGCAGCATCCGTAGTCGGGGCGTCGCAGTTGAAACCGCGGCACACATAGGCTGCTGCGATGCCGTCGATGGGCGTCTTGCCTTCCAGCACCGCGGGCGGGCCCGACAGCCCGCCGGCGATCACC
The DNA here is from genome assembly GCA_041661925.1 of Gemmatimonadaceae bacterium. Classification (GTDB taxonomy): domain Bacteria; phylum Gemmatimonadota; class Gemmatimonadetes; order Gemmatimonadales; family Gemmatimonadaceae; genus PNKL01. The sequence goes on from JBAZTM010000105.1 coordinate 1,467, forward strand.
AGCGACGGCACGTAGCATCCCGCCAGCGTCCGCTCAAGCCGCGCGAAGTCCGGAGCATCCGGCGACCCTGAGAGCACGACGCTGACGTCGCCGTCGGTTTCGAAGTCTGCCGCGCCCAGCAGGTGTCCGAACGCGAGCGGTGCTGCGCCCATCGGCTCCGCCAGCGATGACAGCACATCCTGCGTTCGGGCGGCGCGCGAGGCGTCGCCGGTCAGGGCGCCGACGCGCTGCAGCAGCTCGACGGCGAGCGACGTGCCGGACGGCATTGCATTGTCGTACGTGTCACGCGGGCGCGTCACCAGGGGCGGGGCATCGGCTGCCGCGTCGAAGAAGGCCCCGGTCGCGTCGTCCCAGAAGTGCCGCTCACACGCGTCGGCGAGCGTGAAGGCCCGTGTGAGCCACGCCGGGTCGAACGTCAGTTCATACACCGCGAGAAAACCGAGGCCAAGCGCCGCGTGATCCTCGAGGAACCCGCCGATACGGGCCTCGCCACCGGCGTAGACGCGGAACGCACGGCCGTCGCGCACCAGCGTGCGGGCGAGGAAACCGGCGGCGCGCAACGCCAGTGCCCGCCACCTCGGCTCACCGAAGACCCGCGCGCACTCGGCCACGCCGCGCAGCATCAGTCCATTCCACGCGGCGATGACTTTCTCATCGCGGGCGGGACGCACGCGCCGGTCACGCGCTGCGAGGAGCGCGGTGCGGCCGCGGTCGATCATGGTTCTCAACGCCGCAGGGTCGAGGACGTGCGAGGCGGCGAAGGCGTCCACCGACTTCGGGCACCAGAGGATGTTGTGTCCTTCAAAGTTCCCCGTGGCGGTCACGTCCCAGTAGGCAGCGAGCACTGCGGCGTCCGAGTCGAGCACCTGCTGGATCTCGTCGAGCGACCAGACGTAGAAGCGTCCCTCGTGCCCCTCCGAGTCGGCATCGAGCGAGGCATAGAATCCGCCGTCCGGCGACGTCATCTCTCGCTCCACCCAGGCCAGCGTCTGCTCCGTCACCGCGCGAACCTCCGGGTCGCCCGTGGCCTGCCAGAGGTGCGCACCGAGCCGCACGAGCAGCGCGTTGTCGTACAGCATCTTCTCGAAGTGCGGCACCAACCACTCGCCATCCACCGTGTAACGGTGAAAGCCGCCGCCCAACTGGTCGAACAGCCCACCGTGCGCCATGCGATCCCACGTGTGCCGCACTGCCTCGAGCGGTGCATCGTCACCTGTGCGCGCCCAGCGTCGCAGCAGAAAGTCGAGCGACATGGTCGGTGGAAATTTTGGCGCGCCGCCAAAGCCGCCGTAGGTACGGTCATAGCGGGCCAGCGTGGCATGCACGGCGCGGTGCATGAGCGACGTGCCGACGGGAGCGCGCGCCGGGGCGGGCGGGTCATCGTAGATGCGCAACATCGCCGTGGCGCCGTTCGCAATCTCGTCGCGCCGCGTGCGCCACGCTTCGGCAACGCTCGCCAGCACCCGGCGGAACGACGGGAGACCGTGACGGTCGTCGGGCGGGAAGTACGTGCCGCCGTAGAACGGCGCCCCGTCGGGCGTCAGGAAAACCGTCATCGGCCAGCCGCCCTGCCGCGTGAGCGCCTGGACGGCGCGCATGTAGATGGCATCCACGTCGGGGCGCTCTTCGCGGTCCACCTTCACGTTGACGAACCACTGGTTCATCAACATCGCCGTCTCGGGATCCTCGAACGACTCGTGCGCCATGACGTGGCACCAATGGCACGCGGCGTAGCCGACGCTCAGCAGGACCGGCCTATGCTCGGCGCGCGCGAGCGCGAAGGCGTCGTCGCCCCACGGATGCCACGCCACGGGATTGTTGGCGTGCTGCAGGAGATAGGGCGAGGTCTCGAGCGCGAGACGGTTGGGCACAGTCACCTCGGGGGCGGGGAGAGGTGCGAGAGCGTAGATTCTTCAAGCTAACGGTATTGAACCTCGCGTCCGTTCCATGACCACTTTCGAGTCCGCCTCGACATCCGTCGGCAAACCATGGATCCGGGCCTGGCAGATCCTGCTGGCCGGCACCGTGGTGCGGCTGGTCATGGCCACGCTCGTGCCGCTCACCAACGACGAGGCGTATTACTGGGAGTGGAGCCGCCGGCTCGCCGCCGGCTACTTCGACCATCCGCCGGCCATCGCGTGGCTGGTGGCGCTGGGCGGCGATACGCCGTTCGGCGTGCGACTGGGATCGGTGCTGGCCGGGGGACTCGCGGGGCTCGCGCTGCTGCGCACGGCACGCCGGCTTGCCGGGGATGAGGCGGCACTGTGGGCGTCGCTGATCTTCGCCTTCCTGCCGCTCGCGGCGGCCGGGTACGTGCTTGCCACGCCGGACGCCCCGCTGTTCTGTGCACTCGCGTGGACGCTGCACGCAGTCGTGGAGGCGCTCGAATCGCCAGTTGGGTCGCGCGCGTCGCTCAGGTGGTGGATCATCGCCGGCGCCGCCATTGGCGTGGCGATGCTCTCCAAGTACACGGCCGTGCTCGTGCCCGCCGCCATCGCACTGTCGTGCGCGGTGTATGCCCCGTTGCGTGCGCGGTTCCGCGAGAGCGGCCCGTGGGTCGCCGTCGTGGTCGCGTCGCTCGTCCTGGCGCCAAACCTCTGGTGGAACGCGAAGCACGACTGGGCGTCGTTCGCCTTCCAACTCGGCCACGGCCTCGGCGCGCCCAAGCAGGCCGGCCTCGGTGCGGTGCTGAGCCGCGAGCTCAACCTTGTTGGCGGGCAGGCGGGACTCACGTCTCCCATCCTCTTTGTGCTCCTCGTCGGGGCCGTCTGGCGTGCATTGCGCCAACGCGATGACGCGGTGATGCGCTTGCTCGCCACGGTCAGCGTCTTCGTGCTCCTGTTCTTCGTGTGGAGTGCCACGCGCAAGAACGTCGAGGCCAACTGGCCGGCGTCGGCGTGGCTGCCAGCAATCCTCCTGCTGTCGGTGGAGGCCGCGCACGGAGCCCGGCGTGCCTGGCTCCGGGGCGGCCTCTGGCTGGGCGGTGCGCTGGTGGTGCTCGTCTACATTGACGCCGCCACATTGCTTGCCCCCCGACTCGGCCTTCGCCCGGGCCGCGATCCCGTGAGCCAGGCGTACGGATGGGATGCGGTGGGAAGCGGTGTTGCGGACGCGGTGCGCACGGGCATGCTTGCGATGCGGGGCGAGTCGTCGCCCCGCAACGTCTGGGTGGCGGCTGATCGCTACCAGCACGCCGCGCAGCTCGCGTGGGCGCTGCGACACCCGGGCACCGACACGCTCCGTGTCTTTGCGACCAACCTTGGGGGACGTCGCAACCAGTACGACCTGTGGGCCGGGTTCCGTCAGCGTGCGGTGCCCGGCGATGTGCTCGTCCTCGTGCTCGACGAGTCCACAGCCGAGCCGGCACCCATCGTGGCGCTGGCGCCGTATTTTTCACGCATTGATGAAGGGCCACCCGTGGTGCGCAGCGCCCACGGTCTCCTGCTCGGCCGCCAGCGCGCCTGGCTGCTTCGCGACTGGCGCGGCGGCTGGCCCGGGCATTCCACACCGTCCATACCGGAGTCTCGATGACTATCGCGGCCGATCTCGAAAAACGTTTCGCCGAACGCGAAGCGCAGTTGCTTGACGATCTCTTTGCCTTCCTCCGCATTCCGAGCGTCAGCGCGAAGGCAGAACACAACGCCGACACGCAGCGTGCCGCTGCCTGGGTGCACGGACGCTTCGAGAAGATGGGTTTCGCCGTCGAAACGTGCCCGACGCCCGGGCACCCGGTGGTGCTCGCCGAGTGGCGCAAGGCGCCGGCGGGCGCGCCCACGTTCCTCGTCTACGGCCACTATGATGTGCAGCCGGCCGAGCCGCTCAATCTGTGGACCACGCCAGCCTTCGAACCGACCATTCGCGACGGCAAGCTTTTCGCCCGCGGCAGCGTGGACGACAAGGGGCAGCTCTTCGCGCATATCGCGGCGCTCGAGACCATGCTTGAGGTCCGCGGCAAGCTGCCGGTGAACGTGATCGTCATCGCCGAGGGCGAGGAGGAGGTCGGCAGCGAGAACCTTGCCCCCTTCATCGAGAAGAACAAGAAACGGCTGGCCTGCGACGGCGTGGTGATCTCCGATTCGTCGATGTTCGCGCCGGGCATTCCGAGCATCCTGAGCTCGCTGCGCGGGCTCGCGTACTTCGAGCTCAACGTGCGCGGTCCGGCGCAGGACCTGCACTCCGGTTCGTACGGCGGCGCGGTGGTGAACCCGGCCATGGCGCTCGCGCGCATCCTCGCCACGATGCACGACGCCAACGGCAAGATCATGATCGATGGCTTCTACGACGACGTGCTGCCGTTCCCGCCCGACGTCATCACCGGCATGCGCAAGCTGCCGTTTGACGAAGAGAATTTCCGCAAGGAAGTCGGCGCGACGTCGCTCGGCGGCGAACCGCAGTTCACCGTGCTCGAGAAGCTCTGGACGCGCCCGACGTGCGAGGTGAACGGCCTGCTGAGCGGCTACACGGGCGAGGGCGCCAAGACGGTGCTGCCAGGCGTCAGCATGGCCAAGGTCAGCTGCCGCCTCGTACCCAAGCAGGATCCGGCGAAGATCGAGGTGCTGATGAAGGCGCATGTGGCCAAGGTGGCGCCCAAGGGCGTGCAGGTGACCGTCACGCACCTCCACGGCGGCAAGCCGTGGCGCGCCGATCTCGAGGGACCGCTGTTCGAAGCTGCAAAGCAGGCGCTGTCGGCGGCGTTCGGGCGCACCCCCGAGGTGACGGGCGAGGGCGGCTCGATTCCGGTGGTGGGCGACTTCGAGCGCATCCTCGGCGTGCCGGTGCTCCTGATGGGCTTCGGCCTGCCCAGCGAAAATGCCCATGCGCCCGACGAGTGGATCAGCGTGGACAATTTCAAGCTTGGCATGCGCGCCATTGCGGCGCTGCTCGACCAACTCGGCCGTTAGGCGACCGGTGCTGGCGTGCGCGCCGCAGCGCGCGCGCGCCAGCGCAGGACGGGCTGCTCAACGAGATGATACGACAACATGGCGGCGAGAAAGGTCGCTGCCAGGTTGAATGGGAATCGCGCGGCGCTCAGGGGGTTGAGCGTCGTCAGGAAGAACTGTTGCCACAGGTACAGGCTGTACGAGAGGACGCCGACGTACCGAACGGCCGGCCAATCGAGCGCGCGTCCCGCCGCCGACCGCGGGTGTTCCATGAGCCAGAGCATCACGAACAGGGCGGCGCATCCGTCAAGCGCCGGCCCCGCCGTGGCGCGGTACGCGCCGCCCAACGCCCCCTGTAACAGCGGCGATGCGACCAGCCCCCACGCCGCGAACAGCGCCGGCCAGCGGGCGCTGGACATGCGTTGTCGCCACGCGACCACCCGCGGATGGTCGTGCAGCAGGGCGGCCGCGCATCCGATCATCAGTGCATCGCCGGCGGTGTGCAGCATCATGTTCAGCAGGGGGCGCGAGCTGGGCCACAGCAGGTACGATGCGATCCGCAGGAACGGTGACGCGGCCACGATGCCGAGCGCGATGAACGGCGCGCGCCGAAAGCCGAGCACGACCACCGTTGCCGGCCAGAGCAGATAGAACTGCTCCTCCAGTGACAGCGTCCAGAAGTGTCCGGTGAACCAGTAGCCGGCGTCGGAGCCGGTGTCGAACAGGCCCTGGTAGTTCTTCAGGAATCCGGCGGCGAAGGCGTAGTCAGGTGCACGAATCGCGATGCCAAGTGCCGCGGCCAGCAGGGCCAGGCCGCCGAGGTAGGCATAGAAGGCCGGGAAGATGCGCGTCACGCGCCGCAGATAGAACGCGCGCAGGCTGATGCGCCCCGTCGCCTCATGCTCTCGCCGCAGCAGGCGCGTGATGAGGAATCCGCTGATGACGAAGAACGTGTTGACGCCGACGAACGAATTGCCGATGAACGGCAGCCACGGCGCCAGTGCGGCGGCCGGCGTCGTCGTCATCTGCGCGTGCGCGCCAATGACGAGCAGAATCGAGACGGCCCGCAATCCGTCGATACCGGGCAGTCGCGCCCCCGTACGACGCCGACGGTCACCGTCGGTGGCTTCCATGGCGTTCGTCTGGCCGAACGCCTAGAGCAATCCCGCCAGCAGCGTGTCGTTGTCGGGCGTGCTGCCGATGCGCTTGATCAGCCACTCCATGCCCGCCTGCGGCGGCATCTGCTGCAGGCCGCGACGCAGGCTGTAGATCGCGTCGAGCTGGCCTGTCTTGTAGAGCTTCTCCTCGCGGCGCGTGCCGGAGCTCGCGATATCGAAGGCGGGGAAGATGCGCTTCTCGGCGAGCCCGCGATCCAGCTTGATCTCGCAGTTGCCCGTCCCCTTGAATTCCTCGAAGATCACGTCGTCCATGCGCGAGCCGGTTTCCACGAGCGCGGTGGCGATGATCGTCAGCGATCCGCCGCCGTGTTCCGGTGCGATGTTGCGCGCCGAGCCGAAGAACGCCTTCGGCTTCGCCATGGCCGAGGTATCAAGGCCACCCGACATCGTACGCCCCGTGCCGCGCTCGGCCGTGTTGTGCGCGCGCGCCATGCGCGTGAGCGAGTCGAGCACGATGACCACGTCCTTGCCCAGCTCCACCAGGCGGCGCGCCCGCTCGAGCACCATCTCGGTGACTTCGACGTGCCGGCGTGCCGGCTGGTCGAACGACGAGGCGATGACTTCGCCCACGCCCCATGAGATAGCCTCGCTCACTTCCTCGGGGCGCTCGTCCACGAGAAGGATGAGCAGCGTTGCGTCGGCATGCTTGAGCGCCACGCCCTCGGTGATGGCCTGCAGGAGCATCGTCTTGCCCGCGCGGGCCGGCGCCACGATCAGCGCGCGTTGGCCGTAGCCGATGGGGGCGATGAGGTCGATGCAGCGGCGGGTCAGCTCGGGGCCGACCTTGGCCGGCCGCCCGGTCTCGAGCGTCAGGCGCCGCTCGGGATAACTGGCCGTCAGCGACGCGAAGTCGGGGCGGCGTGCCGCCTCGGCCGGATCATGTCCATTGATGGATAGGATGTCCACGCAGGTCGAACGCCCGCGGTGGTCGCGCCCCGTGGTGGCGCGCACTTCATCGGATTTGCGAAGGCCGAACTGCCGTGCGAGATACGACGGCATGTACGCATCGCCCTGGTCTTCCAAGTAGCTCGCGTTGGGCCGGCGGATGAACCCGGCGTCGCGCGACGGGTCGTACCAGCCAATCGTGTCGCCGTCGGCGACAATCGGCTGCGGAGGTGCACCGCCCCCGTTTCCTCCGCCCTGCTGCTGTTGATTCGGCTCGCCGCCCCGATTGCGGCCGCGATGCCGGCGACCGCGCCGGCCGAATCGTCCCTCACGCCCTTCTCGTCCTTCGCGTCCTTCGCGTCCTTCGCGTCCTTCGCGTCCTTCGCGTCCGTCTCGGCCCTCACGCCGCCCGTCGAACTGGGGACGCCCGGAGCCGTTGCCGTCCGGCGTTCCCATCTCGATGGGTGCCGTCGGCAGTGCAGCGTCGATGGCGGGCGAAGGCGGTGCCGGGGGATCGTCCGGTGCCGCGGCAGCCGGAGGCGGAGCCTCGGTCGCCGCCGGTGCTTCGGAAGCGGCGGTGTCGAGGTACGGATCGGGCTCGGCCGATGTGGACTCGGGGGCGGTCTGTCCGCGCGAACGCGCAGGGCGGCCGCGACGGCGAGGACGACGATTCTCGCTCATGCGTCAGTATGTGTGTTGAATCGAAAACGATAGGGGCCTGCACCGCGCGCACGCGGGCCGACCGGGCTGGGAGTGGGCACTCCGGCTGCTTCCTCTTGGGACAAGGGCCCGTGACTTCCACGGACTGCGCGCACCCGTGGCGCGCCAAATGAAAAACGCTTGCTGAAATCGGACGAGACTGGGCGCTCAAGGCGCCTCGGCATCCCAGGCCACGGAACGTCACGAAGCCCGGCAGGGTCGAACGGACACACCGTCACTCGCGGCGCCCAGCGCCGGAGTCGCATGCCGCCAACAGGCGGCAGAGGCGGAAGGGTGCATTCACCGGCGTGCGCAGCGCGCAGTACCGATTGGAGTTGAGTATGGCGGGGGCGGGGCGTTCGCGCAACCCTCCGCTTCCACTACGGTCAGGGCCACCCGCATAAATTGGGACCGATGAACACCCCACACGGTCGCACGCTCGTGCGACTCACCGCCATCGTCGAGGCATACAAGGGAGATGGGAACCTGCCCCGCCTGCTCGACGCACTCGCCGCAGTCGCCGAGCAGGCGCCCACCGACGAGCTGTTCGCGGCGGCCGACGCGCACGCCGCGATGCCCGAAGTGCTCGGTCCCCTCATGGAAGTCGTGGTCGAGCGCGAGCCGGACCACGCGCGCGCGCTCGTGCGCCTCGCCAACGCCTACTGGCTGACCGGACG
>JBAZTM010000106.1:0-9714 GCA_041661925.1 Gemmatimonadaceae bacterium
GACGCCGCGCGGATCGCGTTCACGATGGGCAGACGATGACGGATGACGACATTCAACGCGCGGTAGACGACCTGATTGCGCTCCCTACGCCCTACCTCGACTCCCTCATGCAGTCCCGCCGCACGCGGATAAACAGGTTACCGCCACCTATTAAAGCGGAGGTGCCGATGCGCAAGGGCGACTGGTTTCAGACGCACACGGGCGTCCAGTTCTGGCCGATGGACCCGCGCGCGGACGAGGTAAGGATCGACGACATCGCCCGCGGGCTCGCCATGCAGTGCCGGTTCAACGGCCACGTCAAGGAGTTCTACAGCATCGCCGAGCACAGCGTGCGCGTGAGCCACGTGGTGCCACCGGAGCACGCGCTATGGGGCCTGCTGCACGACGCGGCCGAGGCGTACATCGGTGACATGGTGCGACCGCTCAAGACGCAGATGCCGGCGTTCCGCGAGTGCGAGGCCGCGATCATGGCGGTGATCTGCGAGCGGTTCGGGATGACCATGCCGGAGCCGCCGGAGGTGAAGGTCGCGGACAACGTGCTGCTGATGACCGAGCGCCGGGACCTGTTGCTGTACCAGAAGCCGTGGACGCACCGGGCGGATCCGCTACCCGACGAGATCGAGCCGTGGACGTGGCAGAAGGCAGAGGCGGAGTTCCTTTCGCGGTTCGCGATGCTTAAAAAGGAGGCACCATGAAGATCAAGACCCGACCGGCCGAGGAGGTAATGCAGAGCAGCCGCGGCCCCGACTACGGCGAGAAGATCATCGAGATCCTCAAGGCCATCCCAAAAGGCCACACGGTCGAGGACGACGACCTGCGGCACGCCCTCGGCATCGGCGACCACTGCTGGTGGAAGTACACCCGCAACTACCGGGCGGACGTGCCGTCGACGCACCGCTGCTACAGCCACGGGCACCCGGTGTGGGCGATGCCGGAAGTGACGATCGCCATGATCGCCGCCGGCGCCCGCCGATATCGCAACCAGGCGGAATCATGAGCGCGCCGACGGTCAAGAGCAAGCCGGCGGAAGATGCGCTCATCAATGCGAAGGAAGGGGCCGCGCTACGCAAGCAGATCGTCGCGCTCGAGACCGCGCTCAAGCAAACGATCGCGCGCCAACCCAGGGTGTCGCTCGAGCTGTCGGTTCCCAGCAACACCCTCGCCTTCGGCGTCATCGGCGATACGCACGACGGATCGCGGTACGAGGCCAACAGCGAGCTTCACGCCATGTACGAGAAGTTCCGTGCCGCCGGCGTCAAGGACGTGCTGCACGCCGGGGACGTGCTCGACGGGCACGACGTCTACAAGGGCCAGCAGTTTGAGCTGCACAGCCACGGCTTCGAGAGCCAGCTCGAATGGTTCCGCGGCCACGCCCCGCGCGTCCCGGGAATCACCACCCACTTCATCACAGGCAACCATGATGCGTCGTTCAAGAAGGCGGCCGGTATCGGTGTCGGTCGGAGCATCGCCAGCGTGCGGCCCGATCACCACTTCATCGGCGAGGACTACGCCACGATCGACTTCCGCACGCCAAACGGTCGACGTTTCCGTGTGGGGCTGATGCACCCGAGCGGCGGATCGGCGTACTCGCTGTCGTACCGACCGCAGAAGATCGTCGAGACACTGGAGGGTGGAACCAAACCGCACTTGCTCTGCATCGGTCACTACCACAAGGCGGAGTTCATGCCGTCGTATCGCAACGTCGCGGTTTTGCAGTCGGCAACTTTTCAGCGCCAAACCCCATTCATGGTCACGAAGGGCCTGGCGGCGCACGTCGGCGGATGGATCATCCGCGTCACGGTGCATCCGAGGAGCGCGCTATCGAACACGATCAACGCCGAGTTCACGGCGTTCTACCGGGAGAGGTCGTGACGCCCAACCGGAGCATTTCAACACACGTTGAAAGCAGGTGATCTAATGAAAAGTTCCACCGCACGCGGAACAGCCCGCAAAGCGAAACACTCCCCCCGCACGGCCTCCCTCCACTTCGACCTCACCGATCCCGACGGCAAGCGCGAGCTCGGTCTGGCCCTCGCGGGCGGGCACCTGGCGTCGTTCGTGTGGGATCTGACGCAGGAGCTGCGGAACGCGATCAAGCACGGCCACGGGTTCGACAAGGACAAGCCGACGCTCGACGACGTGCGCACGTGGGTGTGGCACGAGCTGGGCGAGCGGGGCCTGACGCGAATGATCGAGGAGTAAGGGCAATCGGTAGAGGTAAGAGAGAGGGTAAGATGCCGCGCTCCCGCTACATCTCCTGCACCGCCGACGAGCTGATCGCGCACGCGCACGAGATGCCGGTGCGGTACGTGTACGCCCCGGCGCTGCACGACGAGATCGCGGGCAGGATCGAGGCCGTGGCACCGTTCTGCGGGAAGTTCGCGGAGGGCTACCGGAGCGCGCTGGAGGACATCCTGGACATGCTGGAGGGGGAGTGAACGCGGCGGTGGCTGATACGCTGATGGCGATCTTCGGATTGCACCGAGTCGAGGAGGGGATGATGAAGATCAAGGACGTGCCGCACAACTCGTGGGTGCGGCTGGTAGACGGGACGCTGCTGCGGTACTTCCAGCCCGAGGGGTCGTTCGGGAAGTGTCAGCGGCTCGACGGGCGGGTGGTGATGATGCCGATGGACACCGAGGCGGAATGCCTTAAAGAGCTGGGATACGACGACGACTGAGAACGTCGGCACGCCGGGGGAGGGTGTCGACATTTCGTGCTCGGATTGTAGCGCGGGATGCTCATCTGGGTGAACCAAATGCGGGCTATCCTAACGCACCGCGTAAAATCGCAAGCGCTTGCGATGGGGTTACAAAGCGCCAAAAGACCACGCCATTGTAATAAAACAAAAGACTTGACACGATGTAACACTAGGGTTATGGTGTGGCTGTAAACGAGGGCCGGTGAGACGGCCCGCCAAACAGGAGGACCAGATGAGCATCATCAATCCCGACAACGCCAAGCGCCTCGTCGCCGCCAACCCCCACCCGATCCCGGTCGACAACTGGGACGGCTCCATGCACGCGCTGGCCGCCAAGAACATCAAGGCCGAGCTGGCCCGCGCCTTCCCCGGGATCAAATTCCGCGTGACCTCCAAGGCGTACAGCATGGGCAACCACGTGCATACCGCGTGGACCGACGGCCCGACGCAGGCGGAGGTGGACGCGATCGTCGGCAAGTACGAGCACAGCAGCTTCGACGGATCCGACGACAGCACGCACGCGGTCAACAACGACTGGCACGTGTTCGGCTCGACCAAGTACGCGCAGACCTCGCGCCACATCGAGGACGCGCGGTATCTGGAGATGGCGACCGAGCTGCACTACCTCGGGTGCCGGTACGAGCGCGGCGCCATCGTTGGCCCCGGGATCGACAGCCACATCAGCGAGGAGATCATGCGCAAGACGTGGGCGACCTCGTTCTGCGCCCCGGCGGTCAAGACCGAGATCAAGGCCACGCCCTCCCCGGTGGTGACGCTGTACCCCGCCACCACGCCCGCCCCGACACCCCCCGCCGACTGGCGCACCGGCACCGAGATCGAGCCGATCACCGTCCTGTGGGTGATCGCGGTTGTCAGCGGCGAGGTCGAGTGCTTCGAGACCACGATCAAGTCGCTGATGCAGCAGGCGCTCGGCGGCCTCAACCCCGACAGCGTGGATGCGGTCTACCTCGACGAGCAGGCCGCTCGCGCGGAGGCGGCGGTGATCGCCCGCGAGATGGCAACGAAGGCCGTGGCGAAGGCGGAGCGGGATCTGGCCGAGGCGCAGGCCCGGCTGGCGCAGGTGACAAAGTAACACGCGCGGGGTGAGACACCCGCATAAGGAGGACCCATGATCCAGATCAAGCGGTGGACCGATGGCACGATCATATACGCGTCGCAGACGGCCACGACGATCACGGAGGCGATCCGCGAGGTGGTCGCAGCCGCAGGCAAGGCCGGAATCCGCGCGGACCTCAGCCGCGCGAACCTCAGCCGCGCGAACCTCAGCGGCGCGTACCTCAGCCGCGCGGACCTCAGCGGCGCGAACCTCAGCGGCGCGTACCTCAGCGGCGCGTACCTCAGCGGCGCGTACCTCAGCGGCGCGTACCTCGGCGGCGCGGACCTCAGCCGCGCGGACCTCAGCGGCGCGGACCTCAGCCGCGCGAACCTCAGCCGCGCGGACCTCAGCGGCGCGAACCTCAGCGGCGCGTACCTCAGCGGCGCGTACCTCGGCGGCGCGGACCTCAGCCGCGCGAACCTCAGCCGCGCGAACCTCAGCGGCGCGTACCTCAGCCGCGCGGACCTCAGCGGCGCGGACCTCAGCCGCGCGAACCTCAGCGGCGCGGACCTCAGCGGCGCGGACCTCAGCGGCGCGGACCTCAGCCGCGCGGACCTCAGCGGCGCGGACCTCAGCCGCGCGAACGGCGTCAATCAGTGGCGCTCGCAGCCGCTGATGATGCTGCTTGACCAGCCCGGCAAGATCCGCGCGTACAAGCTCGTGGACGCCGACGGTAACTCGCCGATGTGCAAGCAGCAGGGATGCACGCCGATCCACTACGAGATCGGTAAGGACTATGCGATCCCGGCCGACACCGACGCCGACCGCGACTGCTCGCACGGGCTCAACGTCGCGAGCATGGACTGGTGCCTCAAGGAACGCCAGGACGGCTGGCGGGTGCTGATCGTGGAGTTCGAGGCGGCGGACATCGCGTGCATCCCGAAAGCGAGCGACGGCAAGTTCCGCGTGCATCGGTGCACGGTCGTGGGCGAGAAGGACCTTTCCGAGATGGGGATCAAGTGACCGCCCGCGCGCTCCTCGCCGCCGGCAGCAAGCGCAACGACTCTCCCGCCCGCCGGAGCGCCCGCAAGGAGTTCACGCGGCGGCTGCTCGAGGACCCCGCGGGGCTGGCGGCGGAGATCGCGGCGCTGATCCCCGAGGGTGCAAGGGGCGTGGCGTACCGATGGACGCAGGGTAACCTTTTCGACAGGAGGATCGCATGATCATCATCAACCGTGACGGCAGCTGGTATCCGCTGGTGGAGCGGCGCGAGGTAGCGTGGGGCGAGATCGCGATGGCGGTGGGGACCGCGGTGGCGGCGGCGCTCGTGTGGGTGTCGCTGTGAACGCCGAGCAGAAGGCGCACGTGCTGGCGCAGCTCAAGATGGCGGAGCATGCTGTGGCGCTTGCGCGGTCGTCCGTGACCCTCGCCAACGGGCAGACGCTGATCGGGGACGAGATCACGCTCAGGGTCGCATGCGGTCAGATCGCGCAGGCCCGGGAGCGGCTGGAGATCGCGCAGTACGCCATCGACGGCCTGCTGGGGGTGAAGCCGTGACCCCCGCGGAGATCGTGGAGGCCGTGCGCACGCACGACGTCGACGCGCTGTCGAACGCCCGGCGCATCCTGGCCGATCCGGTGATCAGCCGCTGCATGTACTGCGGGGCGGTCCTGCACTACGAGCTGGCCGAGGCGGGTGCGCTCCGCAACGCCGACGGCACGGCCGCCGAGTCACACGGGGCATGCTCCGCGTGCATGGCGACGTGGGAGACGTGGATGGACGAGGAGGAGGACATGATCGGGGCGCGAGCATTGGCCGACACCCACGGCTACCACGGACTGAGCATGGCATGCGAGGCCCGGCGCAGTATGCTGAGGTCGCTCGACGAGCGGTGGCGCGCGAAGATGACGGCGCTGCGGGGGCGCAAGTGATCGTCCTCTCCATCACCTGCGACGGCTGCGGTGCGATGGGCCGCAAGGGTACGCGCACGTACGCCCACATCCTGCGCCACAATCTCAAGGCCGACGGCTGGCACAGCATGCCGACCGGGCAGGACCTGTGCCCGGCGTGCTGGCGCAACTTCACGGCGGAGCGGCCGTGCCCGACCTGCGGGCATCCGCACAAGCCGAAGCCGAGCGAGGTTATCAAGGCCATTGAGGAGGAGAAGCGATGACCGTCCGCTGCGTCTGCCACTACCGCTGCATCGTCCGCGACTGCCGCGCCCGCGTGCCGCACGTGCGCACGCCCGACTGCGACATCACCTGCGTCCACGTGAACGGCATCAACTTCGCGGTCTGCGTGCCGTGCGACGACCACGGCAACATCAACACCGCCGGGCGACCGGCAACAACGGAGGAACACATGGGAGACAAGAACGCGATGGACTACGCGGCAGAAAAAAGGGAGCAGTCGCTGGCCCGGCTCAAGGCGTCCGAGACCCTGGCCGACCTCGACCGGGAGATCGCGCTGATCAAGCTCGGGCATGAGGCGCACGTGGCGAACGACCCGACGCACAGTAACGACGCCAAGCGCAAGGCCGCGCTGGCCGCGCGCGTCGCCAACGACGGCATGATCGACAAGGCCAACGCGCAGCGCACGGACCTCGCGCACACGATCGCCGTGGCGGGGATCGACATCAACTACTGCGACGACATGATCAAGGCGCTGACCACGAAGTAGACCACCGGCCCCTCTGCGGTGTCTCACCACCGCACGGGGTTCACGACGAGGCGGGCGCGGTCCTCCTGACTCCCGCGCAAGCGGCGCCCGCCTTTATCAATCACGCCCCCTGCGGTTGTAAGCGGCGCACGGGGCACGGCCCCCGAGGGATTGTCCTTCGGGGGTCTTTTTTTGATCGCAAGCGCTTGCGATTTTATACGCCGCATCCCCGCACTCTACGTATAACCACCACCCCACTTGCGCGCCCCCCGCGTCGGGTTCTATCCTGTGTCCGCAGGCGGGGACCGCATGGTACTTGCGCACCCCCCGCGGTGCCGCATAGAATTGTCGCGAGAGGTGAACATGGACCACCCGATCAAGAGCGGCAAGGAACCCTACGCGACCGACCTGTCCGGCGACTTCATCGGCGGCATCGGCGTCGACACGCTGCAGAAGGACCGCGAGAACAGCGGCGGGCTGCCGGCCCAGCCGGTCGACGCGCCGGTCATCGACTGCACATGGGGGAAGGTCACGCACGGGAACTGATCGAATGAAATAACGTGTCGTGCGGTCGCCCGGCCAGGCAACCGCTCAACTGCCCAAACAGCGACACGACGGCGATTTGGGACGCCGCCCTCTGACGAGGGTGTGCGTCCTTTTTCGTTGTCCGCCGACGGGCACAAGGAGATCGAGATGGAAGACAAGGGCGTGAACGCGATGGACAGCAGCAAGGTCGCCAAGAACGACGAGCCGATCGCCAACGCATCCGAGGACGTCAAGTGGGGCACCGCCCAGATCCCGTGCACGCCCGCCCCTGACTCCCTCAAGAACGCCACGGCCGCGGGGAAGTAAATGAGCGTCACCGTCGCAGCGACGATCCCGATCACGTGCCAGCCGACCGGCGTGGTCGACAACTGGCCCGCGCAGATCCTGACGATCAACGCCGTGTACGCCTCACACACGTGGAACAAGAAGTCGGCCGACTCGCTGGTGCTGGCCGCCCTGACCGTCAACCAGGCGCTGGACATGGCCGGCATCACCAAGGGCCGGTTCCTGTTCGTGCAGTCGCAGCTCCCGGGTGTCAGCATCCGCGTCACCTACACCGGCGGGGTACTGCTCGTTAAGTACGTGTGTGTGGATCCCATCGCGCTGATCACATGCACGACCGATGGGACGGAGTTCACGGCGGTCGACGTCAGCGCCGTGAGCGGTGGCGGGATCGAATATCTGATCGCAGGCGATTAACCCCTTTTCACGATCAAGGAGACACAGATGGCACGCACCACGGTCAAGCAGGTTCTCACCCGCGCCAACATCAACGACGTCGGGGACGTGCTGGTCAAGGTCGACCTCGGCAACGTCTTCGACGGCGGGAACGTCGTCGCGGCCGAGGCGCTGTCGATCGCCTCGCACATC
This sequence comes from Gemmatimonadaceae bacterium, assembly GCA_041661925.1. GTDB lineage: Bacteria > Gemmatimonadota > Gemmatimonadetes > Gemmatimonadales > Gemmatimonadaceae > PNKL01. The sequence goes on from JBAZTM010000106.1 coordinate 7,833, forward strand.
CACACGTTCGCCAACGCCGAGCTCCGCCCGATCTCCGTCACCGTCACCACGACCGGCGGCGGCGCGACCAACATCGCGTACGGGATCATCACCGGCGCCAACCCGACCGTGGCCTCGACCGTGCGCTGGACCCCCGGCAGCGGCTCCACCCCCGGCTCGCTCCTGTTCCTCGCGGCCGACGCCGTGACCGGCGGGTTCGTGGCGTACGAGAAGAAGCCCGCGAACATCAACGCCAACCTCCCCGTCTAACACGGGCGCAGACGGAAGGAGACCACGATGGCAAGGACGACAGTCAAGCAGGTTCTCACCCGCGCCAACATCAACGACGTCGGGGACGTGCTCGTGAAGTGCGACCTCGGCAACATCCTCGACGGCGGCAACATCGTCGCGGCCGAGGCCCTGAGCGTCAGCGTCGCGCATGTCCACACGCTCGTCAACCCCGAGCTCTGGCCGATCGCCGTGAAGGTCACGACCGCCGGCGCGATGATCGGGCTCGGCAACTACAAGGTGGCGGTCGGGATCGCCCAGGGCGACCTCGCCACCACGCAGTGCCTGTGGACCCCCGGCAGCGGATCCACCCCCGGCACGATCAAGTTCAAGGCCGGCGATGCCGTCACCGCCGGGACCGTGTGCTACGAGAAGAAGCCGGCCAACATCAACAGCAACCTGCCGGCGTAACGATAGGATCAACGGATCGAACCCGGATCAGATGTCCACCCACGCACACGTGAGCGGTAATCACGGAAAGGACAAAGATCATGGAAGGCACGCAGACGACAGTGGCTGACCCGAAACCCATCACCCCCGACGAGGCCGCGCAGGCGGCGGCCGCAGCCGCGAAGGCGGAAGCCGACGCGAAGGAAGCGGCAGCGAAGGCCGCGGCAGAGGCGTCGGCCCCGAAGCCCCCCCCGACGAAAGTCGCGGACGTGGTGCCGGACGCCAAGCCCGAGCCGCAGTGGACGAAGGACCGGACCGAGCGCGCCGAGCGCCGTGGCCGGGAGAAGCTGGCCGAGAAGGCCGGGTTCAAGAGCGTCGAGGAGATGGAGTCGTACCTCGCCAAGAAGGCGGAGGACGAGGAGGCCAAGAAGACCGAGGCGCAGCGGACCGCCGACAGGATCGCGCGGGCTGAGGCCGAGGCGAAGGCCGCCAAAGAGGAGACCGCAGCGGCGGCCCGCAAGCTCGATACCGAGCGGGCGGAGCTCCGGCGCACGGCCCTCGAGGATCGGTTGCGGATCGTGGCGACTTCCGTGGGCATCACCGACCCGGTAAGGCAGAAGGTGGCGATCGAGCAGTTCACGGCACGGTGCAAGGAAATGGCGCTGAAGGACCCGAACGCCGAGATTCAGGAGCGGGCATTTTTCGAGGACCTGAAGAAGACGGCCGACTGGCTGTTCGACAAGCCCGCAGCTCCCCCTCCGGCGCCGAAGACGCCCGAGGTTCTGGCGACGACGACCCCCGGCGGAAAGCCGCCCGAGCCGCCGCCGCCCAACACGCCGACGCAGAAGTCGGTCGCGGACATGACCGACGCCGAGTTCCGAGAGCATTCACGACGCCAGGGGATTGACCCCTCGTAACCACAAGGAGACCACGCCATGTCGCTCGTCCTCACCACGCTCGCCCCGCTCGTCCAGAGCGAGACCCTCCAGAGGTACTTCCTCGACGCGCTCAACCCCAAGCAGCTGTTCCGCAAGGAAGCCCGCCGGGAGCCGTTCCCGTTCAACCTCGGCCAGACGCACGTGTTCACCCGCGAGGGCCTGCTCGACGTGGACATGACGGCCATGAGCCCCGGCGCCGACCCGGTCGACGCCAACGTCTCGACCGAGGCGTGGGAAGTCACCGCCAGCAAGTACGCCCGCAGCGTCTCGATCGACGAGACCACGAG
>JBAZTM010000107.1:0-9410 GCA_041661925.1 Gemmatimonadaceae bacterium
ACCTCGGCGGCGGCTTCGCGACCTACCTGCAGGAGGCCGGCTACGCCGGCGGCGACGCGATCTTCACGTCGTTTCGTGAGTGGCTCGCCGCGCGCGGCGGCAACGCCGACGGCGTGGGCTTCGCCGAGTTTCAGGAGCTCGCCGCCGAGTTTTTCCGAGATACCGGATGGGGCACACTCGAGATCGGCACACTCAACGATGTCGTAATTACGCTCGATTCAGCCGATTGGGCCGAGGCGGACCCCACGCTGAATATCGGCTTCCCCGCCTGCTACTACTCGATGGGGTTGCTGGCCGACTTCTTCGGTCGCATGGCGGAGGCGCAACTGGCCTGCTACGAAGTGGAGTGCCGGTCAAACGGCGCCGCGCGCTGCCGCTTCCTGCTGGGAAGCGCCGAGGTGATTGGGCAGGTGTATCAGCGGATGAGCGAGGGGATTTCTTACGCGGACGCGGTGATGGAGTTGGCGTAGGAGACGCAGATGGGAGATGGGAGATGGGAGATGGGAGATGGGAGAATGGAGTGAGCGCCCGGAATCAGGTCGATTCTCGGGCGCTCTGCTTTCTGTAGCCTCCCTTCCCCCATCTCCCATCTCCCATCTCCCATCTCCCATCTCCCATCTGTCCCTCAGTATCCCCCCGGATCATCCAAGTACACCGCCTCATACTTCGGATTCGGCACGAGGTCGCCGTCGTGCAGGATCTCGCGGTCCCACGGGAGCACGATGGTGCTCTCCGTGGCGAGGGCGTAGAAGTCGGGTTCGTACGTTCCGCAGCGGAAGCTGACGGCGGTGCGCACATCGCTGGCGCCGGCGTTGATGAGCGCCGCCTTGGCGAGGCGCATTGTCTCGCCGCTGTCGCACGTCTCGTCCACCACCAGGACACGCTTGCCACGCACCTGTCCGGGCGCGCCGCCGAGCACCGCCGGCGTCTCGCGCACCTTGGTGGCGCCGAAGCGCCGGCTGATCATGATGGAGTGGAACTCGCAGTCGAGGATCGCGGCCACCACGCATCCCGGCACCACGCCAGCGGTGGCCACGCCCACGACCACCTCGGGGATGAAGTCGCGGGCCACCTTGAGGGCCAGCGCCCTGGAGAGCTCGCCAAACAGGGGCCATTCGACGTGCAGGACCCCCTTGGCGGGATCAACGGCGGTCTTGCGGGGTGACATGGCGGCTCCGGAGCGAGGGCTGGGGACGTCGTTTGTGAAGGTACCCCTCGCCCCGCACCGGCGGAAGCACGCGGTTGCTGCCCCTGAGGGGGACGCATAGGTTGTGCCGTTGGGCCCCTCCCGCGCGTCTATAGTTGGTTCCGCTAGCCGACGCCGCGCTGGCGGACGTACTCCTTCATTCTGCGAACCCGCCGCGCCCTATGTCCTGGTTGAACCGCCTCTTTGGCGGCAAGTCAGACAGCGATAAGAGACCGCAGCGCCTCGACTACCTGAACGAGGCGCTGCTGCTCGAGCGTCAGGGTGACTATGACGCGGCCATCACGTCGTATCGGCTGGCCCTGCGCGATCACCCGGACGACCTGCGCGTGCTGCAGAACATGGCCATCGCCTACTCGCGCACGGGACGGCTCGAAGAGGCGATTCGCGCCTACCGCAAGTCGCTGGAACTCGACCCGTCGCTTTCCGGCGCGCACTACGGCCTCGCCTTCCTGCTGATCAAGCGCGGCGACGTCGTGGCCGCCGAGAAGCACCTCGTGGCCTTCCTGGCGAGCCCGCCGGCCGGCGCAGAGTCCGAGCGCTGGGTGCGACATGCGGAGGCGACTCTCGAGTCGCTGCGCAACCCGGCGTCCGGCGAGTCGCCGGCTGGGCCGAGCGAGGCCTAGGTGGGCAAGGTCCTTTCGATCGTCAGCCAGAAGGGGGGCGTCGGCAAGACGACGAGCGCCGTGAACCTCGCCGCGGCGTTCGCCCGCCGCGGCCTGAAAACGCTGCTCGTGGACGTGGACCCGCAGGGATCTGTGCGCTTTGGCGTCGGCCTGCGGCAGGGCGTCGACACGCGGGGTTTCGCCGACTACCTGCGCGGGGCGCGCACGCTGCGCGAGGTCATTCTCCCCACGGCCCTGCCCTGGATGCGCGTCATGCTCGTGGGCACCGTCACCGACGGCGCCGACCACAGCGACTATCAGGCGCGGGTCGCCGCGAGCGACCTGCTGCCGCGCATGCTGAAGGCGGCGCGCGATCGCTGCGACATTGTCGTGGTGGATACGCCGCCGGGCCTGGGGCCCATCGCGCGACGCGTGCTGGAGAGCACCGATCGCGTGCTGGTGCCGATGCAAGCGGAGCCGCTGGCGCTGCAGACGACGCCGCAGATCCTGCGCAGCATTCAGGACGTGGTGGCGACGAATCCGGCGCTGACGCTCGACGGCATCCTGCTGACGATGTACGAAGCCGGCAATCCGGCGTGCGAGCGGACGGTGAAGTACGTCCGGGAACACCTGCCGGCGGCGATGGTATGCGACATCATGATCCCGCGATCCTATGCGCTTGCCGAAGCGTTCGCCGCCGGCCAGCCCGCGGTGGTCCGCGAACCGGCCGATCCCGCCAGCCAAGCGTACGTGAACCTCGCTTTGCAGGTCGCCGCGCGGCTCTCCTCGGACGCCGAATGAGGCGGGCGCCGCGCTGGGTAGCGGCGGCCGTGGTGGCCGCGGCCTGGGTGGGGGCCTGCTCCGACGTGGGCACCGCGCCGGACGGGATCGTGGCGCTCGCGTTCGATACCCTGCCGTACCCGTCTGTGGTCGCCGGCGACACCATGCGCGACTCCACCGGACGCGCGGCACCGCTCAGCGCGGTGGCCTACAATGCCGACGGCAATGTCATTGCCGAGCCGGCGGTGCGGTACATCGTGCTCGACACCGGGGTGATCATCAGCAGTCAGGGCTACCTGATTGCGACCACCCGCACGAGCGGCACGGTGCGCGTGATCGCGGCGGCCGCCTCGCTGCAGTCGCTGCAGAAGACGGTGACCGTCACACGTGCGCCAACCCAACTCGCGGCCAGCGGCGCGACATCGGACACGCTGATCTACGCGAGTCCCGATACGGCCTCGAAGAACGTCAGCAAGGCGATGACGGTGAAGCTCACGCGCGACAGCGCCGGAACGGCGCTCAACGTCCCGGGCTTCCTCGTGAGCTGGCTCGTGACGTTCCGCGGACAGACCATCCTCCGGACGGACACGACCTTGGCGTCGCTCTGGGAAGATGCGACCACCCGTCGCGTGAGCCTCGTGGACACGACCGGTGCGGACGGCACCGCCGCCCGGACGCTGCGCATTCGCTCCAATGCGTTGCCGTCCACGGCCGACTCCTTCGTGGTCTTCGCGTCCACCCGGTACCGCGGGGCGGTGGTAGCGGGAAGCCCCGTCAGGTTCGTAATTCACTTCCGTCCGAAGCCGACGCGCTGACCGCGGAGCCCCTCCGCCCGGCGTGCGCAAACCCTGCCGAGTGGAGCCGACGATGATCGCACAGGGAGGCCCCCGCCCCGCCCCGGGCACGCTGAATCAACTGTTCTTCGATGCGATGGCCGCGTACGACCGTCCGGATGCGATGAACCACCGCGTCAGTCCCGGTCAGTGGCGGGCGATTTCACACCGGGAAACGGAGCGCCGCGTGCGCCACCTGGCTCTCGGCCTCATCGAACTCGGCCTCAAGCCCGGCGACCGGGCAGCGCTGATTTCGGAGAATCGCCCGGAGTGGGCGCTCACCGACTGGGCCTGCCTGACCGCGCGACTCACCGACGTCCCGATCTATCCGTCGCTCCCGGCCGAGCAGGTGGTGCACCCGCTCAACGATTCCGGCGCGGTCATCGTGTTCGTGTCGGGCGAAGCGCACGCGGCAAAGATTGCGGCCATTCGCGGCCAGTGTCCGGCGCTGCGGCACGTGATCACGTTCACCAGCGAGCTCGTGCCGGGATCCGACCTGACCTTCGCCGAGGTGGAGGCGCGCGGCGCGGTCGTCGACACACCGGAACGTGCGGCGCAATGGAAGGCCGACGCCCTCGCGGTGCAGCCCACCGGCCTCGCGACGCTCATTTACACGTCGGGGACGACCGGCCTGCCCAAGGGGGTGATGCTGTCGCACGACAACATCTTCTCCAACGTGCAGGCGTTGCTCGGGGTGATTCCCTTCGAGCGCAGCGCCGAGGTGGCGCTCTCATTCCTGCCGCTGTGCCACATCTTCGAGCGGACGGGCGACTACACCTATTGGGCCATCGGGGCGGCCATCCATTACGTGGACAGCTTCGACACCGTGCCCATCGCGCTGCAGGAGGCGCGGCCGACTTTTGCGATGTCGGTGCCGCGGCTCTACGAGAAGATGTACGCCCGCGCCTTCGAGAACGCCCTGGCGAGCGGCGCCATCAAGAAGCGGATCTTCTTCTGGGCGCGCGCGGTGGCCGATGTGTGGGCCAACGCCAAGCTCGCGGGCGAAGAACCCGCCGGGCCGCTTGCCTGGCAGTATGCGCTGGCGCAGAAGCTGGTCTTCAGCAAGATCAAGGTACGCACCGGCGGACGCATGCGGTTTTTCATTTCGGGCGGCGCCCCGCTGTCGCCGGAGATCAACAAGTTCTTCTACGCCGCGGGGCTGACGATCCTCGAGGGATACGGACTCACCGAGACGTCACCGGTGATTGGCGTGAATTGCCCGACGGCCTTCCGCATCGGCACGATCGGCAAGCCGATTGCCGGCGTCGAGGTGCAGATCGCCGGCGACGGCGAGGTGCTCACGCGCGGTCCGCACGTGATGCAGGGCTACTGGAACCGCCCCGACGCGACGGCGGAGGCGATTGACGCCGACGGGTGGTTCCACACCGGCGACATCGGCGTGCTGGAAGACGGCTTCCTGCGCATCACCGACCGCAAGAAGGACATCATCGTGACGGCGGGCGGCAAGAACATCGCGCCGCAGAACATCGAGAACGGCTTCAAGACCAACAAGTATGTGTCGCAGGCCGTGATGATCGGCGACAAGCGCAAATTCCCGGTGGTGCTGGTGGTGCCGGAATTCGCCGCGCTCGAGCGCTGGGCCGCGCTGCACAACATCTACTGGTCTGAGCGCGCGCAGCTGCTGCAGATGCCAACCATTCAGCAGAAGATGGAGAAGGAGATCGCCGAGGAATGCGAGAAGATGAAGCTGGCGACCTTCGAGACGCCCAAGAAGGTGGCGCTCATCGAGACCGACTTCACGGTCGATCGCGGCGAGCTGACGCCGACGCTCAAGGTGAAGCGGCGCGTGATCGACAAGACGTATGCGGCGCTGATTGATTCGATATACAAGGGTGTGGAGTAGCGATACGGCAGACGGCGACATGCGAACTGCATACCACGGATTTCACGGAAACTGGAGGCGAAACACGGATCGTACGTTGGGGGAACCCTGAGAGCAGGATCCGTGTTAATCCGCCCCTGATCTGTGTCATCCGTGGTGAGCAGTTCGCAGTTCCCGATTCCCATCACCGGTATATCCGGAACGACGGAACCACTGCTCCTATCGCCGCGCGCGCGACAGCGCGATCACATCGCCGACTTTCTCCGCCACCCAGTGACGCTCGTCGCGCGCTAGCTCCCGCGCGCCGGCCGGTACTGGGGCGCTCGCTGGTGCGATGAGCCGTCCGCCGTCGCGAAGGACGCGCAGCGCGTCACTGAGCCTGGCGTCCGTGGCCCGCTCCATCGCGATGCCGTGCAGCGCCGCACCGGCCACTGGCCAACGGTCGCCCACGCCGCGCAGCGTGCACTTTCCAAGTGCGTCCACGCCGTCTACTGACGCATCGGCGGCGGCGCGTTCGGACACGGTCGGGGGATCGGCCAAAATGATGTCCACGTCCAGCACCTGTTGCAGCGCTGCCGCCAGGCTCCCCCACCCGCCTTCCAGCAGGTAGAGCCCGCGCTCCTCGAGCCGCAGCAGCGCCGCGGCGCGCATCGTCTCGTCGGCGTTCACCGCCATGGGCGCACGCTCGACCCTCGCGCCGAACCAGACTTCGCCATCGCGGAGTTCATACTCCGCGCCGCACTCGTGGCACCCCAGCGTCGCCTCAATCAGACGGCGGTGCGCGGTGCGCGTCGCCGCGGCCACGAGCCAGGTGTCGGCGTGCTCGTGGGGGCAGCGCAGGCGGTCTATCAGGTCGACGTACATCGCCGTGCGCTCAACTCGGCGAGAGGCGGAGCTCGTATACCGTCATGTGGGGCGGCTGTGCCAGCGCGTAAAGCACGGCGCGTGCCACGTCGTCGGGCTTGAGCATCGCCGCGCGTGTCGCCAGCGTCTTGCCCAACTCGGCTTCGTGCTCGTCCCAAATGCCCGTATTCACCGCTCCAGGCGAGACCAGCGTCGCGCGCACGCCAGCACCCCGCGCCTCGGCGTAGAGCACCTCGTGCAGCGCGCGCAGTCCGTACTTGGATGCGCTATAGGCGCCGTTCATCGGCCAGATGCTGCGGTCGGCCACCGTGCCGATGGACACCACGTGCCCGCTGCGGCGCGCTCGCATCGCCGGGAGAAAGGCGTGCAGCACGCGGAAAGGCGCGGCGAGATTCACGTCGAGCGTGGCGGCAAACTCATCGGGGTCCTGCTCGGTGAGCCGCGCGCGCGGGTAGATGCCGGCGTTGTTCACCAGGATGTCAGGCGCGCCGCCGGCCCAGGCCGTGACCTCTGCCGCCATTCGTGCGACATCAGCGGCCTTGGTGCAATCTGCCGCCACCACGAGGTGGCCATCGCCGAGTTCACGCTCGAGCGCGCGCAACGCCTCCGCGCCGCGCGCCACGAGCGCGAGTCGCGCCCCCGCGCCGGCGAGGGCGCGCGCGGTGGCGGCGCCGATGCCGCGCGATGCCCCGGTGACAAGTGCCGTGCGCCCCGCCAACGGACGGGACAAGGGCACGGACACGGAAGCTCCAGACTCCGCCGTCATCAGCGCAGCGGGCTCGACGGGCTGTGCGCGAGGCGCAGGAACTCGTCGCGCGTCTTGGCGTCATCGCGGAACGCGCCGCGGAGCGCCGACGTGATGGTCTTGGAGTTCTGCTTCTCCACGCCGCGCATCATCATGCACAGGTGGTAGGCCTCGATGACCACGCCCACGCCGAGCGGCTTGAGCACATCCTCGATGGCGGCGGCCACCTGCTCGGTGAGGCGCTCCTGCACCTGCAGGCGGCGCGAGAAGATGTCGACGATGCGCGGCAGCTTGGACAGCCCGACGATCTTGCCGTTGGGGATGTAGGCGATGTGCGCCTTGCCGAAGAACGGGAGCATGTGGTGCTCGCACATCGAGTAGAGCTCAATGTCGCGCACCATCACCATCGAGTGGTGCTCCTCGTCGAAGACGGCGTCGCCGACGACATCGGCCACATCCATCTGGTAGCCGCGCGTCAGCCATGTCAGCGACTTCGCGACGCGGCTCGGCGTTTTGGCCAGCCCGTCGCGTGTGGGCTCCTCGCCGAGGAGCTCGAGCTGGCGGCGGACGAGGTTCTCGAACTCCAGATAGCGGTCGCCGCCGATGTCGGCGGCGGAACCGGCATCGTCGAACGGATCGCCGGCCGCGTCGAGGCGGGCAGAGCGCAGGGGACGGGAGGACCGGGGGGCGTCAGCGGCCATCGTATTCAACCCAGTTGTTTTCGGTTTCCAGCAGTCGGAGGCGCGACAGCGTGCGTGGCCGAAGGGCCGGCTCGAGGACGCGCCAGAACATCAGGATAATGTTCTCGGAGGTGGGGTTTGTTCCCGCCATCTCCGGCACATCGAGATTGAAGTTGCGGTGGTCCACCCGGTCCAGCAGCGTGCGCTGGACGATCTGCTTCACCTCGGCGAGGTCGATGACGTACCCCGACACCGGGTCGGGCTCCCCGGTGACCGAGACCTCGAGCGTGTAGTTGTGGCCGTGCCAGTTCGAGTTGTTGCACTTGCCGAAGAGGCGCGCGTTCTCGTCGTCGCTGAGCGCCGGGTTGTGGACCCGGTGGGCGGCGTTGAAGGTGAGGCGGCGGGTGACGGTGAGGAGGGGCATGTTCTCAATCTAACGCCGCTGGGCGCGCATCGGTTCACACCCCGATGGTGGCCAGCGACCAGCCCTGCGGCCCCTAGACTCCAGACGAGCGCCAGCACATTCTGAGAGGCGTTGGCATTTCGGCTCCCCCCAACCAGCCCCCCCGCATGCCCATTTCCCTGACCGTCAACGGGAAGGCCACGACCGTGGACGTCCCCCCAGAGATGCCGTTGCTCTGGGTGCTGCGCGACGTCCTCAACCTCAAAGGCACCAAGTTCGGGTGCGGCATCTCGCAGTGCGGCGCGTGCACCGTGCACCTCGGCGGCGCTCCGGTGCGCTCCTGCGGCATCCCGGTCTCCGCCGTGTCCGGGATGAGCATCACGACCATTGAGGGACTTTCCGCATCCGGCTCGCATCCGGTGCAGAAGGCATGGGAGCAGCTCGATGTGGCGCAATGCGGCTACTGCCAGGCCGGTCAGATCATGACGGCGGTCGCGCTTCTGCGGAACAAGAAGAACCCTTCCGATGCCGACATTGACGCGGCCATGCAGAACATCTGCCGCTGCGGCACCTACAACCGGATTCGCGACGCCATTCGCCTGGCGGCTCGCACCGCACCAGGCGGAGCGACTCCCGCTGGCGCTCGCAGCGACGACAGCGACGGGGAGGAATAGGCCATGACCGCCCTCCCTGAGACGGATCGCCGCTCCTTCCTGCAGGTTCTCGCCGTCGTCGGCGGCGGCGTGATGTTCGGCATGCACGCGCGCGACGCCGAGGCCGGCGAGATCGAACAGGGCGCCGCACCGTTCGCACCGAACGCATTCATCCGCATCACCGCAGACAACCGCATCACGCTCATCGCCAAGAATCCCGAGGAGGGACAGGGCGTCAAGCAGTCGCTCCCGATGATCATCTGCGAGGAACTCGACGCTGACTGGTCGCAGATCACCGTGGAACAGGCGCTCAGCGACGAGTCGAAGTACGGAAGGCAGTTCGCCGGCGGCTCGCAGAGCACGCCCATGAACTACGACAATCACCGCCGGCTCGGCGCCGCGGCTCGCGCAATGCTCGTGGCCGCGGCGGCGAAGACGTGGAATGTTCCCGCCGCGGAGCTGACCACCGGCCGTGCGCAGGTGTCGCACAACCCAAGCGGCCGGCGCGCGACCTATGGCCAGTTGGCGGCGACCGCTGCCACTCTGCCGGTGCCCGACCTCGCCTCGGTGACGCTGAAGGACCCCAAGACGTTCCGCCTGCTCGGCAAGCGCGTGCCGGGCGTGGACAACCGCAAGATCGTCACCGGCAAGCCGCTCTTCGGTATTGACGTCATGGTGCCTGGCATGCTGCACGCCGTCTTCGAAAAGGGCCCAGTGTTCGGCGCCAAGGTGGTGAGTGCGAACCTCGCGACGATCCGCCGGCAGCCCGGGGTGAAGCACGTCTTCATTGTGGACGGCGT
>JBAZTM010000108.1:0-5680 GCA_041661925.1 Gemmatimonadaceae bacterium
GGCGCTGTGGGTCTACCTGCCGAGCACGGCCAAGGGCCAGGTGCTCAAGCTTCCGCGCGAGGTGGGTGGCGCGTTCGACGTCGTGGCGCGGCTGCTCGCCAACCCCGGCGATCGCACGCAAGTGCGCGTGATCCCCGAGTCCGAGCGCGTCGGTGGGGAAACAGTGACGGTGTTCGCGCTGACGCCGCGCGCCGCGGGTGCGCCGTTCGAGACCGCCAAGGTCTGGATCGGCGCCGACAAGCTCGTGCGGCAGATCGAAGTGGTTGAGCCGGGTGGCCTGCGCCGCCGCATGCGCTTCATCAACATGCGCCTCGGCGTCTCCCTGCCAAAGCGGGCCTTCGTCTTCGACGTACCGCCCGGCGTGCGCGTCGTGGACCAGGCCGCGCTGATGGGCGGCGGTCCGGCGCGCCGGCCCTGAGCTCAGCGGGCGCGCCTCGCGCCCCGTAGAATTGGGTCATCGCAGCGGCGGGCGATCAGCGACCGCCGTCGGCTCCCCAGTGCTCACATTGCCTGAGGTTCGCATGCGCCTCCGCACGATATTTCCCGTCCTCGCCCTCACGGCGATTGCCTCGCACGCCACGGCGCAGGGCCCCGCGCCCGCCGCCACGCCGGAGTTGTGGCGCCAGGTCGAGATCATACGCACCACCACCGGCGTGCCGCACATCCGCGCCGAGAACCTGCGCGCGGCCGGGTACGCGCTGGGCTGGCTGATGGCCGAGGACTACGGACCGCGTACGGCCATGGGCGTGCTGCGCTCCGCCGGACGCATGGGGCTCGTCTTCGGACGCGACAGCATGGCGTCGGATTTCCTCGAACGCATCACGCACGCGCGCGCCGTGGAGAGCTACGTGAAGCTCGAGCCCGGCACGCGCGACGTGTACGAGGGCTTTGCCGCCGGGCTCAACCGGTACATCGCGCTGCACCGCGACGAGTATCCGGCCGCCATGCCCGCCGACTTCACCGGGTACGACATCCTCGCCGGTGACATGGGCGGGCCGGCCTACGGGGCGGTTCGTCGCTTCCTCACCAAACTCGATCCCAAGCAGTTCCCCCCCGAGGCGCCGCGGCGATTTGGCGCGGCCCCGAGCGAGGGGGAGGATGAAGAGCTCACGCGCGACAATGTGGGCTCCAACGCTTGGGCGTTTGCCCCCAGCCGCACCAAGAGCGGCAAGGCCATTCTCCTGCGCAATCCGCACCTGGCGTGGAACTCGGGCTACTACGAGGCGCAGCTGACGGTGCCCGGACAATTCGATTTCTACGGCGATTTCCGCATCGGCGGGCCGCTCACCCTCATCGGCGGATTCAACGCGAATCTCGGCTGGGCGACGACCAACAACGCCCAGCGGCTGCAGGAGTTCTATTCGCTCGACGCGGACCCGGTGATTCCGGACCACTATCTCATCGACGGCACCTCGCTTCCGTTGCGGCGCGAGCTCGTCAGCGTTCCGTTCCGCAGTGGCGCTGGCATCGCGACCGAGACGCGCGAGTTCTGGTTCACGAACGCCGGCCCCGTCATCCACCGGGCCAACGGCAAGATCTACATCCTGAAGAGCGCCAACGACGGCGAGTTCCGCAACGGCGAGCAGTTCCTGCGGCTGATGCGCGCCACCTCGCTCGCCGACTGGAAGGCGGCGATGCGCCTGCGCGCGCGCGGCACGTCCAACTACACCTACGCCGACAAGGCGGGCAACATCATGATGGTGTGGAACGCCACGCTGCCGCTGCTGCCGCACCCGACGGGCGGCGACACGCTGGCGATCCCGGTGACGCGCACGAGCGACATGTGGACGCAATACGTGCCCTGGGACTCGCTGCCGCAGTTCCTGAACCCGAAGGGCGGCTATGTGCACCAGGAGAACAGCTCACCGCACTGGACTAACGTGCGCGAGCCGGTGGACACCACCAACCGTTATCCGAACTTCCAGGAGCCATCGCTCTCGCTGCGCAGCCAGCTGGGCCTGCAGTTGGTCGGCGGCACCAACAAGGTGACCCTCGAAGACGTGGTGAGGATGAAGCACACGTACCGCATGCTGCTGGCGGATCGCGTGAAGCCCGACCTCATCGCCGCGGTGAAGGCCACCAACCCAACGGGTGACGTGGCTGCGGCGCTCGCCCTCATGGAGACGTGGGACAAGACCGCCGCGCCGGAATCGAAGGGCGCGATGCTGTTCGAAGTGTGGTGGACGCGTTACGGACAGGGGCTCGCGGACTCGCTGCGCTACACCAAGGCGTGGACGTCGGCCGATGCCCTGCGCACGCCCTTCGGGCTCTCGCAGCCCGTCCGGGCCGCTGAGGCCTTCGCGTGGGCGGTGGCAGAGACGGCTCGCCGCCATGGCTCGTACGACGTGGCGTGGGGCGACGTGCATCGCGTGCGCCGCGGCCCCGTGGACGTGCCCGTGGGCGGCTGCGGCGGCGCACTCGGCTGCTTCCGCGTGCTCAACTTCGCGCGCGACCCCGATGGCAAGCTGTCGGCGAACGGCGGTGACGGCTGGGTGCTCGCCGTGGAGTTCGGCGACACGCCGCGCGCCTATTCGGCGCTGGCCTACGGCAGCAGCTCGCGCCCCGAGTCACCGTGGTACTCCACGCAGGCTGAGCTCTTCGCCAAGGGTAACCTGAAGCCGGTGGCGTACACGGCGGCCGATGTCGAGAAGGCGGCGGTGGTCAGGTACCGGCCTGGGGAACCGAAATAGAGGATTGGGAGCTCGGATTTGGAGTTGGGATTTGGATTCGCGATTCGGATTTGCGATGGGGATACAGATGGGCGCCGCGGCATCACGCCGCGGCGCCCATTTCAATCCCAATCACTCATCCAAATCGCGAATCCAAATCCCAAATCCAAATCCGAGCTCCCAATCCCGAATCCTCCTCCCCGTCACTTCGTCGCCGTATCTACTGCTGCGAGCAACGTCCTCGGATCCGTCGCCCGTCGCAACAGCGCCGCCGCCCGCTGCAACACGCGATCGTTCCGCGCGCTGCGCCGACCGGCGAAAGGGAGGCCGAACGCCTGCCGGGCGAGCTCGTTGCCAAGCTGGCGGTCCACCAGCGTGCTCGCGTCGTCATACATCGAGCGTGCCACGTCCACGCCGCGGCGGGTGACCTCCGCAAAGAGCGCGTCGCGCAGTGCCGGGGTCACGACGAACGTGGTGTCGCGCACCGCGCCACGTCGCACTTCCGCGGCGGCAAAGTCCTTCATGACCTCACGGAATCGCGGCGCCGACGCGCCCAGCGACAGCAGGAAGGCGCGTTCAGCCGGGGCCGGTACCGAGTCGCCCGCGAGCAGGTCGGGCGAGATGCCGCCGCCGCCAAACACCTTGCGTCCCGCGTCGGTCTTGAACACCGGACGCTCCGGGCGATCGTTGATCAGCCTCGGCGCATTGTCGTCGCTGCGGGCCACGCGGCTGATGCTGCGTCCGGACGGCGTGAACCAGCGCGCCGTGGTCAGCTTGATGCCGCCGCCGCCCTCGAGAGTGAAGACGTTCTGCGCGCTCCCCTTGCCATAGGACGTGCGACCCAGCAGCAGCGCGCGGTCATGGTCCTGCAGCGCGCCCGCCACAATCTCCGCGGCGCTCGCCGTCCCGGAGTTGACCACGACGGCCACTGGCAGCCGTGGCCACCGCTGTTCCGCGCTGTCCACGTATACGGTCTGGCGCTTCTGCCCGCGCGAGCGCACCTCCACGATCTCTTGCCCCTTGTCGAGGAAGAGGTCGGCAATCGCGACGCCCTGGTTGAGCAGTCCGCCGGGGTTGCTGCGCAGGTCGAGTATCAGGGAGCGCGCGCCGGCCGCGCCCAGCGAGTCCACCGTCCGCGTCAGCTCCTCGCGGGCGGAGTCGCTGAAGGTGGACAGGTGCACGTAACCCACGCCGCCGTCGAGCACAAACGCGCGCGAGATTGACGACACATGGATCGGGCCGCGCGCGAGCGTGAACGGGATGCGCGACGTGCCCCGCTCCACCACGAGCTGCAGACGCGTGCCCGGCGCGCCGCGCATCGCGTTGCGCGCCTCCTCCATGGTCCAGCCCTTCATGTTCACCCCGTCGGCCTCCAGCAGCCGGTCGCCGGCCTGCACCCCCGCCTGTTCCGCCGGCGAGTTCGGACGCACCGCCAGAACAACCACGTAGCCCTCGCGCCGTTCGGCCTGAATACCGACGCCGCTATACAGCCCCGACGTGGCTTCGGTGAGCCGCTTCAGCCGGTCGGGCGGCAGGTACGTGCTGTTCGGATCGCCGAGTTCATCCACCAGGCCGATGGCCGCGCGGCGCCATAGTTCGTCCACCGTCAGCGAATCCACGTAGCTGTCGCGCACCCGTTCCATCACCGAGGCCAGCAAGCGCGCGCCGCTCACCGTGGGATGCGTCGAGCGTCGGAGGGCACGCTGCACCAGCCACCCGCCGGAGATGGCGCCGGCGGCAAGCACGAGCAGTGTGATGATCAGGCGATTGCGGCGCACGTAACTCCTACGCGGTGCGTGGCAGGCGGGTTCCAGCGGCCATCAACCCTGCACCTCGGGACAGGCCGAGGCAACCACCCGCCACACCCGCTCCTCAACCTCTTCCACCGGACCGTCGGCGGGCACCGCCACGATGGGCCCGCACTCGGCGTGCGCGCGCTGCCACGCCGGTTCCGCAAAGCTGGCGAAGGCCGCGTTGACCCGGTCGTGAAACGCCCGCTCCGCCTGCTCCATGCGATCGGCCGCGCCGCGCTGCGCCGCGCGCGCGAGCCCCAGCTCCACCGGCAGCGTCAGCAGCACCGTCACATCCGGCACGAGCCCGCCCGTCGCGAAGGCGTTTGCGTCGCGTACTTCCGACTCAGGCAGGCCGCGCCCGCCCACCTGATAGGCATACGTGCTCAGGAAGAAGCGATCGAGCAGCACAATCTCGCCGCGCTCCAGGGCCGGTCGCACCTGCTCCACCATCAGCGCGGCGCGCGACGCCATGAACAGCAGCGCCTCCGTGCGGGCCGGGATCTGCGCGCCGGGGCGCAACAACAGTGCGCGGATCTCGTCGCCCACCGGCGTGCCTCCCGGCTCGCGCAGCATGCGCGCCTGCGCGCCATGACGGCCCAGCCGCAACGCGAGGCGCTCGAGCTGCGTCGTCTTGCCCGCCCCCTCGCCTCCCTCGAAGACCACCAGCCGGCCGGCCATGACCGTCACCCGAGCGTGATGATGCCGCTGGCGGCGCCCTTCTTGATCCCCTCGAGGATCCACTGGTTCACCTGCATCATGATCTTGTCGAAATTCTCCTGCGCGACGATCATGCGCTGGTACAGCGGATTCACCTGTACCTGGCCCAGCAGCTTCTCAAGCTCCTGCTCCATCTCCGCCGTCGGATTCTCTCCGCGGTCGAGCATGTCGGAGGCCTGGTGCCGCAGCTGCTCCATGCGCTGCAGCAGGGCCACCGCGTCCTTGTCGGCTCCCAGCGCGTCGTTGGCCCGCCGCACGGCCTTGTATTCGTCGCTCTGGCCAATGAGGCGTCCCAACTCCACGGCGCGCTCGTTCAGCATCACGTCTCCTTGCGTCGGGCCGCGACAAAGCGCTCGCGACCGGTGAGATCCTTGTGAATGACCACCTGTTCGTACGCCCCCGAGCCCTCCACCAACGCTGCCGCATCGCCCGCGCGCCGCGCATCCACCTCGAGCGCCAGCAGGCCGTGCGGCGCCAGCACCGGCGCCGCGCCCGGCACTG
>JBAZTM010000108.1:5690-9394 GCA_041661925.1 Gemmatimonadaceae bacterium
CGCCATGCCGTCCCGCTCCGCAAACAGCGCGAACGACGGCTCCCAATTGCGCACCAGATCGGGCAGTTCAAACGCTTCCGCGGGAGCAATATAGGGAGGGTTCGCGACCAGCGCGCCCAGCGACTCGCCGGCGAGCGGTGCGCACCAGCTGCCGGCCCGGAAGTCGAGCAGCGCCCGCCGCTCAGGGGCGAGCGACCGCAGGTTGTGCCGCGCCACCGTGAGCGCGTCGCTGGAAATGTCCGTCGCAATCACCTTGTCGTACCGCCCTTCGGCGGCGAGAGAGAGCGCGATGGCGCCCGACCCCGTGCCGATGTCGGCAATGCGGCCGACTCCCGCCGTCGCCGCGAGGACCAGGTCCACCAGCAGCTCTGTTTCCGGGCGCGGGATCAGCACGCGCTCGTCCACATAGAGCGTCAGCGTGCGGAAATCGGCGCGGCGTACCGCGTACTGGAAGGGCATCCCGCGCCGCAGCCGTTCCGCCGCCTCGCTGATCGCCACGAGCGTCGCCGGCGCCAGCGGCTCGTCGCGGTGCGCGCTCGGCCAGAACTTCGGCCGTCCGAGCACGGCGGCGATGAGGTCGCGCGCTTCCTGGCGCGCCGGCATGCCGGCACTCCCCGCCAGCTCCTCGGCCAGCGCGTCGAGCAGCTCGCCGATGGTGCCCCCCGGGGGCGCCGCCGAACTGATGTCGGCCGGCAGCTCGACATCCCGCAGGGACTTCACGTACGGGCCAGAATCCCTCGACCCAGTGCCCGGTTCCATCGAATCCGTCATGCCCGCCTCATCCGTCGCCGTCGTCTGTCGGTTGGCTGTCATCAGCCGATCACGCCCTCATACTACTTACCCCGCACCGTCAGACATCCGTCATCGTCGTCCGCCGGCAAATCGCGACGGGCCCTACTCCCCACCCACCGCCAGCCGTTCCTCGAGGTCCGCCGTGCGCAGCGCCTCGACGAGCGCCGCGAGCTTGCCGTCGAGCACACCCTGCAGGTCGTGCGTCGTGAAGTTGATGCGATGGTCGGTGATGCGGCTCTGCGGAAAGTTGTACGTGCGGATCTTCGCCGAGCGGTCGCCGGTGCTCACCGCGCTGCGGCGCAAGCGCGAGCGCTCGGCCTCCTGCTCCGCGATGCGCTGGTCGAGCAGGCGCGAACGCAGCACTTCCATGGCCTTCGCCTTGTTCTGGATCTGTGATCGCTGGTCCTGCTGCGTCACCACGAGTCCGGTGGGCAGGTGCGTGATGCGCACCGCGGAGTCGGTGGTGTTGACGCCCTGGCCGCCGGGCCCCGACGCGCGATACACATCGATGCGCAGGTCCTTGTCCTCGATGGAGACGTCCACGTCTTCGGCTTCCGGCAGCACGGCCACCGTGGCCGCCGAGGTATGGATGCGTCCCGCCGACTCGGTGGCGGGGACGCGTTGCACGCGATGGACGCCAGCCTCGCGACGCAGCTCGCCGAACGCGCCGGCCCCCGAGACCTTGAAGACCGCTTCCTTGAAGCCGCCCATCGTGCCGTCCGAGAGCGCCAGCGTCTCGACCTTCCAGCCGCCATGCCGCTCGATGTAGCGCGTGTACATGCGGAAGAGCTCCGCGGCGAAGAGCGCTGCCTCATCGCCACCGGTGCCGGCGCGGATCTCGACAATGGCGTTGCGGTCGTCGATCGGGTCTGGCGGAACAAGGAGCGGCTTGATCTCCTCTTCGAGGCGCGGGATCTCGGCTTCCAGGCGCGCCTTCTCTGCCTGGACCTCTTCGCGCATGTCCGGATCATCCAACGCAACGAGCTCGCGCACCTGCGCGAGCTCGCTCTCCAGCTTGGTCAGTCGGTTGGCGCGTGACACGACGCCCGCCAACCGCTGATGTTCACGGCCCAGCTCGGCCAGCCGCTTGGCATCCCGCAGGACGGCAGGATCGGCCAGGTCGCGTTCGACGTCGGCCGCGCGTTGCAGTGCGTCGGCGAGGCGGTCGCGCAGGCTCAGACGGCGGCCTTCCGCTTGAACTTCTGGTTGAAGCGCTCGACACGGCCAGCCGTGTCAATCAGCTTCTGCTTGCCCGTGTAGAACGGGTGGCAGTTCGAGCAGATGTCGAGATGGATCTCGTCGCGAACCGAGCGCGTCTGGAACGTGTTGCCACACGCGCAGTGCACGGTCGTGGTCGCGTAGACGGGATGGATATCGGCCTTCACAGGAAGCTCCAGGCGGGTGTTCTTGGGTAGCTGGAAAATATACCCTATCGGGGGGGGTGGATTCAAGCGGGCAACTATAATTGCGTTTGACCTTCCGACCCGATGGAGCTAAGTTCGCCACGGTAAGGGAGTTCGGGGACGGTTGGACCCCGGCTCCATACACCTCCCCCGCCGCCCCCGCCCCGTGCCAAGCATCGCCAACTTCCTCGCCACTGTTCCGCTGTTCAAGTCGCTCGACGCCGCCGAGCGCGAGCGCTTCGCGGAACTCGTGCGCGAGAAGAGCTACCCCAAGGGCAGCGTCATCCTCTTCGAGGACGATCCGGGCGACGCGCTCTTTGTGGTCCGCTCCGGACGCGTCAAGGTCGTGCTGCTCGCCGACGACGGCCGCGAGGTCATCCTCAGCCTGCTCGGGATCGGCCAGTACTTCGGCGAACTCTCGCTCATCGACGACCAGCCGCGCTCGGCGCACGTCATCGCGATGGAGGAATCGTCGCTCCTCGTGCTGCGGCGCGACGACTTCAGGCGCCGCGTGGAGTCGAGCCCCGGCGTGGCGTGGGCCCTGCTGCTGGAGCTGTCGCGCCGGCTGCGGCGCGCGGACGAGAAGATCGGCACGCTCGTCCTGCTCGACGTGCCTGGACGCATTGCCCGCATGCTGCTCGATGCCGCCGAAGACGGCGGCGACGACCTGATCGACAAGCCGCTGACGCACCAGACCATCGCCCAGGTGATCGGCGCGAGCCGCGAGACGGTCTCGCGGGCGATGCGCGAGTTCCAGGACTTGAACTGGGTCTCGACCGAACGGCGGCGCATCCGCCTGCTCGACAAGGTGGCGCTCCGTGAACGCGCCCAGCAGCGGCTGTGACCCGCGTCACCAAGGGCTAGTGACCACCCGCAAAGACACTCCCCCTCCTCTCTCATAAGTTTCTGGCGATGACCCTTCGTGTGCAGTTCTGGGGGACCCGCGGTTCCATCCCGAGTCCGGGACGCAGGACAGTGCGGTATGGCGGCAACACGCCTTGCGTCGAGATTCGGACGGAGGAGGGCTGGCTGGTCATTCTCGACGCAGGGACGGGGATTCGCGAGCTTGGATTGTCGTTGCAGGACCGGTCCGACGGCGCGCCGCTGGAAGGCGACATCTTCCTGACGCACGCGCATTGGGACCACATTCAGGGTATTCCGTTCTTCGCCCCAATCTTCCAGCGTGGCAACCATTTCACGATCTGGGGATCGAAGGCGCTCGAAGGCAGCGTAGATCGGGTGGTGCGGGACCAGATGTCGCCCGTGGTCTTTCCGGTGACGTTCGAGGAGCTCGATGCGCGCATCGACTTTTCGTCGATCGCCGCCGGGGAACGACGCAGCGGGCGGGGGTATGAGGTGGAGGCGTTCGATGTGCAGCATCCGGGCGGGGCGCTGGGGTACCGGTTCCACGCGCCGGGGAGCAGTCAATCGATCGTGTACGTGTCGGACAACGAGGTGGGCGCCCCGGAGAAGTACGACTCGGCGCCCGGATGGCGAGAATCGTTCGTG
>JBAZTM010000109.1:0-9382 GCA_041661925.1 Gemmatimonadaceae bacterium
CTGCTGCGCTCGGTGACGTTCACCACTCGGCATGGGCTGCGCGTGATCCTCGAGGGTGGCGACTGGCCGATCGCGGCGCAGCAGATGATCGAGGATGCCACCGAGGCCACGGTCGACGCCTGGACGGACGCCGGCATCATCCCGACGCGCGCCATCGCGGGCGCCTTCGTCACCTTCACGCGCGAGGTGTTCACGCTGGGCACGAGTCGCGTCTATCGCTGTCAGGGCGTGCTGTTCCGCGACTCGGATACCAAGCGCATGCAGGTCGTGTGGCATGATCCGGTTACGTCGTCGGCGCTGGGCCACGAGCCGGGACACCTGATCCTCCGCGAGTCTGGCCTCGCGTGGGAAGAGCCGGCGCTCGCGATCTGGGCCGACAGGACGAAGGATTCGGCAAACCCTATCCCGTACTGACGGAGGCCGCCATGAGCAGGCAGTGGACGCTGCAAGTATTTGATCTCGATCTGATGCATCCCATCTCTGCCGACCTTGATGTTGGCTATGGCTCGGCCCCTGATCCGTGGGAAGGATGGATCTGGAAGCATGACGACAGAGGCCCCGATGGATGGGAGGGATGGGTTACCGATGATCTGGATCTTGCGCTGAGGATGATCGACGAAATGGAAGCTCTCGGCAGGCTACCTTATGAATGGATCGCCAAGGATGGCGGAATGGATTGGAGATCCGAGATCGCATCGCTGCGCGGAGCCCGCGTGCGCTTCATTGCCTCGGCCCAGTAGCGCCCCCGCCTCCCTTCGCGGTATCCTTCCGGCATGGCACTCTCTGACCTTCTCGGACGACTCGCGGCGGGGCTCAATGGCGCCCGTATGCTGGCCGATGCTCTGGGCATCAAGGCCGAGCACGTCGCGCCGATTGCTGGCGCCGGCCGCGTGGCCCCCGCCAAGCAGATCCAGGGCGCCAAGCTCTCGAACCACATGGTCAACAACATCGACGAGCGGGTGGCGTTGATCGTCGGCCTGGTGCAGCGCGGGGCGACGGACATGGACGTGATCGCCAAGGCCCGGGAGATCGTGAGCCAGCGATGCGGGGACCAGTGGTGTACCCGGCCGCGCGACTGGAAGGCCGAGATCACGGCGATCCACAACGCGGTGAGGGACAAGCTCATGCGCTACGTGAGGGATCCTGACGGCGTGGATCTGTTCGCCCACCCGAAGCACAGCCTGAAAATGAAGGCAGGCGATTGTGACGAACAGTGCTCGCTTGAGGGCGCCCTGCTGCGCGCGATCGGATACCCCGTGGAGCTCGTGGTGGTCGAGACGGTAAACGCCCCGGTCAAAGGGGAGATGGAGCACATTTTTTTGGTCACCGCCTACGAGGATTCCGCCGGAAAACAGCATGCGATCTGGCTCGATCCCACGGTCGACAAGCCCGCCGGCTGGCGCGTCCCCGAGGGCCTCGTCGTCAACGAACGCTCGTTTTCGGTGCCCTAGATGCGCGTCCCCATGCTCGATCTCCACGCCCACCACGCGCCGATCCGCGCCGAGCTATCCGCCGCGATCGAGAGCGTTGTCGATTCCGGGCAGTTCATCCTCGGCCCCGCGCTGGACCTGTTCGAGCAAGAATTAGCCGAGCACCTCGGCGTGGCTCATGTCGTCGGCGTGTCCAGCGGCACCGACGCGCTGATCTGCGCGCTGATGGCAATGGGGATCGGCCCCGGTGACGAGGTGATCACCACGCCGTGCTCGTTCGTCGCCACCGCCGAGGCGATCATGCGCGTCGGGGCGATCCCTGTGTTCGCCGACATCGATCCGGGCTCGTTCAACCTGAGCCCCGGCGCGGCCGAGGAGTCGATCACGGCCAACACGCGGGCGATCATCCCGGTCAACCTGTTCGGGCGCCAGGCCGAAATGCCGCTGGTGCGCGTCCCCGTGCTCGAGGATTCCGCGCAGTCGATCGGCGCCCCGCTCCATGGCCTGGCCGGAACGCTCTCGTTCTTCCCCTCGAAGAACCTGGGAGCGTGCGGCGACGCCGGGGCGATCTACACCGACTCGCACGAGTTGGCCGCCGCCTGCCGCTTGCGCCGGAACCACGGCACCGCGAAGCGCTATCACTACAGCGTGATCGGCGGCAATCTCCGCATGGACACGCTCCAGGCGGCGATCCTGCGCGTGAAGCTGCCGCACCTGGAGCGCTGGACGGCCGACCGCCGGGCCAACGCCGAGGCGTACCGCGAGCGGCTCCAGGAATCGCCCGTGGTGCTTCCCACCGATGCCCCGGGCCACGCCTGGAACCAGTTTGTCATCCGGGCGCCCCGCCGTGACGAACTGCGCGCCCACCTGGCCAGCGCCGGGATCAGCACCGAGGTCTACTACCCGGTTCCGCTGCACCTTCAGCCGTGCTTCGCGGACCTCGGCTACCAGCGGGGCGAGTTCCCTGAGGCTGAGCGGGCCGCCGCCGAGGTGCTGGGGCTACCCGTCTATCCGGAATTGCCGCCCGACTCGCTCGAGTACGTCGCCGAATCGATCCGCGCGTTCTACTCCTAGCGGATTTTTTCGCCGCGCACGCACTTCCAAACCATTGACGATTTGGTAATTTACGCCAAGCGTGTGAAAACGCGCACTTGACGACATTGGCTCGCGGTGTTTCTACTTGACTTGGCCGGCGGCTTTGCCGCCAGAAACCATCAAGGAGCGGCAGCCATGGCGAAGCATCGCGCGAAGAAGAACTGCAAGGGTCGCAAGGCGAACGGCCAGATCAAGAAGGGCTGGAAGCTGAAGAAGGGCTCCTGCCCGGTCAAGGCGTAACACCACCACCACCCCGAGCAGGAGATCAGCGCATGAAGATGTTGTCAGGACTGAAGGACGCTTTCACCCCCAAGGCTCTCAAGACGAGCATGCACGCGATGGCGGGCGGCGGCGCCGCTGGCGTCCTGCACGTGCTCATCTCCAAGGAAGTCGCCTGGATGTCGACCGGCGCCTATCCCGAGTACAAGCGGATCGGCCTCGCCGTGCTGATCGGCACCGTGGGCGCGCAGCTGCTGGCCAAGAAGTCGAGCGTGGCGGCGCAGGGTGTGACCGGCGCCATGGGCGCTGTCATCGCCTACGAGCTCTACAACAAGGCCCGCCCGACCGCGCAGAGCCGCGTTTCCGGCATGCTGTCGAGCCTGGCGCGCACCACCGTTCTCACCGACGGCAGCCGGTCGCCGTCGCTGAACGGAACCCGCGTGCTCACCAGCAACTTCGCCGGGACCCGCGGCCTCGGCAACACCGCTGTCCGCACGGCCGGGACCTACTAGCGTCCCGTCTGAAGCAGCACCAACCACAACCAGAGCAGGAGTCTTCAGATGGCGATGCGACAGGATCCAGGCAACCCCGGAGTGATGCTCTCGGACGACGGCCAGCGGTACAAGATCGTCGACGCGCAGCCCCGCGTGCTGGTCGACACGGCGCTTGTGACCACGGGACTGCAGACCGCGAATGCGGAGTATCTGTGGTTCCAGAACACGGCAAACAAGAAGGCGCAGCACTCGAATTTCGGCAATGCACGCCGAATTCCTGCCGGCCGGTTCTTCGAGCTGCATCGCGTCGGGATCTACGTGGCCCCTGTGGTCGACGGAAACACCGAAGTCACCGCGGCCGACATGAAGAAGGCGATCCACACGGCAGCGTTCGAGTTCTTCGTCAACTCGATCGAGGTGGCAAAGGGTCCGATCCGTCACTATCCCAGCGGCTACGGCTCGTCTGGACTGGACGGTGATGTCGGAGTGCTGAACAACGGCGTGCCGTCGCAGGCTGCCCAGACCGGACTGGTCGAGCCGCTGATCATCACCGATCAGGTCGACCTGACGGGCAAGGTTCAGTTCTTCGATGCGACATGGAACGCCAACAGCCAGCTCCCGAATTTCGGGAGCCGCCTCGAGATCTGCATCGAGCTGACCGGCATCCTGTTCACCGCCGCGACGATCTAAGCCTCCCGGCCGGCACGGGCGGCGCTGGCGCGGTCCCCCCCCCGCCGGTGCCTCCCGTGTTGGCCTGGTTTTTCGAGCAGGCAAACCAACGGGAGGCAGCAATGCGGACTTGGATGGATCGTGAATATTCGGATCGGATCTGCGCCTACCTGACGGAGATCCAGGGGATCGGGTTCGATCAGATCGAGGAAGACATCGTGACGCTGACCGGCCTGGCCGGCGTCACCACGCTGACGAACCCGGGCGAGTACACCGTCCAGATCGGCTATGACTTCTACGTCTACGGCCTGAGCGGGTACATCCAGGACTGCGGCGAGCCCGGCGGGTGGGCGAATTTCACCCGGATCGAGTTCAACATCCAGGACAGCAAGCAGCTCAAAAACATGTTTGGCCAGGCGGTCAACATGGGCGTGCTGCTGAAGACGAACGGCCCGGGGTTCCTGGGGTTCCAGCCGCCGTACAAGAAGTTCGAGTCGTCGAGCCAGCTCAACCTGACGTGGAGCCGCAACGCGACTGCGGGCACGTTCCAGGCGCCGGACGTGGCGATCGGCGTGTGCCTCCACGGCATGAAGGTCAAGCGCCAGCGGCAGGATTAGGCCCGTGTCTGAGCGGGTGATGGTGCTCGAAGGTCTTCGCGGCCTCGCGGTGGGGGATTCCCCGGCGCGGGGCTCGCAGTACGTTCGCGCGATGGGCGCGGGCGGGGCAGGCGGCAAGGGCCTCGCGCGCGTCGAGAACTGCATGACGTGCCTTGACGTTGGTGAATACGAGGCGCTGGCCCGCGAGCGCTCGCGGCTGGCCCTGCGCGCGTTGACCATGCGATCGTCTGTCATGCGGCGCGATGCCCAGGCGGCGATTGACATGGTAGTCGCCGAGGGCGCGGCGCGCGCGCTGGCGGCGAACGCTAGCGCGAAGGCGAAGATCGCCGGACTGCGCGGGCTGTCGAACGCGCAGCGGCTGGGGTACATCGGCCAGCTCGCGGCGTCGTCGGCGCGGATTCTGAATTCGAGCCGCGAGGACTGGCTCGGGCAGGGGAGCGGCGGGTACGCCCGCACGGGGATCGCCGGCCTGGCTGGCTGGGTGCCCGGGACCACGCCGGACGTTGCCTGGCAGTACGAGGGCACGCCACCGGCGGGCGACGCGGAGCGGATGGCACAGCTCGAGAAGGCCATGCTCGATTGGGCCGCGATCAACTCCGTTGGCAAGGTGTCGGCGACGGACAGCACGAAGATCCAGAGCCGGACGATCACGGACTTCGATCTGCCGCTGGCGGATAAGCGGATCTGGGACGCGCAGGTGAGCGGATGGACGGTTGGCCCGTGGTACTCCGGCGGAAGCCCGCCCTACACCAGCCAGGCCGCCGCCGTGAAGAACGGAACGCTTCCGTTCAAGGTGTCGTCGACGCTCGAGTGGCGATACAACGGCCCAGCGCGCACGCTGAAGGTGAGCATCAACAATCCGGCGTGGCTTGCGAAGGTGATCGACTGGGCGGTTGATCAGGTTGAAAGCGTCGTCGGGGATCTGAAGTGCGCCGCTGGGCGGTTCGTCATCAACAAGACGGCCGCCGCTGCGTTGAGCGCGGCGCAGTGCGGCGACAACGCGCAGACCGCCGACTGCAACGCGATTCGCGCGGCACGGGATGAGTCGCTGAAGGCGATCGGCTGTGGTCCATCGGGCCCTGCGCTGCTGGAGTTCACGCCCATGGGCGTTGTCGTCGAGGGCAGGGCGACGCCCCCGCCGGCCGCCGACTCCGGCTCCGGAACCGCGATTGCCGCCGTTGGCGCTGGCGCCCTGCTGCTGATGCTGCTGGCTGGCTGAGGAGGATCGATGAGCCCGATTTTTCGCCTTGCGATTGCTGCTGCTGCCGGATACCTAGTCCACCAGCAGGCGGCGAGGTACACGACGGCCACCGATCCGATCTCCGACGCCGCTCCCACCGAGCGCTTCAGCCCTCGCGGCAAGTTCTTTCTTGGTCTGGGCGCCGCGCTGCTGGCGTGGTGGGTGCTGCCGAAGATCACCGGCGGCGAGCGCCCGCGCGGCCTGGCGGCGCACGCCAGGCGCATGCTCTCGGCGCCGCTGGACGACTCCGACTGTGGCTGTGACGCATGATCGGCTACCTCGGCGCCGTCGTCCCCTACGTGCGAACCACCACGGTTCGCGCAGCCGTCGCCTATGACGATCCGAACGGCGCCAGCCAAGGGACGGCGATGCCCCAGGGCGCCACGCTGTGGGCGCGCCCGAGCGATACCGCCGGCTGGGCCGAGGTTTCGGACACGTCCGACGCCGAGGGCCAGTTCTGGTACGTCCAGAGCGCCGACCTGAGCCCGGCGATCGGCGCGGCCGCTCCCACCGTCGCCAAGGGGCTCGGCACCGGAACCAAGATCATGATCGGCGGCGTGCTGCTGGGGGCCGTCTTCCTCATGAGCGGGTACGGCAAATGAACCAAGCGCAAATCATGATGGCGCAGATAGCCGAAGAAGAAGCCTCGCGAAGAGACCGCCTGATGATTCTGACGATCCTGCTTTTCGGAGCGGCCTGGATGTACGGCAAATGAGGACCATGCCGCCCCCGCCCGGACGTGAACGCGGGCGCGGATCGAACCACGCCGGCCGCGATCGGTGCGTCCAGCAGTGCTATGAAGACGAGGTCGACGGCTACCTCGGCGCGCTGGGGGCCGACGTGGCACCCGAGCCGCCGAGTCGCGCCGGCTGGTACATCGCCGGGGCCGCCGCCCTGTTCGCGCTGATTTCGCTGTCGGGAGGGTCCAGGAAATGAGCTGCGGATGCGCTGGCGTGCGTGACTGCTGTGCCCCGCTGGGCTACCTCGGCGCGATCCAGGTGACTCCAACTGAGGCCACCGAGGCCAACGCCGTGATCAACGAGTTCGCCGGGACGATTGAGACGCTGATCCCGTGGCGATCAACGTTCACGGTCGATCCGGCCGGGTTCGTCGACCCGTTCGGAAACACCGGGACCGTCGAATACGACGACTCTCGGCGCATGATCTCGTTCACGGCGCCATGGACGCGCGCCGTTCGGGCGGCATGGGACGTGCTCTCGATGTACGCCACGCAGCACGGCTCCCCGGCATGGGGCGCCCTGCCCACCGATTCATACGCGATCGTCAACGCCCTACCCGAGCTGCGCGCGGCGATCTCCGCGACGCGGGCCTATGTGCGGGCCGACTTTGACGACGCGAACCAGGCCGAGGCGGATCGGATCGCGGCTGCGCGGAGCCCGCTCGACTCGGATGCCGCGTACCGGTTCCCCGTCCAGACGATCACGAGCAAGCCGCCCACGTCGGCGGTGGCCGGGGTTGCGCTGGGCGTTGCCGGCGTCGGGTTGCTGTGGCTGGTGTTCGGCGGCAAGCAGAAGCGGCCCCGCTGACATGGGCTACCTGGCCGCCACCGACGATCGTTCCGCTTCCACCGTCTGGGTCATCGTGGCCGGGATCGGGATCCTGGCGTTCCTCGTCCTGCGCGACGAGATCAAGCAGGGCTAGCCATGCCCGCGGCCTACCTCGCAGCCGTCACCCCCGACGCCACCAGCGCGGCCGACCGCGCCAGCCTCTGCACGTTCATCCCGTGCTCACGCTGGGATCTGGCGCTGGCCATCGTATTCGGTGCCTACGCTCAAGCCCGCTGGCGGAACAAGGGATACACGGCAATGGTGGCGTTCGCCGGGTTCAAGGTGCCCGTGCTGACCGGGATTCTGCTGGCGTTCGAGGCGATGAAGGCAACGAGGCGCAAGATTTACGAGGAGACGTGACATGGCGAAGAAGAAGAGCCAGAGACAGCGCATCTGCACCACCGTTTGCCGCGACAAGAACGGCCGTTTCCAGCCGGCGGCGAAGTGCCGCGCCGGGTGGGTTGCCAGGCATAAGAAGAAGAGGTAGCCTGGTGGCTCGCTGATCGATAAGGCGGCGCTTCCTCGCCCGATCGATCATTCCGAGCCGGATCGCCAGGGCTGCGAGGCTGGCGATATTACTCATTATTTTCTCTATTGACTCTGCGTATAATAGGCGTATAGTAGTATTTGTCAGCGCGAACCAGGGACGGAATCCCGGGGCCGACGCTGGAGGAGGCAGTAAAATGAAGGTTATCGGGCGAACCGAATTCACCGTCAAGATCAGCTCGGCTGCGATGCCGTCGTCGTGCTGGGGGCGCTACTGCCATGTCGCCGTGATCGAGCACGACGTCGGCGACTACCCGGCGACGATCTCGGAAAGGGCGCGGGGGACCGTGCGGGTAGTGGCATCTTGGCGGCGGCAGCACGTCGGCACCACGCCGCGCTGCGCCTTGTCGCGGGCCGAGCGCGCCGCCGCCAAGATGGCTGCACGGCTGAACGCCGCGCGCCATGCCGACTACGCCGATCTGCTGTTGCAGGCCGCAGAGGCGGCACTGGGTGCCGCCGAGGTGGACGCGGCCTACGTGCTCGCCGGGTCCGTCCTGGGCGATCGCAATCACGCGGCAGTCTCCGGACTGCTCGACGCGCTCGGCGCGAGCGTCACCGACCTGGCCGCCGCGCTGATGGCGAGCCGTGGATCGCGAGCGCGTCGGGTCCGTGTCGCCGCTGAGCAGGCGGCGTTGACGGTGCGTGCGGCGGCGGGTGCTGGCGCGCTGATAGACGAGATCGCGGCGGCCGACGCGGCGCGCGAGGAGGCGCTCGCGACGTCTCGCAGGGCGGCGCGGGATGCGGCGATTTCGGCCGCGGCGCGCGATGAGGCGCTGTACGGAATCGCAGGCGCCTCGCAGGCATGGCTCGAGGTTGACGCGTGAGCGCCCGTGGCCAGGTGACGTCGATCTATCTCTCACACGATCTGCGCGACCAGCTACTGGACCGCGCCGCAGGCGGGACAGGGCCGGGAGCCTCGATCCAGACGCTCGCGCGGCGGTACATCGATCTCGCGTGGCGCTCGCGCCCGACGCTCGCGCCCGCCGAATGGCGCCTCGTCTGCGACGCCCTCAATGGGACGTGGCTCGGCGACGACACCACGATCTCGACGATGCCCGCGCGAGGCATGATCATCTGCGAGGTCGAGGACGCGATCAGGATCAACGGCCTCGGCGAAAAATGGGGGGTAGACGGCACGGCGCTGACCCACCGACTGGCAGCGCTGACCGACGCAGAGTGCGAGTCCGTGCGAGACGTGGTGATCGTCTTCTGGGCGAGGTGCGGCGATGCCGCCGCCGCGCGCGTGACGGCGGCAGGTGGCGACCCGAACGCCGTGCCCGGGGAGCCGGGGTGGCGCGAGTCCCTCTCGGTGCGCTCGTGAGGCTGACGTGGCACGTCCCACCGGCCTGCCAGGGGCAGATCGTCGAGGTGGCCTACTGTCAGGTGGGGGATATCCTCCTGCGGCGCACCATTGATCAGTCGGATCGCAGCGTGGCCTACGAGGCGGCCCCCTTGGACGACGACGAGATCGAGGGCATCGAGCCGTGGAATTGCGAGCCCCGCG
>JBAZTM010000110.1:0-9333 GCA_041661925.1 Gemmatimonadaceae bacterium
GCCGCCGGCGACCGTGGCGAAACCGCCAACCATCACGGTGTTCAGCTCCGACTGCGTCATCTTGCCAACGAAGGGCTTGATGAGCAGCGGCGCCTCGGTCTGGCCGAGGAAGATGTTGCCGGACGCGGAGAGCGTCTCAGCACCCGAGGTGCGCAGCGTCCGCTGCATCACCCAGGCCAGCGAGTTCACAATCAGCTGCATGATGCCGAGGTAGTACAACACGGACATCAGCGCAGAAAAGAAGATGATCGTCGGGAGCACATTGAAGGCGAAGAACGCGCCCGTCTGAGCCACCATGCCCGCCGTTGATGCGCCGCCGGTCACCGGCACCGACGACTGCACCAAGTTGCCGAAGACGAAGCGGGCGCCCTGCTCCTGAAAGCCCAGCAGCGCCGTAACGAGGTTGCCGATCCACTGAAAGAGGGCGCGGCCGGCGGTCGTCTTGAGCACAATCACGCCGAACAGGAACTGCAGGCCGAGTCCGGTGAAGATCAGCCGCCAGTTGATGGCTTTGCGGTTGTGTGAGAGGAGCCAGGCCAGCACCATCATCGTGGCGATCCCGATCAAGCCGATGAGGCGCTCGGCGAGCGGAATGTCGAGCCCGGCGCGCGCGGCGTCGAGCCGCTCGGCCGCCGTCTGCACTTGGAACAGGACGTTGAGTCCGGCACTCACCATCATCGGGAAGCCTCCGAGGGCGTCAGGCGGAAGGGGAATCCGCCCAATATAGCGTTGCGGAGGCCGCTCACCACCCCGCGGCGCGGGCGTCCCACGCGCTGACGCGGGGATCGTCGAGAAGCTCGAGCAGCTCGTCCCACGCCACTTCGAGATGGCCATGGGCGGCGACGCTCATCGGCTCGCCTAGCGCGAACTGTTCGCCCCGCACGCCGAGGACCCACGCCGGCGGCGGCTCGCGTCCGGTGACCTCGCGGGCGACGTGCAGCACCGCCTCCGGACTGAGTTCGTGCGTGGTGTAGGAATCGTCACGCGACGGCTTGGTGCGCCGCAGGCAGAAGGGCGCGCTGGCCGACGCGTCGGCGTCGATGAAGAGCACGAGATCGGCGTCGGCGACGTCGAGCGCGTGCTCCACCTGCAGCTGGAAATCCTCCACGAGGCGCACGTCGAGGTCAGGGCGCCCGATGAGCCACGCGCCGACGCGCGCCAGCAGATCCGGTCCGAGCGCGTCGTCGCCGCGACTCGGATTGCCGCAGCCGAGCAGGACGACGCGGGCCGTCATGGCGTCTGCAGCCCCTCCGAGACG
Source organism: Gemmatimonadaceae bacterium (assembly GCA_041661925.1). Classification (GTDB taxonomy): domain Bacteria; phylum Gemmatimonadota; class Gemmatimonadetes; order Gemmatimonadales; family Gemmatimonadaceae; genus PNKL01. Next base: position 1,259 of record JBAZTM010000110.1, read on the forward strand.
ACGCCGTCGGCCCCCTTCATCATCCGATCGATCACCTGCCCCGCGGCATCCACGAGCTCCACCTGCAGCGGCATGCGGCCCAGCGCGTGTGTGGCGCACGACAGGCATGGATCAAAGGCCCGCACCGCCACCTCGATGTGGTTCAGGAGCCCTTCCGTGAGCTTCTGTCCGTCGAGGTAACTCGCCGCCACGGTGCGCACCGCCTCATTCATCGCCTGGTTGTTGTTCGTGGTGCTCACGATGAGGTTGGCGCGCACGACGACGTCGTTCTCGTCCACCTTGTAGTGGTGGAAGAGCGTGCCGCGCGGCGCCTCGATCACGCCCACGCCCTCAAGCGCCCGCTCGCCCTTCGTCACGAGATCGGTGCCGATGATGTCCGGATCGTCGAGCAGGCGCTCGATTCCCTCGGCCGCGTGCAGCATCTCGATGAGCCGCGCCCAGTGGTAGTGCAGCGTGGCGTGCTGCATGCCGCCGTTGGCCGCCGCGCGGAAGGCCTGCCGCTCCTCCTCGGCGAGCGGCGTGTCCAGGAAGTCGGCGTTGTTCATGCGCGCGAGCGGCCCGACGCGGTACCACCCGTCCTCGTCACCCAGGTTGATGATGAACGGGAACTTCATGTACGACCACGACTTCACTTCCTCGTGGATGTGGCGGCTGTAGTGCGTGTAGTCCACATGGTCGAACAGCAGGTTGCCTTGCGCGTCCTTGGCGCGCAGGCCGCCGTCGTACAGGTCGAGCGCGCCGTCGGCCCGGATGAGGCTCATGAAATTCGACGGGAACACGCCGAAGATCGGAGCGTGCGGACTGGCATCAAGAACGCGGCGGCAGAGCGCCACCGCGCCCTGGCTCCACGCAATCATCTGCCCGATGTCGCGGCGCAGGAGATCGCGCTCGGCGACGCTGAGCGCCTTGTTCATGCCGCCGGGGATGCACGCCGAACCGTGGATGCGCTTGCCGGCGATGTGCCGGATCACCTCCTGTCCGTACTTGCGCAGCGTGACGCCCTGGAGCGCCAGCTCCGGGTACTCGGCGATCACGCCGACGATGTTCCGGCGCGCCGGCTCCGAGTCGAAGCCGAACAGCAGGTCGGGGCTGGCGAGGTGGAAGAAGTGCAGCGCGTGCGACTGCAGCATCTGCCCTTTGTGCATCAACCGGCGCAGCTTCTCTGCGGTTGGCGTGAGGGTACGGGCGCCAACCAGCATATCCACGGCCTTGCCGGCCGCCAGATGGTGGCTCACCGGACAGATGCCGCAGAGTCGCTGCACGAGCACCGGGACTTCCCAGTACGGCCGGCCCTGGATGAACTTCTCGAAGCCGCGGAACTCGACGATGTGCAGCCGCGCCTGGTGCACGCGGTTCTGTTCGTCGAGCAGCAGGGTCACCTTGCCGTGCCCTTCCACGCGCGTCAGAGGCTCAATGGCTACGCGGCGCAGGGCGCGGGGATGTGCGGCAGTCTCCAACAGGTGCGTCACGTTCGTCTCCGGTCAGTCATAGCGCAGCAGCGCCGTCGGCAGGTGCGGATCACGCCCCGTGACCAGTGCGCTGAGGACGTGCCACAGGGCGTCCGCCGACGGCGGGCATCCGGGCACGTGGTAGTCCACGTGTACCACTTCATGCAGCGGATAGACCTTGTTGAGCAGCAGGGGCAGCTCGGGATCATCGGGAATGTGGGCGTTCTCGACGCCGACGCCGCGGATATACGACTCCTCGAGGCAGGACTTGAGGGTGTGATGATTCCGCATCGACGGAATGCCGCCGGTGATCGCGCACTCGCCCACTGACACGAGCACGCGGCAGTGATCGCGGAAGTGATGCAGCAGGTGCACGTTCTCGACGTTGCACACCCCACCCTCGATGAGCCCAATATCCACCATGCCCCGGATTTCCTTGATGTCGTTGATGGGGCTGCGGTCGAAATCGGCGAGTTCGAGGAGTTCGAGCAGGCGCTCATCGGTGTCGAGCAGGGACATGTGGCAGCCGAAGCAGCCGGCGAGCGAGCAGGTGGCGATCTTGCGCTTGCTAGCCATGGAGTCGCACCTCGCGGGCCTGGAACTGCACCACCGAGTCCTCGGAGATGGGCGACTGGTCGTAGAGCCGCTCCCCGATGGGGACCTTGAACGCCTCGCCCTTCATCATCAGCGCTCCCACCGGGCAGTGCTGCACCGCTTCGTCTTCGCGCGCCACTCGACTGTCGGCCAGCAGGCCGGACGGCGAGTCAATCACGATGGTGGTGGTGATCCCCCGCCCCGTCATCGCGAAGACGTTCTTCTTGTCCACGCGGCGGCTGATGCGTACGCACAGCCCACAGAGGATGCAGCGGTCACGGTCGAGGATGATGTCGGGGTGTGACGCGTCCACGTCGCGATGCGGGAAGAACTGCGGATAGTGGTTGTACTGCACGCCCAGCGCGTAGGCCGTGGCCTGCAGGCGGCAGCTGCCGCTCTTCTCGCAGGCGGGGCAATAGTGGTTTCCCTCGACGAGCAGCATCTCGGTGAGCGCACGCCGCATCTCGTTGAGCTCGGGCGTGTCGCTCTTCACGTCCTGGCCGGCCACGGCGGGCTGGGTGCACGACGCGAACGGGCGGCCGTTAACGATGACGGTGCACAGCCGGCAGCTGCTGTGCGGCTCGAAATCGGGATTGTGACAGAGGTGCGGGATGTAGATGCCGGCCGCCATCGCTGCGTCAAATACGGTCTGCCCCTCCCGGAACGGGATCTCCACGCCGTCCAGGTGGAAGGTCTTGCGGGTGTCGGGACTCATGGCAGGCTCCTCACAGGTGCGCCAGCGCGTCGTCGCGGCCGGTCAGGTCGCGGGCCTCGCCCAGCGCGGCATCGAGATCGAACGCCGGCACGAACTCGGTCGTGATCATCCGCTTGTCCCAGTCGCTGCGGAACTTCACGAGGCTGTCCAACAGGTGATTGGGCGCGGTCTGGCCCAGTCCACAGTGCGCCGTCGTCTTCATGAGCTGGCTGATCTTCTGCACCTGCTCGACATCCATGGGGCTTCCCTTGCCGGCCGCCACCTTGTCCACGAGCATGGCGAGCAGGCTGGTGCCGACACGGCACGGCGTGCACAGGCCGCAGCTCTCGTGGCGGAAGAAGTGCGTGAAGTTCCGCACCATGTCGAACATGTCGCGCGTGGGACCGAAGACCATGAACGTGCCGACGGTCGAGAGGTCCTCGTACGCGAGGACCCGGTCGAACTCCAGCCGCGTGATGGTCGTCCCCGACGGTCCGCTGATCTGCACCGCCTGCGCCTCAAGTCCGCCGCAGTCGCGCAGCACCTCGCGCACGCTCACGCCAAACGGGTACTCGTAGATGCCCGGTCGTTCGCAATCCCCCGAGACGCAGAAGAGCTTGGTGCCGGCCGAATGCGCCGTGCCGTGACCGGCGAACCAGGCGCCGCCCTTGAGGGCGATCATCGCGGCGGCCGCGAACGTTTCCACGTTGTTCACCACCGTCGGGCGGTGATTGAGGCCCGAGACCACGGGAAGCGGCCAGCGCCTGCGCGGCTTGCCGCGGCGCCCCTCGAGCGACTCGATGAGCGCCGACTCCATGCCACAGATGTACGCGCCAGCGCCCCAGTGGATGTCGATGTCGAAGGCGAAGCCCGTGCCGAGAACGTTGCGGCCGAGCAGGCCGTCGTCGCGCCGGCGCGCCAGCACCGCCTCGAGATGCGGCTTCAGGTACCAGTACTCCTGGCGGATGTACAGGATGCCGCGCGACGAACCGACAACGTAGCCGCACAGCGTCATCCCTTCGAAGACCATGTCGGTGTAGCTGGAGAGCAGGACGCGATCCTTGAACGTCCCCGGCTCACCTTCATCGGCGTTGCACACCACGTAGCGCTCGGGTGCCGAGATGTCACGACACGTCTCCCACTTGATGGCCGCCTTGAAGCCGGCGCCGCCACGCCCGCGCAGATCGGAGCGGTAGAGCTCCTTGAGCGTCTCGTCGGCGCCGCGCCGCCACGCATGCCCCGACGACGGATCCACCGCCTCCTCGTACTGGATGTCCTTGAGCGTTTCGTCGCCACCGCGCAGCATCGCCGCCTTCAGCGCGGCGCCGGCCTCTGGCGTGCGGCGGAACATGACATCGGAACGACGGAAGTTGTCCTCCACCCGAAAGTACTCGACCGGCCACTGCTCCACCGGGGTGCGCGCGTTGATGAGCTTGGCGATCTCATCCATGCGCACGCGCGTCAGGTGGGTGAGCGGCAGCCCGTTCACCAGGGCCGCGGGGCCTTGATCGCACAACCCAGTGCACGAGGTGAAATGCACCGACGCGCGTCCGTCGGCGCGCGTCTTGCCGAGCTTGACGCCGAGCCGGTTGCAGAGATAGGTGGCGAGCCCATCGCTTCCCTGCATGCGGTCGGTGATGTTGTCGCTGATGTAGACGACGTACTCGCCCAGGTACGTGTCGCTCAAGAACGAATAGAAGCCGATGACGCCCCTGATGTGTCCGCGCGTCACGCGCAGGTGATCGGAAATCAGCGCCACCGCCTCGTCAGGAACGAAGTGCAGCGCGTGCTGCACCTTGATGAGGACCTGCAGCAGCTCGCCCAGATCGCGCTCGTGCGCCTCGAGGATCTCGCGCACGGGATCCATGGCGGGATGCGGTTCTTCGCGCATCATGTACCACTCCCTGGCCTGGCGGCCAACGGCACTCGCACCTGAGGTGCCGGCATAGGCCAAGTTAGGGCGCGGAGTGGTCACCGCATGTCGGGCGCATCCTCAAGTTGAGTCGGCGAGGCGTTCACGCGCAGTGCGTGGCTCCCCGACACGGTGCCTTACCGCAGTCCCACGCGCCTCCGCATCCACCACTCGGCGCATAGAAGTGCAAGCACGAGTGCATACCACCACCAGCCGCTGCGCATGCTGCGGCGCATGCCCACAGCGGGCACGCCGGCGTTCACCGCACGCGACACGATGGGGCGCCGCGGCACCCACTCGGCGGACGCGTTCACCACGAACACCGAGGTGCCGCCCGGCACGGTGGCGCGCCAGGTGCCCGCGGCCAGTGGTGCCGACGACGCGGTGCCGAGCGCGTCGCTGAAGTGCAGCGTCGCGAGGTCGTCCGTGGCGGCGCCGTCGCGGCGCAGGCGCAGTGTGATCACCGAATCGCGGCTCGCACCCCGGCGCCACGTCACCGGCTCGCCCTCGCGCAACCACGGCGTGACGGCGAACACGGCGCGTTCATCCGTGCGCCCCTCGGCCAGCCAGTCGAGCACACTACCCCAGACGGCGGCAAACGCGTCGGCCGAGCGGCCGCCGCGGAACTTCCAGCGCCAGAGTCCGCGCACCGGGAGCACCGCGATGCGGCGCGGCTCGTCATATCCCGCAATCACCACGCGATCGTCGAACCGACGCGCCCGACGCGCGCTCAGAGCGCTCCACGAGGTGCCGAGCGGCGCCGGCCCAACGCCGATGGGTGGCAGCGAGTCCCACGGCACGCCGCTGAGCGCCGGCGAAAGCGGCGATGTGCCGGCGCGTTCGGTGAAGTACTCCCCGTCGTCGTCGCGCGGCGGTACGACGAGGGCCAGCGCGCCGCGCGTCAGCGCTCGAGGCGCGCCGAAATGCGCGGTGTCGCCGTGCAGCACCGCGAGCGGAGCACGCGCCAGCGCGTCGCGCACCACCGATTCGTCCACGCGGGCGAGCGTGCCGTCCTCGCGCCACTGCCCCGGCGCCACGCGCAGGAAGCCGCGGACGCCAAAGGCGAGCGCCCCACGCAGTAGATCGAGTGCGAACCGCGCGTCTTGATCCGGCGCGGTGGACACGAAGACCGCCGTCGGACTGCCGCGCACGTCGAGCACCGTGGACAGCGTGTCGTTGCGGCGCTCGACGTCGCCCAGCGCGGTGACCACCACACGCACCACCATGGCGTCGCGGCGCTCAGGCACCTGCAGGCGCACGCGCCATTCGCGCTCGCTCCACGGCGACAGTGCGCCGAGCGGCGCCGTGGCCAGCGTGGAGCCGTCCGCCAGCCGAACGGCCATGGTCGCGTTGGGCACGGGTGCGCCGGCGCTCACCACGAGCGCCCGCAGCTCCACCGAATCACCCGGGGCCGCGCTCGCGGGGAGTTCGAGCGATCGCACTGCGGCGTCCACTGCATCCCTCGCCGGAAGCACCTCGACCTTTGACCCCGCCGGCAGTGCGCCAAGCGTCTCCGGATCGTCGATCTGGCCGTCGGTGATCACGGTCAGCGGGCGGCCGAGGGCCGCCGCGCGATCCACCGCCGGTCCGACGCGCGATGCGCCGTCCACGGGCAACTCGGGCGGCGTACCGGCACGCAGCGAATCGCCGAAGAGCACCAGTTGGCCGCCGGTGGCCTTGGCGCGCGCCTGTGCCTCGGCGTAGCGTCCCGCCCCGCCCTGCCCCCAGCTCTTCGACGCGTCGAGCACCGTCATCGGGGCCGCGGGAGCACCCGCGCCAATCGGTGCATCGAGCAGCAGGGCCACCGCCAGGAGTACGGCCAGCGCCCGCAGCGCCGCGAGCGTGCGGCGATATGCGCTGCCAGGCGGGCGCACGCCGTAGAGCGCAACGGCCGCTGCGACGCCGGCGACACAGGCAATGAGCCAGGGAATCATCGTTGATAAACGTAGCGCGGCGGCGCAACGCTCAGGGAGCCGCTCGGCGCGGGGCGGCATCGCATCTCGGCCCGGGGGGCGGCGCCGCGCGGGGGATCACCGTTCGCTCAATCCTCGGGTCTGTGGCGCGCACAGCAGGGGCGCGCAGCTTCGGGGTGCTCGGTCGCGCTCAATTCTCGGGCCTGACTGGCGCGCTGCGCGCGCCTCTATTTCGCCCTCCAGTATTCGCGCGACCGAGCACCCCGAAGCTGCGCGCGTCTGAGCCGCTACCAGTGAGTCGCCGGGCCTACCCCGCGGTGGCACGCCGCCGCGCTCCTCCCTCTAGCGGCAGGCCCGCGTCTCCGTCCGCGCAGGCGGCCGCAGGACCCATAGAGGGCGCGCGTAGCGCGCTCGTGGGGTCCGAGAGCCTGTGCGGTCGGAGGCGCGGGCCTGCCGCGCCCGACGCATCGCGCGCCCCGCTCACTACCGCAGCGGCCCTGACGGCATGCCCAGCTTCGCGAGCGCCACGCGCCCAATCTCGTCGAATTGGGTGCGCTCCCTTCCGGTCAGCGCGACGCCAGCCGACTGGCGGAGCGCACTGCGCGGATCGCGCTGCACACCGTTGACGAGCACCTCGAAATGCAGGTGCGGTCCGGTGGCGAGCCCCGTGGAGCCGACGTAGGCCACGGTCTCCCCCTGCGTGACCGAGCGCCCGCGGCGTATGCCCTTCGCGAAGCCGCGCAGGTGCCCGTAGCGCGTCACGAAGCCGTTGCGGTGCCGAATCTCCAGGACGTTGCCGTAGCCGCCCTTGTGCCCCGCAAAGATCACGACGCCGTCACCGATGGTGCGCACCGGGGTGCCCGACGAGGCGGCGTAGTCCGTGCCGCGATGGGCGCGCCAGATGCCAAGGACGGGGTGCTTTCGCCGGCCAAACACGCTCGAGATGCGCCGAAACGAGAGCGGGGCGCGCAGGAATGCCGCGCGGAGGGACTTGCCGCTCGCATCGAAGAACTCCGCCTTCCCGTCGGCGTGGACGAAGCGGATGGCCTGCAGCTCCTGCCCGCCGCGCTCGAGACCGGCCGCCAGGATGCGGCCGATCCGATTGACACGGGACGGGTTGGTGGCGCGCTCGAAGACCACGCGCACGCTGTCGCCCTCCTGCAGGTCACGCGACATGTCCACACGATACTCGTAGATGTCGGCCAGCTCCCACGCGAGCTCGGCGCGCGCACCCTTGCTCAGGAAGGGCGCGCTCCCCGCCTCGAGCGCATCATAGAGCGTCGACGTGACGACGCCGCGCACGACGAGCGTGTCGGTCTCCCAGGGGATCGTCTCCTCGATCGCGGTCCACTGCTCGCCCTGGCGGCGAAGCCGCAGGATCCTGTCTTCCGAAAGCAGCAGCGTGACGTCAGTGGGGCGAGGGCTCGTGGAGTCGCCGTGCACCTCCACCTGCATGCCGGCGGGGATACGGCGGTCGTCAATGAGGCCCTCGAGCGACTGGATGGCCGCGGCGG